>JAUWYP010000009.1 GCA_030615765.1 Dehalococcoidia bacterium | reverse complement strand
CGGCCACCACCCTCTACACAGCCATCGGGGCCATCAACGCTCTGAAGACGGCTTTCTACCCCTACATGCCCTTCATCAGCCAGCGGCTGCACGGCTACCTGGGCTACGATGGGCCCGTCCAGGATAGTGGCTGGCAGTTCGTCCTGCCGCTGCCCGGCCAGCCTATCGCTCAGCCGGAACCCCTGGTCAAGAAGCTGGAGCCGCAGATCATCGAGGAGGAAGAGGCCCGCCTGGGGCAATGAACATGCTCATCGACTCCCACTGTCATCTCCAGTTCCCCCAGTTCCAAGACGATCGCGTTCAGGTTCTGGAACGAGCCTGGCAGGCCGGTCTATCGGCCATTGTTCTGGTAGGGACGGACGCGGACTGCAGCCAGCGGGCACTCGCTCTGGCCGAGTCCCATCCGAACCTCTTCGCCACGGTGGGCTGGCACCCCCATCAAGCGGCTCAATTCGATGACCAGGGGCGCCTGGCCCTCCGCCGTCTAGCCGAATCGCCCAAGGCGGTGGCCGTAGGTGAGATCGGGCTGGACTTCTATCGCAACCTCTCGCCGCCAGAGACGCAGCGAGCCGTCTTCCAGCAGATGCTGGACACGGCCGGTGAGCTGCGCCTGCCGGTGGTCATCCACTCGCGCGCCGCCGAGGAGGACACCTTTGCCATCCTCTCGGCGTGGGCAGCCCAGGTGAGAGCCCAATGGCCCCAGGAGCGGCCCCTGGGGGTCGTCCATTGCTTCAGTGGCGACCTGGCCTTGGCCCTGCGCTACATCCAGTTAGGCTTCCTCATCTCTATAGCGGGGAGCGTCACCTACCCCAACACCGACCGCCTGGCGTCGGTGGTGGCCGGCCTCCCGCTGGAGCGCCTGCTGGTCGAAACAGACGCCCCCTACCTGACCCCCCAGTCGAGGCGGCCGCAACGCAACGAGCCCCCCTTTCTGATCGAGACGGTAGGCAGGATAGCAGAAATACGGGCCCAGACCGTCCGAGAGGTGGCGGGGCAGACGAGTGCCAACGCCGCTGCCCTCTATGGCATCCAGGCTAGTGGCTCCGGGCCGGCGGAGAAGAAAGAGGCGCTGTGAAGCTAGACGCCCTCTACGGCCCCGTTCAGCAAGACCTCGACCTCGTCGAGAAGACCATCGATGCCCTGAGAGACCTAGACTTTCAGCCTATGGCCGAGATGCTGGACCTAGTGCTGGCCGCCAGGGGCAAGCGCTTGCGGCCAGCACTTGCCCTGCTGGCAGGGAAGTTCGGCCGGTACAGGCTCGACCTTCTGGTCCCTCTAGCTGCCTCCATCGAATTGCTGCACACGGCCACTCTCGTGCACGACGATGTCATCGACAACGCCGCCACCCGCCGCGGCCGCCCCACGGCTAACAGCGTGCTCCACAACACCACCACCGTGATGCTGGGCGATTACATGTTTGCCCACGCCGCCGACTTTGCCGCCTGCACCGGTAACATCGAGGTCATCCGCCTGTTCAGCCAGACCGTCATGACCATCGCCAGGGGCGAGATTGGCCAGGACATGACCGCCTACGACACCCGCCAGACAGTGCGTCAATACCTCCAGCGGATCGCGGGCAAGACGGCCTCCCTATTTGCCACCGCCTGCCAGGGTGGAGCCCTCCTGACCGGGGCCAACGAGGACCGGGTGGAAGCTCTCAAGGACTACGGCTACAACCTGGGCATGGCCTTCCAGATCGTCGACGACATCCTCGATTTCGTGGGCGACGAGCAAGAGATGGGCAAGCCTGTGGGCAGCGACCTCGCCCAGGGCACCCTCACCCTGCCGTCCCTGCTGCTGCTCGACCGCTACCCCAAGAGCAACCCCATACGCAAGCTGTTCGCCCGCCGCCGACGCCAGGAGTACCTCAGCCAGGCAGTGGAGATGATCCGCCAATCGGATATCCCCCGGGAGTCCTACCAGATGGCCGAGGGCTTCGCCAAGGAAGCCGAGGAGGCGCTGACCGCGCTGCCCAGGAACGCCGCCCGCCGCACCCTGCGCGACATCGTGGCCTACGTCTTGGAGCGCAGAAGCTAAGCCGACGTAGCTGCAGGGCTTCAGCCCTGACCCGACCTCGCACCGTAGCTGCAGGGCTTCAGCCCTGACCCGACCTCGCACCGTAGCTGCAGGGCTTTAGCACTGCCCGGCGGAGCAGACCTAAAGGTCTGCAGCTACCTCTTGCTCGGGTAGCCGCGCTCGCTCGCAGACCACTTGCTGCGGTACTTCTTCTGTTTGACTTCCTCCACCGCCCGCCCTTCTCGCTCCGCCCTTTCGCCCTTGCTCGGCCGCTTCACCGGCTTCGGCTCGGCCAACTCGGGATGCTGGTGGTGCCGCATCCGCTTGGGCAGGGTCTTCACTTCCTTCCCCAGGTGCCAGTATGTCCCCTTGTCGGGGATACGACGAGGGTAGCCATCGCGATAGGTGAAGGCCGTGAAGGAGGACATTACGCGCTGCCCTTCTCGCTGGCAGGCTGGACAGGGCACAGGAAGGGTAGCCTCTCTGATCGGCCGCAGGGCCTCGAAGACACCGTTGCAGTGCTGGCAATAGTATTCGTAGAGAGGCATAGAGGCCTAGTCCTTCTGGCTGGATACCCCCGCTGGCTCCCAGAAGTCCTCCCGCCGCAGGCGGTCGATGAAGGCAGCCGACCGCACATCTCGCTCCAGCACGTGGACCAGGTAGGCCCGCAGATGCATCTCGATCTCCTGCGCCAGGCCGAGGTTCATCCTTACCCGCGACACTGCGGCGAAGCTGCCGCTCTGAAGCAGCCGCATCACCTTGAGGGCATTCAGCGATAGCGACCTCGACCCTGCGGCCTCCGGCCCGCATGAAGGACACAGGACGCCGCCGGCGGCAAGGCCGAAGTAGTTGGGCATCGCTGCCAGGGGCTGCTCGCAGTTCACACAGCGAGCGAGCTGGGGCTGAAAGCCCGACAGGCCCAGGAGCTGCATCTCCAAGTAGCGCACGACGGTGTCCACATCCCTTGCTGTGGCCAGGCGACGGAGCGTCGCCAGCAGCAACTGGAAGACCTGATAGCTCTCCGCCCCCTCGGGCGAGAAGCGGTCCACCAGCTCGGCAGTGTACAGGGCACGGCTCAGGCGGTGCAGGTCACTCCGCAGGGGCGCAAAGCTCTCCACCGTCTGGGCCTGGGTGACGACGTCCAGATTACGTCCCTGGGCCAGCATGACCGTGCTATGAGTCAGCACCTCCAGGTGGCCACCCAGGCGACTCTTGGGTCGGCGCACCCCCTTGGCCACGGCATCCAGCTTGCCGTAGTTGGGGGTGTAGAAAGTGACGATCTTGCCGGCCTCGCCCAGCTTGCGCTGGCGCAGAACGATAGCTTCCGTCTTGTAGATGCGCGGCGTCGTCATGGAAAGCGCCCGCGAGGCTCAGTCCATCTCCTGTCGCCCCTCCAGGGCGCGGGTAAGCGTGAGGTCGTCGGCGTACTCCAGGTCGGCGCCGCTGGGCAGGCCGCGCGCCAGGCGAGTCACCCGCACCCCCAGGGGACGCAGCAGCCGCCCGAGGTACATGGCGGTCGCCTCGCCCTCCAGGTTGGGATTGGTCGCCAGGATCACCTCCTGGAACGAGCCCCCCTTCAGGCGCTCCAGCAGCTCCTCCACCTTCAGGTCCTCCGGCCCCACGCCGTCCATGGGCGAGATCACACCGTGCAGGACATGGTACAGCCCGTTGTAGCTGCGGGTTCGCTCCAGAGCCAGGATGTCCAGGGGCTCCTCCACCACGCACATAAGAGAGGAGTCACGCTCCGGGTTGGTACAGATGAGGCACGGCTCGCGGTCGGTCACGTTCTGACAGACGGAGCAGAAGGTGATCTTCTCCTTCACCTCCAGGATGGCCTGGGCCAGCGCCCTGGCCTCCTCCTCGGGGGCACGCAGGAGATAGTAGGTGAGGCGCTGGGCGCTCTTGGGGCCGACGCCCGGCAGCTTATGGAACTCCTCGACGAGCCTCACCACCGGCGCCGCAGCGGAAGGGATGACGTCCATTGCGGGTTAGGTTAGGCCCGGCATGTCCAGGCCGCCGGTCACAGAGCCGAACCGCTCAGCCTGCATAGTGCGCACTTTCTCCAGAGCCTCGTTGAGCGCGGCGGCGATCATGTCCTCCAGCATCTCCACGTCATCGGGGTCGACAGCCTCGGGAGCGATCTTGATGGACTGGAGCCTGGGCTGCCCGCTGACCACCACGGTGACAGCGCCTCCGCCGGCGCTCGCCTCCACCGTCGACTCCTCGATTTCCTGCTGAGCCTTGGTGATCTGGGCCTGCATCCGCTGAAGCTGCCGAAGCATATCATGGTTCATTCCGCGGGTCGCCACTGGAACCTCCCTTCCCACCAACAACCGGCCGTGCTCCCATTTGCCGAGCCGCCTGCACCAGATGCCCCCCACGCGTCGATGGCTTCCCCTCCGCCGTCTGCCGCTCGCCCACCGTGCACTCTAGGGTGATCGTCTGACCCAGAAGGCGCGAGGCTACCTCTTCCACGATACGGCGGTGGTCCGGCGTCTCGATCTTCTCCTTGTGGAAGCTAAACTTCTGATAGAATTCCAGGACGAGAACGCCATTCTCCAGGGACTTGACCTCGCAGGTTCCGTTGAGGTAGGCGGCCACCCGATGGTCCTCCTTCTTGCACGCCACGCGGATGCGCTTCAGGAGGTCATCGGCCGCCGTCGTCGTCGCTTCGGCAGGAGTGGCCTCTACCGCTTGGCTCTCGCCCTCGCCGGACGGCGCAGCAGGCTTCGGAGGCTGGCTCTCGCCTTCGCCGGACGGCGCAGCAGGCTTCGGAGGCTGCGGGGCCTGCCTCTCCGTCTCCTGGAGACGCGCCCGTAGCTTGGGCGGCTGCCGCGGCGCCGCCTGATGGCCCGTCGGGAAAGGCGGCCGCACGACGGGCTCCGTCTCCTCGGCTGCCACCTGAGCCACAGCGCTTGGCCCCAACACATGGTCGGCCAGAGCCAGCTCCAGGGGCAGCGACGCCTGAGGATCCTCGCGGAAGTCCGCCTGGCCGAAGCCGCGCAGCGCTCGCAGGATGTCCTCGCTGGAGGCAGCAGACGAGGCGGACCGCATCTCCTCCACCTCCTCCGCCGCCAGGTCCAACGTGTCCTCGGCACCCGCCTTCACCACCAGCAGGGCCCGCAGGTAGTTCACCACCTCTCGCTGAAACTGGCGCATGTCCACACCGTCGTCCCGCACGGCAGCGATGAGCTTCAGCCCAGCCGACAGGTCTTTTTCCAGGACGTGGCGCACCAACTCGCGACCGCGCGCATCGGCGGTCAGGCCCAACGAGTCGCGCACCTGCTCCAGGCTCGGCGACGAGCCGTAGTAGTTGCTAAGCTGCTCTACCAGGTTGATAGCGTCGCGCAGGCTGCCGCTGGCGCTGCGAGCGATCTCCTGCAGGGCGGCCGCCTCTATCTGGATGCCCTCCTCCTGGCAGATGTGCTCCAGGCGGGAGACCACCGCCGCCAGTGGCAGACGGTGGAAGTCGAACCGCTGGCAGCGAGAGATGATAGTGGCCGGCACCTTGTGCGCCTCGGTGGTGGCCAGGACGAAGATGATGTGGGGCGGCGGCTCCTCCAGCGTCTTGAGGAGGGCGTTGTAGGCCTCGGGGGTGAGCATGTGCACCTCGTCCACCAGATACACCTTGTGCCCCCCGGCCATCGGCGCCAGGCCCACCCGTTCGCGCAGCTTGCGGATCTCGTCGATGCCGCGATTGCTGGCGGCGTCCATCTCCACCAGGTCCATGGCCCGCCCTTCGAGGTAGGCCTGACAGGACTCGCAGGTGTTGCACGGCTCGCCCTCGGCCAGCTGGAGGCAGTTCACCGCCTTGGCCAATAGTCGGCCCATGCTCGTCTTGCCTGTGCCCCGAGGGCCGCAGAAGAGGTAGGCGTGAGCCACCCGACTGCTGGCCAGCGAGTTGCGCACCGTCTGGGTGATGGGGTCCTGGCCCACCACCTCAGAGAAAGACTGGGGACGCCACTTACGATAGAAGACTTCGCTGCTGGTACTGCTGCTACTCACAAAACCACCGCAAAACTCTACATCTCGAGGCCATTATAGACTAGCGCCAAACATTGTCAAAAGACGCCGCTTCCAGATCCAAAGCCGCCAGGATTTCTTTCTCCCTTCCGCGCATGATCCGCTCCTCTTCCCCCTCCACGTGGTCGTAGTCCAGCAGGTGGAGGACGCCGTGCACCAGCAGGTGGGCCACCTCGGCCTCCACGCTGTGGCCCTGCTCCTCGGCCTGCCGCACAGCCGTCGGATAGGCGATGATCACCTCGCCCAGGGGCGTGGCCTCGCCCGGCGGCAGGGCGAACGGCCCATCGTCCTTCTGACCCAGGCCGAAGGAGAGAACGTCCGTCGGCGCGTCTACGCCGAGATAGCGGCGGTTCAACTCGCGGACGGTGGCGTCGTCGGTAACGACGACACCCAGTTGCGTGGGGCCGACGCCCTCCGCTGCCAGCACGTGGCGGGCGATTCGCCTCAGCCAGGGCGCCCGCACCGCCGAGCGAAAAAGCCGAGCGACCTGTACGTCTATGCGGTGAGCGGGACGAGAGGATCGGGGGGCAGCCATGCTGGCATGCTAGCACCCGCAGGCTGGCGATTCAACAAAGACGAGCGCTCGTGATCGGCTCACCGCTGGTGGGTGAGGTTTCCAACCCTGCGGGATGAATCCCGCAGCACCATCCTTCGATTCTGGGAAGCCGCGGGTTTCTCCGCCAGAGGCGGAGTCCGCAAGGCGGACAACCCGCGGAATGGCCGAGGAGAACTCTCCCCACCAAGCACAAACCGATTACCAGCCCTTAGCTGCCGAACACCCTGGCCGCCGTCTCCGAGACCTCCAGCAGGGGGAAGGGAAGGATGCCGATGAACAGGATGCCGCCGCTGGCGATGGCCATCGCCAGGCCGAGGGAAGGCCCAGCGGGAACGCGCTCCTCGCTCGGCGGCGCCTCCAGATACATCTGGAGCACCACTCGCAGGTAGTAGTAGGCGGCCACCACGCTGTTGAGGACGCCCACGATGACCAGCCAGACCAGGTCGCTCTCGACGGCGGCGTTGAAGATGTACACCTTGGCGATGAAGCCGGCGGTCGGCGGGATGCCGGTGAGCGATAGCAGGCACAGGGTGAGCCCCAGGGCCAGCAGCGGTGCCCGCCGGGCCATGCCGCCGTAGTCCCCTATCTCGTCGCTGTTGATCCGGTTGGAGATGGCGATGACGGCGATGAAGGCCCCCAGGTTGGTGAAGGCATAGGCCGCCAGGAAGAAGATGACGCCGCTGGCCCCCAGGCTGAGCTCGCCTCCGGCAGCGGAGATGGCCGCGATGCCCACCAGCAGATACCCCGCCTGAGCGATGGAGCTGTACCCCAGCATCCGCTTGATGTTGGTCTGGCTGATGGCCACGAGGTTGCCCACGCTCATCGAGATGGCGGCGATCGCGGCGAACATGATCGACCAGTCGCCGCTGATGAACCGGTCGCCCAGAGCCTCGAAGAAGATGCGCATCACCACCGCGAAGCCCGCCGCCTTGCTCCCCACCGACAGGTAGGCCGTGATCGGCGTGGGGGCGCCCTCGTACACGTCGGGCACCCACATCTGGAAGGGCACGGCTGCCATCTTGAACCCCAGACCCGCCGCCAGGAAGACCATCGCCATCACCAGCGCCGCCCTCGTGTCGTCGTTGGCCGCGGCCACCTTGTCCCCTATGTCCGCCAGGCTCGTGCTTCCCGACAGGCCAAAGAGCAGGGCCATCCCGTACAGGGTGACGGCCGTGCTCAGGGCACCCAGGAGGAGATACTTGAGGCCGGCCTCGCTGGAGCGCACGTCCTTAAGCAAGGCCACCAGAACGTACAGCGAGATACTGGTCAGCTCCAGGGCGATGAAGATGGCAATGAGGTCAACGCTGGCCGCCAGGAGCATCATGCCGGCCGCCGAGGTCAGGATGAGGGCGTAGTACTCGCTCTGGTAGCGGCTGAACCGCTCGCTGTAGTCGATGGAGGCCAGGATGACCACCCCGGCGATGCCCGCGAAGAGGAAGTTGAAGAAGAGGGAGAAGTCGTCCACCACCAGCACCCCGTCGAAGGCGCTGCCTCGCATGTCGCGGGCCACCAGCGTGCCCGCCCAGATGAGAGAGCCGGCCACCGCCAGCAGGCTACTGCCCACCACCAGCCATCGGCGCTGCACCACCAGGTCGGTCAGCACGATGATGCCAGCGAAGGCCAGCAGGATCAGCTCGGGCCCCAGGCGGTCGACGCTAGCCAAATCCCCCATCTCAGGCCAGCCTTCCTACGATCGGCTCCACGCCGGTCTCGATGACATCGGCCACCACCGCCGGATAGATGCCGATGAGAAAGATGACGGCCACCATGGACACCAGGACCGCTCGCTCCCACCAGGCGGTGGCGTCGCCCAGGTCCTCCCAGCGAGGCATGCGCTCGCCCAGGAACACCCGCTGGATCATCCACAGGATGTAGCCCGCCGTCAGCAGGATGCCGATCACCCCCAGGATCGTCAGCACCCCGTGCTTGTCGAAGGTGCCCAGGAAGACCATCACCTCCGACACGAACCCGGCCGTGCTAGGCAGACCCAGCGATGCTAGGCCGGCGATGACCATCACCACGGCGATCATCGGCATCTGGTGGGCCAGGCCCGACAGCTCCCCGATCTGGCGGGTGTGGGCGCGATCGTAGACCATCCCCACCATGACGAACAGGAGCCCGGTGATCAGACCATGGGTGAACATCTGCATGCCCGCCCCCGTCAGGCCCACCTGCCCCAGAGCGGAGAGGCCCAGCAGCACATACCCCATATGGCTGATGCTGCTGTACGCGATCAGCCGCTTGAGGTCGGTCTGGACCAGGGTGACCATCGCCCCGTAGAGGATGTTCACCACCCCGAAGACGGCCAGCCAGACGCTGGCATCGCGGGCCACATCGGGAAGAATGCTCAGGCAGATGCGCAGCATGCCGTAGCCGCCCATTTTCAGAAGCACCCCCGCCAGCATCACGCTCACCGCCGTGGGCGCGTCCGTATGAGCGTCGGGGAGCCACGTATGGAAGGGGAACACCGGCAGCTTGATGGCGAATCCGAAGATCAGGAAGAAGAACAGAACCTGCGTGGGCAGCAACGCATCGCGGATCTCCATCTGGCTCAGGACCCTGAGGTCGAACGTATCGGCGGCGAAGCCCAGCACCAGCAGGCCCACCAGCATGAAGGCGCTGCCGAAGAAGGTGAAGAACACGTACTTCCAGGCCGAGTACACCTTGCGGCCGGTGCCCCAGATGGAGATGAGGAAGTACATGGGGATTAGCTCGATCTCCCAGAAGATGAAGAACAGCAGGAAGTCCAGAGCGGTGAACACGCCCAGAAGGCTCATCTCCAGCAGCAGCAGCCAGGCGAAGTACTCCTTGGGCCGCAGCTCGATCTTCCAGGAGATGAGCACCGCCACCAGGCCCAGCAGGGCGGTGAGCACCACCATGGCCAGGCTCAGGCCGTCGACGCCCAGAAGGTACTGGATGTCGAAGTGGGCGATGTCGCCGCTGATCCAGGTATGGCACTGAACGAACTGAAAGCCCGTCTGGTCACGGTCGAAGGCGGCGAAAAGGGCCAGCGCGCCCACCAGGACGACGAAGGCTGTGGCCGCCGCCACCCACTTGGCGTCCCGCTCTCGCTCCCTCGGGAGGAGGGCGATGATAGCGATCCCCAGCAGGGGGAAGAAAACGATGAACGATAGCACGGTCGCCTTCCCCTACGGATTCACGATGAGAATGCCCGCTATGATAAGCACAATCCCCACAAAGATGGCCGCCGCGTAGAGCTGCAGCTGGCCCGACTGCACCAGCCGCAGACGCGACGCGCTGAACTGGGTGAGCCAGGCCGTTGCGTTCACCACCCCGTCCACCACGTATCTATCGAAAAGGTCCAGGCCCTTCGCCACCGTTCCCAGCACTACCCGCCGCACCAGCATGTCCTCGTACAGCCAGTCCATGTAGTACTTGTTGACCAGCAGCCGGTGAACGGCCCCGAACGCCCGCCGCAGGTTCTCGGCGCTCAGCAGGCGAGCGCTGTAGATGGCCCAGGCCACGCCGAAGCCCGCCACGCCGAAGATCATCGACAGGGTTGCCAGCCCGAAGTGGAACTCCATCTCCGTTACCCGCTCCAGGGCCGGCCCTGGCAGCCAGCCCTCCAGCAGATCGGTCACCCCGTGATGCAGGTTCAGGAAGCCGGTGAGGACTGCGGCCACGGCCAGCACGATCAGCGGCAGCACCATCACCGGCGGCGACTCGTGAGGCTGGGCCTCATGGGCCGAGTGCTCGCCGGCCGGCGTCTCGCCTCCCTTGTACTCGCCGCCGAAGGTCAGGAAGATGGCCCGCCCCATGTAGAGGGCGGTCATGAACACCACGACCAGGGCCACCCAGAACAGGACGCGCTGGTCCTCCCAGGCCGCCGAAAGGATCTCGTCCTTGCTCCAGAAGCCCGACAGGGGGAAGATGCCCGCCAGGCTTAGGGACCCGATGACGAAGGTGATGAACGTCCAGGGCATGAAGCGACGCAGGCCGCCCATGCGACGCATGTCGAAGGTGTTGGTGGCGTGGTTCACGCTCCCCGCCCCCAGGAAGAGCAGAGCCTTGAAGAAGGCATGGTTAAACAGATGGAACATGCCTGCCGCGAAGCCTCCCACCCCCAGGGCCAGCATCATATAGCCCAGCTGGCTGATGGTGGAGTAGGCCAGCACCCGCTTGATGTCGGTGGCCACGATGGCCATGCTCGCGGCCATCAGGGCGGTGATCGCTCCTACCACGGCCACGCTGTTTATCGCCTCCTCCGACGCGCTGAAGATCGGGAAGAAGCGTGCCACCAGATAGACCCCAGCGGCCACCATGGTCGCGGCGTGGATCAGCGCCGACACCGGCGTCGGGCCCTCCATGGCATCGGGCAGCCACACGTGCAGGGGGAACTGGGCCGACTTGCCCACCGCCCCAGCGAACACGCCGACCGCCAGCCAGGTTAGGATGACGCTGCCGATGGCCCCGGCCATGGCCATCTCTTGAATACGGGGGATGTCCAGCTCTCCCGTCTGCGTCCAGATGAGAAGGATGGCCGATAGAAACCCCAGGTCGCCCAGGCGGGTGACCACGAAGGCCTTGGTGGCCGCCGCCCTGGCCGCCGGTCGCTCGAACCAGAAGCCGATGAGCAGGTACGAGCACAGCCCGACCAGTTCCCAGAAGACGTAGAGCATGATCAGGTTCTCGGCCAGCACCAGGCCCAGCATGGAGGCGGTGAACAGCGACATGAAGGCGAAATAGCGGGAGTAACCGGGGTCGCCGTGCATGTAGCCCTGAGAGTAGACCTGCACCAGCAGGGAGACGGAGGTGACCACCATCAGCATGATGGCCGTCAGGCCATCCACCGTCAGCCCCAGGTTCACCGTCAAAGAGCCAACAGTCAGCCACTCGTGGGTTGGGAAGCCCAGGTTGGCGCCGTCCTCCTGGATGACGCTGTCCAGCACCCACAGCGAGAAGAGGAAGGAGATACCGATGGCAGCGATGGTGATGTAGCCGCTCCGTTGCGGCCAGCGGCGAGCGAAGAGGCTGATGATGACGAACGAAGAGAGAGGCAGCAGGAAGATGGCCCAGACGACGGCTTCAGGGACAGTGTTCAGCATTGTTCGCTTCTAGATCTTCCTCAGGATCTCCTTGGCCACGTGCAGCTTGCCCTGAGGCACGTACAGCTTGCGCGGCTCCAGCTCGCCGGCCTCGCTCCACTCCCCCGATAGGGGCACCACTTGCACGGCCAGACCCTCGGCGTTGAACAGCTCCTTCCAGGCCTCGGCTATGTAGGCGTTCTTGACCTCCATCAACTCCACCCACATAGTGCCCTACCACCTCATCAGATTGATCTTGTCGATGTCGATAGTCTCCCGGTTGCGGTAGACCAGCACCGCCAGGGCCAGGGCCAGCGCTGCCTCCGCGGCCGCCACCGTAATCACGAACACCACGAACACATGCCCGGCGATCGGCTCGGGCGATTCGGCGAAGCGCGAGAAGGCGATCAGCGTCAGGTTCACAGCGTTGAACATGAGCTCGATGCCCATGAGGATGGCCACGGCATTGCGCTTGGCCAGGGCCATATACAGGCCGATGGAGAAGAGGATGGCCCCTACCATGAGATAGTGGCTCAGCTCCACCGACACCGCCTAGTCCTCCCGCACCAGCACGATCGCCCCCACCATGGCCGCCAACAGGACCACGGAGGCGATCTCGAAAGGCAGGACATACTTGTCCAGGAGCGCCTCGCCGATAGCTTCGGCTGTCTCCGAGAAGGGGCCGTGGGTAGCCTCACTCCAGTCGGTGACCAGGGCAATCGCCCCCATGGTGACCGCGACCAGCGCCGCCAGCACCAGGCCCGGCACCTGGAGGAAGGTCTCGGCGTTATCGCGAGCCGCCCTCGGGGTCAGGAGAATAGCGAACAGGATGAGCACAGAGATGGCGCCGACGTAGATCAGGATCTGGGTGACCGCCACGAAGTCGGCGGAGAGCGTGACGTACAGGCCAGCCACACCGATGAAGCTCAAGATCAGGAACAGGACGGCGTGAATAAGGTTGCGGACGGCCACCACCATCAGGGCCGCCCCCAGCGTCACCGCCGACAGCACCCAGAAGGCTACGATGGAACCGACGTCTTCCACCAGCGCGCTCCCTTAAGCCTCCTGCCCATAAACGACAGAACCCAGCTCCTTGACCAGCCGAGCCCGCGTCGGTCGGTACTGAGGCCGCCCCCGCCCCAGGAGTTGAGCCCACGCCACTATCAGGACTACGGCCAGCACCAGGTTAGCGATGGCGAAGCCCGGCAACACCGCCTCCGCCGCCAGGTCGTTCTCCCGCCAGAGCAAAACCTCCAGGCCGGTAAAGAAGATGTTAATCAGGGCCAGAGGCAGGAGGAACTTCCAGGCGAAGCCCATGAGCTGGTCGATGCGCAGGCGGGGCAGCGTGCCCCGCATCCAGATGAAGAGCCAAAACAAACCGTAAAGCTTGACCAGGAAGATCATCCAGCCCGGTACCCACTCCTCCAGCCCCCAGAGTGTCCAGCCACCCAGATAGAGGGTGGCGATGATGGCAGCGATGGCGAAGCCAGCAAAGTACTCACCCACCCAGAACATGCCGAACTTTATCCCCGAGTACTCGGTGTGGTAGCCGGCCACGATCTCCGACTCCGCCTCGGCGATGTCGGTGGGCGTGCGGTTGATCTCCACCGCGCCTGCAATGAAGTAGATCAGAATGGCCAGCGGCTGCAGGAAGATCAGCCAGGTGTTGTGCTCGTCCTGCCAACCTACAATGCCGCTCATCCTCATGGTGCCGGTAAAGATCACCACCCCCAGCAGAGCCAGCACCTGTGGTATCTCGTAGCTGATCAGCATGGCCACTTCCCGCATCGCCCCCATCAAAGAGAACTTGTTGTTGGAGGACCAGCCGGCCATGAATATGGGGATGGCGGTGACCGAGCCGATGGCGACCAGGAAGAGGACACCGACGTTCAGGTCGGCCAGGACCATGCCCTCGTTGAAAGGCAGGACAGCGAACACCACCAGCGCCGGAACCGCCACCAGTATCGGCGCCAGCCAGAAGACCCAGCGGTCGGTGTTGGCGCTGGTGATCGCTTCCTTGGTGAGCATCTTGATAGCGTCAGCGACACTCTGGAGCAACCCCCACGGCCCGACCCTGTTCGGGCCCACTCGCGCCTGGATGCGGCCAATCAGTCGCCGCTCCGCCCAGGCAACCATGAGCAGGCTGACCACCAGGAAGACAAGGAGGGCAATAGAGCCGACGATCGCCGATACAGTGTAGGGCAGCCAGTCGGGGCCGTGGTCGCCCAGCCATTCCAGGAGCGCCCCAACGGCGTTGCCCAGGTCACGCAGGTCCCACCACTCGGCCAGGAAGACCATCAGCGGTCAACCTCGCCCAGGACGATGTCGATACTGCCCAGAGTGATAATCGCGTCGGGGATGGTCAGGCCCACCACCATATCCCGCAGCGGTGTCAGATTGATGTAAGAAGGAGAGCGGATGTGAAACCGCTGCGGATGGGGGCTACCGTCGCTCACCAGGTAGAAGCCCAGCTCCCCCTTCGGCGCCTCAATGCGAGCATACGCCTCGCCCACCGGCGGTCGCACAGCCAGCGGCACCTGCACACTGGCCGGACCGCCCGGCAGCATGTCGAGGGCCTGCTCCAAGATGCGCACGCTCTGACGCAGCTCCTCCATACGCACCAGAAAGCGATCGTAGCAATCGCCGCGGGTGCCCACCGGGATGTCGAAGTCCAGCCGGTCGTAGACGGCGTAGGGGTCGGCCTTACGGACGTCCCACATCACGCCGCTGCCCCGCAGCACCGGCCCGCTCGTCGAAGCGGCGATGGCCAGGTCGGGCGGCAGAACGCCGACATCCCGCGAGCGAACGAGTATGATCTCGTTCTCCAGCAGGAGGTCCTCGTACTCGGCGATGCGCTCGGGCAGCTCCTTCACCAGCGCCCAGGCGGCGGGCATGAACTCGGGCGGGATGTCGAAGGAAACGCCGCCGATACGCACATAGTTGGTAGTCAGGCGCGCGCCGCAGGTCATCTCAAACAGGTCGAGGATCTTCTCCCGCTCGCGGAACATCCACATCAACGGCGTGAACCAGACGCCGCACTCCATGGTAAAGGACCCGATGGCCATAGCGTGATTGGCGATGCGCTGGAACTCGGCCATGATCACCCGCAGGAACTGGCCCCGCTCGGGAACCTCGAGGCCCATCAGCTTTTCCACCGCCATGCAGTAGGCCAGGTTGTTGGACATAGCCGACAGATAGTCGAGGCGATCGGTGAAGGGTATGTTCTGAGTGTAGGTACGCCCCTCGGCCAGCTTCTCCATGCTGCGGTGAAGATAGCCCATCACCATCTCGGCGTCGACGATCTTCTCGCCGTCCAGAGTGAGGCGCAGCCGAAACACGCCGTGGGTGCTGGGATGCTGAGGGCCCACGTTCACCACGAACGGCTCGGTTCTCATGCTCATGGCTCGCTCTCTAGTCCTCGCGCGGGAATCTCCCCAGCCCTGGGGTGAGGCCCCCCGGCATCCCCAGCCAGTCCTTGCGCAGCGGATGCCCGGGGAATCCTTCCCACAGGAAGACCCGCCGCAGGTCGGGGTGGCCCACGAAGCGGACGCCCATCAGGTCGTACACCTCTCGCTCCTGGAGCTCGGCTCCTCGCCAGACCGAAACCAGCGATGGCACCTCCGGGTCCTTGTGGTCAAGAGCCCGTGTCTTCAGGATCAGCATGTGGTTGTGGGTCAGGGACTGAAGATGGTAGACCACTTCGAAGTGGTCCAGATGGTCCACCCCAGTCACCCCGATGAGGAAGCGGAAGTCCAGCTCGCTGTCATCGCGCAGGTAGGTAGCCACGGCCACCAGCTTCTCGGGGTGCACCAATACCCATTCGGGCGTGGCCTCTACCACCGCCTCTGGGACGTGTTGGCCAACCCTCTCCCCCGCCTTCAGGCCGTCAAGCAGTCGCGACATCGCCCGCTAGCCAGCGCTTGCCGCTCTCACACCCACTCCAGGGCCTTCTTCCGCCAGGCGTAGACCAGGCCGATGGTCAGGATGATGACGAAGGTCACCACCTCCACGAAACCGTAGACGCCCACCTTGTCGAAGGCCACCGCCCAGGGATAGAGGAAAACGGCCTCCACATCGAAGATGACGAACAGCAGAGCGAAGTAGTAGTACCGGAAGTTGAACTGCACCCAGGCGCTACCCTCGGTGGTAACGCCGCACTCGTAGGTGTCTTCCTTGACGGGGTTGGGTTTGTCGACCCGGATGCGCAGGCGGACGAGCAGCCAAGAGGTGAAGACAGCAGCCAGGGGGAAAGCGATGGCAACTGCCAGAAGAAAGCCTACTTGTCCGTAGTCGGAAAGCATCCCCTGCCTTGTTTGTGAAATTCGCCGTTTGACTTCGCGGTAGTATAGCATAGGGTATACACAGCAGCAACCGTCGTTCTTGCGGCAGCGGCGCTGGTTTGATAACGTTTCCAGCGTGACCCATTATTTGCGAGTCTGCCCTCGGACGCCGTAGCAGAGACTGGTCGATGGAGGAGTGATTATGGCCCCTGATGATCTCTACAACTTCGCTCGCAGCGAGGAACTGATGGCCCGCGCCCGCAAGGTTATCCCCGGCGGGATCTACGGCCACAAGAGCCCGGTGCTGCTCGTGCCCGGTGCCTACCCAAGCTTTATGGCCCGCGGCGAAGGCTGTCGCATCTGGGATGTGGACGGCAACGAGTACATCGACTTCATGTGCTCCTACGGACCCATCGTCCTCGGCCACAAACACCCGCGGGTCGAGGAGGCGGCGGCCGCCGAGCGCAGCCGGGGCGACTCCTACAACCTGCCCGGCGAGGTCTGGGTAGAGCTGGCCGAGCTGCTCGTCGACATTACGCCTGCCGCCGACTGGGTAATGTATGCCAAGAATGGCTCGGACGTCACAAGCTGGTCGCTTGCCGTCGCCCGTGCCCACACCCGCCGCAACAAGATAATCATGGCCGCTGGTGCCTACCACGGTTCTCACCCCTGGTGCACGCCGGCTCCCACCGGAATCCCCGCTGCTGACCGGGCCAACGTCCTCACCTTCCGCTACAACGACCTCGACGACCTGCGCCGGGTGGTGGCAGAGAACCGGGGCGACGTCGCCGCTCTTATCCTCTGCCCCTTCCGGCACGACCTGGTTCATGACCTGGAGATGCCCGCCCCCGGCTTCCACCAGGGCGTGCGGCAGCTCTGCGACGAAGAGGGCATCGTCCTCTCCCTCGACGACATACGGGCTGGCTTCCGCCTTCACCTGGGCGGCTCCGGCGAGCTCCTCGGCCTGCGACCGGACCTCATCTGCTACTGCAAGGCGATTGCTAACGGCTACGCCCTGGTGGCAGGGCTCGGTCGTGAGGAGCTGCGCCAGGCGGCCCAAAGCATTTTCTTCACCGGCACCTTCTGGACGGCCACCGTGCCCATGGCCGCCGCCATCGCCACCATCAACACCCTGCGTGAGGAGGGAGGCATCGAGCAGATGGAAGCGATGGGCACCCGCCTCCGCCAGGGCTTCGACCAGCAGGCGCGCTCCCTCAGCCTGGCCATCACCCAGACAGGGCCGCCGGCAATCCCCTTCATGACCTTCGACGCCGATGGGGGAAGCTTTCAGCGCAGCCGCGTGTTCTGCAGCGAGGCCTGTCGACGGGGGGTCTTTCTCCATCCCATCCACAACTGGTTCCTGTCGGCGGCCCACAAGGAGGCCGACATCGACGAGGCCCTGGCGGTCACCGAGATCGCCTTCGGCGTCGTCAAGGACCAGTTCGGCGACTAGGGAATGCTCATCGACCTCCACTGCCACACCTTCCCCCTCTCAGACGATAGCTTCCTCTCCCCCGATCAGCTCATCGAGAGGGCCAAGGCTGTGGGCCTGGACGGCGTCTGCCTCACCGAGCACGATGCCGTATGGGAGCCCCGCAAGGTCCGCGACCTGGCCAGACGGCACAACTTCCTCGTCATCCCCGCCATCGAGCTGAACACCGAGGACGGCCACGTCCTCGTCTTCGGCCTCAACCGCCACGTCGACAGCATGCACCCAGTGGCACAACTGGCCCAGGTCGTGGCCGAGGCCGGCGGGGCGATTGTCGCTCCCCACCCCTACCGCCGGCTCACGTCTCTCCTTCGTATGGACGATGACTTCTGGACGATGGCCCTGGAGCAGGCGGCAGCGCATCCAGCCTTCCGCCACGTGTGCGCCGTGGAGGCCATCAACGGTCGCGCCGACGACGACGAGAACCTCTTCTCCTGGCAACTGTGCGCTCGCCTGGGCCTGCCCGCCGTCGCCGGCAGCGATGCCCACGAGCTCAGCGACGTCGGCACCTGTGCCACCCGCTTCCAGCGTCCCATCGCCGATGTAGAAGACCTGGTGCGGGAGCTCAAGGCCGGTCGCTTTCACGCCGTGAATCTGACAGCGAAGACCGAAGCCAGAGAGCAGACATGGCTCTCGCCGCCAATTGATTGACGGCTTATCTTGCCTGGGGTATGCTCCTTCAGGCAGATGCAAGGTTTACCCGAGGAGGTAGAGAGATGGCTGAAGCCTCAGTAATAACCGACGAGATGCGCGCGGCCATCGGCCAGGAATCAGAACCTGCCACCATCGAGGTGGACAAGACGGCCGTCCGCATGTTCGCTCGCGCCGTCGGCTATACGGACCTCATCTACTACGACGAGGACTACGCCAAGAGCAAAGGCTATCGCAGCCTGCCGGCCCCCATGGGCTTCCTGGGCCAGCCGATCTACAGGCCGGACATACCATTGCGCCCGGCCTATATCATGCCCTTCGAGAGCCCCTATCGCCGCATCCTCAACGGCGGCACCGACATCGAGTACTATGAGCCGATCTGCGCCGGCGACGTCCTCACCGCCACCTCCAAGATCGCCGACATCTCCGAGCGCACGGCAAGCATCGGGCCGATGCTGCTCATCACCGGCGAGACCACCTACAAGAACCAAGAGGGCAAAGTGGTCGCCAGGTTCCGTGGCACCCTTATCCAGTACTAGGAGGAGTGTAGCTGCAGGGCTTCAGCCCTGCCTGGATAACGCAGACCTAAAGGTCTGCAGCTACGGCTGAGGGATAGGAGGAGAGAGCATGAGCGACCAGGTCTACTTCGAAGACGTACAAGAGGGCCAGGAGATACCCACCCTCACCGAGAAGTGCACCTCCCAGCGCCTGGTGATGTGGGCAGCCGGCTCCGGCGACTTCTATCAGATCCACTATGACAAGGACTTCGCCCAGAATACCGGCCTGCCCGACCGCATCACCCACGGCGCCCTCAAGCACGCCCTGCTGGGCCGTCTCCTCCACGAGTGGGTAGCCGACCAGGGCCGCGTCAAGCGCGTAGCCTGTCAGTATCGCGGCATGGATATGGTCAATGAGGACGTCGTCTGCCACGGCCGCATCACCAAGAAGTCTCGGCAGGACGGCGAGAATATCGTGGAACTGCAGATTTGGGCCGAGAATCCCCAGGGGCAGAAGACCACGCCGGGCACCGGCGTGGTGTCTCTGCCCTCCCGAGGGCAGTAGGAGGCCAACATGATGCTCAGGTTGATCGCCATTCTAGCCACCGTCTTAGCGCTGGGGTTCGCGTCGTGCGCTGGCGACAAGGGAGGGCAAGAGTACCCACCTTCTGTTACTCAAAATTTCATGGACGCCTGCACGGCACAAGGAGCATCCCAAGAGCAGTGCGCGTGCGCGCTCGACGAGATACGGAAGGAGTTTAGCCTAGAGGAGTTCACGAGGCTGGAGATTCAGATACGCAATACGGGTCAAATTCCGGAGGAACTTGCGGGTCCAATGGCTAAATGCTTTCAATAGGAAGGCATTACGATTCCGGCTTGTCCGTTCGCGAAGGAGGAGCAGATGGGCATGCTAGAGATGATGATCCTACTTCGTTGTCCGCCCGTTTCTTTTCCTAACGGCTAGCCGTCCGCTCCAGCGTCTGCAGTCTCTCCATCACCAGGAAGGCGCGGCCATCGCGCTGCACCATGCCGCGGGGCACGAACCCCGCCTTCCGGAAGCAACGCTGAGCGCGCACGTTCCAGTCGAGGGTGTGAAGGAACATCCGTCGCACGCCCTTCTCCCTGAACAGCAGCTTCACCAGGGCCTGCACCGCGTCGCTGCCGTAGCCCTGGCCCCAGTAGCGCCGAGCGCCGATGGTGATGCCCAGCTCAGCCTCGCCCGTCGCCTCCCTCAGGTTGTAGTACATGGCGTTGCCGATGTGATGGCCGCCCTCGTCCTCGATGGCATAGGAACGCCGTGCCGGATCAGGATAGCGGAGTTGAGCCTGCAAGGAGGCCACGAAGTCGGGGAAGGTCAGGCGTAAGGGCGGCACAGCGTCATAGCGAGCCAACTCCTCGTCGCTACGCCAGGCGTAGTCGTCCTTGGCGTCGGAGACGCGCTTACGGCGAAGGACAACCCTCCGCCCGCGGACAACGACGTCGTCGGCCAGTGTGTTCACGACCGCTCTCCCTGGCCCTCGATGAGGGCCACCGCCTTCCGCACCACCTCCACCTCATTGGCGTAGCTCAGGGTCTTACAGGCCTCCTCCAGCGGCAACCACTCGACTCTATCGTACTCCCAGTCGTGATCCTCAAGGCTCCCGCCAGTGGGGACCATCAGATAGTGATGGACGAACTTATGATAGCGCACACCCTCCCGAGCGAACCAGTACTCGATGGTGCCGATCTTGGCCTCGATAGCCACCCGCAGGCCCGTCTCCTCACCCACCTCCCGTACAGCCGCTTCCTCCAGGCTCTCATCCGCATCGGGCGTTCCCTTGGGGAGACCCCATATGCCCTCGCTCGTCCGGCCGCAGAGCACCACCTCGATACCCTCTCGCCCTCGCCGATAGGCCACGCCCCCGGCTGAGACGGCCCGCTCTACCGGCAACTTCTTGGATGATGCACCCTTGGCCATCTAGGGTCAAAACCCAAAGGCAAGGGGGTCCTCAACGAAATCCACCAGCGAGAGGGCTTCCTGCACCGCCTCTCGCATGCCCCGCGAGGGGTGATCCAGATAGCGCAGAAGGACAGCCCTAGCCTGGCGGCCGCCAATCTCCCCCAGGGCAGCGATGGTGACCTCCCTCACCTCAACGTCCTCGTCTTCCAAAAGGGGAGCCAGGTGGGGAACAGCCTCCTCCTCAGCCAGCGAGCCACAGGCAAGAGCCGCTTCATAGCGCATCTCGGCATCGTCGCTCTTGAGCTCCTGGAAAAGGATGGGCAGCCACGAGGGATCGCAGTTGCGCCCCATGGCGTGGATGCCGCTCGCCTTAAGGCGACCACTGTTGCTCCTGTAGGCCCCGTCGATAGCCTGCCGAACCCAGGGCAGGCTACAGGCGCCGATAGCCTCCAGGGCCCTCCCCCGCACCTCCAGCTCCTCGCCGTCGTCGTCGATAACCCGCTGCAGGGCCTGTTCCACCTGGCGAAAGTAGCGGTCGGGCAGAGAGCCCAACTCGCACTGAAGAACGAAACGGCCCAGAGCTAGAGCCGCTTCTGCCCTCACCGTCGCGTTGTCATCCGATTGAAGCAGGCGGATGAGCGGTTCGATGAGGTCGCGATGCTCATACTCCCACAGGCCGCGAATGGCAACCACTCTCACCTCCGGGTCAGCGTCGGAAAGGCATGACAGAAAGATGGCGTCGAAGTTGAGCTCTACGTTATCTTCGGCCAATTCCGCTAGCTGACCCACCACCTGGCGACGGCGCTCGGTCTGAATCTGAGGCCAGACGTCTAGGAACGCCTCTTCCTGCTCGTCGGCCAGATGAGACAGGTATACCAGCCTGGTCGCCCTTAGCGGCTGGCCTTCGTCCCTCAGCTCGGCCAGATACTCTCGGAAGGTCGCCATCTCCCCACTTACATTCTATGAGATGCTCACACCCTTTGTGGAGGCCTCTGAAAGCCTCTTTGCCCTCTCTGACCTATCTTGGGCTCCGTGCCAGTCAGCAGCCGCTGAATGTTCGCCCGATGCTGCCATAGCACCAGGGCGGACGCAATGCCGCCGAATATGGCGAAGGCGTAAGGAACTATGCCCGCCAGTGCCAGCCCTAAGAAGGAAGCTCCTCCCATAAGAACGGTGGTCACCGACATCAGAGACATATAGCGGAAAGTCAGAGTGATGGCCACCGCCACCGCCAGCAGACCGGGGACGGTCAGGGGGAAGAAGAGCATGGCAGCGAACGAGCCGTAGGCCGCAGCCACCCCCTTGCCGCCCCTGAACCCGAGGTATGCAGGCCAATCATGACCAACGATAGCTGCCACCCCAGCCACCGCCTGTAGGTTATGGGCCGTGTTCTCCCCCTCGTACGGCTCAAAGATGTACCAGGTGGCGAGAACAACCACATACGCCTTGAGGACGTCGGCCAAAAGAACCAGGAGAGCCGGTCGAAGCCCCAGGATGCGCAGCACATTGGCGGTGCCCGTCGCCCCACTACCGTACTCGCGAATATCGATGCCCCGCAGGAGCTTTCCAACCAGCCAGCCGCTGGGAATGGACCCCATCAAATAGGCCACTACGGCCACGACGACGTATTGCCAGACCATCCCCTAGACCTCGCCCCGGCTGCGGAAGATCAGTTTTAGGGCCGTTCCCCGGAAGCCAAAGGCCTTGCGGATGGAGTTCTCCAGGTAGCGTCGATAGGAAAAGTGGAGGAGGGAGGGGTCGTTGACAAAGAACACGAAGGTGGGCGGCCGCGTCTGGGCCTGGGTCACGTACAGCAGTTTCAGCCGTTGTCCCCGCACGGAGGGCGGGCCATGGGCGGCCACAGCCTTGCGCATGGCAACGTTCAGTTCAGCGGTAGCCACCCGCTGGTCGCGGGCCGCCCCCGCCGCCAGAGCCGCATCGAGCAGCTCATCGATGCCAGTGACCTCCTTGGCCGAAACGAAGCACAAAGGGGCCCAGGGCAGGAATCGCAGACGCGCCCGAGCCGCTTTGTCGAAGGCTGCCCGCGTCTCGCCGTCATCGGGCATGAGGTCCCACTTGTTGATGGCCACCACCAGGCCCTTGACCGCCTCGGCTACATAGCCAGCGATATGGGTATCCTGAGCCGTGATCGCGTCGCTAGCATCGATCACCAGCAGGGCCACATCGCCCCTGTCGATGGCCTCCTGCGCCCGCAGAACGCTGTGCTTCTCCACACCGCCCTGAATGCGCCCACGGCGACGGATGCCGGCTGTGTCAACGAGCACTAGGTCTTGCTCCTGATAGCGGAAAGTTATGTCTACAGCGTCGCGGGTGGTTCCCGGCTCCTCGCTGACGATCACCCGCTCCTGGCCCAGGATAGTGTTGAGAAGCAGCGACTTGCCCACATTCGGTCGCCCCACAATGGCCAGCCGCAGACCAGCGGGAACGGCCATCACCGCCCCGACAGGAAGAAGCAAAACCAGCCGATCCATCAGCTCCGGCAGGCCCAGGCCATGGTAGGCGCTCACAGGGATGGGGTCGCCCAGGGCCAGCTCGTAGAACTGTACGGCCGCCTCCCGACGAGCCTCATTGTCAGCCTTGTTGGCTACCAGAACCAGAGGCTTACCTGCCCGCCGCAGGAGGTCGGCGATCTCTAGGTCGATGGCCGTGGCGCCATCACGGGTGTCCACCACCAGGACGATAACATCAGCCTCGGCCAGAGCCACCTCCACCTGCCGCTTCACCAGCGGGATGTAGCCTTCCTCGCCGCTGGGGTCCAGGCCACCGGTATCGACCAGGGTGAACACCTGCTCCCCCCACTCCACATCGGCGTAAAGGCGATCGCGGGTGGTGCCGGGGATGTCCTCTACCAGGGCCTTGCGGGAGCCAATGAGTCTATTGAACAGGGCTGATTTGCCGACATTGGGACGGCCAATGATAGCTACCAGCGGCTTCTGGGCCACTGCCGGCCCCTTCCCCTGGGGAGGCTCCTCGGTCAGGGGCCTAGCCTCCTTCATGGCGCTGGCTCCAGCACCACCTCGACCGAGGTGGGCGATATGTTGACCACCTGCAATCCCGCGGGCATCTCCACCTGCGGCTCCAAGCGATGGCTACCGGCACCCAAGCCCGATAGGTCAACGCTCACCGTCACCTGATCGGGCGACACGTTTCGCAGCGTCGGCAGCTCACCCTCCAGCGTCACCTCCACCAGCGAGGCGATGCTGACCACCCGCAGGTCGCTGGCCAGCCCCGTCCACTGCGGCGCCACCCCGAATGTGGCCTCGCCCTGACCGGCAGCGATATGTACCTGCACCGAGACAGCGCTCGTTCCGCTTATGCTGACCCCCGCAGGCACCCCAAGTATGTTGACGATTCGACTTATGTCGCTGGTGGCACCCGTGATATCGATATCATCGGTCACCACAAAACTGGTGACGTTGAGAAGCTCCAGAGAGCCCAGCAAGGTCACGCTGGCCGGATCCAGCTCCACCCCCGTCACGTTGTAGCCGGCGGCCGGGCTGCCCTCCAGAGAAGGATTGACCACCACCAGCCGACTGAAGCGCTTTTGCTCCACCGTTATCTCGATGTCGACGCTGCTCGGTTCGAGGGTCACCCCTCCCACAATGAAGCCGCTATCATCGCGTGGTACCAGGGAATAGGCCTGCCGCACATCACTGACCGCCCCCGACAGGTCGACGGTGGCCACCGCTGCCGCTACTCGGCTCACCAGATCCTCGGGGCCGGACACCACTACCTGCTCAGGTTCTACATTGGGCGTGGAGGGCTCATACCCCATGGGAGGCGCTCCCACCGCGTCTATCGACACAGGCACAACCAGACTAACCAGGGGCTTCAGTTCCACACTCACCGTGCCTGGAGGCGCTCCCGCCGCGTGCAACGTCGGTATGACCTCGATTATGCGCAGGCCGTTGCGCTCACCCAGCAGCTCAACCTTCACCTCCACATCTTGCGTACCTATCTGCGCTCCCAGCAGGTTCACAGTGGCCCCAAAGTCGCTGGCTGTGAGCTCGTCCCACAGGTCTTCATCCGCCTCGACACGCAAGGCTACGTCGCCCAGGGGGCCGCCAAGAGTCAGGCCCTCGGGCATGTTGACAGGCTCCACCGGGATGTCCACCGGGAAGACCCCTGTCCGCGTGGGGTGCTCAGTGTCCACGATGAACATCCACACGACGAAGGCCAGCCCGACCGCCAGGACGGCAAGAAGGAGGTTCTGCCTGATCGACCCGACGGCCGTCATGACCACGGCTTGACTGAGCCTGAGAAACTCTCGCAGTAGGCGCGCCAAGGCAGCCACCCCACAGTGTCGTCAGAATAGACGACGAAAGATCGCTCTACCGCTCATCGCCAGAACCGCCCCAGGCCACTGGAGGCAACACGGTCTCGCTCCCAGGCGGTGCTGAACAGGCTTCGGAGAATCGCACTCAGCCGTGGCTTTTCCAGCCGCGAGATCATCCGTCCGTCGGCCGCCACCGAGATGTCGCCCCTCTCCTCGGAAACAACGACGGCCACAGCATCCGTCCGTTCGCTGATGCCCAAGGCCGCCCGATGACGCGTGCCTATACGGCCGCGATCCACTCTGTCCGAGAGGGGAAGCGTACAGGCGGCGGCCACCACCCGATCGCCCCGGAGGATCAGCGCCCCGTCGTGAAGCGGCGAGTTCGGATAGAAGAGGCCCTCCAGAAGCCCCACAGACGGTCTAGCGTCGAGCCGCACGCCCGTTTCGGCGTAGTCCTCCAGCCCCGTCTCCCGCTCCAGCACGATCAGCGCGCCGTGGCGCCGCTCGGAGAGATTCTCCGTGGCCTCGATCACCGCCTCGAGAACGCTATCGTACGCGGGAAACAGCGCCCGTCCCAAACGACCGGTTCGTCCCACCCGCGCCAGGAAGCGCCGGATCTCCGGCTGAAAGATGATCGGGATCGCGATCAACAGGGCCGGGAAGGAGTTACGGACCAGCCATTCCAGAACCGTAAGCTCGAAAACCCTTACCAGACCGAAGGCCACCGCCAGGAGAATGACAATGCCCCGCGCCAGATAGACCGCGGTGGTTCCCCGCATGAGCAGAAGAACGAGATAGATGATGCCAGCGATGATCAGGATGTCGACAACGCTGGCCGGCCCGAACTCCCCTAGAGCGTCCTCGACCCTGTCGATGAAGCCGCCCATGTCCCCTAGGCCCCCTCTTCACCCAGGATAAGGGCCAGGACGGCTTTCTGAGCGTGTAGCCTGTTCTCCGCCTGGTCAAACACCACCGATTGAAGCCCCTCGATCACCTCGTCCGCTATCTCCTCACCGCGATGGGCAGGCAGATCATGCATCACGATGGCACCCGGCGACGCCAGGGCCAGCAGCTCCGCATTCACTTGATAGCCGTCGAAGGACCGCCTCCGCTCCGCCCGCTCCCCTTCTTGGCCCATGCTCGTCCAGACGTCCGTATAGACTACATCGGCCCCGCGAACCGCCTCCTGAGGCGACTCGACGCAGGCAATTGCCGCCCCCGAAGCGGCACCCACCCCCTCCGCCTTGTCCACCAGCGCTCTAGATATCCGGTAGCCCCGAGGTGCGGCAATTCGAAAGTCCATCCCTACCAAGGCCGACCCCAGCATGAGCGAGCGGGCAACATTGTTGCCGTCGCCCACAAAGGACAGGACAAGACCCTGCCAGCGGCCCTTCTTCTCGTAGATGGTCAGGAGATCAGCCAGGGCCTGACAGGGGTGCTCGCCGTCCGAGAGGGCGTTTATCACCGGCACATCGGCCCAGCGAGCCAGTTCTTCCACCGTCTCATGCTTGAAGGTACGAGCAGCGATGGCGTCCACGTATCGACTGAGAACCCGCGCCACGTCCGCCACCGGCTCTCGCTCGCCCAGGCCCACCTCCGCCGGCGAAAGATAGAGGGCATGGCCGCCCAGTTGCTGCATCGCCACGTCGAAGCTCACCCGTGTCCGCAGGGATGGCTTCTCGAACAGAAGGGCCAGCGTCTTCCCCTTCAGCACGGGCGACGAGTGGCCATTCTTCATTGCCAGGCTCGTGTCGACCACCCGCTGGACATCCTGGGGAGAGAGATCAGCAATAGATATGAGATCACGCCCGTGCAATCCTCAGAACGCCTCCTCTCCTGACATAGCTAGTATAGCATGAGCAACAAATCTTTCAATCTGAGCGCCGCCACGGCCAAGGCCTGGCTGATGGTTGACATTAGGTGCTGTCAGTCTACAATGCTGCTAGACTCGACCTCAAAGGAGAAAGGACGGGATCCATGCAGCATCTGCTCGCCGCTCGCAAACGTAGCAGCCTTTTGGCCACCTTGCTTCTGGCATGCCTGGTCACCATCCCCTTGACATTAGCCTGCGAAGGTGAAGAGGAGGAGGCCGCCACTCCCACTCCTGCCGTCACCGGCACCGCCACGCCAGCGGCTACGCCCACCCCGACGGAAGCGGCACCGGGCATCACCGACACAGAGATAATCCTCGGCCAGCACGCCATGCTTAGTGGTACCTTCGGCGCGGTCTATTCCATGCTTCCTCGGACGCAGCAAGCCTACTTCACGTGGCTCAACGAGACCCAGGGGGGCGTCTGCGGTCGCGACATCGTCCTAAAGGTAGAGGACAACGGCAACGACCCGGCCAAGGCTCTTGAGGCGACCCGCAAGCTGCTGGAGGAGGACAAGGTATTCGCCATCTTCGGAGCAGTGGGCGACCTGCCCCATTCCTCCGTTCAGCCCTACCTCAACGAGCTGGGAGTGCCCGACCTGTTCGTCACGGGCGGAGCGCACAACTATGGTGCTGAGCCTGACAAATACCCCTGGACCGTTGGCGGCGTGCCCGACTACCGCATCGAAGGGACATTCTTTGGTCGCTACATCTCCGACAATCTGCCGGGCAAGAAGGTGGCCGTCCTTTGGGAGAACCAGTACCTCGGCTGGGATGGCCTGGCAGGGGTGAAGAACGGCCTCGACCCCGAAAAGAACGAGCTGGTCTCCGAGCAGAGCTACGAGGCCTCTGCCGTCGATATTCGCTCCCAAATCATCAACATGAAAGAGGCTGGCGCTGAAGTGGTCATCCTCTACACCACCCCTGGTTTCACTGCTCAGGCCATCAAGCAGGCCGACCGCATGGGCTGGCATCCCCAATTCATCGCCAGCTACACCAATTCCGATCCGATCCTGTTTCAGTTCGTCTCCGCTGAGCTAGCAGAGGGCCTGATCTCATTCAACGCCTTCAAGATGCCGGACGACACCGACGACCCGGCTATAGCCCAGCACCATGAGATCATGCGCAACTATGGCGGGCCAAACCCTGGCATTTTCACCATCTATGCCCAGTTGACAGCGGAGGTGCTGGTCGAGGCCCTCAGCAGGACCTGTGACAATCTGACCCGACAGGGCCTGATGGATGCCGTCGAGTCCCTAAGGGACTACCAGAGTGGTCTGTTGCTGGAGGGTGTCACTGTCACCATTAGCGACACCGACCACTATACCCTCCAAGCCGGCCCTATGGAGCATGTCGTCCTGGAGGATGGCAAGGGCAAGTGGGAGTACTTCGGGCCGGTGTACACATTCGATTAGCGGGCAAGCGGCCGCTGCATCTCCTGTGCTCTAGTGGAATCGCGGCTGTCGCTTCTCCAGGAAGGCTTGAACCCCCTCCGCGTGGTCCGGCGAGCGCACGCAGTCGGCCAGGGTTCGCGCCTCTAGAGCCTCGGCGCTGGCCAGGTCGGACACCAGCCCCTGGTGCAAGACTTCTTTCACCAACCCCAGGGTGCGGGTCGGCCCCTGGGCGAGCGCCGTAGCCAGGGACATCACCTCGGGCATCAGTTCCTCGTGGGGCACTACCTTGCTGACCAGCCCAATGTCCAGAGCCTCCTGGGCGTCGATGATGCGGCCCAGGAGGACCAGCTCCTTGGCCTTGGCCAAGCCCACCAGGCGGGGCAGGAGGAAGGTGCTGCCGAATTCGGGCACCAGGCCCACGCGCACGAATATCGCCCCCAGGCGAGCTCGGTCGGAGGCGATGCGGATGTCGCAGGGCAGGGTCACGGTGAAACCCATGCCCACCGCTGGCCCGTTGACAGCGGCTATGATCGGCTTCTTCAGGTTGAACATAAGCTGGCACATGCTCTCGGGCTGCGGCTGGACACTGCCTAGCGTCCCCCTTTCGATGTTGGCCTGGAATTCCCGCACGTCGGCCCCCGCGCAGAACCCCCGACCGGCACCCGTCAGGACGACGCAACCAGCGTCCTCATCGTCCTCGGCCTGATGGAAAGCCTGGAGCATCTCCTGACCCATGGTGACCGTGAAAGCGTTTAGCACCTGCGGCCGGTTCAGAGTAATGATGACCACACGGTCCTTCTTCTCGTAGAGGATGGTCTCGAAGCTCATGCTGCCCCCTTGTATCGGCTGGCCCTCAAAGCCAGAGTCTCACTCTATGGTTACCATGTTGCGGCCCGTCTCCGCATCGTGCCTCACCTTCGCCTTCCGGCCCACCATCTCCTCCTCGGTCATCCAGCGCAGGAGCTCCGGGTCCGGCTCCGCATTGGCGATGAACCTGCTCCCGTCTTCCAGACGCCCGAACACTATACCGAACTTCGGCTCGCCCTCGCGACCGAAGACGACCGTATACGTTTCCACCGTCCCAGCACCCTGCGCCGCCTCCACCAGTGGCGGGTGGGACATGGCATCCAGCTCCGCCTGATCCTGCGACGAGTCTGCCCTCCTCCACTCGCGCTCGGGCGGCATCCCGCTGTAGATGCCCTGAGCGTGCTTGGTGACGTACCAGCCCATAGCGGACACCAGGGCCTTGCGCTGCGGCTCCCCACGCAGCCGCTCCACCATGGCGCATATGGCGTGCAGGCTGTAGTTGTTACCGGGGCCGCCGAAGTAGGGGAGGCCGCCCGCCAGCGTAATAGGACGCGGATCGTCCTCGGCGATGCCCAACATGTCGAGAGCGAGCTCCACCGCAGACGGGAAGCAACTGTAGAGGTCGAACCAGTCGATCTGGTCGATCTCAAGGCCGGCCATCTCCAGTGCCCTTCGACCAACGACAGCCATGGCCGGCGAGCTATGGTAGTTGAGCCGCTCGCTCAAGTACCAGAGATCGATGGCGTCGGCGCATCCCCAGATGTACGCCCACTTCTCCTTGGGGATCCCCAGCTCCTGGGCTGTGCCCACGCTGGTCATGATCACCGCCGCCGCCTGGTCTACCTCCATGATGGCGTTCATGTACTTGGGGTAAGGAAAGCAGATCATGCGGTTCTCGGGGGTGACCGTCCCGATCTCCTCCGCCGTCTTGCCGTCGCGGAACCAGGCAAACGGATTGTCCTTGGCCACCTGGGCCAGGCGCTCACACAGCGCCGCCAGCCGCCGCTGGTGGTCATCGATAGACCGCCCCTTGTGGGCCCGAATCGCGTTCTCGAACAGGGGGTAAATGCGCAACGGCGCATTGGCACCGTGGCCCATCTCGATTTCGGTGCTCCCCAGTCGGGCATCTCCAGCCATAGCCTCGGGAGCTGTCCAGCGTGCCCCGCTCCGCCAGCCTGGCCGCCCGCTGGCCCTCAGCTTGACTACCGATCGCATCGCCTCCGCCCCTGCCACCAGGGCCAGACGAGCCTCGCCCCGGACGATGCGTTCCGCTGTGCGGTTGATCAACCACTGCGGCGCCGTGGCACCAACGGTCGTGTAGCACTTGTCGGTCGGTTGCGCACCGACCGCCTCGGCCAGCAGGCCGGGGGCATCCCCATACGACCAGGAGAGAATATTGGCCACCCCAACCGAATCCAGCCGCCCCAGCAGCCCCTTGCACTGGGCATCCTCCTCGGCCTCCCTTGCCACCTTGGCCATCATCTCCAGCGGCTCCAGAGCATCGGCCGGGTCATCGGAGCGGTTGGTGTACTGCCCCACTCCGACAAGGATGGGCAACTGTCGTTCGTTCATTAGAGATTTCTCAAGCCTTCCCGCCGGCAAAGCATCATGATTGTTGAAAAACCCCTGCTCCCTTCATGGTTCGACAGGCTCACCACGAGCGGAGATACGCAGGCACCTCAAACCGCTCGCCCTGAGCGTGTCGAAGGGCGAACAAGGACGCTCTTCAACAGCCTTCATCATCCGAAGGTGGCGGAAATTCGCCACGCGGAGATGCTCCGCCTTACGCGAGTTAGTCGCCTGGCTCAAGAGGCGACTGGCCTGAAGTATCGGATGTCCAGAATCGACCCTTTGCGTTGCCGCCGAGGTCGGAAGACCGCCCTGACCGGCAAGCCGATGTCCACGTCCTCGGCCTCGATCTGGCCCAGCCTGTGCACGAGCAGCCCGTCCGCCCCTTCCAGGCGGACGAGGGCCAGCAACTGCGGTTCGGCCAGCGGCTGTCCATCCAGGTCCAGATGCGCGACGGTGAAGGCCTCGACGGTGCCCTGCGAGCCCACCTCCACCCACTGGTCATCCAGGCCGGCGAAGCAGCGCTCGCAATACAGGCGCGGCGGCAGGTAAGTGTACTCACACTGCTGGCAGCGGGTGCCCACGAACCGCCCGTTCTCCATAATCTCCCGGAAGAAGCGCTCGCCGGCCACGCCCAGCGTGTAGGCGAAGTTCACCGGGATACCGCCGTACACGTAGCGGATGTCCTCGACCTGGCTGATCTGCTCAGGGGAACCCATGACCCAAGACCTCCTAATAGGGACGGAAATATCTGATATCCAGAATAGAGCCCTCGCGCTGCCGCGCTGGCTTCCACACCGCCTTCACCCTCATGCCCATCTGCACGTCCTTGGGGTCTACCTCCCCCAGGAGGTGCATAATCCCCATCCCCTTGCTCGCTCCATCGATCTCGATCACGGCGGGAATCGTGGGCTCTTCGAGCCGGCTGGCGTCCCAGCGAAGGTAAGAGACGGAGTACGTGTTCACCCGCCCGCTGTCCTCAAGCACAACCCAGCGGTCGGTGGGGCGAAAGCACTGCTCGCAGAACATACGCGGCGGCACCATGGTGCGCCGGCAGCGGTGACACCGGCGGCCGACGATGCGGCCCTTCTTCAGCTCGGCCAGGAAGCGGCCGATGGCGATGCCGGCGTCCCAGGCGTAACGAGCGTTGGGATCGATTTCGACCATCAAGACCTTGCCTTCGCTGACGTCGCTGTCGCTAAGGGGGGTGCCCGGATATTCCCTATCTGCTGTCACTTGCCTTCCCTCCCGCTGGTTCTAGATGCGCAGCACCACTACGGTGCCCACCTGCATCAGGTCGCCCCACGCCTGGGCCAGGCCGGTGATGGGCTTGCCAGGCACCTGCCGCTTGCCCGCCTCGCCGCGTAGCTGCCAGAAGATCTCGGCCACCTTCATCAGCCCGGCAGCGGCAATCGGGTTGCCCACCCCCATCAGGCCGCCCGAGGGGCAGACCGGCAGGTCGCCGTTGCGCTGGGTCACCCCGTCGACAGTAAGCTGGGGCGCCTCTCCCTTGCCGCACAACAGCAGGCCCTCCAGGTGATGCAGCTCCTTGTAGGAGAAGGGGTCGTAGGGCTCGACGACGTTGATCTGCTTGCGCGGCTCGGTGATGCCTGCCATCCGATAGGCCATGCGGGCGGCGTACTCCACGTACTTCGGATAGTACAGGTCGCGGTTCGTCCAGTAGGCGGTGTCCAGGTGCCAGCCCACCCCATCGATCCAGACCGGCTTGTCGGTCACCCGCTTGGCCACGTGCTCCGCGGCCAGGACCAGGGCCACAGCTCCGTCGCTCACCGGGCTTACGTCCAGGCGGTTCACCGGCCAGACCATGATCTCCGAGTTGAGCACGTCATCGACGGTGATATCCTCCGCCACCTGAGCACAGGGATGGTCCAGGGCGTTGCGCTTGTTCTTCACCGAGACCAGAGCGATGTCGCGCTTGCTGACGCCGTGAGCGGTCATGTAGCGGTGCATCTCCAGGGCGAAGATCCAGATCAGATTCGGCTCCAGCTGGCGCTCCAGCAAGTTGTCGAAGATGGTGAGGAACGCGCCCTGTGGGTGGGGATGGCAGGAGGACATCTTCTCTTCCGCCACCACCAGCACCACGTCGAACAGGCCAGAGGCCACGTGATACCAGCCCTGAATGGGCGAGAAGACGCCGGTGCCGCCGCCCACGTAGCCCCGCATGACCGGCTTCTGCCAGGCGCCGCAGCCGTCGCTCAGATACTCGCCTTTCATGTGGACGCCGTCGAAGGCATCAGGGGCAGTGCCGATCACCACGCCGTCAATGTCATCGAGGGTCATCTCGCAGGACTCCAGGGCCATGCTGGCTGCCTGCCAGGACAGCTCGCGGCCCGTCTCCAGAGCGCGGCGCATGAACTTGGTCATGCCCGCGCCGACCACGGCCACTCTTCGCAATCCCATCGTTCTTACTCCCTACTCAGTATGACAACCGCTCCCGTAGCGGTAGGAACGCCTCGCCACGATTGGGCCAGCCCCACCTCCACATCGGGGATCTGGCGCGGCCCCGCCTCCTCTCGTAGCTGCCGCACCACCTCCACCACCTTCTGCAGACCGTTGGCCTCGCCCAGATGGCCCACGCCCAGGCTCCCTCCCGAGGGGTTCACCGGGAACTCGCCGTCCAGTTGGGTAGCGCCCTCCTCCGTCGCTTCCCCCGCTTGGCCCGGCCCGAAGACGCCCAGGGCCTCCAGGTGCTGGAGCTCCTTATAGGAAAAGGTGTCGTCCACCTCGGCGAAGTCGATCTCGCGGCTGGGGCTGCCGATGCCGGCCTGGCGGTAGGCCTGCTGGGCGGCCAGGCGAGCGTACGCGGCAGTCCCCCACTCGCGGCTGTCCAGGGCAATGCTATCGCTGCACCAGCCGGCCCCCAGTATCCACACCGGCTCAATGCCAAGGTCCCTCACCCTTGTCTCCGAGGCCAGCACCACCACCACCGCTCCGTCGGCCGGCGCGCTGATGTCCAGGCGGTTCAGAGGCCAGAAGGCCGGCTCGCCCTCAAGAACGTCCTCCGCCTCCAGGTCCGCTGCGTAGGCGGCGGCATCGTTGAACAGGGCATTCCCCCGATTCTTGGCCACCACCTGCCCGCACTGCTCGCGACTGGTGCCGGACTCGGCCAGGTAGCGACTCATCTCCAGGCCCGCCACGAAGTGGGGATGGGCCCCCAGGGGGCGAACGAAGATGGGGTCCAAAGCCAGAGCCATGACGTGATGGGGGGTGAGGATGTTGGAGGCCTTGCTGTGGGCCTCCACCGCCACCACCTCAAAGGCGCCGGTGAGGATCTGCATGTAGGCGGCGGCCAGCCCCTGCAGCCCATCACCGCCGATGGTATGCACAGGCCGCAGGGCAGCGCCGATCTGGTCCGGCACGTACTCGTCGAAGATGCTGGTGCCCTCGCTGAAGTCCTCCGAGCAGCAGACGAAGCTATCGATATCGCGGCGCGGGTCGAGGTCGGCGTCGGCGTAGGCCCTGGTGGCGGCCTCAAACATAAGCTCCTTGTAGGATACGCCGGGGCTGGTGGCCCTGAACTGAGTGTGGCCCACGCCAACGATGGCTACTCTGTCTGGCATGGCAACTCCCTTATCTGAACATGATGTACGGCAGGTCTACCTGCCGCCAGCCAGGGATTATATCAGAATTCGTTCCCCGAAAGAACTCAATCTCTGGCCCGATTGCCTTATCTGTATCGGACATCTGTGATATTCTTTCCCTGCTCGCCTGCTTGTGGGCAAGCGGGACGATGAACAAACGGAAAGGGAGGTGAGAGTGATATGCCCAAACGAGTGGCCATCGTCGGCATTGGTCAGACCAAGCACGAAGAGTCGAAGGGCCACTACGTGTACTACGAGAGCGACTTCGAGGCGGCCAAGCGCGCCCTGGAGGACGCCTCTCTGAGCCGGGGCGACCTCGATACAGTCATCGCCTCCGGCTGGGATGCCATCGATGGCCGCACCATCTCCGATATGCACACCTGCATGGCTATCGGCGGCTACCTCAAGGACTCCAGCCATGCAGCCGAGGATGGCATCATGGCCCTGGTGTATGCCTACCTGCGCATCGCCTCGGGCCTATTCGATATCGCCCTGGTGGCCGGCCACGGCCACCGCGAGGCAAACGTCGACGCGGTGACCAGGATCACATTTGACCCCCTGTTCACTCGCCCCGCCGGGCGTAACTACATCATCACCATGGCCATGCAGGCCAACGCCTACATGCACAAGTACGGCGTGAGCAAGGAGCAGGCGGCGAAGGTGGTGGTGAAGAACCGCGCCAACGGCGTGCGCAACCCCTACGCCCACATGCGCTCGCCCGTCGCCCCCGAGGACGTGCTTGGTTCAGAGCCTGTGGCCTACCCCTTGAAGGCCCTGGACTGTCCGCCCGAGTCGGTGGGAGCCGTGGCCCTCATCCTGGCGACTGAAGACGTGGTGAGACGCATCACCAACAAGCCCGTCTGGATCCGCGGCATTGGCTGGGCCATCGAGAGCTACGAGATGGGGAGCAAGGACCTGGCCGAGATCCCTTCCCTGTCTGCAGCGGCCCAACGCGCCTACAAGATGGCCGGCATTCGCCGCCCTCTGAACGAACTCGACCTGGCGGAGATCCACGAGGCCACCTCCTTCCACGAGCTGATGGACTACGAGGCCCTGGGCTTCGCTAAGGCCGGACAAGGGGCAAAGCTGATCGACGAAGGAACGACCGAGATGGACGGCAAGCTACCGGTCAATCCTTCCGGCGGGTCTCTTTGCACCAACTTGTTCGGCGCCTCGGGGCTGGTGCGGGCTGCCGAAGCCGCCCTGCAACTGCGCGGGGACGCCCACGGTCGGCAGGTGGCGGGGGCCAAGCTGGCCCTGGCCCATGGCCTGAGCGCCCCTGCCGGAGTTGCTGCCCCCACCAACTGCGTGGCAATTCTGGAGCGGGGGTGAGCCATGGCTAGAAGAGTAGCTATCGTTGGTGTCGGCCTGACCAAGTGCTCCAGCCATCGCCGCGACGTTACCTATCCGGAGCTGGTCCACGAGGCGGTCAGCGCAGCCCTGGCCGACGCTAACCTGAAGCACAAGGATATCGAAGCCGTCGTCTACGGCTCTATGGACCCCTTCGATGGCGTTTTCGCCCCCGAAAGGTGGAACGTGGACGCCTGCGTGAGCGCTGGCTTTCTGAATATGCCCTTCATCAAGATCACCACCGGCGGCACCACCGGCGGCTCCGTGGCCCTCGGCGGCTACTACCACGTCACCTCGGGGCTGTTCGATGTGGTGCTGGCGGTGGCCTCCCAGCGGGTGGGCGAGAGCCTGGAGGCCCAGCAAGTCCTCAACACCTGCATCGACCCCATATACGAGCGCTGGATGGGCGGCGGCGCCATCACTGTCGGTGCCAACCAAGCCGCCAGTCACTTCCGCTACTACGGCACCACCGAGGAAGACCTGGCGATGGTAGCCGCCAAGAACTACGCCAACGCCCTCAACAACCCCTACGCCCACCTTCAGCGCCACCTGACGGTGGAGGACGCCCTCAAGACGCGCATGGTCTCCTGGCCCCTCCGCTTCAGCGACTGCTGCCCCAGTTCCGACGGCGCTTGTGCCATCATCTTCGCCTGCGAGAAGCGGGCCCCCAAGATAACCAACACGCCGGTTTGGGTCCGCGGAGCAGGCCAGATCACTGACAACTACTACATCGGTGACCGCCCCTGGTTCCAGGACTGGGACGGCCTGACGATGCTGGCCCGGCGCGTGTACAGGCAGGCCAAGATCGACAATCCGCTGGAAGAGCTGGACGTGGCCGAGCTATACAACGCTTTCACCGTCCAGGAGATCATCGAATGCGAGGCCCTGGGTTTCTGCGAGCCGGGCAAGGGGGCCGAGCTCGTCCGCAAGGGCGTCACCAACATGGACGGCAAGCTGCCTGTCTGCCCCTCCGGCGGAACGCTCTGCACCAACCCTATCGGCGCTACCGGCCTCATCCGAATAGGCGAGGCCGCCTTGCAGGTGATGGGAAAGGCTGATAAGCGGCAGGTACCCAATGTGAAGACCGCCCTAGGCCACGTCTGGGGTGCCGCCATCGGCTTCCATGTCCTGATGATCCTGGACAAGCAAAAGCCGTAAAAACGGAGGACGACGCCATGACACAGGAAGAGGAAATTCTGATAATGCCGGGAGTCTGGAACCTGCCCTTCCGTCACACGGCGGGAAGGTTTGCCAGCCGCTTCTTCCGGGAACTAAGAGACAACAAGAAGATCTTTGGGGTGCGCTGCCCTGACTGTCGGCGGGTCCTCCTGCCCCCTCGACCCTTGTGCGAGAGGTGCTTCTCCTCCATCGACGAATGGGTCGAGGTCGGACACCAGGGCACCTTGGAGGCCTTCACTATCTGCTACGTGCCCTTCCAGGGCCTACCGCCGCCGCCCATCGCTACCATCATGGTCAAGCTCGACGGCGCCGACGGCTGTCTGAATCATGTCCTGAGCGGCGTTGACCTCAGCGATGTGGACAAGGCCAACGAGCTGGTGAAGATCGGCATGCGGGTGGAGGTCGTCTGGCGCGACGAGCGCAAGGGAGAGATCGGCGACATCGAGTACTTCCGGCCGGTGAAATAGACGCCGCCTCGCTTGACGGCAGGCTACTGCTCGGGATCGACGAACCGGGTCCCTGCCCTTGGGATGCTAGAGCGCAGGGACAGGTGGTCTATTGCTTGTGCTGCCGCTCCCGTGCCCCTAGCTTGCACTGTTTCCGGGTAATGGCAACGCCAGGCCGCCCGAGGTGAGGCCCTTCGTTACGCTCAGGGCGACAGAAATGGGTGGCGTCATTCTGAGCAAAGCGAAGAATCTCAGCCACAGGCGGCGTTCTCGACAGTCTATGCATATCTCACAGCCGTTTGCCGTCTATCAACCGCCTGGAGCCCGCCTGTAGCTACGTCCTGGCCAATGGCAGGACGTCAAAGGTCTCTTCGATAGACCAAACAGGCGCACAGAAAGAGGCGCATGCGTCGCCACATCTCGGAGACAGCACTCCCTAGCTGCTTGCCTGTTGCAGGCTCCGAGCGAGGTCGATGAAGAAGTGCATCGCCTGGGGGTTACTTATAGCATCTGGACTGACCGCTTTTTCCGGCGGAGTCCCGGTCAGGATGCGCTTGATCGGCACCTCGAGCTTCTTCCCGTTCAGCGTGCGAGGAATGTCGGAAACGGCGTGCATCTCATCGGGCACGTATCGCGGAGATAGCTCTTGGCGCAGCTTCGCCCCGATTCGGGCTTGAAGCTCCTCGTCCAGGCTGACCCCGCTGCGCGGCACCACGAAGAGCAACAAGCGGCCTTCGCTCCCCAGTTGACCGGTGTCCACAACCAGGCTGTCCACAATCTCCGGGATATCTTCCACCACCCGGTAGAACTCGCTGCTGCCCATCCGGACACCGGCCCGGTTAAGGGTGGAATCCGAACGCCCGTAGATCACGCAGCTACCCCCGCGCCCGATCTTGATCCAGTCGCCGTGACGCCACACCCCCGGAAACATGTCGAAGTAGCTCTCCTGGTAGCGCCGGTCATCCGGATCGTTCCAGAAAAACAGAGGCATGGAGGGTAGCGGCTCGGTGATGACCAGCTCCCCTACCTCTTCCACCACAGGATGCCCCTGCTCATCATAAGCTTCCACCCGGGCGCCCAGACCGCGGCACTGGAGCTCTCCGGCGCGCACCGGCAGGGTCGGACAGGACAACACGAACGCCGTGCACATGTCCGTCCCCCCGCTCACCGAACCCAGCAGCAGGTCCTTCTCCACCTTGTCGTAGACCCACTGGAAGCCCTCCGGCGGAAGCGGCGCCCCTGTCGAGCCCGCTGCCCTTAGGCTGCTCAGATTGAACTCCCGGCCAGGCTCAATGCCCGCCTTCATGCACGATAGGATGTAAGGGGCGCTGGTGCCAAAATAGGTCATCCCCGTCTCTCCAGCGAACTGCCACAGCGCCCGCATATCGGGATACCCCGGACTCCCGTCATACAGCAAGATGGTCGTGCCCAGCAGCAGCCCGCTTATCAGGAAGTTCCACATCATCCAGCCGGTGGTGGTAAACCAGAAGAATCGGTCCTCGGAGGTCAGGTCCAGGTGCAGGGAGAGCGCCTTCAAGTGTTCCAGAAGAATCCCGCCATGGCCCTGAACGATCGCCTTAGGGACTCCCGTGGTGCCCGACGAGTACAGCACCCACAGAGGATGCTCGAAGGGCACCGGCTCAAAGGATAGCTCCGCCGTTTCCCCCAACAGGTCGTCCCACAGCTTCACGTTGCCCAAGCCCCCCGTCACCGGCTGGTCATCGAGATAGGGGACCACCACAGTGGTCTCCAACGTAGGGAGATGGCGCTGTATCTCCGCAACCGCAGTCAACCGCTCGAAGGGCCTGCCGTTGTAGTGGTAGCCATCCACGGCAAAAAGCACCTTGGGCTCAATCAACCGGAAGCGGTCCACCACTGCACGGATGCCAAACTCCGGCGAGCAGCTGGACCACACCGCGCCGATGCTGCTGGCAGCCAGAAAGGCCACCAGGGCCTGGGGGATGTTGGGCATATAGGCCACCACCCGGTCGCCCCGCTGCACACCGAGCCGTCTGAGCCCCGCCGCCACCGCTGCCACCTGCGAATACAGCTCGGCATAGCTCAGCGTGCTAGGCGGCCGCGTTTCCGACTTGAACACCACGGCCGGGTGATCATCCCGGCGCCGCAAAGCGTGCTCAGCGTAGTTGAGCTCGGCGCCCTCAAACCACCGCGCCCTGGGCATACGCCGCTCGGCCAACACCCGCGTGTAGGGCCGATGCGCCTTTACCTCGAAGAACTCCCAGATCGAAGCCCAGAAGGCTTCAAGGTCACTCACCGACCACGCCCATAGGTCGTCGTAGGAGCTAAAGTCCAGCCCCTTCTTTTCCCTGAGCCAGCGCAGGTACCGCGTGATATTGGCCCGCGCTTTTTGCTCCTCCGAGGACTGCCAGAGAACGGTGCCCTCGGAAACCGGCTCAGCCGACGCCTCGTGCTCCATTGCCACTTCCCCTCAGGCGTCCGTTGGACGGCACCGAACTCGCGCCTCCATTATGGCTCCCACTGGTAATGCGCCTCCAGCCGGCTTAAGACGCCGGTCTGAGTGTAGCGCTCAGGCCGGCCCCTTACAGCAGCGTCATCTCCTCCACGTCGGGCGGCACGATGATCTTGGCGTCCGTCAGGGCCTGCACCTCCTCGGCCGTCCAGCCGGGGGCCACCTCCCGCAGCACCAGACCCTCGGGGGTCACATCCAGCACGGCGATATCGCTGATGATCCGGTCCACGCACCGCGGCGCGGTAAGTGGCTGCGTGCACTCCTTGACGACCTTGGCATCGCCCTCCTTGGTGGTGAAAGTGGTCAGGGCGATGACCTTCTTGGCGCAGAAAGCCAGGTCCTGCCCTCCCCCCAGGCTTCCGATCTGCTTGCCGGGGATGGTGTAGTTCGCCAGGTCGCCCTTCTCCGACACCTGCACCACCCCCAGGACGGTGATATCGACGTGGCCGCCGCGAATGATGCAGAGGCTCTCAGCGTGATCCATGATGGCCATGCCGGGCTTGCTCGATATCGGCTGCACGCCGGCGTTGATCAGGTTCTCGTCGGCGTCGTCGGGGTTGTCGATGATCGGCCCGAAGCCGACCACCCCGTTCTCCGAGTGGAAGAGGATCTCCCGGTCGGGCGGCACGAAGTTGCTACAGAAGGTGGGGATTCCCACCCCCAGGTTAATTATCATCCCCTCCTGGAACTCTTTGGCCGCTCGGATAGCCATAGTCTGCTCGTCTAGCCTCTCTCCAGGCATGATCTTCCCTCCCTCTCTTCCTTACGTGGCCTCATCCCAGGGCCTGAGCTCCTTGGGCCGCACCACCACCCGCTGCACGTACACGCTGGGCGTGACGACGCACTCCGGGTCCAGCTCGCCCGGCTCCACCACCTCGTCCACTTCCGCCACAGTCACAGTCGAGGCGCCAGCCATCACGGGGTTGAACGTGCGCGCCGTCCCCCGATAGACCAGGTTCCCGTACCTATCGGCCTTATGGGCGCGGATTAGCGAGAAGTCGCCCTTGATCGCGTGCTCCAGAAGGTGCTTGCGACCGTTGAACTCCCGCACCTCCTTGCCCTCCTCCACGACGGTGCCCACGCCCACCGGGGTGTAGAAGGCGGCGATGCCTCCCCTACCCGCTCGCATCCTCTCGCACAGGGTTCCCTGGCCCAGAAGCTCCAGCTCCACCTGGCCCTGCACCACCCCTTGCTCGAAGGGAGTGAGAACGCGGGCGGGGGCCGCCGGGAAGCACAGGATACCCTTCTTCACCTGCCCCCGCCCGACCAGCAGGCCGGGGTCGTACCAGTCCTCCGCGATCTCCAGGATGACCGCCATGCGCTCGCGCAGAACCGCCAGCAGGTTCACCCCAAAGCCGCCGGTGTTCCCGACGATGGTCAGGTCCTTGACCTCTTTTCGGGCCACGGCGGCGATCAGATAGCTGGGACACTCCGCTGGCCCGCCGAAGCCACCGATCATCACAGTGGCCCCGTCGACCATATCGGCCACGGCCTCGTCGAAGCTGCCCACGATCTTGTTTATCATTGGCCTTGACCTCCCTGATTGCGCTAACTACAGCACCATAGCATCATCGAAACCCCTCTGCTTGTCAAGGAAAGCTGCAATGAACTGGATGTGGCTCGCTAGAGGGGACAGAGTTCGTCGCCGCAGCCCTGCTCGCCCTCACCGCAGGCGCCTGGTACGCCACGAGGCGGTGGCTGACGTAGGCCCTCGGCTCGGAGCGGCCCTATTTACCGGCTTCTGCAAGAAGTCCTGGCTCCTGCTATCCGCCTCAAACGCCGCACCAGACGCGACACGTTGCGAATCCTGGCGGCGTACGCCCGTCTGACCCATAACCATCCACACTATCCTTGACATCCGCTCAGCCCAAGCGCACAATTCCAGGGGGGCAGATGGTGCAGTGATTCAGGATTGCATTTCTTGGGCTGAGGTCTCGCCGTGTTGCCACGGATACCGGCGGCATCATCTATAGCAGCCCTCTCATGGGAGCATGACTTGGTGGAGAAAGGGGCGGCTTTGGATTGCGGCAAGTGGAAAGGGGAATCCCAATCTCGCCTCACAGCGTGACTGTCTTCTTGTTAGTTCGTGTGCAGGGGAGACGTGGCAGATAACATGAAACTAATGCTTACATCGTTCGGCGTGGGTCAAGAAGAACTCCGAGAGCCAGACGAGGAAATCCGATTCAACTACGAGGACAGGCCATCGCCATTCTGGCGGATGCCTCCAGTCAGGTTGCGCGATGTCAACAATAGGTTCATGCCTGAGTATGCAGCCCTGTTGCTCTGCGAAAAGGTCGTCCTCGATGAGACTTCTTTCGCCTTGCTCCAGGAGGGCCGGCACAGAGTATATGCCGAAGTCGCGAAAGCCTTGACTGCCCTTCATGCAGAGGGTTTTGTCGAGTTGGTGGATTTCAATCGTATCTTGAGTGACAAGCAGGCTTTGCTCCAGAGAATGCTGGAACATGACTTGGCAGCGCTCGACCAATGGATTTCCCCTCTGGAGCAGTCTTTGCGGCTTTGGCATCGGTTTGCCGAGCACGCAGCGAAGCTGATTTCGCAAGAGCGTCGTTATCTGGACCGGAACCATATCCCTCCGCTGGTGATGATGGGGAGGTCACCAGCTGGATCGGGCGCTGCTATCATCGCAAATCTACTGCTAAGTGATGCGCTTGAATTCTCGCGCAAGCGCAGGAGAAGCGAGCATCGTGATGCATTGCGCGACAGGCTCCGTTTGTATTTGTCGTACGTCAATGCGAATCTCGTGCTTTCTAACGAACTCGAAGTGGGCTTCCACGACTGGACAGACTTTGCGCCATTCTACCGACAGAAGTTCCTCTCTGTTGGCAAGGAAGAGGTCGAAACTGAAAAACACATTTCAGCTGCGCAAGCTCTATTTAAGGTATCCTTCCCTGAATTCGCAATTGCAGATACCCCAGGTCTACTTCGCGCGCTGCAGGACAAGCGTGTTGCCGACTTGCGCCAGCTAGTTGACGATGCGGTCAAGGGAGAGGTTGCATTCGACGAGGAATTCGCGAGGCACGTACTGGGGGACGTGCTACGCATAGAGAAGAGGGTAGCGAGATATCGCCATATTGTGTCCTACCTTACATTGCCTGTGAACTTCCTTCCCTGGGTTGGGGGTCTTGCGCAGAAGGTGGCGGAGGAAGCTATCGGGATGGTGCTTGAGAGACAACTCAAGCGACAGTACCGGTGGTTCTATATGCTGAGCGACGTTGCTGAGGGCGCAACAGGAGAGTGATGCCGCAGCCTGAATTAGCGTCGCCTTTGTCTCCCCCGACGCCGACCCTTGCGGACACGCACTCTGCCATCGACGCCTTTCGCCGAGCCTTCTCAGCCAGTGCACTACGTTCACATCCACCGCTGCCTGCCGAGTGTATCGGCCTTCAGCCCAAGGCTTCCTCTGGTTCCAGAGGGTTACCCCCCGCCAGCTGACCCGACTACGCGCACGGCGTCTAGTGTTCGCTCGCCTCAGCGGGCCGCCAGAACCTCCAACCGTTGGTCGCGTGGCCGGTGACAGCCCTCCCCGCAGCCGCCTGCTACGCCCGGATGCGCCTGTCCTGAGCTCGTCGAAGGGCTGGCTGGCGTAGGCCCTCGGCCCGGAGTAGCCCCTTGACCAGGAGCAGCTAACCCCCTATATTGCGGAACCAAGGCTGGCTATCGCCATAGGCATTTCTCACCAAGGGAGCTGCCTTTGCTTGCTTGGCTGGAGCGCTATCGCTGGCTGGTCATCGGCCTGATGGCCGTGCCCCTGCTTATCGCCATCGGCGTCCTCGTCGATAGGCAACTGCAGGGCCCGCAGCCCCTGGAGATCAACCTGGGCGAAACGTCCTCCGCCTCCGAAATCCAGGTCTACGTCAGCGGTGCTGTGAATCGTCCCGGCGTCTATTTCCTCACCGACGGCGACCGCTGGATAGACGCTGTCGAGGCCGCCGGTGGCCACGCCGATGATGCCGACCTCGAGGCCGTCAATCTCGCCCTCCGCCTGCACGACGAGGATCAGGTGCTGGTGCCCCGCCTCGGAGAGCAAAGCAACCCTCATCCCACCTCAAACGAAGAAAAGATCGACATCAACAGCGCCTCCGCCGCTACCCTTGATGACCTCCCCGGCATCGGCGAGGTGCGCTCCCAGAACATCGTCGATTCCCGCCAGCGCGACGGCCCCTTCTCTCGCATCGAAGAGCTAGTTGAGCGTAAGCTCATCCCCCAGTCCGTATTCGACCAGATCCGCGAGCAGATCACTGTAGGGCCATGATCCTTGGCTACCTGGCCCTGTGCTGGCTGCTGGGCATGGCAGCGGCGGCCTTCGCGCAGGGCAACCCCTGGGCCATAGCGGCCGCCGCTCTCCTGGCGGCCATCGCCCCCCTGGTCGCTCCACGCTCCGCACTCGCCCTTCTCTGGGCCGCGCTCGCTGCCGCCCTTCTGGTGGGCGGTGCCTGGCTCTACCAGTCGAGCCTGCCATCGACCGAGCCCCAGGGAATCGCCACGTACAACGTCGACCCCGACGCCGAGCCCACCATCGAGCCCACCGTCGAGCCCACCGTCGAGCCCACCGTCCGCTTCCGCGCCGTCGTCTCCGGCGAGCCCGACGAGCGCCGCAGTTCCCTCACACTGCGCCTCTCCGCCCGCCAGGTGCTGGACGAAGAGGGCCGCTGGCAGAGCATCTCCGGCGGCATCCTGATGCACGGCCGCCTCTTCCCCCGCTACGACTACGGCGACCTGCTGGAGCTGGAGGGCGAGCTCGAGACGCCCCCCGTGCTCGCGGACTTCAACTACCGCGACTACCTGGCCCGCCAGGGCATCGGCTCTATCATCAACTACCCCGAGACATCCTTGCTCGCTACAGGCCAGGGCAACCCCGTCCGCGCCTGGATCTACGATCTGCGGAGCGAGCTGTCCTCAGCCCTCGAAGACGCCCTGCCGGAGCCCGAGGCCGCCCTCGCCCAGGGCATCCTCCTCGGCCGACGGGCCTCCCTGCCTGACGACCTGAAGGAAGACCTCAACGACACCAATACGTCCCACCTGATCGCCGTCTCCGGCTACAACGTAACGCTGGTGGCCGGGCTCTTCATCGCCGCCCTCGCCTGGCTCATCGGCCGCCGTCCTGCCGCCTGGCTGGCCCTGGTGGCCATCATTGCCTACGCCCTGCTTGTCGGCGGCCAGCCTTCCGTCCAGCGAGCGGCGATCATGGGCGGCATGTACATCGTGGCCACCGCCCTCGGTCGCCAGAGGGGCGCCCTCCAGGGCCTGGCCCTAGCCGGAGCTGGCATGACAGCCTTCGACCCGCTGCTCATGAAGGACATCTCTTTTCAGCTTAGCTTTGCCTCCGCCCTCGGCCTCATCGTCTTCTCGCCCGCCCTGCGCGCCCGTATCGAGGCAGCCCTGGCCCGCTGGAGCCCCGACCGCGAGCTCGCAGGCCCCCTGAGAGCCATTATCGAAATGCTGGCAGTCACCGTGGCGGCCATCGCCTTCACCCTGCCCATCATCGGCGTCAACTTCCACCGCATCTCCCTCATCGCCATACCCGCCAACCTGCTGACCGTGCCCGCCTTCCCCATCATCATGGTCACCTCCGCCCTCACAGCCGTCGGCGGCATGATCGCCGCGCCCATCGGCACCTTCCTCGGCTGGATAACCTACGCCCCTGTGGCCTACATGGTGGGAGTGGTGACGCTCCTGGCCGACCTCCCCTTCGCCGCCGTATCCGTCGACGTCCTCACCAGCAGCCACGCCCTTGTCTACTACGCCGCCCTCGCCGGTATCGTCTGGCTGACCGCCCGCCGCCCGGCGAAGCTCGCCCTGCCCCGGCCGCCCGCCTGGGCCGGCGACCTCCTGTCGAGCCTGGCCCGCCCGCTCGCCGTCCTGCCGACTCTCGGCATTGTCATCGTGCTCGGCCTGGCCTCGGTCCTCGTCTGGCTGCTCATCTTGGGCTCGCCCGGCGACCGCCTCAGCGTCACCTTCCTCGACGTCGGCCAGGGCGACGCCATCCTCATCCGCAGCCCGGCCGGCCACAACATCCTCGTGGACGGCGGCCCGAACGGCGAGGCGATAACCGCCGCCTTGGGGCGACGCCTGCCCTTCTGGGACCGCCACCTCCATCTGGTGGTGCTGACCCACCCCGACCAGGACCACCTGGCCGGCCTGGTGACCGTCCTCGAGCGCTACGACGTCGACCAGGTGCTCGCGCCTGCCCTGACCAGGGACTCCCCCACCTTCGACGCCTGGCAGGAGGCTATCGCCGAGCACGATATCCCCCAGCGAGACGCGTTCGCCGGCCAGTGGCTCGACCTGGGCGGCGGCGCCACGCTCTCCGTGCTCCATCCCCCGCCGGAGCCCTTGCCCGCCGACGAGGACGACAGCTCGCTGGTGCTCAAGCTCAGCCTGGGGGATGCCGCCTTCCTCCTCACGGCGGACATCGCGGCAGACGGCGAAGCGCACCTGCTGAGCGACGACGCCGACCTGCGCGCGCCGGTGCTGAAGGTGGCCCACCACGGCTCGCGCGCGTCGACCTCGACCGCCTTCCTGGCGGCGGTGGAACCCCTGACGGCCGTCATCTCGGTCGGCGAGGACAACCCCTACGTCCACCCTTCGCCCCAGACGCTCGACAGGCTGGGCAGCCGCCCCGTCTTCCGCACCGACCGCCACGGCGACGTGCACATCTCCACCGACGGCCACAAGCTGTGGATCAAGACGCAAAGGGCCGGGGACTAGCGCCCCCCGCCGCGCTCCAGTCGCCCTGCTCTGGGCCGTTACGGCCGCCGCCCTTCTGCTGGGCGGCGCGGCGGCGCTGGCTAGGAGCTCTGGTCCGAAGAGGCGAACTCTTGGATCTCCTCGAGCAGCCGGTCGATCTCCTCGGGCAGAGTCTCCGTCCATGCGAAGATTGAGGCGACCGCCTTGTGCGCGTGGAGAGCCGATGTCATGGCGAACGCTGCCAGCACCAGCCCCTGCCCTCGCTCCTCCAGAGCCTTCGCCACTATGAACCTTCGCACCATGCGACCCTCCATTGGACGCCAGTACCCTTTCAGGCTTTCCGTCCAACAGTTAGACGCTTAACATAACCATCCATTACAGATAGTCCCCCTCCCCATTCGCAGTGGGAGAGCATTCTGGAACCCGAATCCGGCCTTCTACCGCGAATAGCTCAGCCGACAGCGCGCCAGCCGTGCTATACTTCCCCTGATCAGTGAGGAGGAAGCATGAAAGCCACGTTCGCCACCCTGTTGGCCCTCCTGGCCCTCGTCCTGCTGGCCGCCTGCCAAGATCAGGAGGCCACCCCTGCCACACCCACGCCCGCCGTCACGCCCTCACCCGCGCCCGCCGTGACCCCCTCACCCACCCCCCAGCCATCTCCCAAGCCCCTTCCCGACGTCTGCCTGCCCAACCCTGACCCCGCCACCCCTGACGTGCAGATCATCGACCAGCCGCCGCCGCCCGCGCCCGACGACTCCGCCACCGCCCGCGCCCCGACCTGCGCGCTATTGATGCCGAGAGCGGGCGCAAACAAGAAGTCCACCTCCCGCGATATCGTCACCTCGATCTTGCCGGGGTCGCCCTCGTACGGCGTCGTGACCTGCACCGTCATGTCCGGATCGTCGGGGTCGATCCCGTTGCGCTCCACGTAGTCCATGGCCGTCTGGATCGCGGCCGACGCAGAGACGCCCAGGTCGGCCGCACCCGCCAGCGCAGCGGCGTCGGCCGCCCCCTGGAGCTGACGCCTCTCTTGCAGGGCCACCCCGGCGTCTACAGCCAGGGCCGCGAACCCCAGGATCGCCAGCATGGCGAACGCTGCCAGGACCAGCCCCTGCCCTCGCTCCTCCAGAGCCTTCGCCACTATGAACCTTCGCACCATGCTGCTCCTCACTCGATGTGACTACCCTTTCAGGCTTTTCCGTCCAACAGTTAGATGCTTAACATAACCATCCATTACAGATAGTCCCCCGCCCCCTTCGCAGTGGGAGAGCATTCTGGAACCCGCTCTACCTTCCTGCTGGAAAGGAACCAGCCAACGGCGGGCCGCTGTGCTATACTTCCCCCTGGTGACACCGCCATGACGCTCCGCCCCGACGGCCGCCAGCCCGACCAGATGCGCCAGCTGCGCATCACCCCCGGCTACCTCGCCCACGCCGAGGGCTCCGCCCTCATCGAGCTGGGGCAGACCATCGTCCTCTGCGCCGTCAGCGTCGAGAACCGCCTGCCGCCCTTCCTCCGCGGCTCCGGCTCCGGCTGGGTCACCGCCGAGTACGGCATGCTCCCTCGCTCCACCCAGACCCGCAGCCCCCGCGAGGCCGCCCTCGGCCGCGTCGGCGCCCGCACCCACGAGATCCAGCGCATCATCGGCCGCTCCCTCCGCGCCGTCACCAAGCTCGACCTCCTCGGCGAGCGCACCCTCACCGTCGACTGCGACGTCATCCAGGCCGACGGTGGCACCCGCACCGCTGCCATCACCGGCGCCTACGTCGCCTTACGCCAGGCCTGCGAGCTGCTGGTCCAGCGCGACGACATCGCTTCCATGCCCCTGCGCTGCCCCGTAGCCGCCACCAGCGCCGGCGTTGTCGACGGCGTGCCCGTGCTCGACCTCTGCTACGACGAGGACGCCCGCGCCGAGGTCGACTTCAACGTGGTGATGACCGCCGAGGGCGAGCTGGTAGAGGTGCAGGGCACGGGAGAGAGCCATCCCTTCAGCCGCCAGGCGATGAACGAGCTGCTGGACCTAGCGGAGACAGGCATCCGCCGCCTGTTCGAGACCCAGAAAAACGCCCTGGCCGAGATCGGTATACTCGACCCCTAGGCTGCGTTATCCCCGAGTTGTGACGACACCGGGCCGGTTGAGGTGAGACCCTTCGCTGCGTTCAGGGTGACAGCGACGGCTAGCGTCATTCTGAGCGAAGCGAAGAATCCCAGCGAAACGAAGAATCCCAGTCACATCTCGAAGACAGTACACCCTAGGCGTACTCTCCCAGGAAGGTGCCCCCCAGGATGTGCACGTGGCCGTGCTGCTGGCTCTGCATGGCGTCCATGCCGAAGTTAGAGAGCAGGCGAAAGCCACCCGGGCAGTGCTCCTGCCCCATGCGCACGGCGACCTCCCCCACCCGGCCCATGTCCCGCCACAGCTCCTCCTGAGTGACGTGGCGCTTCGGGACGGCCAGGAGCATCACCGGCACCCAGTGCAGGCGGTTGCGAAACACCACCACCTCGTCGTCCTCGTAGACGATGTCCGCCTCCGCCTCGTGGGAAACGATTTCGCAGAAACTGCAGCGATAGCGCACGCTGTGGCCCCCTGACTGAAGCGTCTTCCTATTGCTTACGCCTGCCCGCCGACATCCGCCGTAGCCTGATCCGCCTTGGGCAAAGGCACGGCCATTCTAGCGACCCAAGACACGCAGGATCAACGTCGGCGATCCTTTACTGAGGGCCAGCGATCAGGCTATCATCTGCCCAGGAGTCCCCTTGGCAGAGATACGCCCATTCCGCGGCCTTCGCTATCAGGCTGGCCAGATCGGTGACCTGGCCGGGGTGATCGCGCCCCCCTACGACATCATCTCCCCCGATGAGCAGCGAGCCCTCCACGCCAGGAGCCCCCATAACATCGTGCGCCTGGAGTACGGCGAAGCCCACGACGACGACTCCGAGGAGAACAACCGCTACACGCGCGCGGCGGCTACCCTCGCCCGGTGGTTGGCCTCCGACGTCCTCGTCCAGGACGATAGCCCGGCATTCTACGTCTACGACCAGGAGTTCGAGCACGACGGGGCCCGCTATCGCCGCCGTGCCCTGCTGACGCGAGTGCGCCTAGAGGAGTGGGCAAAGGCAACCGTCCGTCCCCACGAGCACACCATGGCTCAGCCCAAGGAGGATCGCCTCCGCCTCCTGAGGGCCTGTCGCGCCAACGTCAGCCCCGTCTTCGCCCTCTACCGCGATCCGCAGGGCGCCGTCAGCAGCGCCTTGCAGGACGCCATAACCGGCCGAGACCCCGTGGCCGTGGCCAAGGGGGCCAAGGAAAGGCACACCCTCTGGCCGCTCAGCGAAGAGCGAGTGCAGCGATGGCTGAAGCAGCAGTTGGCTCCCGCCACCCTCTACATCGCCGACGGCCACCACCGCTACGAGACGGCCCTGGCCTATCGGGACGAGCGGCGGGCGGCGGCTGCCTCCTGGACGGGCCAGGAGACGGACAACTTCGTCCTCGCCGGCCTCACCGCCGCCGAGGACCCGGGGCTGCTGATCCTGCCGATCCATCGCCTGGTGCAGTTGCCTCAGGTTGACAACAGCGTATTGGAGCGTCTGCGGCAACACCTGGCGGTGGAGGAGATAACGCCGACGCAGAGCCACGGCCAGGCCCCGCCACATCGACTGCTGGAGCTGGTGGCCGAGCGGGGCAGGTCGGCGAGCGCCTTCGGCCTCTGCTGGCCAGGAGAGCGGCTCTTCCTGCTAACCGCGGATGACCCCCAGGGGCTGGTTGCCCACTTCTGCCCCGAATGCCCTACCGTGTGGCGCTCCCTGGACGTTGCCGTGCTTGAGTTCGCCCTCCTAAGGAGGGTCCTGGGAATAGACACCAAGCCTATCGAGGAAGGGGGCTCCCTAGCCCTAGCGCCAGACGCCCACGAAGCCTGGCAGCAGGTGCAGGCGGGCCACTACTCGGCGGCCTTCCTCCTCAACCCCGTACCCGTCGAGAAGGTGCTGGCCGTGGCCGACGCTGGCCAGCGCATGCCCCCCAAGACAACCTTCTTCTACCCCAAGCTGGCCACTGGGCTGGTCATCAACCGCCTGGACGACTAGCTACAGCCGCACCAGGCGCGCCGAGAAGATACCAGGGGTCTCTTTAACCTTCTTGAGCTGCTCGCCCGTCAGCGCCTCGTCCAGGGCGAGCACCATGAGGGCGGAGCCGCGACGCTCGTGGCGGCCCACGTTCATGAAGCTGATGTTCACACCGAAGTTGCCCAGTATCGTACCCACAGCGCCGATCATCCCTGGCCTGTCCTCGTTCTCGCAGACCAGCAAATAGCCCTCGCTGGGCGGGATGTCCACCCAGTAGTCATTCATCAGGACGACATGAGGGCCATCGTGCGCCAGGGTAGTCGAGACGGTAGTCTCGCCAGCGCTGGTGGCGAGCCGTGCGCCCACCAGGTTGCTGTAGGTCTCGTGGGACGGGCCCTTATGCTCGACAATGCGCAGGCCCCGCCTCTCGGCGATCAGGTCAGCGTTGACGATATTCACCGACTCCTCGCTGATGGATGACAGCAGCCCCCGGATAACCGCCACCTTCAGGAGGGTCACGTCATGATGGCTGATCTCGCCCATGTACTCTATCTGAACATCCTTCAGCTGCCCCTCGCACAACTGCTGGGCGAGCAACCCCGTTTTCAGCGCCACCTCAACATATGGCGCCAGGAAGGATAGGGTCTCCGGCGGAATGAGGGGGGCATTGACCGCGTAGCGAACGGGCTCCCCCTTCAGGTGGGCGATAATCTCCTCCGCCACGTCCACGGCCACCCGCTCCTGCGCCTCGGTGGTCGATGCCCCCAGGTGGGGGGTCACCACAATGCGGTCGCTCTCCGTCAGCTTGTTGCCCACCGCCGGCTCCTGGGCGAAAACATCGACGGCCGCGCCAGCGATGCGCCCCTCTTCGACCGCCTGATAGAGGGCCTCCTCGTCGATGACGCCACCACGAGCGGTGTTAATGATGCGGGCGGTGGGCTTCATCATCGCTAGCTGTTCGGCACCGATCAGCCCCCGCGTCCCCTCAGTGAGGGTTGTGTGAACGCCAATGAAGTCCGATTGGCGAAGAAGGTCCTCCAGAGGGATCATCTTCACTCCCAGAACGCGGGCCCGTTCCTCCGGCACGAAGGGGTCATAGCCCACGACCTGCATCTCCAGCCCTCGCGCTCGCCGCGCTACCTCCGAGCCCACCTGGCCCAGGCCAATGACGCCCAGAGTCTTGCCCCGCACCTCTACCCCCATAAAGCGCTTGCGATCCCACTTGCCGCCCTTGAGAGAAGCGTTCGCCTGGGGGATGTTGCGGGCCAAGGCCAGCATCAGGGCGATGGTGTGCTCGACAGCCGAGATGATGTTGCCGGTGGGAGCGTTGACCACCAGGATGCCCCGCTGAGTGGCAGCGTCCACATCGATGTTGTCCACGCCGATCCCGGCCCGCCCGATGATCTGGAGCCTGTTGGCCGCTGCGATAGCCTCTGCCCTTATCTTCGTCTCGCTGCGGACGACCACGCCGTCGTACTCGCCGATGGCAGAGACCAGTTCCTCGGGCGACATGCCCAGGCGCACGTCTACCTGGGCACCGAACTCCTCCAGGGCCTTGACGCCGTCCTCGGCTATCGGGTCACAGATCAGGATCTTGGGGGCCATCAGGCCCTCACCCTCCCGAGCCAGCGGCGGGGACGGCGAACCCTACTCGTGGCAGGGCCTTGGCAAGCACGTCCAGAGCCGCTCTCACGTCCTCCTCTGACACGAACCCCAGGTGACCGATGCGGAAGATCTTGCCGGCTAGTTTAGCCTGGCCGCCGGCGATTATCAGGTCGTACTCGTCCTCGCACAGCTTCTGAAGGGCCTTCCCATCCACGCCCTCGGGCACCTTGACGGCGCTTACCGTGTCGGAGGCAAAGCGCTCATCGGCGAATAGCTCCAGCCCCAGCGCCTTCACGCCATCCCGCACGATCTGGGCTATGCGCCGATGCCGCGCGAAGATGTTCTCCAGACCCTCCCGCGCCATCATGTCCAGAGCCAACTCGAGGCCGTAGAACACAGAGATGGCTGGCGTCCACGCCGTCTGGCCACGGCCAAGGTAGTCCTTGGCAGCGCTAATGTCGAAATAGAAACGGGGCATCTTGGCCTTGGCGTGGGCCTCCCACGCACGCGGGCTCACCGAGACCATGCCCAGAGCCGGCGGCACCATCCACCCCTTTTGAGAGCCCGTCACGACGAAGTCCAGCCCCCAATCGTCAGTACGGACCGGAATGGCGCTCAGGCTGCTGACGGCATCCACCAGCAGCAGCTTGTCGAACTCCCGCACCACCCGAGCGATGTCCTCCAGCGGGTTGGTGACGCCGGTGGCCGTCTCGTTGTGGGTCACCAGCACCGCCTTAATGGCGGGGTCGGCGGCCAGGGCGCGCCGCACGTCCTCGGGGTCGGCGGCCTTGCCCCACTCGTAGTCGAGCCGGCTCACGTCGGCGCCGTAGGCCTTGGCGATGTTGGCAAAACGATCGCCGAAAGCACCGATGGAGATCACCAGCACGCGGTCGCCGGGAGACAGGGTGTTGACCACCGCCGCCTCCATAACGCCGGTGCCGGAGGTGGTGAGGATGAACAGGTCGTTCTTCGTCAGGAAGAACTCCTTCAGACGACTGGTCACCCGGTCGAGGATGCCGGCGAACTCCCGCCCGCGATGGTTGATCATGGGACGAGCATTCGCCTCCAGCACCTCGGGCGGAACAGGCGTAGGGCCGGGAATGCGCAAATTGATCATAGATAGACCTCCAAATCTCTAGCTTTGAGCCCATGATAAGCGAGGGGCACACGACGATCAAGGGAAAGCCCTCGATATGATAGAATAGGAACACCTTCCGGATTCTGTTCGATGTTGCCATGACCAGTCCCTTCCGCAACCTGCCCAGCGTGAGCCGCCTCCTGGCCCACCGCCGCATCCGCCCCCTCGCCTCGCGGATGGCCAGCGACAGCGTGGCCGAGCTGATCCGCCAGCAACTGCAAGAGGCCCGCCGGGCCATCGCCGCCGGCCACGAGTGCCCCCCAACCGAAGCGCTGGTGGAGTCGGTGCTGGCCCGTGCCGAGCTTCTTCTCCAGCCCACCCTTCGACCGGTGATCAACGCCACCGGCGTCATCATTCACACCAACCTGGGGCGCGCCCCCCTCTCGCCGGAGGCCACAGCGGCCATGGATGCAGTATCGCAGGGCTACAGCAACCTGGAGTTCGACCTAACCGAGGGCGAACGAGGCCATCGCCTCGTGCATCTGGAGGCCCTCCTCTGCCAGATCAGCGGCGCCCAGGCAGCCATGGCGGTCAACAACAACGCCGGCGCTGTCCTCCTGGCCCTCACCGTCCTGGCCAAGGAGCGAGAGGTGATCATCTCCCGCGGCCAGGCGGTGGAGATCGGCGGCGGCTTCCGCATCCCCGAGGTCATGCACCACAGCGGTGCTCGCCTGGTGGAGGTGGGCACCACCAATCGCACCTACCTGAGCGACTATCAGCAGGCCATCACCGATGACACGGGCGCTCTCATGCGGGTGCACGCCAGCAACTTCCGCATCATCGGCTTCGTGGAGTCGACTCCCCTCGAAGACCTGACCCGCCTGGCCCACGAGCACGGCCTCTTGCTCCTGGACGACCTGGGCAGCGGTTGCCTGATCGATACCACGCAGTTCGGCCTGGCCGCCGAGCCCACAGTCCAGGAGAGCGTCGCCGCCGGCGCTGACCTCACCCTGTTCTCCGGCGATAAGCTCCTGGGCGGCCCTCAGGCGGGCATCATCGTCGGCCGCGAGGAGCTTGTGAGTCGCCTGCGTCCTCACCCCCTGGCGCGGGCCCTACGCTTAGACAGGGCCAGCATCGCCGCCCTCGCCGCCACCGCCATCCACTATGTGCGCGGCGAGGCGCTGGAGAAGATCCCCGTGTGGCGGATGATCGCCATGCCCCTCACAACCATCCAAAGAAGGGCCCGCCGCTGGGCGCAGGCCATCGGTGCTCCCGCTCGCATACTGCACGGCCGCTCGATGATCGGCGGCGGCAGCCTGCCGGAGGAGGGGCTGCCCACCAGGGTAATAGCCATCCCTGCCTACGGCGGCAAGAGCGTGACGGAGTTGGCCCAGCGTCTCCGCCTCGGCCATCCCCCGCTGATCGGCCGCATCGAGCACGACCAGCTCCTCCTCGACCCCCGCACCGTGGCTCCCGAGGACGACTCGACCCTCGTGGAGGCCGTGGCGGCCGCCCTCGGGCGATAGGTGCTCCTTTACTTCGCTATGACTCCTTTCTAGCTGCCTTCCCTCCACCCGAGTCAGAAATCATCCCGCGTCCCTAAGCAGGCTGACAACTGCCGCGCCGGGCAGGGGCTTTAGCCCCTCCCTGACGAGGGATATAATGGACGAAAGGAAAATCATGGCATCAATAGTGTTCGCCTGCGTCTCCCCTCATCCGCCGATCATCGTCCACGAGATCGGCCACGGCCGCGAGAAGGAGACCCAGAAGACAATCGACGCCCTGGAGCAGGTCGCGCGGGAGATGGCCCAGCACCGGCCGGAGACGGCCATCCTCATCAGCCCCCATGGGCCGGTGCAGCTCGACGCCTTCTCCATCCTGGTCGGCCCCCGCGCCGACGGTAGCCTCGACGCCTGGGACGCTCCCCAGGTCACCTTCGCCTTCGACAACGATGTGGAGGCGGCCGCCCTCATCCGCGAGGAAGCCCAGCGCTCCGGAGTCCCCCTGGAGCCCCTCGAGCGCTGGCGCTATCGCGACTCCACAGGCCGCTGGTGCGACGGGCTGGACTGGGGCTGCACCGTTCCCCTCTACTACCTGCGGCCCGCCCTGCGAGAGGCCAAGCTCGTGCCCCTGTCCGTATCCTTCCTGCCACCGCAGCAGCATTTCGCTCTGGGCCAGGCCGTCGCCCAGGCGCTCGATCGCCTCGGCAAGCGAGTGGTCATCATCGCCAGCGCCGACCTCTCCCACAACCTGAACTACGGCCCCCCAGGCCCTCTGTTCGACGAGAAGATCCAGAAGGCGATCGCAGAGTGGGACGTCAAGACCGTCCTGGACATGGACGCCAGCTTCCGCCAGCAGGCAGCCGAGGACGCAGTGCCTTCGCTGAGCTTCCTCATGGGCGCTCTCGACGGCCTGACAGCCAGGCCGCGCGTCCTCTCCTACGAGGGGCCCTTCGGCGTGGGCTATCTAGTGGCAGCCGTCGATATCGAAGGCCCCGCCGAGCCCGCACAGGCTTCGGCAGCCGCCGCCACAGAGGCCGGCAGCCACCCCCTGGTTCGCCTGGCCAGGGAGGCGGTGGAGACCTTTGTGCGCCACAGCCGCGTCATCGAGCCGACGGACCTCTCGGAAGAGATGCTCGAACGGGCAGGGGCCTTCGTCTCCATCAAGAAGCGCGGCGAGCTGCGCGGCTGCATCGGCACCCTCGAGCCAACCCAGGCCAACCTGGCCCAGGAGGTGGTGCGCAATGCCATCGACTCCGCCACCCGCGACCCCCGCTTTCTGGAGGTCACCCCCGAAGAGCTCGATGAGCTCTCCTACAGCGTGGACGTTCTCTCCCCCGCCGAGCCGGTGGCCAGCCCCGAGGAGCTCGACCCCAAGCGCTACGGCCTCATCGTACGCCTCGGCCCTCGCCGCGGCCTCCTCCTGCCGGACCTTGAAGGGGTGAGCACAGTCGAGGAGCAGATATCCATCGCCAAGGACAAGGCCTGCATCCCCCCCGAAGAGTCGCCCGATCTCTTTCGCTTTACCGTGAGGCGCTACACCTAGTGGAGATCCCCATTGATTAGACCCTGCAACCACGCCGACCTCGGCCGCATGTTCGACGTCATCAACGACGCCGCCACCGCCTACGAGGGCGCCATCCCCGCCGACTGCTACCAGCGGCCCTACATGCCCCTGGACGAGCTGGAGCGCGAGGCCGCCCGCATGACCTTCTACGCCTGGGAGGAGGACGGACGCCTGGCCGGCATCATCGGCTTCGAGCCGATGGGGGACGTGACCCTGATCCGCCACTGCTACGTCCTCCCCGACCGCCAGCGCCGGGGCATCGCCAGCGCCCTCGTCCGCCACGTCATGGGCCAGACGACGACCGAGCGCCTGCTGGTGGGCACCTGGGCCGCCGCCACCTGGGCCATTACCTTCTACGAGAAGCACGGCTTCCGCCTCCTGCCCGACGGCGACGCCCTCCTGCGTATGTATTGGGACATCCCCGCCCGCCAGCGCGAGACGTCGGTGGTGCTGGAGCGACAACTATCTTTGAGGCAGGAGCAGAACCCTTGAACCCTAAGACCCTCGCCACCCTGGAGTTCGACAAGATACTGGCCCGCCTGGCCCGCCACACCACCTTCTCCGCCGGCCGCGCCCTCGCTCCCCATCCGCCCGCCCTCGCCCCCCAACCGCTCGTCCTGAGCCCGTCGAAGGACGAGCCACAGGACCGTGTTCGATGAGCTTCTACGTCTACATCCTCCGCTGCGCCGACGGCTCCTACTATGTGGGTCACACGGACGATCTCGAAAGACGGCTCGCCGCCCACCAAAGCGGCCAAATCAGGGGTTACACCCACTCTCGCCGACCCGTCCAGTTCGTCTTTCATGAGGAATTCCCCTCTCGCGAGAATGTTTTCCTGCGCGAGAGACAGCTGAAGGGCTGGTCAAGGCGCAAGAAGGAGGCTCTAGTTAGAGGTGACTGGCAAGGCCTTAGACGGCTATCGCGCGGCCATGGTTCGACAGGCTCACCATGAGCGGATCCTTATGGGAGGCATGATCCCGCTCATCCTGAGCTCGTCGAAGGATGAGCGATCGCGCCCTCACGGTTCGACAGGCTCACCATGAGCGGATTATTCTAAGTCCTGAGGCAAGACAAACGAGCTGTTCAATGAGCACTTCTGCTAAGACCCTCGCCACCCTGGAGTTCGAGAAGATACTGGCCCGCCTGGCCCGGCACACCTCCTTCTCCGCCAGCCGCGCCCTCGCCCTTGCCCTGCGCCCATCGCCCGACTACGCCGAGGTTGTCCGCCGCCAGCGCATCACCGCCGAGGCCCGCCGCCTGCTCGAGATGCAGCCCAACTTCACCCTCGGCGGCGCCCACGACGTGCGCCCTCAGGCCCGGAAGGCCGCCCTCGCCGGCGTCCTCGAGCCCGCCGAGCTGCTCGACATCCAGGCCACCCTCAGCCTGGCCGTATCGCTGCGCAACACCATCCAGCGCCTCGGCATCAACCTCCCCCTGCTCACCGCACTGGCGGAAGGCCTGGCCGACCTCTCGCCCCTGGCGGCCGAGATATCGCGCTGCATCAACCCCCGCTCCGAGCTGACCGACGCCGCCAGCCCCATGCTATCCGAGCTCCGCCGCGAGACCCGCCTCGCCCACGACCGCCTCACCGCCAAGCTCCAGCGCATCCTCTCCTCGTCGACGGGCCGCCACGCGGCCCAGGAGCCCATCGTCACCCTCCGCGACGGCCGCTACGTCATCCCCGTCAAAGCCGAGTTGCGCGGCCAGCTGCCCGGCATCGTCCACGACGTCTCCAGCAGCGGCGCCACCGTCTTCCTCGAGCCCCTGGATGCCGTCGAGCTGGGCAACACCTGGCGCGAGCTGCAGCTCGAGGAGCAGCGCGAGGTCGAGCGCATCCTCCGCGCCCTCAGCGCCCAGGTGGGCCAGGCCGCCGCCGACATCGAGACCACGGTCGAGACCGTGGCCGAACTCGACCTTGCCCTCGCCAAGGCCAAGCTGGGCGAGGCCCTGGCCTGCAACGAGCTCCCCTACCTCAGCGACGACCAGCCCTGGCTCGCCCACGGCCCCGCCGAGCTGCGCCTGGTGAACGCCCGTCACCCTCTGCTCACCGGCGAGGTGGTCCCCATCTCCATCTGGGTGGGCGACGCCTACTCCATCGTTCTCATCACCGGCCCGAACACCGGCGGCAAGACCGTCGCCCTCAAGACCGTCGGCCTGCTCACCCTCATGGCCCAGGCCGGCCTGCCCATCCCGGCCGACCTCGGCAGTCGCATCCCCGTGTTCGACTCCGTCCACGCCGACATCGGCGACGAGCAGAGCATCGAGCAGTCGCTGTCCACCTTCAGCTCCCACGTCGGCAACATCATCCGCATCCTGGCCAAGGCCGAGCCCAACAGCCTGGTCCTCCTCGACGAGCTCGGCGCCGGCACCGACCCCAGCGAGGGGACGGCCCTCGCCCAGGCCATCCTCCACCACCTGCTCGACGTCGGCGCCACCACCGTCGCCACCACCCACCACGGCCAGCTCAAGCTCTTCGCCCACGTCACGCCGGGCATCGTGAACGCCTCGGTCGAGTTCGACCTCGAGACCCTCGCCCCCACCTATCGCCTGACCATCGGCCTGCCCGGCCAGAGCAACGCCCTCGCCATCGCCGACCGCCTCGGCATGCCCGCCGACATCCTCGACCGTGCCCGCCAGCACATCGCCCCCGACCGCCAGGAGCTCGAGAGCCTCCTCGTCGAGATCCAGCGCGAGCGCCAGCAGGCAGCCGACGCCGCCCGCGCCGAGCAGATCGCCCGCCGCGAGGCCGAGGCCATCCGCGCCGGCCTGGCCGAGAAGCTGATGGCTGTGGACACCGAGCACGACCGCACCCTCGAGCGCACCCGCCGCGAGATGGAGCGCGAGCTCCAGCAGACGCGCGCCGCCCTGCGCACCGCCGCCAAGGAGATCGCCCGCGCCGAGCGCGAGGCCGCCGCTGCCGCCGCCAAGGAAGCCCTCGACGCCGCCAAGCAGAAGGTCGAGGCCGTCGAGGAGCGGGTGGAGAAGGTGCGCCGCAAGCGCAAGCCTCGCCGCAAGGGGCCCCTGCCGCCCATCGCCGTCGGCGACCGCCTCTGGCTCCGCGACCTGTCGCAGCCCGCCGAGGCCCTCGCTCCGCCCGACGAGCACGGCGAGCTCGCCGTCCGCCTGGGCGCCTTCCACGGCAAGATCAACGTCAGCGAGGTCGAGGGAGTGGACAAGGCCGAGGAGGTGGCCACCGTCGACACCAGCCTCCCGCCGACCGAGCCGCCGCCGTCAGAGCTGGAGGTGCGCGGCATGACCGTAGACGAGGCCATGCCCCTCATCGACCAGCACCTGGACGCCGCCTTCCGCGCCGGCCTGCCCCAGGTGCGCATCGTCCACGGCAAGGGCACCGGCACCCTCCGCCACGGCATCAGGGATGCCTTAAGCACGCACCCGCTGGTAAAATCCCTCTCGACACCCCCGCCCACCGAGGGCGGCGAGGGCGTGACCATCGTGGAGGTAGCGCGCTGACTGAGTTGCAAACAGCGGGTATCATTCTCGGCATCGTCGCCGCCTCATTGACAATCATCGGCGCTCTGCTCGCCGGCCTGCGATGGCTCTGGCGTCGCGCGCGCGGACAGCCTGATGTGGGCGAGCGACTGGAGAGGGTTGAGGCGTCGCTGGGCAGGCTGGTCCAGTATCTAGACGGCCTCCCCCAAGCCAAGGGCAAGGTGCGCGATCACTTCAAGGAGGGCCGACGGCTCCAGCAGGCAGACCAGCACGAAGCCGCCATCGCTGAGTTCGAGAAGGCATTCGCTGCCACCGACAACGACAGCCAACGCTGCGCCCTCCACATCCTCATCGGCAACAGCTTTGGCATGCAGGGCACTCTCGTGGAGGCGGAGGGCCACTATCGGGAAGCGCTCGGCGCTGCGCAACGGCCCAAGGATCGCGAGGGGCAGGCCGCGGCCCTCGTCGGCCTGGGCCTCGTCTACGCCGACCGCGGCGAGCTGGACAAGGCCGAGGAGTACTACAAGAAGGCCCTGGCCATCGATGAGCAGATCGGCAACAAGCTGGGGCAGGCCGCCGCCCTCGCCAACCTGGGCCTCGTCTACGCCAATAGGGGCGACCTCGACAAGGCCGAGGAGCACCACAAGAAGGCCCTCGCCATCGACGACCAGACCGGCAACCGCCGCGGCCAGGCGGCGGACCTCGGCAACCTTGGCACCGTCTACTTCCGTATGGGAGAGCTAGACACGGCCGAGGAGCACCACAAGAAGGCCCTCGCCATCGACGACCAGACCGGCAACCGCCGCGGCCAGGCGGCGGACCTCGGCAACCTTGGCAACGTCTACCGCCAGCGGAGCGATCTGGACACGGCCGAGCAGCACTACACGAAGGCGCTGGCCATCCATCAGGAGATCGGCAACCGCCTCGGCCAGGCGAACCAGCTCGGCAGCCTGGGCCTCCTCGCCGCGCAGCGGGGCGAGGAGGACAAAGCGCGGAGCCTCCTGAACCAGGCCAAGCCCCTGTATGAAGCCATCGGCGCCGGCGGGCCCGGCCCAGAAACCGTCCGGATCTTCCTGGGACTGCTCGAGCTCGCTGAGGCAGCCGGCCCGCCGAAGCCCAGGCCCAAGCGCGCCCGCAAGAAACGCCCCCCGAAGCAGCCATGATCACCGTCCTCTCCGGCGGCGAATGACTGGATTTGCCCGCGGATTGAAATCCGCGGCTTGCCCATAAGCTGCGGGTTTCTCCGCCAGAGGCGGAGTCCGCAAGGCGGACAACGCGCAGACCGCTACTACATCCTCAAACCACCATCAGCCCGCAGAGCTCAACCCCCTTCCCTCACTCCAGCCCATCCGCTATCCTAGGCAGCGCCATGATCACCGTCCTCTCCGGCGGCGTTGGCGCCGCCCGCTTCCTCCAGGGCCTCCTCCAGGTCGTGCCTCAGAAGGATGTCACCATCGTCTCCAACACCGGGGGTCTGCGAGGGGGATATCCGCTGTAACCACCAGGTCGCCCTGCTGAACCAGTTCCACTATCCGATCGTCCGCCACATCAGGACCGGATGATACGACGATGCTCTTGATATATTTCGACTTTTCTACGGTCACATACTGATTCGCAACCATGGTCAAGGGAATGCGCAGCCTTTTCACGGCCTTGAACAGGATATCCTTTATCACATTGGGCAATGCGTCCGCATCCACCAATATCTGCATGAACTGCCTCCTGGGTTGAGCGGTTTCCCGCCCCGGCGGGATTCACGAATCCCGGTTGAAGAGCCCTGCCTGGCTTTCCACAAAAGCATGATACGTCAATGGGGGCGAACGGTATGTTCCACCCATCGGTCAAGAAAGGCCGGTCCGGGCTTGGACCCCGAACCCGGAACCGATCCCTTCAGGCATGGACAGGAGGTATCTCTTTCAGGGGCCAACAAAGGGATTGATAAAATGGATCAAAAGGGGTATAGAGCTATACCTTTCCTTGAAATCTGACATCAATCACCATTTTTCTGACAGGGGAAATGTAGC
>JAUWYP010000047.1 GCA_030615765.1 Dehalococcoidia bacterium | reverse complement strand
AGCTTTTCAGCGTTGGCTTGCCATTGACCCATAGCTGCTACCTCCTACACCAGGTAGTAGACCTTGGGATCGGTGCCCAGGTCTTCCTTCAGTCGCGTGACCCGCGGGCTGCTGATGAGCTCGCTTGCCAGGCTGTCGTGGTCGTTCTTGTCGCCGAAGTAGGTGGCGCCGCCGATGCAGGTGGTCACGCAGGCGGGGAGCATGCCCGCCTCCAGCCGGTGGATGCAGAACTGGCACTTGCGGGCGTTGCCAATCGGTGATCCACGTCCGTCACGCCGCCACTCCCGTCCGTACTCGGGCGATGCCGCCTCCTCGTAGGGCTGCTTCTCCGGTGTCCCGTCGGAGTAGTCCTCACCGAAGTCCGAGTAGCGGGCGCTGTAGGGGCAGGCCACCAGGCAGTAGCGGCAGCCGATGCAGACGTTGTAGTCGATGACAACAATGCCGTCTTCCCGCTTCCAGGTGGCGTTGACGGGGCAAACGGGAGTACACGGCGGGTCATCGCACTGCATGCAGGGACGGGGCAACCACCGCCTGCTCACGTTCGGATACTCGCCGATCTCCTCCTCGATGACCGGGCGGTACACCACTCCAGGCGGCAGCAGGTTCTCCGCTATGCAGGCGATAGTGCAGGCGGAGCAGCCGATGCACTTCTCCAAGTCGATGACCATCACCCACTTGCGCTGGTCGATCGGCTTCTCCATCGCCCGCTTGAGGTCCTCCTGCATGCGGACAAGGTCGGAGGGCTTGGCCAAAACATCTGCCGGCGGGCTGGCAACGGCGATGGGGCCCCGTGATATGTCCATGACCATGGGCATGTCCGTCGGCCTCACGGGCGCGTCCATGGTGTCTACGGCGGCGGTTGCGCCTTTCTCGGCGCGTGCCTGATTCAGGAACCTGGACCGCCAGACCGCGGGGTCGCCGGTGAACCTGGAGCCGTTCTTGCCCCGGCCGGCCGTCAGACCAATGTGCGCCAGGACACCGCCGGCTGCCAGGGCAGGGAGCCCGGCGGCGAGCTTCCAGAGGAATTTGCGGCGACTAGCTTTTCCTGCCATCTGCCCCTCCTTCTAGTGACCCGAGCCACGGGCAGCTTCGAGACCTTGCCCTTTTCTCCATTTTTCGCCGTGGGCGCGTGTGCAAGTTGTGACGGGTGCCTTTCGGCCCAGGATGGGGTTTGGCGGCATGCCCTGGCCCCGCTCCAGCGGCTGAGCGGCCGCCTCCAGGACGCCCACCATACGCTCGATGGGTCGGTGCTCCGTCATCGGGACTCCCGTCGCCTTCCATGTTTCCCATCCTCTAGCACGCGATCGTAGTTCCTTTCGATGGTCAGATCCTGGGGCTGGCCGAATCGTTTTGCTGGAATAGCCAGGTGGTCAGATAGCGTTCGCCGGTGTCAGGCAGAACCGTCACAATAAGGGTTCCCTTGTTCTCCGGCCTCCTGGCCACCTCCAGGGCTGCCCAGGCCGCCGCCCCCGAAGATATACCGACCAGTATCCCTTCTTGCCTGGCTAGCTGCCTGGCCGCCTCTCCGGCATCTTCATTGCTGACCCTGATGATCTCATCGACCAGGTCCAGCTTGAGCACCTCCGGGACGAATCCGGCCCCGATGCCCTGGATCTTGTGGGCGCCTGGCTTGCCGCCGGAAAGGACCGGGGAGTCCACCGGCTCAACGGCGATGGCCTTGAACTCTGGCTTCCGCTTCTTGATGACCTCGGCCACGCCGGTGATCGTTCCTCCTGTCCCCACTCCTGATACCAGGATGTCTACCCGACCATCGGTATCGCGCCATATCTCTTCTGCGGTGGTCTCGCGGTGGATCATGGGATTCGCCGGATTCCTGAACTGCTGTGGCATGAAGGCGTGGGGATTGCTCGCGACGACCTCCTCGGCTTTCCTCACGGCCCCTGGCATTCCCTCCGAACCAGGGGTGAGGACAAGCTCTGCGCCAAGAACCGCAAGAAGCTGCCTGCGCTCGATAGACATGGTGTCGGGCATGGTGAGGATGAGCCTGTAGCCCTTGGCAGCGCAGACGAAGGCCAGGGATATGCCGGTGTTGCCGCTTGTCGGCTCGACGATCACCGTATCCTTGGTGATATGGTCAGCCTTCTCGGCCGCCTCGATCATCGAGACGCCGATCCTATCCTTGACGCTGCCGCAGGGATTCCAGGCTTCCAGCTTTGCCACCACCGTGGCCTCCAGTCCCTCGGCCATCTTGTTCAGGCGGACGAGCGGGGTATTACCTATGAGCTCCGTTATGTCGTTGGCTATCTTCGCCATAGCTTGCACCACTCCCTCCTAGGCTAGCAAAGGAGTATCGTACATCACCGAATCTCGCCAGCCGCGAGCGTTGCCGGCTCTGCCCCAGCGATCTTTGCCAGAGCCTCAAGAAGAAAGTCAATTTCGGCCAACGTATTAAAACACCCCACGCTCACGCGCACGGTCCCGTGGGGATACGTGCCGAGAACCTTGTGAGCTGCGGGAGCGCAGTGAAGTCCGGTCCTGACCTTGATATCGAAGGCCTGGTCAAGGACGGCTCCAACCTCATCCGGGCTCCATCCTTCGATGTTGAAAGGGACAACTGAAAGGCGCCTCGTTCTGTCTCTGGGGCCGTAGACGGTGATGCCGGCAATGGCGGCCAGTCCGTCCAGTAGGCGGTCGACCAATGTCTGCTTGTGCATCTGGATATCCGCCAAAGTCCTCGACATCAGGTATCGGAGCCCGGCCCCCAGTCCGGCGATGCCTACCGTGTTCGGCGTTCCGCTCTCATACATGTGCGGCCGGCCGGAAGGCTGCTCCTCCGACTCCGAGACGGTTCCGGTGCCGCCTTCCTTCAGCGTTCCCAACTCCACCCGCTTGCTGATATATAGCCCGCCGGTTCCCGTTGGACCCAATAGCCCCTTGTGGCCCGTGACGGCCAAGAGATCGATGTTTGCAGCCTGGACATCGATTGGCAGCGCGCCGGCTGTCTGAGCCGCGTCCACCAGAAGGACGATGTCGTGCCTCTTTGCCACCTCGCCAAACTCCGCGACGGGCTGTATGACCCCGCTCACGTTGGAGGCATGGGTCACGGCGATCAGCCGCGTGTTCGGCTCGATGGCCTGCTCGATGTCCGCCGGCGAGACAAAACCCTCCTCGGAGCAGGGAGGCAGCCTGGTAACCTTGACTCCCCCGTGCTCCAGCTTTCGCAGCGGGCGCGTCAGGGAGTTATGGCTTATCGAGCTGGTTATCACGTGATCTCCCGGCTTGAGGAGGCCCTTCAGGGCCAGGTTCAACGAATCGGTGCAGTTCAGAGTAAAGATAATGTCCTTCTCGTCGGCGGCATTGAGCAGACGGGCCAGGAGCACCCTCGTCTCCTCCATCACCTTCTCTGCCGCGACCGCCATATCATGGCCCGAGCGGCCAGGGTTAGCCCCCTTCTCCCGCAGGAACGTGTCCATCGTCTGGTAGACGGCCTCCGGCTTGGGCCACGATGTTGCTGCGTTATCCAAGTAGATCATCTCGATCCTCTGCTCACATGCCCACGTACTTGGCGTACAGTCCCTTTGCCACAGATTCATCGTTGGTGCCCTTCACGATCGCTCGACCGTCGGGGAACAGCACCATCTCATAGCCGTCAACCGCCAAGCGCAGCATGAACTCGTTGTAGCTCACCTCGCCGATCTCTCGAAAGCGCCTTGCGAGCTCCTCAAAGGAAAGCTCCGCATCGCCCGCAACCACCACCTGCACCGCATTCTGGCCGCAAAGGGAGGTGGTACGCGCCCCGAACCGGGCCTCAAGGAACTCGTACTTCCCCTGACAGGCGGGGCAGTCGGGAGAGGGCGAATCGCCGATTTGAAGGCGCTGGAAGGCGCCAGTCCAGACATCGATCGTGATCAGCGCCCTGTTAACGTCCTCCGCTCCGATGAGTATCTTTATGGCCTCGACGCTCTGGAGGGCGCCGATGATGAACGGCGCCGAACTAACCACCCCCGCCGTATCGCAGGTAGCAACCCGTCCGGAAGCGGGCATGACGGGGAACAGGCAGCGTATGCAGGGCGTCCTTCCGGGGATGACATTCATAGTCAGTCCGTCTGAAGACACGGCTGCCCCATAGACCCAGGGGACCCTGTGCTTCAGGGAGACATCGTTTATGAGATAGCGTGTTTCAAGATTGTCAACCCCGTCCAGGATCACGTCTGCTCCTGCGGTAAGCCTCTCGATGTTCCTGTAGTTGACGTCAGCCACGATCCCCTCGATCTCTATCGAGGAGTTCGCCCTTCGCAGGTGCCGCTCAGCCGCGATCGCCTTGGGGATCTGGTTCTTCACGTCATCCTCGTCAAACAGTATTTGCCTCTGCAGGTTGTGGTACTCGATGAAGTCCCGGTCTACGATCCTGAGCCTGCCGATGCCGGCACGGGTCAAGCAGGTGGCGGCAACGGTCCCCAGCGCCCCGCAGCCGATGATCACAACGGTGCTCTTCGCCAGCTTCGTCTGTCCCGCCCTGCCGATGCCCGGGAAGATAGTCTGTCTTGAATACCGGTCTGTGTAGGACTGCACCTTGTTCCTCTATCAGCCGCCGGCGGCGAGGGGCAGGATGGTGATCACATCGCCTTCGCTGACGGCGGTTTCCAGTCCCTCCAGCAGACGAATGTCCCGGCCACCTATGAAAATGCTAACGAAGCGGTTGAGCTCCTCGTCGCCCCTGAACAACCGTTCCCTGACGCCCGGACAACTTGCCTCCAGGTCGTCTATGATCTCGCGTACGCTGCTTCCTGTTGCCTCCACCTCGCTCAAGCCGCCGGTGAGCCCCCTCAACGGAAGGGGAATTTGCACCTTGACGCTCATGTTCGCCTGCTGTCTCCTCTTATGGATTGTCCGACCTGGTTTTGCTAGATGTGGTACATGGCGAGTACCAGTTGGTCCTTTTCCCGCTGCTGGCGACAAAGGTCCTCCAGGGTCTGCGATTCCAGCAAGTCGCTCATGAGCTGCCCCATCTCTATCCAGATGTCCCGTGTAGCGCAGCTACTGGACCGCGGACACCGTTCGGGATTATCGACGCACTCTGTAGGAGCAATTGGGCCTTCGAGGGTCTGGAAGATTTCGCTGAGCTTTATATCAGAGGCCGGTCTGGCCAGACTGATGCCGCCGCCCGCCCCGCGAACGCTTGTCAGTAAGCCCGCCGTCTCCAGTCTGCTGATGAGCTGCTCCAGATACTTCTTCGATACCTCCTGTCTCCGGGCGATGTCTTTGAGGCGCACGGGGCCTTCCGCGCAATGAAGAGCGACATCCAGCATCGCTCTAGTGCCGTAGCGTCCTCTAGTGGAAAGCTTCATCTCTCGCTCCTCGTGGGTTGTGGAATTAAGTCCACTGACTTACTAGACATTCTACACCCTTAACCCATGGCCGTCAACATCAGATGCAGAAAGGTCTTCTCCTCTGTGGGTGGTCTGCGACCCTCGGAATCTGTATGAGTAGTTCCTGTTGCCCACCCGATGTTGACAAGCCCGGTGGGCCTGATAGAATATATATTAAGAAAGAATGGCTCTAAATAAGTTCCCTTTGTGAAATGCGGTTGGATGACCTCGTGGCCAAGATGAAGAGCGCTGGGCATCGCATCACGCCCCAGAGGCTGGCCATCGCCAAGATCGTGGTGGAGAGCGGGGAGCACCCCAGCGTGGAGCAGATCTACCGCCAGGTGCGGAAGGACTTCCCCACCACCAGCCTGGCCACCGTCTACAACACGCTCGAGCGGCTGAAGGAGATGGGGGAGGTGCTGGAGCTTCCCTTCAGTGGCGGCAGTCGCTACGATGGTCTCAACCCTCACCCTCACCCCCACCTCCGCTGCACTGTCTGCGGCGCCATTGAGGACCTGGACATCGACCTCGGGCCGGCGGCACAGGAGGTGGCCGCCAGGAAGGGCTACGCCGACGTTCAGCATCGCCTGGAGTTCTGCGGGGTTTGTCCCCGCTGCCAAGGGGTATGAGCCATCGAAGTAGCGGCTGGCAAGAGAAACGGAAGATAGAGGAGGTACTTGCCATGATCGATGAGAAAATGCAAGAGGCCATTAACAAGCAGCTCAACGCGGAGCTCTACTCGTCCTATCTGTACCTGTCGATGTCCGCCTACTTCCAGTCGGTCAACCTGGGCGGCTTCGCGAACTGGATGCGCGTGCAGGCGAAAGAGGAACTGGCGCACGCGATGAAGTTCTACGACTACGTAAACGAGCGTGGCGGCAGGGTGATCCTGCACCCGGTAGAGGCCCCGCCCTCCGAATGGGACTCGCCGCTGGCGGTGTTCGAGCACGTATACCAGCACGAGCAGAAGGTCACCGGCCTGATCAACAAGCTGGTCGACCTGGCGGTCAAAGCAAGAGACCATGCCACGAACAACTTCCTTCAGTGGTTCGTCTCTGAGCAGGTGGAGGAGGAGGCGTCCGCCGATGAGGTGGTGCAGAAGCTCAAGCTCGTGGGCGATGACCCCAGCGGGCTGTTCATGATCGATCGCGAGCTGGCTCAGCGGGTATTCGTTGCGCCGGCCACCACAACGGAAGGAGGTGCGGAATGACTATCCCCTTCAGCGCCGACGAGGTCCTGCAAATGGCCGAGCAGATCGAGAGGAACGGATCGCGGTTCTATCGCCGGGCGGCGCAAGGGTTCACCGATTCGCGTGGCCGTGAACTGATGCTCGACCTGGCTATCGCCGAGGACGAACACGAAAAAGTCTTCGCCGCTATGCGGGCGGATTTGTCGCCGCAAGAACGTGAGGCGACGGTTCCCGACCCTTGGGGCGAAGCGGTTTTGTATCTGCGGGGAATGGCAGACAGCCAGCTTTTCGATGTCAAGGCCGATCCGTCCGAACGCCTGACGGGGAAAGAGACGTTGGAGGAGATTCTCAGGACGGCCATCGGGCTTGAGAGGGATTCCATCGTTTTCTACCTGGGGGTGAAGGAGATAGTTCCCGAAAGGCTGGGCAAGCAAAGAATCGATGCCATCATCAGGGAGGAGATGGGCCACGTCGCCGCCCTGGGCAAAGCATTGGCGTCCTTGAGCCGATAGGAAGTAGCAGCATGGGCGAACTCTTCAAGGCGGCAAGAGTGACCGACCACGTCTACTGGGTGGGGGCGATTGACTGGTCGATCCGCGATCTCCACGGTTATTTGACCAGCCGCGGCACAACCTATTTGCCAGCCATCTCGTCTACCTCTTCGGCGCCCTCGGCCAGGAACTTGTCCTCATCCGCCGTCAGGATGCTAATTAGGCGGGCGAATTCGCCGGCATGGACCCGCTCTTCGTTGGCGATGTCAATGAGGACCTTCTTGGCCAGGGGATGATCGGTGGCCTCGGCGTGGGCCATGTAGAGGTGAACCGCCTCGTGCTCGGCGGCGAGGTCCAGACGAATGGCCCGGGCCAGCTCTTCGAGGGTGAGCTTGCGAGCGGGCACCATACCACTGAAGGGGTTGAGGAACTCAGGCATCTTCGTACCTCCTCTGATTGTTCTTCGTATGGCATCAAGATACCATTCGTTATGCCTGGCTAGTCTAGCCAGCGGCCCTGTCCGTGGACTTGAATCCGACGTTGACATGAGTCCCGTCGTGGAAGGGCTTGGTGCTGGAGTTGCCGCAGATCCTAGGCCAGGCGACTTTCCACGGCCTCCCGGTCGATGTTCTTGAAGAAGGCCTCGATGTAGTCAGCCCGCTTCAGGCCATAGTCGAGCATGAAGGCGTGCTCGAAGACATCCATGACCAGAATGGGAAGACAGCCCGCCAGATGGCCGGTCTCGTGCTCATTGATCCACTGGTT
>JAUWYP010000029.1 GCA_030615765.1 Dehalococcoidia bacterium | reverse complement strand
CAGGCTACACCCGTAGCCCAGGACACTACTGCCCACCAGCCAGCGCGGGCTCATCTGCTTGAGGTCGCCGATGACCGCCAATGTGCCGGCACCCTCTTTAGGTATTCCCTTTTCGGTGCGGGGCGCACCGGGGTTATGCTGCGTGCCCTGCCAGGCGATGAAACCGATGCCGCCCCCGAGGAATATCTTCGTGCCGATGCCGATAGTCTTATAATAGGGGTCGTTAAACAGCGGCGATAGCTGCCCCGCTGAGGAATAGTTGGCATTACCCAGCTGGGGTTTTAACACGCCCATGTAAGTATAGATAGTCTTATCCGAAAGGTTAACGGCCACGGTATAGTTCTGGTAGGCGTTCCTGATGTTAAAAAGCACCGCCTCGTTAAGGTCTTTGATATTAATCAAGGTCTCCAGTCGCTTGCGCGGATAGCAGTCCGTGCCGTAGGCCGTGGCTGCCAGTCGGACATCCCTGCCGGCCACCAGCTCCTCGATAACATGACCGCCGCCGTAGTTGAATTCGCCGGGATAGACTCTATTTCTGGGGTCGTCGTCGGGCAGGGCATTAGCCCCCAGGAACAGGTCGACGGCCCCCAGTCCGGTATAAGCCGGGACATCATTCAGGTAAGCCCGGCCGCCACCCAGCTTAATACGCGGCGTGGAGTGTCCGATATTGAAGTAGGCTCCGGAGGAACACATAATACCGAAAGTGCCCGTGGTGACTACGTCCACTTCCTGAGCGGCTTTCTTGACGCCTTTTTCCCGGGCAACGTCGATAATCTCTTCGGCAGTGAAGACTACAGCCTTGCCTGCTTTAATTTTCTCGTTTATCTCCGCGATAGTCCTGGTCACGTAACTGTTCCCCTTTTCCTCATGAACGATAATTGGCGGGATTACATAACATTCTAGCAGATACGCTGGCCTAATACAACTGAGAAACGTGCCCATGTTGAAGCGCCTACCTGTATAAGCTATAATCAAAAGTAAAGTCGCATTTACAGGAGATGCATTTGCTCAGGACTCATTCCTGCGGGGAATTAAGGAAAGAACACGCTGGTTGCGAGGTATCTCTGGCCGGCTGGGTCAACCGCCGGCGAGACCACGGCGGGCTTATTTTTATCGATTTGCGGGACAGGGAGGGCATCGTCCAGACGGTGTTCAATCCTGAAATATCGCCGTCAGGCCTGAAAACCGCCGAAGAGATGCGTAACGAGTATGTCGTGAGGGTTACCGGTGAGGTAGCGTTGCGTCCGGCGGGCACCGAGAACTCCAAAATACCCACCGGTGACATCGAGGTAATCGTTAAGGATACCGAGATACTCAATACTTCCAATACGCCTCCCTTTTACATCAACGAAGAAGTCGAGGTTGATGAAAACCTGCGCCTGAAATACCGCTATCTCGACCTGCGGCGACCCCGTATGAAAGAGAACATGTTCCTGCGCCACCGGGTTACCAAGTTCATGCGCGATTTCCTGGATGCCAGGGGGTTTATCGAGGTGGAAACGCCTATCCTGCTCAAGAGCACGCCGGAGGGGGCCAGAGATTACCTGGTACCCAGTCGCGTTCATCCCGGCGAGTTTTACGCCCTGCCGCAGTCGCCCCAGCAGCTCAAGCAGCTCCTGATGGTGGCCGGCTTCGAGCGCTACTTCCAGATCGCCCACTGCTTCCGCGACGAGGACCTGCGGGCTGACCGCCAGCCGGAGTTCACCCAGCTCGACATAGAGATAAGCTTCATAGACGAAGAGGACATGCTGAACTTGATGGAGGACCTCCACACGGCGATGGTGGAGACACTTCGGCCCGACGTGCGGTTCATTAAGCCGTTCCCTCGCCTTACCTACGCCGAGGCGATGCGCCGATTCGGCACCGATAAGCCGGACCTGCGCTATGGCATGGAGCTGGTGGACGTCACTGACCTGCTGGGCGAATCGGAGTTCGGCGTCTTCCAGCAGACACTAGCCGCTGGCGGTGTGATCCGGGCCATCTGCGCCCCCGGCGGTGCTGTCTTCAGCCGTCGCCAGATCGACGAACTCACCGAATTCGTCAAGACCGTCGGCGGCAAGGGGCTCATATCCATCGGTTTGACCGGCGAAGGGCCTGTGGAGGAGCTGACCGCCGACGAGTTCCACTCGCCCATGCACCGCCACCTGCGCCTGGAGGAGGTGCGGGCCATCGCCGTCCGCGCCGAGGCCAAGCGCGGCGATCTGATCATCATGGTGGCCGACCAGGAGGAGCAGACCAGCCAGGCCCTGGACGGTCTGCGGCGGGAGATGGCTCGCCGCCTGAATTTGATCGACGAGGGCCTCTTCGTCTTCTGTTTCACCACCGACTTCCCCCTCCTGGGCTGGAACGAGGCGGAGGAGCGCTGGGACCCGGTGCATCACCCCTTCACCTCGCCCAAAGAAGAGGACTTGCCCCTCATGGATAGCGACCCCGGCCGCGTTCGCGCCCGCGCCTACGACCTGGTCTGCAACGGCTGGGAGATAGCCGGCGGCAGCATCCGAATTCATCGCCGCGATGTGCAGGAGAAGATGTTCAGCCTGCTGCGCATCTCGCCCGAGGAGGCCCTGGACCGCTTTGGCCACATGCTGGAGGCTTTCGAATACGGGGCGCCGCCCCACGGCGGCATTGCCACCGGCCTCGACCGCACGGTGATGATCCTGGCCGACGAGCGGGACATTCGGGAGGTGATCGCCTTCCCCAAGACGAAGACCGCCTCCGACCCTCTGTTCGGCGCTCCCTCCACTGTCTCCGATGCCCAACTGAAGGAGCTGCACATAGCGCTGAGGCCGGGGGTGGTGATCCCGAAGGAATCTCCTTGAGGCTTTTCCTGTCTTGTAGCTGTCATAGGCTAGCTTTCGGCACCGGCGGGGGAAGGCTGCTGCCTGTCGAGCGAGGGGTTCTCCGATTGCGATGAGGAATCGGTTTGCGATTCTGGGTGGGTTGACTGCTGCCGTGGTCGTCAGCGTGGCTCTCCTGGCGGGCTGTGGTGGCGGGGAAGGAGACTTCTCGGATGAGGAGACGCCGGCAGCGCCGGTGACCGGCGGTGAGCTGCGCCTACTGGGCAGAGACCCCATAACCCTCGACCCCGCCTGCGCCACCGATGTTGACTCCGCCAACTACATCGTGGAGGTCTTCGGCGGCCTGGTGACCATCGACCGCGAGCTTCAGGTCGTGCCGGACATCGCCGAAAGGGTGGACGTAAGCGATGACGGCACGGTCTACACTTTCCAGTTGCGGCGAGGCGTCCTCTTTCACAAGGGGGACCGTCAGGTGACCGCCAGCGATGTCGAGTATTCCATGGAGCGGGCGCTCGACCCCGATACCCAGTCGCCGGTGGCCAAGACCTACCTGGGAGACATCGTGGGGGCCGAGGAGTTCGCTGACGGCGAGGCCGATGAGGTCACGGGGATCGAGGTGGTGGACAACTACACCCTTCGCATCACCATCGACGCGCCGAAGCCCTACTTCCTGGCCAAGCTGACCTACCCCACCGGCTTCGTGGTGGACCGCCGCCAGGTCGACGGCAGCACCTGCTTTAGCAATACCAACTGGCAGCGCAAGCCCAACGCCACCGGGCCCTTCAAGCTGAAGGAGTGGGACCTGGGACAGCGCATCGTCCTGGAGCCCAACAGCCGCTATCACTTGGGAGCGCCCTCGCTGGGGCGGGTGGTATACACCCTGGGCGGCGGCTCGGCCATCACCATGTACGAAAACGATGAGATCGACGTCACCGGCGTCGGCCTGAACGACGTCGAGCGAGTGCGCGATCCGGCCGAGCCCCTTAACAAGGAGTTCCATGAGGCGTCCCGCATGGACATCTGGTACATCGGCTTCAATGTTGAGGAGCCGCCCTTCGATGACGCCAAGGTGCGACAGGCCTTCGCCCACGCGATAGACAAGGACAAGCTCATCGAGGTGGTGCTGCTGGACGCCGTGGTCGAGGCCGAGGGCATCCTGCCGCCGGACATCCCCGGCTTCAACGAGGACCTCCAGGGCCTGGAGTTCGACGAGGAGAAAGCTCAGCAGTTGCTGGCGGAGTCTAGCTACGGCGGCCCTCAGGGGCTACCTGACATCGAGATTGCCTCCTCGGGACGGGGAGCCAGCGTGGGGCCGGTGAGCGAGGCCATTCTGTTCATGTGGGAAGAGAAGCTGGGGGTGGACGTTTCCGTTCGTCAGACGGAGTTCGCCACCTTCCTCGACGACCTCCGCGACGGCGAGTACCAGATGTTCGAGCTGGGCTGGGTGGCCGACTACCCTGACCCCGAGAACTTCCTGAAGATCCAGTTCTACAGCGGTAGTACCAACAACCACAGTCAATATGCCAATGCCGAGGTGGATCGTCTGCTGGAGCAGGCGGACACGGAGGCGGACGAGGCCGCGCGGCTGTCGTTGTATCAGCAGGCGGAGCAGATCATTGTCAACGAGGCGCCCTGGATACCCCTGTTTCACGACAAGTTCAGCGTACTTATCAAGCCCTACGTAAAGGGCTACCTCCTGCCGCCCTTCGTCATCCCTCGCCTCCGCTACGTGCAAATCGAGGAGTAGGCCGCGGCGGCGAGATGTAAAAGCATATGCAGGGCATTCTCCCCTTTGTAGTACGGCGCCTGATGTGGGCGCCGTTCGTCCTTGTGGCAGTGTCGCTGGCTACCTTCGCCCTGGGCCGCTTTGGGCCGGGCGACCCGGTGGAGATCCTGCAGGGACAGTATCACGATCCCGCGGTGGTGGAGCGCATCCGGCACGAGCGGGGCCTGGATGACCCCTTCTTTGTCCAGTACGGCCGCTATATGCGGGACGTGCTCCAAGGCGACCTGGGCACCAGCGTTGCCCCCCTGGGCCGGCCCGTGGAGGACATCATCTTCGACAAGATGTGGATCACTATCCAGTACAACGTGGTGGCGCTGTTCATCATCTTCGCCATCGGCATCCCTGTGGGCATCTGGGCGGCTCTCAGGCAGGGAACCTGGCAGGACCCGTTAACGATCGGCTTCTTTCTATTCTTCAGATCTGTCCCCGTCCTGGTGACCATACCTATCTTGCAGTTCATATTTGCCCTCAAACTGGGCTGGCTGCCGAGCGGTGGCTGGGTGGAGAGAGACTTTCTTTTCCTGAAGATCGGCATTCTTGACAAGCGGATCGTCATGCCTATTCTTGCCCTGTCCCTGCCGGGTATCGCCGCGGTGGCCCGCCTGATGCGCGCCCAGACCCTGGAGGTGCTGGACGAGGACTTTGTGCGCACGGCGCGTGCCAAGGGCCTGCGGGAGTTTGTAGTGATTAGCCGCCATGTCGCCCGCAATGCTCTTCTGCCCATGACCACCATCGTCGGCTTCGCTCTGGTGGGCCTGCTGGGCGGCTCCCTGTTTGTGGAGACGCTGTTCGGAATACCTGGCATTGGCCAGTTCACCTGGCAGGCAGTGGGCAATCGTGATTACGACGTGATCATGGCCGTCACCCTGATAACAGCCACCGCCTTCATCGTGGCCAATCTGGTTACCGACATTACCTATGGTTTCATCGACCCCCGCGTGCGCTTGGGCGGGGGAGGCCCGAGGTACTAGCATGGCGGAAGCGGATCTGGCCCTAGGGGAGCCGATGGAGGAAGCCCACCCTCGCTTGCGGGCGACGGCTCTGCGGCGGCTGTTGCGCAAGCGGCTGGCAATGGTCTGCCTGACGGTGATCGTTGTCATCTATCTGGCGGGGCTTCTCGCCCCCTGGGTGTCGCCGTACGGCTACAACAAGCAGGACCTGGACAACACCTTCGCTGGTCCCACCCTGGCCCACCCCTTGGGCACCGACCGCCTGGGCCGCGACATGCTTAGCCGGGTGATCTGGGCCTCGCAGACCACGGTCATCATCAGCGCCGCCGCCATCTTCACCGGCGGCCTGGTGCTGGGCGTGGGCTTGGGCCTGCTGGCCGGGTACGCTGGCGGGCGGCTTGACAACTTCATCATGCGGGTGGCCGACGCCTTCTTTGCCCTTCCCGATATCCTTCTATTGCTTCTGATCACTGCCACCGTCAGGCCGCGCGTTGAAGGTCTGTTCGACAAGTTCGAATCGTGGCCGGTGGCCGGAGGCCTGGTTGAAGCGGGTGCCCCCGACTACTTCCTGGTGTTTGGCGCTCTGGCCCTGTTCGGCTGGGTGGGCATCGCTCGCCTCATCCGCTCTCAGGTTCTCGCCCTGCGGGAGAGCGACTACGTGCTGGCGGCGCGGGCTTCGGGCGCCTCGGTGGGGCGCATTCTGACCAGGCACCTCTTGCCCAACGTGAGCAACATCATCATCATCAGCGTCACCTTCTCGCTGGGGGCCATGGCCGGCACCGAGATCATGCTGAGCTGGCTGGGCATTGGCATCAGCTACCCTCATCCAAGCTTTGGCGCCATGATTGCCGACGGTAGCAATCTCAGTAGCCTGCGTGCCCACCCCCACCTCCTCCTGGTGCCGGCGACGGTGGTGGCTCTGCTGCTGTTCGCATTCAACCTCGTGGGCGACGCCCTCAACGACGTTCTGAGCCCGCGGCGGCGGTGATCCTGGTGGCTCCCTTGTAGAAGGGCGGGATGCTATAATAGCTTGCGGAGGCCCCAGGGAAGGATGAAAGTTTCCACCGAACGCATCCCCGAAAGCCAGGTTGTCCTGGAGATCGAAGTTGAGCCCGAGCATCTGGAGCGCTCGCTGGAGCGGGCCTATCGGCAGCTGGCCCAGAAGACTGAAGTTCCCGGCTTTCGCAAGGGCAAGACACCGCGCCACATGCTGGAGCGCTACCTGGGCCGCGACGCTGTCAGGCAGGAGGCGCTGCGGCTGGTGATCCCGGAGGCGTACAATCAGGCCATCGAGGAAGAGAGCATCGATGCGGTCGACTATCCCGATATCGAGGTGGTGCAGGAGGAGCCGCTCATCTTCAAGGCCACGGTAGCCGTTCGCCCCAGCGTCGACCTGGGGGACTACCGAGAGCTAAGGGTGGAGCGAGAGCCGGTGACGGTGAGCGAGGAGCAGGTGAACGAGAAGATCGAGGAGCTGCGCCATCGCTACGCCATCCTGGAGCCTGTAGACAGGCTGCCGCAAATGGGCGACCGGGTGTGGGCGGACGTGCGGGTCAGCGTGGACGGCCGCTCGGTCTTCTCCGAGGACGATGCCGAGGTCCACCTGCACCAGGGGGTTACCATCCTTATGCCCGGCTTCGTGGAGGAGCTTCTGGGGAACGAGAAGGGCGTCGAGCGGCAGTTCAGCATAGACGTGCCGCCGGACTATCCTCAGCGGCTGCTGGCGGGCAAGACCTGCCTGTGCACGGTTCTGGTAAAGGAGATCAAGGAGGAGAGGCTGCCGGAGCTGGATGACACCTTCGCCGCCGTTGTGGGTGAGGGCTTTCCCAGCCTGGAGGCCTTGCGACAGCGGCTGGAGTCAGACCTGCGGGAGTCGGCCGAGCAGGAGGCGGATGGCCGCTATCGGGAGAAGGTGGTGGATGGGGTGGTGGCCGCCGCGTCGGTCGAGTTCCCGCCGGTGCTAACCGAGCGGGAGACGGAACAATTGCTACGGGAACGGCTTAGCTCCAGCGGGGCTGGGGACATCGAGCACTACCTGAGGCAGGTGCGTAAGTCGGAGGAGGAGTTGCGGCAGGAGCTGCGCCTTCAGGCTGTCGAGCGTATCCAGGGCTCGCTCGTGCTGGGCCAGGTGGCCGCGGTGGAAGGGATCTCGGTGAGTGAAGAGGACATAGATGCCGAGATCGAGCGCCTGGCGGCGTCATCGGGCGCGCGAGCGGACGAGGTACGGAGAGTCTTCGGCAGCGCTGGCAGCCGCGAAGCCCTGGGGCGCTCTCTCCTCACCCGCAAGACCGTGGAGCGACTGGTGGCTATCGCTTCGGGAGAGGAGGTGCCACCACCGGCGGAGGCCGCGGAAGAAGTTGGCAAGAGCGAGGTCGTCAGCAAGGAGTGAGGCCCATGAATAGCAAGCCTGGCATGATAATTCCCTACGTGGTGGAGACCAGCCCCCGGGGCGAGCGTGCCTTTGACATCTACTCGCTCCTCCTGAAGGAGCGCATCGTCTTCCTGGGCATGCCCATCGATGACCAGATAGCCAATCTTATTATCGCCCAGCTCCTCTACCTGGAGCGAGAGGACCCGGACAAGGACGTCAACCTCTACGTCAACTCGCCTGGCGGTGCTATCAGCTCCGGGCTGGCCATCTACGATACGATGCAACTGGCCCGCTGCGACATCGCCACCATCTGCGTGGGCATGTGCGCCAGCATGGCCACCGTGCTTTTGGCTGCTGGCACCGAGGGGAAGCGCTATGCCCTACCGCATTCCACGGTTCACATTCACCAGGCGCGCGGCGGGGCGGCGGGAGAGGCCGCCGACATCGAGATCTATGCCAAGGAGATCCTGCGCAACCAGAAGGTCATCCGCGATATCCTGGCCAAGCACACCGGCCAGGAGGTGGAGCGCATCGCCCGCGACTCCGACCGCAACTTCTTTATGAGCGCCGACCAGGCGAAGGAATATGGCATCGTAGACGAGATTCTCCAGCCTGGGGTGCCAGCGGCTGCTCCAGACGCAACGAAATAGCCAAGGAACACGGCATCGTAGACGACGTTCTCCTGCCGCCGCAGACGGGGCTTTAGGGGCTTGGGCGCGCGGCGGCTTTTGTTACTTGTGTTACAGAGCAGTTACTTGCCATATCGTTGGATGGGCAAGCTTCTGCTATAATAGATGGCAGCCGACTCTCCTGGGGGAACGATAGGAAGCTATGCCAGGTTCTCGCCGAAGCCGAACGCAGCAGTGTTCTTGTTCCTTTTGCGGCAAGAGCCAGGAGCAGGTGCGCCGCCTGATCGCTGGCCCCGGCTCCGTTTATATATGCGACGAGTGCATTCAGCTTTGCCACGAGATTCTGCAGGAGGAGGTGGTTGAGCGAGGTGGTGCCAAGGCTCCCTTCCAGCGGGTGCCGCCGCCCAAGGCGATCTATCAGCAGCTCAGCGAGTACGTGGTGGGCCAGGAACAGGCCAAGAAGGTCCTGTCGGTGGCCGTCTATAACCACTACAAACGCATCGCTGCCGGCGACCGGCCCGCCGATGTCGAGCTGGAGAAGAGCAATATCCTGCTGCTGGGCCCCACCGGCTGCGGCAAGACCCTCCTCGCCCGCACCCTGGCCAGGACTCTCGATGTCCCCTTCACCATCGCCGATGCCACTGCCCTCACCGAGGCGGGCTATGTGGGCGAGGACGTGGAGAACATTCTCCTGCGGCTCATCCAGGCGGCGGACTACGACATCCCACGGGCCGAGCGGGGAATCATCTATATCGACGAGATCGACAAGATCGCCCGCAAGAGCGGCGATAACCCCTCCATCACCCGCGACGTATCAGGAGAGGGAGTCCAGCAGGCCCTGTTGAAGATCATCGAGGGGTGCGTGGCCAATGTGCCCCCTCAGGGCGGTCGGAAGCATCCTCACCAGGAGTTCATCCAGATCAGCACCAGCAACATCCTCTTTGTATGTGGTGGTGCGTTCCTGGGGCTCGATGCAGTTGTCGACAAGCGAGTAGGCACGGGCAAGCGGGCCCTGGGCTTCCGGGCGAGCCTCGCTCAAGAGGAGGCGGCCAAGGCCCGCGATGCGCTTCTCACCCATGTGGCACCCGATGACCTCTTGGAGTACGGCCTTATCCCAGAGTTCGTGGGCCGCCTGCCGGTGATCGTGCCTCTGCAAACGCTGGACAAGCAGGCGATGATGGCTATCCTTACCGAGCCCAAGAATGCCCTGGTGAAGCAGTTTCAGCGTTCGTTCGCTCTGGACGGCGTAGAGCTGGTATTCACCGACGATGCTCTGGAGGCGGCGGCTGAGGAGGCCATGCGCCACAAGATGGGCGCTCGCAGTCTGCGCACGGTGGTGGAGGATACCCTGCTGGACGTAATGTACGAGATCCCCTCACATCCCGACATCAAGAAGTGCGTGGTGGATGCTGAGGCCATTCGCGGTCGGCGCCGAGCTATCCTTCTCAGCGGCGGCGGCCAGGCGGTGGAGGTGTTGGAGGAGGAGGCCCACGACGAGACGGCCTAGCCTGGCCATTCTAGCCACCTAGCCGTTCTTTCGCCCGAGCGCGTCGCTTTGACCTTCCTGTCTCTAGCTGCCCATGGTGAACTGCGTTCATGGCCAAGCGGCGTCTGGATACGCTATTGGTGGAGAGAGGCGGGAGAAGGCGCGAGTGGCGCCCCAAACGCTGGAGGATGGTGCGGATGAGCGCAGCAGTCTAGGGGACTGCCTCAGGCTCCTTTGGCTGTCGTTCCTTCTTGCCGACGGCCGAGCGGAGACTGGCGAGCATTATCCTACGGCGCAAGTAGGCGAGCTGCTCCATCAGGGGCAGGTTCTTCGGGCAATAGTCGTGGCAGGCCAGGAGACCGACGCAGCCGAAGACACCGGCATCGGTTCCTACCACATCGTAGAAGTCAGCATCGGTGCGTTGGTCGCGGGGGTCGATCCAGAAGCGGGCGACGCGGAGCAGGCCTGCCGCCCCGAGGAAGTCATCGCGCATCTGAGCGGTGACGCAGGCGGCGACACAACAGCCGCACTCGATGCAGCGCTCCAGTTCGTAGACGGACAGCGCCTGGTCGTTGGACATCCTTTCTTCTTCCCCATCGGGATTGAAAGCCTTGGAGGTGTGCACCCATGACTCGACGCGGTGGGCCATCTCGGCGAACCAGCTTCCTGTGTCTACGGAGAGGTCGCCGATAAGGCGGAAGAAGGGAAGCGGATGAAGGTTGATCTTTGTGGGGAGTTGATCGGTGCGGGTGCGGCAGGCCAGCCTGGGATGGCCGTTGACCAGCATGGCGCAGGACCCGCAAACCGCCGAGCGACAGACGAAGTCGAACTGTAGAGAGGGATCCATGTCCTCGCGAATGCGCGTCAGGGCAGTGAACAGGGTCATCCTGGGGGTCTCTTCCAAGATGTACTCCTGCATGCGGGGCCCGAGATCCGGGTCGTAGGGATTGTACCGAAAGGTGGAGAGGGTGAGTGTACGATTAGCCATGGATGCCCTCCTTTTCCGCCCCCGCCCGCGTCTCGCCGTAGCCGCGCTCGCCGGGGGGCGATTCCGTGATCTTGACGGGCTCATAGCTAAGACGCGGTAAGTCAGCGGCCGGTGTCCAGGTTGCCAGGGTCCGTCTGAGCCAGAGTTCATCGTCCCGGGTAGGATAATCCTCGCGGTAGTGACTTCCCCGGCTCTCGGTGCGCTGTAGCGCGCCGTAGGCGATCGTAGTGGCGAGACGGATCATGCCGGGCAGGCGCAAGCACGCTGAAACCTCAGGGTCAGGTCCTCGTCCGCTGGAGCGCAGGCCCAAGTGCTTGGCTCGCTCCTGGAGCTCTTGGAGCTCCTCTACGGCCGTGACCAGCTCGCGGCCGTTGCGAAAGACGCCGACCTTCTCCATGAGGATATCCGCCATTCGCTGGCGCAGGTCGTAGACATATTCCAGGCCATAGGAGGCCAGAGCGCGCAGTCGCTGCTCCACTTCCAGCCTTGCAGAGCGAGCGGCGGTGTCGGAGAAGGAGGAATCGGAGCCAGCGAGGTCTTGAGCAATACTCCTGCCGACCACCATGCCCATAACCACGGTCTCAGCCACCGAGTTGCCGCCGAGGCGGTTAAAACCGTGGAGGTCCCAGCATGCCGCCTCTCCAGCGGCGTATAGACCGGCGAGGCCATAGGCGCGGCCGCCGATGTCGGTGCGGACACCGCCCATGCTGTAGTGCTGGGTGGGTCGTACTGGAATGAGCTCGTGTATGGGATCAACACCCAAGAAGTCGCGGCAGATCTCAGCGACGTCGCGGAGGTACGTCTCTATGTGTTCCTGACCCAGGTGGCGAATATCCAGCCAGAGGTGGGGCCCGTAGGGCGATTCGACGCCGTGGTCCTCGCGCATGTGGTGGATCATGCGCCGGCTGACGACGTCCCGGGAGGCGAGCTCTTTTTTCTCCGGCTCGTAGTCGGGCATGAAGCGGTGCTCGTCCTTGTCCAGCAGGTAGCCGCCGTCGCCACGGCATCCCTCGGTGACCAGGATGTCCCCCGGCACGACGCCCGTGGGGTGGAACTGCACGGCCTCCATGTTCCCAAGCGGGACGGCGCCCGTATCCAGGGCTATAGCCATTCCGGTGCCGTCATTGATGACGGCGTTGGTGGAATGACCATAGATGCGTCCGTAGCCACCGGTAGCGATGACCGTGGCCCGGGCCATGTAGGTGCGCAACTCACCGTTGCGGAGGTCTCGGACTATGGCGCCGTAGCAGTGCTCGCCATCATGGATCAGGGCCAGAGCCTCCATTCGGTCGTGAACCTCGACCCCAAGCTGCAGGGCTACGTTGTCCATGGTATAGAGCAGGGAGTGCCCCGTGCCGTCGGAGCAGAAGCAAGCTCGCCACTTCTTGGTGCCGCCGAAGTTGCGGGCGGCGATAAGGCCCTCCTTCTCGGCCGACTCCTCGATGACTTGGCCATCTGGAAGTCGCTTCGGCCCGGGCACCACCCGACTCCAAGGGACCCCCCAGTGAGCCATCTGGCGAACGGCCACCGGCGCCAGGCTGACAAAGAGACGAGCCACATCCTGATTGCATCCCCAGTCGGCGCCCTTCACCGTGTCCTCAAAGTGGACATCGGGGGAGTCGCCGCCGCTCATGGCCATGTTACCCAAGGCGGCCTGCATCCCACCCTGAGCGGCAGCGGAGTGAGAGCGTCGCGGTGGCACCAGAGAGAGGATAGTAACCTGAAGACCGTGCGCAGCCGCCTCGACGGCCGTACGCTCGCCAGCCAGGCCCGCGCCGATCACCAGGACGTCGGTCATAATGGTCGTCATGCTCCGCCTCCGAGACCGTAGAAGGTTGAAACGATGGTGAACTCGATAGCAAGAACAACGGCGGTCAGCACCGCCAGCGCCGCATACGCCCCACGGCGGGACAGCAGCCCCCATTTGACGGCGATGCGGTAGAGACCTACGCAGGCGTGGCCGACCACGAAGAGCACGAAGAGGATGTCGAACCAGAGGAACGTGGAGACACGGTCACCGCTCTTCGCTGCCTCGATGGGCAGTTCGGTGAGGGACACCCAGAGGTGAATCGAGGCGAAGACCATTAGTGCCGCTCCGCTCACCACCTGAAAGGCCCAGGTCCACGTGTCCAGGTGCCCCATTTGACGCAGTTGACGCACCAGGGTCCACTGCTGGCGGAACGTGGTTGGCGCTTTGCGGGTCACCAGTACGACGTGAGCCAAGAGCAAAAGGATGAGTGGGGGTGCGCCTATCTGTAGCAAGTAGTATCGCTCGATAAACTCCGCCAGCGCGTCCAAAGAGCTGGCGCCCAAGAGTACGCTGGATAACAGAGCCATGTGCATCAAAAGAAAGGCGGTCAGAGCGATACCAGTGACGCTGGTGGCTACATCGAACACGGTCGCCGAAAGGGCTGCCCAGGTAGGCCGTCGCACTCTCCTGGCTAGTAGGCCCCCCTGCGGCCGGGCGACGGGCGTGGATAGGGCCTGTCCCCGGAACATGAAGCCAGAAACGGGGCGTTGACCATCGCCACTCTCCTCAGTGCGGCGGAGCGGCACAACACGCTCTGGTTTTTCCATGACTAGCTTGTCCCTTCTCTTCGCACTCTCAGCCAGTCACCACCTTGCTGAGAGTCGTGTTAGCCTGGTTTGCGCGGGTGGGCTCACGCTACACGGCGAAGGGGCGGCGGCTCCGCTTTCTCGCTGCTAGCTGCTGGGGCTTCGGCTTCGATTGCCACAGGCGCTGTCCACTCCTCCTCCGAAGCACGGAAGACGCGCTCTCCGGGCTGGAGGTCCAGAACGGCGTGGGCATATTCCGAGACACGCTGCACGACGAGATCGGGGTCGGTGATCCGGCGGTAGTTGTACTCAGGCGTGTCGATGTAGGCCTCGACCCGCTTGGGGGGCAGGGACGCCCGCCGCTGAAACTCCTCCCGCTCCATGGCCAGGGCCTCTTCTGATGCTTCGCTATAGAACAGGAGCACGTAGCGAGCCATCTTGACGCCGGCGAGTTGGACGCACCCGTAGGAGGAGGAGGAGCAGCCAAGCTCGTCACGGTAGAACGGGCATGGTGTCCATCCACGCTTCTTGGCGTCCTCGAAGCTCTGGAGCTCGCTGTCAGCGAGGCAAGTGGTGCAGGGGTTGCCGTAGAAGATGAAGGCTTTGTCCTTCATGGCGTTGTCTCCTTTCTATATGGTCTCTCTATGCCTGCGTGAATATTTTCACCTTCCTGTCTCGAAGCTGCCTCAGCCGAACGTCTATATTGGGGAATTCTTTCGGCTAGAAGGTAACTAAAGTTCTAATACCAAAGTCCAATGACACCGCTGACCAGAAGATGTATAATAATCGTGAACCTATTCACGACTTTGTTCGTGGTCATGCTATGGAACCCATCACTGTCGTGCTGGCAGACGACCACCCGGTGCTTCGGGAGGGCATTCGGAACCTTCTGGATCAACAGCCAGATATAAAGGTGGTGGGAGAGGCAGGCAACGGCCATGAGGCTGTAGCGAGGGTCAGGGCCCTTAATCCTGACATCGTTCTCATGGACGTGGTCATGCCCCGTCTCAACGGCGTTGAGGCTACCAAGCAAATCAAGAGAACCAACCCTACCACTGCCGTTCTAATTCTCAGCGCTTACGACAATGACCGCTACGTACTCGGTCTTCTGGAGGCTGGGGCTGCAGGCTATCTTCTGAAGAACGCCACGGGCCAGGAGGTTATCCAGGCTATCCGGTCAGTCTACGCCGGGGAAGCAGTACTTCACCCTATCGTAGCTGCCAGGCTACTGGCTCGGGCTGCCCGCTACTTGCCTCGTCCTACGCACGGAGACGGCGAGGAGTCCCTTACGGGAAGGGAGCTCGAGGTGCTGAAGCTCGCTGCCAAGGGCCATAGCAACCAAGAGATAGCCAACGACCTTGTCCTCAGTGTTCCCACCGTCAAGGCTCACTTGGTGAACATCTTCAACAAGCTGGGAGTGGGGTCACGAACCGAGGCGGTCATGCACGGGTTAAGAATGGGTTGGCTGGTTGTGGAGGACGAGCCGTAAGGCCCTTTCGACTGGATAACGGCAGGGCGGGCAGTAATGCAGCAACGGGTTAGAGGGCGATTACTGGAGGCTGTCCGCAGTGTGGAGTTCCTCGCTGCGATAGCCATGTTCCTTGTCGCCATTCCCCTTCACTATCCCGAGCAGCTGCTGCCTTTCCTGGACATCGAGGCCCCCAGTTCCGTGCTGGGCTTGGAGCGGCTCGCCGTAGAGCGTCTTTTCCTCCTGCTGCCAATCACTTATCTGGGCTTCCTATTCGGCATGAAGGCTGGACTCACCGGCTCGGGACTGGCTCTCGCCATCATGCTGCCGAATGCCCTCCTCATCTCGGAGTATCCCGCCGATGCCCTGGGGGAAGTGGGTGGTGTGGTCGCTGCGGGTGCCGTGATCAACATTGGCTTTGAGCGGCTTCGGAGGGAACGCGAGCGACGGCGTGTGGTAGGCGAGCAGCTGCGGGTGTCGGAAGAGCGCTATCGGGAGATCTTCGAGAATGCCCACGATGCCATCTGGCTGCAGGACATGGCAGGCGAGATTATCATGGCCAACAAGGCCTGCGCCGAGATTTCGAGCTACACCTCAGAAGAACTGGTGGGCATGAACGTTAGGGACTTTCTCTCAGAGGAAGCCCTGGACAAGGCCAGAGAGGTTCGGCGGAAGCTGCTCGCGGGCGAAGCTATGGATGGGCCCTACGAGCAGCAGATAATAAAGAAGCACGGGACGCAGGCACGTCTCTGGTTGACCACTAGTCTGATCATGAGCCATGGCCGGCCCAGAGCCTTCCAGCTTATCGCTCGCGACATAACCGAGCAAGCGCACATGCAAGAGAACCTGAACTTCTATTTGCACCAGATCACCAGAGCTCAGGAGCATGAGCGCCAGCGGATCGCCCAGGAGCTTCATGACGAGACAGCTCAGTCCCTTATGCTCATGGCCCAGCGTCTCGACAGCCTGGCCTCGACCGTTGGGCAGTGGCGCCATGAGGATATGGCAGCCGACCTGCGGGAGGTGCGCGGGACAGCCGTCGAGGCGCTCATAGGGCTCCGGCGCCTGGCCCATGACTTGCGACCGCGGATACTGGACGACATTGGCCTGGTGCCCGCTCTGGAATGGCTCGCCGATGACCTCACTCAGCAAGACGGGATAGAAGCGCGTGTGGAAGTGGATGGCACTTTACCGAGGCTCTCTGAAGAGGCGCAATTGCTCCTCTTTCGCATCGCTCAGGAGGCGTTGCGAAACGTAGGCAAACACTCAGGTGCCACCGAAGCTGTTCTCTCGCTGCAAGCGCATGACGACTCGCTCGAGATGAGGGTGGCGGACAACGGCCGCGGCTTCACGCTGCCCAGGGATGTGGGCGATCTAGCCGCGACCGGTAAGTTGGGGCTCCTCGGGATGCATGAACGGGCCCGGCTGTTGGGCGGCGCGCTCGATATCCACTCAAAGCCGCGCAGGGGTACGACGGTAGTGGTTGAGCTGCCGGTGAGTGCCGTGAATCGCCAAGTACCTAAAGGCGGCTCGGCCCGTCGGCGGCGTCCAGCCTCGTAGACGCGCTCCGTTTGCTAGCCGTTCATTCGCCTGAGCGCTTCGCCTTGACTTTCTGTTTCTACCTGCCTATGCTGAATTGCGTTCATGACCAAGCGTCGCCTGGATACGCTATTGGTGGAGAGAGGCCTGGTCGAGAGTTGGGAGAAGGCGCAAGCGGCGGTCTTGGCCGGCAACGTGCTGGTTGGAGATACGAAGGCCGTCAAGCCGGCGATGCTTGTCCCTGAGGCGGCCGAGGTGCGTCTGCTTGCCAAGGCTCCCTATGTGAGCCGTGGCGGCGAGAAGTTGGTGCACGCTCTGCGGGTGTTTGGTGTCGATGTGCAGGACTTGGTGGCGGTGGATGTGGGCGCGGCCAGCGGTGGCTTCACCGATTGCCTCCTCCAGCACGGCGCTCGTTGTGTGTACGCTGTGGATGTGGGCTATGGCCAACTGGATTATCGGCTCCGCCAGGACCCGCGGGTGGTGCCCATGGAGCGGATGAACGTCCGCTACCTGCGCTCGCTGCCGCAGAAGGTGGACGTGGCTACGGTCGATGTGTCGTTCATTGGGTTGGAGAAGGTGCTACCGGCGATAGCCCGACTCCTGAAGCCGAGGGGGAAGATCATCGCTCTGTTCAAGCCCCAGTTTCAGGCCCGCCGGCGGGAGGTGGGCAAGGGAGGGGTCGTTCGCGACCCTCTGCTCCAGGCCAGTCTCATCGGGCGCTTCGTGGCCTGGGCGGTGGAGCAGCGCTTCCGCATCCTTGGTCTGACCCCTTCTCCCCTGTTGGGGCCGGCCGGCAACCAGGAGTTCTTCTTCCTGCTCCTGCCGTTGGGAGGGGGGAGAAAGGGGGAGAGCGTCTCGTGAGGAAGGTGGGCATCTGTTTCCACCCTCAGTGGCCGGCCGCGCAGGCGTTCGCGGAGGAGGTGAAGGAAGCCCTTGCCTCTCAAGTGAGCGAGGTGTGGGTCACCGCGGCCTGGGACGAGGGAGAGGCTCGGCGCAACCTGGAGGGCACCGACCTCCTGATCTGCGTCGGCGGCGACGGGACAATGCTTTGGGCAGCCCGCTTGGTCATCCTCCAGCACACGCTCCTGCTAGGGGTCAACATGGGACGTCTGGGATTCCTGGCCGAGCTAGGGGCGGAGGAGGCGCTGGCCAAGCTTCCTCAAGTATTGGAAGGCGGCTTTCGGATCGAGGAACGGACGCTGCTCCATGGCGAGTTCCTGGGGGCAACGGGTGCTCCCGCTGCTGAAAACGGGAGATACCACGCCCTCAACGACATCGTGGTTGGCCGCGGCATTCCCGGGCGAGCGGTACACGTGGAAGCCTGTGTGGATGGCAAGCGCTTGGGTCACTACCGGGCGGACGCGGTGATCGTGGCCACGGCTACGGGTAGTACCGGCTACCTGCTATCGGCGGGTGGTCCCGTTCTTCATCCCGAGGCTCACGAGCTGGTGTTGATGCCTGTGGCTCCTCATCTGGCCACCGCTCGGGCACTGGTGCTGCCTTCGTCGGCGGTGATTGAGCTGCGGGTAACCAGCGATGAGAAGGCCATCCTTAGCGTGGATGGGCAGGTGAACAAGGAGTTGGCCAAGGGCGAAGGGGTACGTGTGTTCCACAGCCCTCATCTGGCCCGCTTCTTGCGCCTGGGTTCGCCCCTCGACTATTATGCCGCTCTCAGCGAGCGACTAGGCTGGCTCAACACGGCCAATGCCTCGGGCGCCTTCCTGCGGCCGGGTGAAGAGAGCTTGTAGGGGTGGGGGGAGGAATGAGCGAGCAGTCTCGCATCGAGAAGGCCACCATGGCCGACGCTCCTCTGATCCAGGATCTGGTGAGCAGTTTTGCCTCTCTGGGAGAGATGCTCCCTCGCCCCCTGGCCGAGATCTATGAGCAGCTGCGCGATTTCCTGGTGGTGCGTGACAAGGGGCGGCTGGTAGCCTGCGCCGCCCTGCACATCATGTGGGAGGACCTGGCGGAAATTCGCTCCCTTGCCGTGCTCGACGAGTGGCGGGACAAAGGTGTCGGCGCCTTGCTGGCGGAGGCCTGCCTTGACGAGGCGCGTGCTCTGGGTATCGTGACCGTCTTTGCCCTGACCCGACAGCCCAGCTTCTTCGAGCGGCTGGGCTTCCACCAGGCAGACATGATGGCTCTGCCCCGCAAGGTTTGGGGCGAGTGCTTCCGCTGCCCCAAGTTCCCCAACTGCGACGAGACAGCGGTCATCATCGAGCTCAAGGCTCGGCCCCGCGCGTAAAGGCAAGATCTGGTGCAGGCGTCCCGAGACCCCTCGAATCAGGAGCAGGTGGTGGAGAGCCATCGGCTGTACGAGGGGCGGGTGGTGAGCCTGCGGGTGGATCGGGTGAGGCTCCCCGATGGCCGCTCGACCGTCCGCGAGGTCGTGGAACACGCTCCCGTCGTAGCCATCGTCGCCCTGGATGGCCAGGGAAATGTCCTCCTGGTGCGCCAGTACCGCCTGCCCGTCCAGCAATCGCTCCTGGAGATTCCTGCGGGCGGCGTCGACCCCGGCGAGAGCGCGGAGGAGGCTGCTCAGCGGGAGCTGCAGGAGGAGACAGGCCAGCGGGCCGGCCATCTGGAGCGCCTGTGCAGCTTTTTCGCGTCTCCCGGCTACTGCAATGAGTACATGGACCTGTACCTGGCAACGGCGTTGGAGCCCAGCGCTCTGGCGGCCGATGCGGACGAGAGCATCGAGGTGGTGTGCCTGTCCCTGTCGAAGGCCCTGCGGCTTATCGAGCGGGGAGAGATCCGCGACGCTAAGACCATTATCGGTCTATGCGTGACAGCCAGGTATCAAAAGTTGTAGTCCTCCTATTGAACGAACACCCTCGCGGTGCTACACTCATAAACCGTTTGGAGGTGACTGTGGTGCTATCGCATGACGTGTTGGTAATTGGCGCCGGTCTAGCCGGAATGCGGGCGGCCCTGGAAGCCCGCCGCAAAGGGGTCGACGTGGCTGTCCTGTCCAAGGTTCATCCCGTCAGAAGCCATTCTACCCAGGCCCAGGGGGGTATCAATGCCGCCCTGGGTGAGGACGATTCCTGGGAGAAGCACTCCTTCGACACCGTGAAGGGGAGCGACTACCTGGGGGATCAGGACTCCATCGAGATCTTTTGCAAAGAGGCGCCGGGGGACATCATCGAGCTGGAGCACATGGGCACCGTCTTCAGTCGCGTGGAGGACGGTCGCATCGCCCAGCGACCCTTCGGCGGCGCCGCATTTCCCCGTACCTGCTACGTTGCCGACATCACCGGCCAGGTCCTGCTGCACGTTCTGTACGAGCAGCTACTGCAGGCAGGGGTGCGCGTCTACGAGGAGTGGTTTGTCACCTCTCTCATTATCGAAGATGGTGCCTGCCGCGGCGCGCTGGCCATGGAGATTCGCAGTGGCGAGTTGCAGGCCTTCGGCGCCAAGGTGGTGCTCATGGCCACCGGCGGGCTGGGCCGCGTCTACGAGCCTTCGACCAACAGTCTGATCAGTACGGGCGACGGCCAGGCTCTGGCCTATCGCGCGGGCGCTGATCTCATGGATATGGAGTTCGTTCAGTTTCATCCTACCGCTTTGCGCAACGGCATCCTCGTCACGGAGGGGGCGCGGGGTGAGGGGGCCTATCTACTGAACTCCAAGGGCGACCGGTTCATGGAGAAGTACGCTCCCAAGATGATGGAGCTGGCCTCGCGCGATGTTGTCTCGCGGGCCGAGCAGACAGAGATCGACGAAGGGCGGGGTGTCGACGGCTTCATCCTCCTGGACCTGCGTCACCTGGGCCGGGAGAAGATCTTGGAGCGCCTGCCTCAGATCCACGAGCTGGCCCTGGACATCGCCGGTGTGGACGCCATCGATGAACCCATACCGATTCGGCCAAGCATGCACTATGCCATGGGCGGCATCAAGACGGATGTCAACGGCGCCAGCGTCCTGCCTGGCCTCTACGCTGCCGGCGAATGTGCCTGCATTACCGTTCACGGGGCCAACCGTCTGGGCGGCAACTCGCTTCTGGAGACGGTGGTCTTTGGCCGTCGTGCCGGTGCCGCTGCTGTCGAGTACGCTGCCAGTATCTCCCCCGCCAACGTCTCGGAAGCGATGGTGAGTCGCGAAGGGGATAGGATCAAGACGGTCCTGGAGCGATCCGATGGCGGCGATTCCGTCGCTCGCATCCGGATGGAGATGGGCCAGGCGATGAACCAGTATGTGGGCATGTTTCGCATCGAGGAGGGCCTGCAAACGGTCGTGGCCAAGCTGGCGGAGCTCAAGGAGCGCTACAAGCGAGTAGGGGTGCAGGACAGGAGTCGGGTGTTCAATACCAGTCTCCTGTTCCACTTGGAGCTGGGCAATATGCTCGACCTGGCGGAGGCCATCGCCCTGGCCGCGAGTCACCGTAAGGAGAGTCGGGGCGCTCAGTTTCGGCGCGATTTCCCCCAGCGTGATGACGAGGAATGGTTGAAGCACATCCTCGTTCGATACACTCCGGAGGGGCCCAGCCTTGATTACTCTCCCGTCACCATCACCCGCTGGCAGCCAGAGAGGAGGGTCTACTAATGCAAGCCAAGCTGAGAGTCCACCGCTTCGATCCCGAATCGGGGGACGGCGTCCACTATCAGTCCTACGTCCTGGAGGTTCTCGACCACGCCACCGTTCTTGAGGTGCTCCTCCAGATCCGCGAGGAGCTGGACGATAGCCTGGCTTTGCGCTGCTCGTGCAGCAGTGCCATCTGCGGCTCCTGCGCCATGCGTATCAACGGCCAGGCGCGGCTAGCTTGCAAGACCAAGGTGAAGGGGCTGGCAGACGACGGCGAGGAGATTCTGGTCGAGCCTGTGGGCAACATGCCCGTGATCAAGGACCTGGTGGCGGACATGGACTCCTTCTGGCAGAAGGCGCGAGCGGTAGAGCCCTGGCTCCAGCCCGAGGGGCCTCCTCCGGAGCGGGAGTACCTGGTGGCCCATGAAATAATGCGCTCCCTGACGGACATCGTGGCCTGCATCATGTGCGGCGCCTGCGTCT
>JAUWYP010000042.1 GCA_030615765.1 Dehalococcoidia bacterium | reverse complement strand
CACACGGTGCTCATCCTGGCCTCCATCGTCGAGCGGGAGGCCCAGGTCGCCGAGGAGCGGCCGATCATCGCCGACGTCTTCCTCAAGCGTCTGCGGCGGGGCATGCCTCTGGAGGCCGACCCCACGGTGCAGTACGCCCTGGGCAACGACCCGGCCGGCGTCGCCAGGTACGGCTACTGGAAGGAAGAGCTCACCCAGGCCGACCTGGAGGTGGACTCGCCCTACAATACCTATCGCAACACGGGCCTGCCGCGAGGGCCCATCTGCAACCCCGGCCTCGATTCCATTCGGGCGGTGATCAGGCCGGAGCAGACCAACTATCTCTACTTTGTGGCCAAGGAGGATGGCAGCCACGCCTTCGCCGAGACGTTCGAAGAGCACCTGCGCAACGTCGAGCGGTACGGCGGGAGGTAGCAGCGCCAGTGAAGACCATCGGCCTCATCGGCTACCCCCTGGCTCACTCCATATCGGCCGTCTTCCAGCAGGCGGCCCTCGATCACCTGCGCCTCGACGCCCGCTACGAGCTCTGGGAGACAGAGCGGGAGGCCCTGGGCGAGCGCGTGGCAGGGATACGCCGCCCTGACTTCCTGGGGGCCAATGTCACCGTGCCCTACAAGGAAGTCGTTATCCCCCTGCTGGACGAGATCGACCCCCTGGCCGGCGGTATCGGCGCCGTCAACACCATCGTCAACCGCGACGGCCGCCTGTGCGGCTACAACACCGACATGACGGGCTTCGCCCGCGCCCTGCGAGAGGAGGGTGGCTTCGACGCCAGCGGGGCACAGGTCGTGCTCCTGGGGGCCGGTGGCGCAGGTCGCGCCGTCACCATGGCCCTCGTCCAGGGCAAAGCCGCCTCCGTCACCATTACCGATATCGATCGCGAGAGGGCCGACCGGCTGGTGCACGACCTCGGCCGCCAGGGCGAAACCGTGCTTCGCAACGTGCTCGCGACGAAGGATAACCTCGCCGCGGCCGTCGCAGGCTGCCAGCTTCTGGTAAACTGTACGCCGATAGGTATGCGGCACAGCAAGGAGGAGCACGATCTGCCAATGCCGTCCGAACTCATTCCTGCGAGGGCGCTGGTATTCGACATAATCTACAACCCCCTCGAGACGAGGCTCCTGGCGGAAGCCAAGAGACGAGGCGCTCGTACCCTGGGCGGTCTCTCCATGCTGGTCTATCAGGGGGCGGCGTCGTTCGAGCTGTGGACGAGCAGGCAAGCACCGCTCGACGTAATGTTCAAAGCCGCGCGGAAGGCACTCGCGCCGACGGCGGTGAAGGGCAGTGAGGATTAGACGATGAGCATGTTTCGCTTTCTCACCGCCGGCGAGTCCCATGGCAAGGCCCTCACGGTCATCATCGAAGGCCTGCCCGCGGGTCTGCCCCTCAGCGAGGATTACATCGCCCTCGACCTGCGCCGCCGCCAGGGGGGCTACGGTCGCGGCCAGCGCCAGCAGATCGAGGAGGACCGGGCGGAGGTCCTCTCCGGCGTGCGCCACGGCCTGACCCTGGGCAGCCCCCTCAGCCTGGTGATCCGCAACCGCGATTGGGCGAACTGGCAGGACGTAATGCAGGTGGAGCCGGTGACAGAGCCGACCGAGAAGCTGACCCGCCTCCGCCCCGGCCATGCGGACCTGGCCGGCGCCATCAAGTACGGACAGGATGACGTGCGGCCGATCCTGGAGCGCGCCAGCGCCCGCGAGACGGCGGCGCGAGTAGCCGTGGGTGCGGTGGCCCGCCGCTTCCTGGAGGAGTTCGGCATCGCTGTCCATAGCCAGACGCTGGCCATCGGCGAGGTGACGGCGCAGGGGCAAGGCGAGCCCGACTGGGCCCTGGTAGAGGAATCGCCGGTGCGCTGTGCCGACCGTGAGACCTCTCAGCGGATGGTTCGCGCCATCGACGTTGCCCGCGAGGCCGGCGATAGCCTGGGCGGCATCTTCGAGGTGTGGGCCACAGGGGTGCCCATCGGCCTGGGCAGCCACGTCCACTGGGACCGCCGGCTGGACGGCCGCCTGGCTCAGGCGGTCATGAGCATCCACGCCGTCAAGGGAGTGGAGATCGGCGGCGGGTTCGCCCTGGCCCGTCTGCCAGGCTCTCAGGCCCACGACGTCATCCTGCCCGCCGACCAGTGGAGCGACCATCCCTGGCGACGGGCCACCAATCGGGCCGGCGGCCTGGAGGGCGGCATGACCAACGGCGAGCCGGTCATCGTGCGGGCGGCCCTCAAGCCCATCTCCACCCTCGGCAAGCCGCTTCCGTCGGCCGACCTGGCCACCGGCGAGGCCGTCGAGGCTCACTACGAGCGTAGCGATGTCTGTGTGGTACCAGCCACCGGCGTCATCGGCGAGGCGATGGTGGCCATCGTGCTGGCGGAGGCGATGCTGGAGAAGTTCGGCGGCGACCACATGGACGAGACCAAGCGCAACCATCAGGGCTATCTCAAGACTATTGGCCCGAGGGGGAAGGAGTGATGGCCGCGCCCACCAACGGCGTCATCGACGTCTGGGCCCAGCCGGGCTTTCCCCAACTGCTACACATGCCCGAGATGGAATCCCTGAAAAGGTGGGCCAAAGTCACCCCACCGCCAGAGGGCGTACCCATCGAGCTTACCCTGGCCGAGATGGATGCGACCGGGGTGGAGAAGGCCTTCCTGCGGGCCTGGATGCGGCCGGAGGGGGTGATCATCTCCAACGATGATATCGCCGCCCTCGTCCAGAAGTACCCCGATCGCTTCCTGGGGATGGCCACCGTCGACCCCCGCAGGCCGATGGCCGCCGTCCGTGAGCTGGAGCGCGCCGTCAAGGAACTTGGCCTGAGAGCGCTGCACATGCTCCCCTGGATCTGGAATCTTCCCCCCAACGATAGGCTGTACTATCCGCTGTTCGTGAAGTGCATCGAGCTAGGCATCCCCTTCTGCACCCAGGTGGGGCACACCGGGCCCATGTGCCCCTCGGAGCCGGGCCGGCCGATACCCTACATCGATGACGTGGCCCTGGCCTTTCCCGAGCTGACCATCGTGGGCGGGCACATCGGCTACCCCTGGACCGACGAGATGATCGCTCTGGCATTTAAGTATCCCAACGTCTACATCGACACGTCGGCTCATCTCCCCAAGTACTATCCGCCGGAGCTGATCCAGTTCATGAATGGTCGCGGGCAGGACAAGGTGCTGTTTGCCACCAACTACCCCATGCTGCTGTTCACGCCGTGCCTGTCGCAGATCGAAGGGCTGGGCCTCAAGCCGGAGGCCCAGGAGAAGTTCCTCCGCCTCAACGCCATACGGGTGTTTGAGCTGTAGGCGGCGACCACATGGAGGACTACCAGACGCGAGCATGAGGCATGCTTCGACACCATCGACCCAGTAGCCTCCCAGAGGAGAAGAACCAAATAGCGCGATGGCAGGCCGACAGCTAAGCAAGACCCTAACTGCACTGGCAGGCGAATTCCTAGTCGCTGGACAACTATGCATGCAGGGATACGTCGCCAGCCTTACCTTGAAGAACTACCCTGGAGTGGACATCTTCGCTCTCAATCCAAGAACCAACAAGCAGGTCACCATACAGGTCAAGACGGCGAGGCTACGGTTGCCCCACCCCAGGAGACCTACGCCCGCGGGCACCTATCCGCAGGGTGCCTACTTCGTCCCTGAGTCCGTGGACGAGCACCCTGACCGGCCCTTCGTCTTCGTAGCGATCATGCCCGACCACCAAGTGGAGTATTTCATCGTACCGGGTCGGTCAGTCGCGGAGATCAGTGAGCAGGAACGACAACAATACCTTGAGTGGGCGCGCAGCACAGGCCGCACGGTGAGTGAGGCTCAGCCTCGAATGATTAGCGTCGACGCGCTGACCCCGTTCAGAGATAGGTGGGAGCTTCTTGGTCTCGAAGACTAGCCAACGCCCTCAGCGCATCATCCTCACCGGCTTTTCGGGCACCGGCAAGAGCGAGGTGGCCCGCCTGGTGGCCGAGCGCCTCGGCTGGCAGGCCGTCGACAGCGACGACGCTATCGTGGAGGCGGCCGGCAAACCCATCTCGGCCATCTTCCGCGACGACGGCGAAGAACACTTCCGAACGCTGGAGCACACCGTCCTGCGTCAGCTCTGCTCCCAGTCCAAGATGGTCATCGCTGCTGGCGGAGGTGCTATCCTAGACGCTGAGAATCGCCGCCTGATGGCTCACGGTGGCTTCATCGTCTGCCTGGAGGCCAGGCCGGAGACGATCCTAGAGCGCCTACGACCGCAGCTAGACAGCGACCCGGTTGCCCGTCCCCTTCTCGCCACCCCTGATCCCCTGCGTCGCATTCGTGATCTGAAAGGCTTCCGCCAGCCCTACTACGCCCTGGCCGACCACACCGTCCACACCGACGGCCTAACCACAGAGCAAGTGGCAGCGGAGGTCGTCCACGCCTGGCGCCAGCTCTCTGCGGCTGCTTTGGAGGACGAAGGGAGGCTCGCTGCATTGGCGGCTGCTCCCTCGGCCCGCGAGGCGGACGCTCCCTACTGCCAGCCGCAAGGAGCCTCCTGCGTAGTGCGGACCAGCAGCGCCACCTATCCCGTATTCGTCTCCTGGGGCGCCCTTCCAGACCTGGGCCGGCGCATGGCCGATGCTGGACTCGCTGGCCGCGCCTATCTCATCAGCGACGGCATGGTGCATGCCCGCTGGGGTGCCGCCGCCGAGGAGGCCGTGCGAGGGGCGGGATTCAGCGTAGCCTGCCACGTGGTTCCCGCCGGCGAGACCAGCAAGAGCCTGGAGACAGCCGCCGCCATCTACGATTGGCTGGTCGCCGAACGAGCGGAGCGGGGCGAGGCCATCGTTGCCCTGGGCGGCGGCATGACCTGTGACCTGGCTGGCTTCGTAGCCGCCACCTTCGTCCGCGGCCTGCCCCTGGTTCACGTGCCCACCAGCCTCCTGGCCATGGTGGACGCCGCCATCGGCGGCAAGGTGGCAGTCAACCACAAGGAGGCCAAGAACCTCATCGGCGCCTTCTATCAGCCTCGCCTAGTCCTCGCCGATGTGTCGACCCTCCAGAGCCTGCCGCCGCGAGAGCTCACCGCCGGCTGGGCGGAGGTCATCAAGCACGCCCTGATCATGGACGAGGGGCTCCTGCGCCTGCTGGAGGAGAAGGCCGACGCCATCCTGAGCCTGGAGCCCGCGCTGACCACTGAGGTTATCAGCCGCAGCATCGCCCTCAAGGCGGCGGTGGTCAGCGAGGACGAGCGGGAGGAGACAGGCCGACGCACCATTCTCAACTACGGCCACACCATCGGCCACGGCCTGGAGACAGCCGCTGAATACGCCGGCATGCTCCACGGCGAGGCGGTGGCTATCGGCATGACCGGTGCCGCTCGCATCGCCCGCCGCCTTGGTGTGCTTGCGCCTGAGCTAGCTGAGCGGCAGGACGCCCTCATCGCCAGGTTCGGCCTGCCCCTGCGAGCGAGCGGGGTGGACCCCGGGAAGGTGCTAGCTGCTATGGCCCTCGACAAGAAGGTCAAAGCCGGCGCCGTCCGCTGGGTGTTGCTCGAGGGCATCGGTCGACCGGTCATCCGCCACGATGTGCCGCCCGAGCTGGCTGAAGAGGTGGTAGACGAGCTGCTGTCAGCGTAGGACGATGGGCGAAACGCCTGAATCTCCCACGGCCGTCGTTTCACTGCATGCCATCGTGAGAGGCCGTGTGCAGGGGGTCAACTTCCGCGACTTCGTCTACGCGCGGGCGATATCCCTGGGGCTGACGGGCTACGTGCGCAACGTCCGCGACATGCGCTCGGTGGAGGTGGTGGCGGAGGGCCAGCGGGAACGCCTAGAGCGGCTCCTCGAGCACCTCAGACAGGGACCGCGCGGGGCGCGGGTGCACAGCGTCGACGTGCAATGGGGGGAAGCCAGCGGGCAGTATACCCAGTTCAGAGTGGCGTTCTAGCTCCGCCCCCGCTGTGAGCGATCCCAGCCTCAACTCCGGAGGGGGCACCCTGTGGGATCTTACAGAGGGCCTGCATGCCCAGGGCGAATACTACTTCACCCGTTATCGGCGACGCTGCTGTAGTGGCCCAAATATGAGGGCTTCCTGAGAAGGCACTACAGGGCGCTCGAGAGCCTCCTGAGAACGCTTGAGCGCCTCCGGAGAGGGCAGGCGTTTGGGATGTCTCCGCTTCAATCCTAATCTGGCCATGCTACTCTGTAATGACGCTCCGGAGGAGGCAGTGTTACGGGCTTCTCGAATAGACGAGCGCCCAGGTCCCAGAACCTGAGCGCCTACTTGAAAGCAGGGAAGCTACGTCAGCGGCTCAGTAGAAATGACGCTCCGACGATCTCTTGCCAGCTCGCGACTATCCTTTCCCCCGTCCCGGCACTCTCGCAGCCGCCCGCTGCCTGTCTTTGCTCGCTGCTTGTGCGGGAAGTCCCAGCCCATCGCCCCGCCTTTTCAGCAGCGCTAGAAATGCCTTTACTGCTGCGGGATCAAACTGAGTGCCAGCACCACGCTCTAGTTCGGCCATGGCCTCCGCTTTGCTTAGGGCCTTGCGGTAGGAACGCTGGTGTGTCATGGCGTCGAAGACGTCCACCACGCTGAGGATGCGGGCCTCCAGGGGGATCTCTTCGCCAGCGAGGCTGTCGGGGTAGCCGTTGCCGTCAAAGCGCTCATGGTGGTGGCGAATGATCGGCATCACCTGTTTGAAACCCCTGACTTGGGAGACGAGGGTAGCGCCCACGATGGGGTGGTCTTTGATGCTGTCGAATTCCCTTCTGGTCAGCTTGCCAGGCTTGTTGAGAATGCCCTCGCTGACGGTCACCTTGCCAATGTCGTGCAGAAGGCCGGCGACCTGAATGTCTCTCACTCGTTCAGGAGAAAGCCCCATCTCCCCGGCGAGAGCCACAGCATGTTCGCTCGCGCGTTCCGGGTGTCCGCGGACGTACCGATCTTTGATCTCGGCCGCTGCGCCTACAGTGGCAAGAACTTGCAGGTCCGGGTCTTCAAGGGCCTCAGCCACGCCGGCATCTCTCAGAGCCACGGTGATGGAACTGGCAACACTAGACACGATTCTCGCCTGCTGCTCATGCAGGGCCTCGGGTCGGAAATTTGCTCCGCTTGTCGCGCCCTCGACCCCGGCTCGCCGACCGACCAAAGCAGAGATCAATGACTGGATATCCTCTCTCTGCCCCATGATGTCGCGAGCCCGTGCTACCCACTTGGCGCTATACAAGGCAGCATCTGCTACTCTCACCAGGTCGTCCGTAGTTGTTCCGTCGTCAGGGAAGCAGGCTACACCAGCGCTGAGGCTCAGGCGAGCTGCAGCCTCGCCGTCCATCCGTTTGACCCTCTTCGTGATGCGCTCATTCATGCGGTTAACTGCGGCCCGCGCCTTTGCTGCGTCAGCATGCGGTAGTATTGCTACAAACTCATCGCCGCCATAGCGGAAGGCGATGTCTGAGCGGCGCAGACCCGAGCGGATGCACTCAGCGACGAGGTGCAGCATTTCGTCACCCGCCTGGTGCCCGCGGGAGTCGTTGAAGCGCTTGAAGTCGTCGACATCCATCATCACTACAGCGAAGCCGTGCTTGTACCGCTTGGAGCGGTCTATCTCCTCGGCCAGGCGCTGGTAGAAGTGGGCGTGGTCATAGAGGTCGGTGAGGCTATCGGTGATGGCTCTCAACTCCAGTTCGGCGTTCAGTTTCTCTCGCTCCTCCTCCGCCCGCTTGCGCTCGCTGATGTCGCGGGTGACGCCCAGAAGCCCGACCGGGTTGCCATCGGAGTCGCGCAGGAACGTCATATTCATCTCGGTCCAGATGGTGGAGCCGTCCTTGCAATACATCTCGAGCTCCAGCTTCCGCGACCGGTGCAGGTCCTTCTGCTCCATTCTCTCCATGGCCATCTCTTCTGCCAGAGTCTTCCTGGCAAGCTCAAGGGAGGCAGGAGTCATGGTTTCCGCCACCGTGGTGCCCACTATTTCCTCAGCGCTGTAGCCTCGCATACGCGTGACGGAGGGACTCATGTAGGTATATCTCAAGCCCAGATCCATGGTCCAGATGAGGTCTGATGTGTTCTCGGCAAGCAGACGGTAGCGTGCCTCACTCTCCCTCAGCGCCTCCTCCATCTGCTTGCGCTCGGTGATGTCATGGCCCGTAATCTGGATTCCCGCGTACTCGCCCTCCTCATCGAAGAGAAGATGGCCGTTCCATTCCACCACCCTGATCCCGGTCGGCACGACGAGGCGGCTCTCAAACCCCCGTATCAGCCCTTTGCTCTCTATTATCTCTTCGACCGCCCGGGTAGCCTGCTCCATGTCCTCGGGAGGCATAAAGGCTCCGGCGTCCATACCCAGGAGTTCCTCTCGTGGCTTTCCAAAGCTTTGGCAGGCCGAGTCGTTGAGGAAGGTAAACCTGCCATCCTTGTCCAGCCTCATGATTATGTCCCCGGTCAGATTGACGGTATCGATGTATTCCCGCGTCTTAGCTGCCAGGGCCCGATCCATCTGCTTGCGCTCGGTGACATCGATAGCAACGCCGATGACGCTGGACACCTCACCCTCGTGGTCACGGACCGGCGTATAGTGAGTCTCGAACGCTAACCCCGCCACTTCCACCGTCGCCGTGAACGCTTCGCCGGCGACTGCACGCTCGATGTTTTCGCCGATCTGCGGCATGTCGCCGTATACCTCGAAGACGGAGCGCCCCACGACTTCGCCCGGCCGTAACCCGAGGCCGTCCAGGCCCTTGCCTTCGGAGAGAGTGAACGTACCTTCCCGGTCGATCGCAAACAGGACGACGGGCACATTCGTGACAAGGCTGCGCAGGCGCTCTTCGCTCTCGCGCAGCACTTTCTCCGCCTCCTTGCGCTCGGTGATGTCACGGCCCGTCATCTGGATCCCAGCGTAGCGGCCGTCCTCATCGAAGAAGGGAGAGGCGTTCCATTCCACCGCCCTCGTTCCCATCGGCGTGACCTGGCGGTTCACAAACCGCTCTATTGGCTGCCTTGTCGCCGCCGCCTTTCGAACTGCCTGAACACTCAGTTCTAGATCCTCGGGATGTATAAGAGCTCTGGAGTCAGTGCCCAGGAGTTCCTGTCTCGGCTTTCCAAAGAATCCGCAGGCCGCGTCGTTGAGGAAGACCCACCTGCCCTCCTCATCCACCTTCCCAATAATGTCGCGCGTCAGATTGGTAACGGCGACGTATTCCTCCGTCTTGGCCGCTATCGTCTCCATCATCTCGTTGAAGTCGCGGGCGAGAGAGGCGATCTCCGCCGGGCCGGAGACCTCAGCCCTGACCTGCAAGCCTCCCGCCGTGATCGCTCTGGCTTTCGCCCGCAGGGAGGCCAGGGGACGGACTACGGAAACCAGCAGCATTGCTACCGTTCCAGCGGCCACCAGGAAGCCGACGGTGCCGAACCCAAAGAACAGCCAGAGGGTAGTCTCTGCGGCGCGGTCGGCGGCCGCTGCCTCGGCCGCCACCTCGTTCTGCACGGTCTCGGCCAGCCGGTCGAGCTCGGCAGTGAAAGCTTCGACCTCAGACTGCATCCCTGCCCTCGCGGCGGATGCCAACTGCCCTCTCGTCTCGAGATCGACTTCGACGAGGAGCGGAAGACCGCTGGCGATTTCTTCGTTGAACACGCCTATCTGCTCAGTCAGGTCGTCCAGCGCCAGGACCTCGTCGATGTGGCCTTCGGCCAGCATCCCGGCTCGCGCCTGGCTCAGATCCTGCTCCAGTGCTGCCGCAGCCTCGTTGTACGTGTCGATAAAGCTCGGGTCGCCGGAGAATACCAGGGTGGAAAGCGCAACCTCTTCCTGGAACAATTGGGCACGAGCTTGCTCCAGGGTAGTAGCGACGGCGGACGTGTCCCGAAGTGCGTCGTGTCGTTGGTCGAGGTCATGGACGCGCTGAGCCGCCAGCCCCGCGAAGCCAACGAGGAGCACAACGAGCACCACACCGGCTGCGATGGCTCGGCTTCGCGCCGATCTCAGACTAAACATTGTCGGCAGCATCCCTCCTTCAGGATAGGGTCTGGCCTGAGCCACTTCGCTAAGCGGGAGGCAGCGCCGGGGGCCGTTCGGCCCTGGCGGGATGCACCGGTGGAGCGACCCAGTACACCCGTGACCAAGTGGCTGCGCCCGCTCAGCCAGAAGCCCTATTTGTCTTTGGTCTCACTATACAAGGACGCCTGGGTGGAAAATCAGTTACAGGTTTCCCCCTCCGAGTAGATACGGGGCTGCCATGAGAGGGACGTATGAGGACAAGGCGGGGCAGATGGTGACGGGCCTCCAGTCGGGATGTTGTGGTGCCGAATCCTATCCGGCCAGGGCATCGCGCCAGGGGGTAAGCAGCGCGAGCAGGGTCTCCGGGCCGGGCCTTCCTGCGGGGTAACCTAACAGGAGTCGTTTGTGTCAATCGGTGGTCAAGCTGTACCCCACTCCTCGCCCTGGCTCCAGTCGAGCATCATCACCGTGATCTCCTCCCCCGGCTCCACCACATCCACATCCTCGGGGATGACAGTGAGGGCATTGGCAGCGGC
>JAUWYP010000039.1 GCA_030615765.1 Dehalococcoidia bacterium | reverse complement strand
CTTCCAGTTCCAGCTCTTCCCAGCCTAAAACTGATTCTTCTATCAGTACCTGACCGATAAGACTGGCAGTAATACCCCGGCTAGCAACAGTGCGCAACTCCTCCACATTGTATACCAGTCCGCCACCAGTTCCGCCCATGCAATAGGCGGGGCGGACAACAACCGGGTACCCAAGTGCAGTCGCAGCTTTTTCAGCGTCCTCAACGCTGTAAACCGCTTCACTCTGCGGTGTTTCTATGCTCAAACGGTTCATTGTTTCTTTGAACGCGATTCGGTCCTCACCACGAACGATAGCATCAACCTCAACCCCGATTACCTTGACTCCATACTTGTCCAGGACTCCGGAATGGGCAAGCTCGGCACTTAGGTTGAGACCAGTTTGTCCTCCCAGGTTTGGCAGTAAAGCATCGGGGCGCTCTTTCTCGATAATCTTAGTCATTGCCTCGAGGTTGAGGGGCTCAATATACGTAACATCTGCCGTTCCGGGGTCAGTCATAATAGTCGCTGGATTTGAATTCGCCAGCACGATTTCATAACCCAGCCCACGGAGGGCTTTACAAGCCTGGGTTCCAGAATAGTCAAACTCACAGGCTTGCCCGATCACAATGGGTCCAGACCCGATAATCATTATCTTTTTGATGTCATCTCTTCTCGGCATATGGATGCCTCCCGTATAATATCAACAGACTGGCTATGATGCTTTGATGGAGAGTATCAGCATCGTGAGCTCGATGATTTATGCGAATTATAGCATAGTTTGATTACTTACTAAAGAAACTTAACAACTTGTTATATCTGGGATTAAGGAGTTTCCTTTATTAATTATTATCGTTGACAACTATGTTGATTAGGTTGAAATTATAGTGAAATTTCATAACCACCTGAAAAAAGAAGTGAATCATAGAAGGAGGTCAGAGGTTCAAGTCCTCTATCGCCCACCATTTCCCGAATATTGAAAGGCGGAGACTAGGACGAGTAGCGGTGGTACGGTGCCAGAGAGGGTAACCCCAGGCTGAGAGGTGCCCGCCCTCTACCGTCGCGAAGACCCCCTAGGAGCCGGCTGGCGAACGTGTGCGGATGCTAGTAGCCAAGCCCGGAGGCACCCGTTAGCGGCCGAACGAGCCCCGACCGTTGGTCGGGGGAAGGTGGGTGGAACCACGCAGGGCTACGCCTCTCGTCCCACATGGACGGGAGGCATTTTGGTTATTGCTGGAAGCGCCGCGCTTGACAGGCGGCCGGGGATCGACCCCTGACTGATGGGAGGTGGTCCACGTGTCGGTGGACATGGAAAAACTGCCAAAGGACGAGCGCCTGGAGCGCTTGCGCCACTCGGCCTCGCACATCATGGCCGAGGCGGTGCTGAGCATCTTTCCGGACGCCAAGCTGGGCATCGGCCCGCCCATCGACACCGGCTTCTACTACGACTTCGATCTGCCCCGCAGCCTGACTCTCGACGACCTCAAGGTCATTGAAGAGCGTATGCGGCAGAGCATATCTGGCGATCAGCCCTTCGTGCAGCAGGAGGCAAGCAAGGAGGAGGCCCGCCGCCTGTTCGCCCAGCAACCCTACAAGCTGGAGCTAATCGAGGAGATCGCCGACGAGAAGGTGAGCACCTACCGCCACGGGGACTTCCTGGACCTCTGCGCTGGGCCGCATGTGGCCAGCACGGGGCAGGTGCGAGCCTTCAAGCTCACCAGCGTCGCCGGCGCCTACTGGCGGGGCGACGAGCGGCGGCCTATGCTCCAGCGCATCTATGGTGCCCTCTTTGAGACGGAGGAGGAGCTGGCCGACCACCTGCACCGTCTGGAGGAGGCTCAGCGGCGCGACCATCGCCGCCTGGGCCGCGAGCTGGACCTGTTCAGCTTCCACGAGGAGTTCGGGCCGGGCCTGGTCTACTGGCACCCCAAGGGAGGGCGCATCCGCACTATCATCGAGGACCTCTGGCGGCAGGAGCACTACAAGGCCGGCTACGAGATCGTCTACACGCCTCATTTGGGAAAGGCCGCTCTATGGGATGTGAGCGGTCATCTCGACTTCTATCGCGAGAACATGTACGCGCCCATGGATGTCGACGGGCAGGAGTACTTCGTCAGGCCCATGAACTGCCCCTTCCACATCGAGATATACAAGTCGGCGGTGCGCAGCTATCGTGACCTGCCCATGCGCCTGGCCGAACTGGGCACCGTCTACCGATACGAGCGCAGCGGCGTTCTGCACGGCCTGCTGCGGCTGCGGGGCTTCACCCAGGACGACGCTCACATCTTCTGTCGGCCTGACCAGCTCGAGGAGGAGGTCATTCGGGCGGTGGATTTCGGTATCCACTACCTGCGCCTGTTCGGCTTCAAGGACTACCTGCTCTGCCTGTCTACCCGGCCGGACAAGTACGTGGGCAGCATCGAAGAGTGGGACCGGGCCACTGAGGCCCTGCAGCATGCCGTCCAGGCGAGCGGGATGAGCTACGAGCTGGACGAAGGGGGAGGAGTCTTCTACGGCCCCAAGATAGACATCCACGTACGCGATCCCATTGGGCGCACCTGGCAGCTCACCACCGTCCAGTTCGACTTCAATCTGCCCGAGCGTTTCGACTTGGCCTTCATCGGCCAGGACGGCCGCGAGCATCGACCCTATATGGTGCACCGCGCTCTTCTGGGCTCCCTGGAGCGCTTTCTGGGCGTGCTGATCGAGCATTATGCCGGTGCCTTCCCCTTGTGGCTGGCGCCGGTTCAGGTGATGCTCGTCCCCATCGCCGATCGTCATCTGGAGCATGCCCGCTCGGTGGCCTTCGAACTGGAAGCAGCGGGTCTGCGGGTGGAGGTGGACGAGCGCTCCGAACGCATGCAGGCCAAGATCCGTGACGCCCAGCTCCAGAAGGTGCCCTACATGCTGGTGGTGGGAGACAAGGAGGTGGAGGCCCAAGCCGTCGCTGTGCGCCTGCGCAGCGGCCAGGACCTGGGATCAATGGCGCTGAGCGCCTTCCTCTCGAGAGCGATGGATGAGGTGCGGCAACGGCGCGCGCCATCCTAGGGCAGCGGCGATGAAGGAGGCTGGCGAACATGGAGCGCTAGGGCGGGGCCTAGACACTTTTTCCGTTTATGTTTACCCTCTCTGCCCTTGCCAGGGGAGCCTCCATATGCTAAAAGGGAGAGGAGAGGATCTATAGCTTTTGGTTCTAGCTGCCATAGAGATCTTCTAGAGGAACTCACAGGCTGTGTTCAGAAAGCTGCTCGTAGCTAACAGGGGTGAGATAGCTCTCAGGGTATTGCGATCCTGTCGTGACCTGGGCATCGCCGGCGTGGCTGTCTACTCGGAGGTTGACCGTGACTCCCTGCATGTGCGCCACGCCGATGAGGCCTACCTCATCGGCCCCGGACCAGCGAGCGAAAGCTACCTCAACGCTGCCAAGATCCTTGAGGTGGCCAAGAAGGCTCGTGTAGATGCCATCCACCCCGGCTATGGCTTCCTGGCCGAGAACGCTGACTTCGCCCAGGCCTGTCGTGAAAACGGCATCACCTTCGTGGGGCCCAGCCCCGAGGCCATTCGCTTGTTGGGGGACAAGATCAAGGCCCGCCGTTTGATGAGCGAGGCGGGCATACAGGTGGTGCCCGGCAGCAAGGAACTGGCCACGACCAACATGGCCGCTCTGGCTGCCCATCGTATCGGCTACCCTCTCCTGGTCAAGGCGGCAGCGGGGGGCGGTGGCAAGGGAATCCGTGCAGTTTACCGGGCCGAGGAGTTACCCATGGCCCTGGAGGTGGCCGGCCGTGAGGCGGGCTCGGCCTTCGGGAATGGCGCCCTGTATCTGGAGAAGTTCCTGGAGACGGTGCGTCACGTCGAGGTGCAGATTATCGCTGACTACCATGGGAACGTCGTGGCCTTGGGCGAAAGGGAGTGCTCCATCCAGCGCCGCTATCAGAAGATGATCGAGGAGTCACCCTCCACAGCCGTCGATGAGGCCTTGCGTCAGCGACTCATGGAGATGGCAGTGAGGGCCGGCGAGGTCGCCGACTACGCGAACGTAGGCACCATAGAATTCCTTCTGGATGAGGAGGGCAACCCCAGCTTCCTGGAGGTCAACACTCGCCTTCAGGTCGAGCATCCGGTGACCGAGCTGGTGACAGGGGTTGACCTGGTGGCCGACCAGCTGCTGGTGGCTGAGGGGGAACCCTTACCTTATCGACAAGAGGACATCAAGATGCGCGGCTGGGCCATCGAGTGCCGCATCGCCGCCGAGGACCCCTTCAACGAGTTCCTTCCCTCGGTGGGCAGGGTGAGCTTCGTGAGTGAACCGGGCGGGCCCGGCGTGCGGGTGGACTCTGCCCTCTACGATGGCGCATACATCCCCCACTACTACGATCCCCTCATCGCCAAGTTGAGCGTGAGGGGTCGCGATCGTGCTGAGGCCATCCGGCGGATGCGCCGTGCCCTGCGGGAGTTCAAGATCGTGGGCATAAGCACGAACATACCTTTCCATCTGCAGGTGATGGACAACGTTCACTTCATCGCTGGTACCCTGGACACCGGTTTCGTGGAGAAGCATTTCCGTCTCGATCAGCAGGAAGAGCTGGAGAACGAAGAGATCGCTCTCGTAGCTGCTTCGCTCTTAGCTCACAGTAAGAGGAAAGAGGCCCGCACCTCCTCGGCGCAGGCCAGCAGGTCTGGCGGCCCCTGGCGACTTCAAAGCAGACGCACCGGACTGCGCGAGCGAGACTGGGGGATGCGAAGGATGGCATGGCGGAAAAGTACTTGATGCGCCTGGCTGACGCCTTGCGGGAGGTAGAGGTGGAGGAGGGGCCTAAGGGTCTGCGGGTGCGGGTCAACAACCGCTGGCACACCATTAGCCTGAAGCAGATCGGCCACACGGGTCTCTTTTCCCTCATCGTGGACAATCGCCCTTATGAGTTCTTTGCTGAGGAGCGCAGCGGCGGTTTCGACATCGTGATCGGCTCCCGGGCCTACTCCGTGCTCCTGGAGGGCCGTGAGAGGCGGGCACCTTCGCTTCCAGCAAAGGCCCTGGCCGCCGAGCCAGCGAAGGCTGGCGACTGGCTGGTTCTGTCTCCTATGATGGGCATAGTGAAGGAGATCTACGTCTCGAAGGGCGACACTGTCAAAGCTGGCGACACTCTCATAGTCATCGAGGCCATGAAGATGAATAACGACCTGAAGGCTCGTCGCTCCGGTCGGGTGCAGAGGGTCTACGTGTCGCCGGGCGAAAGGGTCGAGCAGGGCCGTGCCCTCCTTCTGCTGGGCTAGGATTGAAGACTGTTGAAAAGTATGCTACACTTAGCTACACCGTCGACGGATAGGGTGTTCTTTCCGCGAGGGTAAGGGTTATACAACAGCAGCTTCGCGTCAACGAAAGGATCAAAGGAACAGAAGTTCGCGTAATAGCGGACGCAGGCGAGAACCTGGGTGTTCTGCCTGTTTTTCAGGCGTTAGCCCTTGCCAAGGAACGCGGCCTCGACCTAGTAGAGGTTGACCCCCACGGCACTCCACCTGTCTGTCGCCTTCTGGACTACGGCAAGTGGAAGTACGAGCAGTCCAAGAAGGAACGGGATGCTCACAAGCATCAGAAGGGCTTGCTGCTGCGTGAGGTGCGGATGCGGCCTCACATTAGCGAGCACGACCTCGAGCGGAAGGTTCAGGTGGCGGAGAGATTGCTTCGGGAAGGCGATAAGGTCAAGGTAACGGTGAGGTTCCGCGGGCGGGAGATGGCCCACCCCGAGACGGGGCGGGCTCTCCTGGAACGCTTCTGTGGGCAGTTGAAAGACCTGGCAGCTGTCGACAGAGGCGCCAACATGCAGGGACGATTTCTGACGGCGATCCTGGCGCCTAGCAACAAGAAGGGTGCCAAGGCTGTCAAAGAGACACGGGACGAGCAGGTTGGCCAAACTGAAGCTTAAAACCCACTCCGGCGTCAAGCGACGCTTTGCCGTCAGCGGGCGAGGCAAAATCCTGCGGCGCAAGTCTCACATCAACAACGCCCGTCGCAAGAAGCGACGGGCCGTGAAGGGCGAGTTCGACACCACGCGGCCAATACACCGGAGCTTTCGCCAGCGCGTACGTCGCCTTCTTCCCTACGGGGGAGCGTAGCCTTTAGCTGGCTATCTAAGGGAGTCAGGATTTGAGCAGGATCAAGAGAGGCGTTGCCAAGCGACGAAGACATAAGAGGGTGATCGCCCAAACGCGGGGTCATCGGGGTGTTCGCCATCGCCTTCTCAAACGGGCCCGCGAGTCCCTCATCCACGGCCTCCATTACGCCTATGTGCATCGCAGGGACCGCAAAGGGCAGTTTCGCCGCCTCTGGATAGCCCGCATCAACGCTGCTGTCCGCGTGCACGGCCTCTCCTACAATCGCTTCATCGATGGCCTTCATAAGGCAGGTGTAGATATCGACCGCAAGGTCTTGGCCGATCTGGCGGTTCGTGATGGCAACGCTTTTGCCCGCCTGGTAGAGACGGCCAAGGCAGCATTAGCAACCCAGTAGCGTCTTGTACGGTGATCTAGCCGGGCCCTGAAGATCCATCTTCGGGCCCTTTTTCCAAGAGGGACGGCCGCGCTCCCAGGTGGCCTGTTCATAGAGGGTCGAGGGAAAGACTCCCCGATGGGCGTCGTCGACAGCCAGGCCACTGCTGAGAGCGATGACAGGGTGACGTCCCACTCCAGGCTGCTATCTCTTCCTCCCTATCTGTTCATTGGATTGGTAGTGCTGCTGCTCATCGTGGATAGCTGTCGCACCAGCGCGGCGGACCTGGCTGGGCCCTACTACGACCTCGATGGGCCGGGGGAGGAGGTTTGGCTGGACTCCTCCATACGGGTAGTGGTCGACAAGCCGATGTCCTTCGAGGAGGTGGAGGAGACCTTCGGAATCGAGCCCCAGCCGGCCGATTGCTCTCAGTGCTTGACCGTGGTCAGGGCTGGACTCGGCTCCTGGGATGATTGGGCGCCCTGGGCCGAGACCACCGTCGTCTTCAATCCCGACAGGCTCAAGCTCTTCCAGGCGGAGACAGACTACACCCTATCCATCCTCGGCAAACGCTTCCCCTTCCGCACTATCCCTGTTCCCAAGGCCGTTCGCTTCTCGCCCTCGCCGGGCCGGGTAGAGGTATCGACGACAGCCCCCATCGTGATCGAGTTTGACCGCCCTCTGGCCGATAACCCCCGCCACTTGGTGACCATCGCGCCCGCTGTCCCCTTTACGCCTCGCTGGCAGGGGCAAAAGCTTATTCTGGAGCACGAGCGGTTGCGAGCCGGCTGCGCGTACCGGGTGATCCTTTGGCCTGGCATCCGCGATTCGGCTGACCACCCCAGCCAGGAGCGCTACACCTTTGGCTTCACCACCGTGGAGCCCCCTGCGGTTGTGAGCGCTGAGCCCGGTGAAAGCGGCCGACAGCGCGTCTTCGACGAGGTCAAGGTGGTCTTCGACTGGCCGATGGATCAAGAGGCGGTGGAGGAGGCCTTCAGCGTCGAACCGCAGGCCTCCGGCAGCTTCCACTGGCCAGACGCTAAGACGCTGGTCTGGAAGCCCTTGGCCCTTCTGTACAGCACCACCTATCGAATCAGCGTCGGGGGCGTCTCGCGGGTCGGCGATCCTCTGGCACAGGATTTCTCCTGGCAGTTCCGCACTGAGGACCCGCCGCCACCGATGATCATCACCAGCGGTGATGGGACCGTTGTCCTCACCTTCGACGACCAGGGCAGCAAGGCCCAGGTGGAGGCCATTCTGGACATCCTGGCCGAGAACCTGGTGAAGGCCATCTTCTTCCCCGTGGGCAGGTGGGCGGAGCAGAGCAGAGGGCTCATCGACAGGATGAAAGCGGAAGGGCACCTTGTGGGCAACCATACCTATAGCCATGCCAACCTGACTAAGCTTTCGGAGGAGGAGGTCCGCTGGGAGATCGAGCACGGCGCCGGCGAGGGTCTCCTTCGCCTCCCCTACGGGCAGCGCAATGCTCTGGTGGACTGGGTAGCCGCTGATCTGGGCTATCGTATCTACGGCTGGAATGTAGACCCCGAGGACTGGAAAGAGGTCACCGCTCAGGAGATCGTGGAGACGGTGATTCGCGAGGTGAGGCCGGGCTCAGTGGTCGTGCTGCACCTGCAGGGGAAGCACACGGCCGAGGCCCTGAAGCACCTCATCCCCCTGCTGCGCCAGGCAGGCTACAAGTTCTGGCGGCCTCCCGTCAGAATGCCTCAGCAGGGCTCGGCTGAGGATACTTTCACTGGCCCGGAAGAGGCCTAGCCCAGAGTTCTTGTCGCTCGCCCTTTCGTCGCCCCATTCCGGCGGGCGGAACGCTCTAGGCCCTGAGTACAGCCCCTACCTGTCCCTTTAGGCGGTCAAGGATGCGGCGTCGCTCCCGATTCACCTCGGCCTCGCTCAGGGTGTGGTCCAGCGATTGGTAGGCGATGGAGTAGGCCAGCGACTTCTTGTCCGCCGGCACCGGCGGCCCCCTGTAGACATCGAATAGGGCGGCCCGCTGCACGAGAGGGAAGGCCTCGATTATGGCCTGCACCTGGGCGGCGGTTACCCCCTCGTCTACGACGATAGCGATGTCCTCTTCCACCGCCGGAAAGCGGGAAAGCGGCTGGTAGAGGCGGGGCTTGCCCACCTCGGGCACGAGGGCCTCCAGGTTCACCTCGAACAGATAGACGTCCTGCTCGATATCGAAGGCGGCCGCTACCTCTGGGTGTACCTGCCCCACCAGGCCAACCCTCTGGTCACCCAGCCGTACTTCGGCGGTTCGGCCGGGCACGAGGGCGAAGTCCTCGCCGTCGTGGTAGCTGATAGCGAGCCCCAGGCGGTCGAAGAGGAACTCCAGGTAGGCCTTGGCGTCGTAGAGGTCGACCGCCTCGCCCGCGGGCTGGCCCCAGCGGTCGGGCCGATCTCCGGTCACCACGCCGGCCAGGGATTCTACTTCCTCGGGCAGCTCCTCGGGGCGAGGCAGGTAAACGCGAGCCACCTCGAACAGGGCGATGCGCCCCTGATGATGGCGCAGATTGGAGGCCAAGGTCTCCAGAAGCGATGCCCTGAGGGTGGTGCGCAGGTACTCCTGCTGGTGGCTCATTGGGTTGGCCACCCGCAGGGGTGGACGCTGCCTCACCTCCTCCGGCGGCAGCACCTTGGCGAGGCTCTCCAAGTTGGTGAGCGAGTAGGCGATGACCTCCTGCATGCCGGCAGCAGCCAGGATGTCCTTCACCCGCTCCCGCAGCTCTCGCGACGGCTGTGGCTGCGCTGGCGGGATCGCGCCGCCGAGCGGGGTCATGGGCAGCTCGTCGTAGCCGATGATGCGAGCCAACTCCTCGGCCACGTCGTCGGGAATACGCACGTCGGTGCGCCAGTAGGGCACGCGCACCACATAGCGGTCGGGAGGAACCCAGCGGCAGCCGAACCCGAGGGACATCAGCGTCTGACGAACCTGGGGGGTAGGAAGCTGAAGCCCTAGGACGCGGCGCAGTCGCTCCTGGGTGACGGTGATGCGTGTTTCCCGCCGCTTGCCTGGATAGACGTCGATGATGCCTTCGGCCGCCCGGCCGGCCGCTAGCTCCACCATGAGCCGCACGGCACGCCTGACGCCTACCATCGCCAGCTCGGGGCTCAGGCCCTTCTCGAAGCGGACAGAAGCGTCGGTGCGTAGCTTCAGGCCGGTGCTGGTGCGCCGGATATTGGCCGGGTTGAAGTTGGCGGACTCCAGAAGGATGGCGGTAGTGGTCTCGGTCACCTCGCTGGCGGTCCCTCCCATGAGTCCCGCTACGGCCACCGCCTCCTTGGCGTCGGCGATGACCAGCATGTCGCGATTCAGGGGCCTTTCGGTGCCGTCCAGGGTAACCAGCACCTCGCCGGAGCGGGCTCGTCGTACGATGATCTTGCGACCACTGATGAGGGAGAAATCGAAGGCGTGCAAGGGCTGTCCTACTTCCAGCATCACGTAGTTGGTAACGTCCACCACATTGCTGATCGGACGCACGCCCGCCGCCAGCAGGCGTTCCTGCATCCAGGGGGGCGACGGACCGATCTGCAGTCCCTCGATGAGGGCGGCGCAGTAGCGTGGACAGAGATCGCGGTCAGCTATCTCCACGCTGAAGCGCTCCTTGATAGGGCGGCCCGCCTCTTGGTAGTCGGTCGGCGGCTCGCGAACGCTGCCGCCGCTGAGGGCGGCCACCTCGCGGGCGATGCCCAGGACAGACAGGCAGTCGGGTCGGTTGGGGGTGATGTCTAGGTCGAGGATGGTGTCGCCCAGATATTCGGCGAGGGGCATGCCCACTGGGGCGTCATCCGGCAGTACCAGGATGCCCTCGTGGTAGTCGGACAGGCCCAGCTCCTTCTCGGAGCACACCATTCCCGCCGATTCCACGCCGCGGATCTTGGCAGCCTTGAGGATGGTGGGCTCGCCCGTGTGACCGTCGATCAACTCTGCCCCCACCCGAGCGAAGGCGACCTTCTGCCCTGCCGCCACGTTGGGCGCACCACACACCACCGTCATCTGCTCGTCGCCAAGGTTCACGGTGGCCAGGCGAAGGCGGTCGGCATTGGGGTGAGGCGAGACGTCAACCACCTCGGCTACGCTGATCTTCTCCCAGTCACCGCCGCTAGTCTCGACCGCGTTCACCTCTGTGCCCGCCATCGTCAGGCGACGGGTCAACTCCGCGAGCGGGAGGTTTATGTCAACATATTCGCTTAGCCACTTGAGCGGTACTCTCACAGGGACACCTCAAAACTGCTGGAGGAAACGCAGGTCATTGGCGTAGAAGAGGCGAATGTCCTCGATGCCATGGCGGAGCATGGCCACCCGCTCCACCCCCAGGCCGAAGGCGAAGCCGGTGTAGCGCTCGGCATCGTAGCCGACGTTTGCCAGAACCTCGGGGTGGACCATGCCGGCGCCCAGGATCTCGATCCAGCCGGAGTTGCTGCAGGCACGGCAGCCCTGGCCCTCGCATAGCGGACAGTCGATTGCCATGTCGGCCCCCGGCTCCACGAACGGGAAGTAGTCGCAGCGAAAGCGAACGCGCCGGTCGCGCCCGAACAGCCGCCGGGCGAACTCGTACAGGGTTCCCTTCAGGTCGGCCATGGAGATGTTCTCGTCCACGGCCAGGCCCTCGACCTGGGTGTGCATCCATTCGTGGGTCGGGTCGGTGGCCTCGTGGCGGTAGCACTTGCCCGGCGATACGATACGCACCGGCGGTTGCGTCTGCTCCATCACCCGGATCTGCATAGGCGAGGTGTGAGTTCGCAGCAGCATGGGGTATTCCTCGTTGCGGGCGTAGTCGATCCAGAGGGTGTCCCACATATCGCGAGCGGGGTGATCCTTGGGTATGCGGACGGCCTCGAAGTTGTAGTAGTCCCACTCCACTTCAGGGCCTTCGATCACCTGGAAGCCCATGGATACAAAGGCGTCGAGGATGTCCCGCAGGACCTGAGTGACGGGGTGAAGTCGCCCTATCGTCAGGGGGCGACCAGGCAGGGTAACGTCCAGACGGCCGCTCTCGACCACGGCTGTGACCGCCGCCTCGCGGAGCTGCGTCTGACGTTGGCTCAGCAGTTCCTCCAGCTGCGACTTCAGGCGATTGGCGGCAGCCCCCACCTGCCGCCGCTCCTCCAGGGGCAAGGAGGCCAGGCCGCGTAGAATCGAACTGAGGCGGCTGCGGCGACCCAGATAGGTTATCCGCCAGCTCTCTAAAGCTTCTTCATCGGAGACAGCCGCCAGTTCGGTTCCGGCCTTGTCTTCGATTTCCTTCAGCTCTTGCGGTTGGGGAAGAGTCATGCGTACTTAACAACTCCGGGGCTAGCGCTGGTATTATATTATGAAATGGTATCGCCAGGTCAACGGCTGGGCCATCTTGACAGAAATTACAGAGGCGATATCATTTGACAACGCGGTGAGGCAGTTCGCCAGAAGGAGGCGAGACGATGGCAACGCGAGCATACATCCTCATCGAGGCAGCGGTAGGCAAGGCCAAGCCGGTGGCCGAAGGCGTTGCAGCGATGAGGTTCCCCAACGCTAAGGTGGTCTCCGTCGATGCTGTCACCGGGCCCTACGACGCCATCGCCCTCTTGGAGGGTGATGATCTAGACCGTGTGGGTACGGCAATCACCGACGGCATCCAGCAGGTGGACGGCGTTCAGCGCACCACCACCTGTCTGGTCGTCAAGCTCGGCTAGGGCGCAGGCACATCCCCTGCGACAATAGCTCCGCCTGCCGGTGGGCACGTTGGTCTTTGCGAGCGGGCCAATGCTACAATGGGGGCGCGGCTGATTCGCTACGTGTGTTTATTGCCCTCTTCTTGACATTTGCCAGCGATTGGCAAAGAGGTGAGGCGGCCCCTAGCGTAGGTGAGCAGGTATGATCAGCGTCGAGGAAGCCCTGGAACGCATCCTCAGCTACGTCAACGTCCTGGAACCCGAAGAGAAACCCATTCTCGAAGCTTTGGGCCAGGTGCTGACCGAAGACGTCATCGCTCCCTTCAACATTCCGCCTCTGGACAACAGCGCCATGGACGGCTACGCCGTGCAGGCAGCCAGCACCGTCGGTGCCTCTCCCTCCGCGCCGGTGGAGCTACGGGTGGTGGGCGAACTGGCGGCTGGCTACGTCTTCGAAGGGGAGGTGACTCCCGGTACGGCGGTTCGCATCATGACCGGCGCTCCTGTCCCCCGGGGTGCCGACGCGGTGGTGATCTTCGAGGAGACGGAGGAGGCGGTCCACAAGGCGCCGACGGCGGTGCGACGCCTCGACGAGAGGGTGCGCATCCTCAGAGAGGCCAGGCCGGGCAATAATATTAGGCGGGCGGGCGAGGACATCCGCGAGGGCCAGCGGGTGCTGGCCAGAGGCGTCGTCCTCAGGCCGGCGGAGATCGGCCTGCTGGCCTCTGTCGGTCGCTCCACCGCTAAGGTGGTCCGGCGGCCGGTGGTGGCGGTGCTGTCCACTGGCGACGAGCTGGTGGAGGTGGGCCAGCCTCTACCGCCCGGCCGCATATACGATAGCAACGCCTACAGCCTGGCCGCTCTCATCGAGCGCTACGGGGGCATTCCCAAAGTGCTGGGCATCGCCTCCGATACGGTGGATGCCCTCGTCGCCAAGATCCATCAGGGGCTAGACGCCGATATGCTTCTCACTTCGGCGGGCGTGTCGCGAGGCGACTACGATATGGTGAAGGACGTGCTGGCCCGCGAGGGTAAGATAGACTTCTGGACGGCAGCCATGAAGCCAGGCAAACCCCTGGCCTTCGGCTTCTTCCGCAGCGGTCAGAGGCGCATCCCTCACATCGGCCTTCCCGGCAACCCCGTCAGCTCGATGGTCTCCTTCGAGCTGTTCGCCCGCCCGGCCATCGTCAAGATGATGGGCAAGACCCACTGGCAGAAGCCGACCATTCGCGCCATTGCCAAGGACCGCATCGTCAATCGGGATGACCCCCGCCGCTACTTCGCCCGCTGCGTCGTCACCGAGGAGGGTGGCCGCTACTATGCCTCTCTCACCGGGCCTCAAGGCTCGGGCATCCTCAGCTCCATGGCCGCTGCCAATGCCCTCACTGTCATCCCCGAGGATGTGGATGTGGTGGAGCCGGGGGAGGAGATCACGGTGATGATGCTCGACTGGAGCCAGGGCGAGGAGTGGGGTACAGCTTGACCACCGATTGACACAAACGACTCC
>JAUWYP010000033.1 GCA_030615765.1 Dehalococcoidia bacterium | reverse complement strand
CCACCCCATGCTCCGATGCACCCAGCGTAGTTGAGGACGTCGCCAACGACAGTGACGAAGGTATCCATGTTAATGTCCAGGGGCCAGGCGTCGCCGCCAAAGCCGTGACCGGCCACCCCACCAACGGCTGGCTCTTCTGGCGCGCCAGTGAGACCAGCGAGCAGTAGCTCCCTCTCGCCCTCGGCCAAGCCAGCCACCAGGTCTGGCCAGGGCCGGTGGCTGGGGCTCGCCGAACGATTCGGCCCCGATTGGCCATAGTCAGGCGCCAATACGCCGATTCTTTCCAAAGATCTGCCGAATTCGCCCCGTGTCGACTTGACTTCTTGGCCGAAGAGAGCGTCCATGTACACGTACGCGAGGTACGTTGCACCAGGTGAGCAAGCATGACCACTTTAACGGCAGTCGAGCAGCAACAGGACGTGACGAGCCTGATCGAGCTCTACCTCCTGCGGTGCCAGGTGGAGGGCAAGTCACCGAACACTATCACCGCCTACCGGGAAACCCTGACCCTTTTCGAGCGCATCGCTGGGGAGGAGGGCTTCCCGGAGGGCGTGCGGGCCATCACCCCGGTCCACATCTACGCCTACCTGGGTCGCATCGGCAGCAACGGAGTCAGCCTGGAGACGCGCCACCGCCGCCATCGGGAGGTGCGGTTCCTGTTCTCCTGGTTGAAGCGGATGGGGTACATAGAGGAGAGCCCCTTCGCTCAGATCAAGAACATTCGGTTGCCGCAGAAGATCGTACAGCCCTACACGGCGGAGGAGATAGGGAGGCTGCTGGCCTGCTGCAACACGCGGTTCTACTGGGGCGCTCGCAACCGGGCGATGATATTAATCCTGCTGGACACGGGAGTGCGGCGGACGGAGCTGGTGGACCTGGACCTGGCCGACCTGGACCTGGAAGGGCAGCGGCTGAGGGTGTTGCACGGGAAGGGGAACAAGCAGCGGGTGGTGCGGTTCGGCACGAAGGCCAGGGAGGCGGTGGAGGACTACCTGGAACGGTTCCGTGGCAGGGAGCCTGGTGCACTGTTCCTGTCTAGGTATGGTACGAGGATGAGTTCTCATTCGGTGCTGATCTTCCTGAGGCGGCTGGGCAGGCGGGCAGGGGTGGATAAGGTGAAGGTGCACCGGTTTCGCCATACGTTCGCGACCTGGGCGATAGAGAACGAGGCCAGGGAGCTGGATGTGCAGCACCTGTTGGGTCACAGCACGCCGGCGATGGTGCGGCGGTACTCGGCGACCTACGATGCGGAGAAGGCGGCGCGGGCCCATGAGCGGTTCAGCCCGGCGGACCGGATGGGGGAGCGGCTGGGATAAGGGAAGGCTGGCCGGCTGGCAGCCGCATATGCTCAGCATCACGAGAAAGCACTTGGCTTCTTCGCTTCGGGCTAAGCGCGTGGCACCCCACATTGCCATACCGTGACTATGAATACTTGGCCGCTTGACGTGCGAAGAGGTGGATGCGATATTGACCACCCTACAGGTGCGAAGTGGGGAGGAGCCGTGAGCAGAGGGAGGGTGCCGCAGTGAACCCGCAATGGCCAGGTGAAGGACGCCGATCCTGGGCCGAGCCTTTCAGAATCAAGGTGGTCGAGCCTGTGAAAATGACTACCCGTGAGGAGCGCGAAGCGTTCATTCGAGAGGCTGGCTACAACACTTTCCTCTTGCGCAGCGAAGACGTGTACATCGATCTCCTGACGGACAGCGGCACCTCAGCCATGAGCGACTACCAGTGGGCCGGGCTCATGCTGGGAGACGAGGCCTATGCAGGCAGCAAGAACTTCTACCACTTGGAAGCTGCCATACGGGACCACTACGGCTATCGACACGTCATCCCCACGCACCAAGGACGCGGCGCCGAGCACCTGATCTCCAAGATCCTTATCAAGCCCGGCGATTTTGTCCCCGGAAACATGTACTTCACCACTACCCGCCTTCACCAGGAGTTGGCCGGCGGCACCTTCGTCGACGTGATCATCGATGAGGCTCATGACCCCTCGAGCGTCCATCCCTTCAAAGGGAACGTGGACCTGGGCAAGTTGGAGGCCCTTGTCCGCAAGGTAGGAGCGCACGGCATTCCTTACGTGTCGCTGGCGGCGACGGTGAACATGGCGGGCGGTCAGCCTATCTCCTTGACGAACCTCCGCGAAGTGCGGGCCTTCTGCGACCAGCATGGGCTGCGTATCATCCTGGACGCCACCCGGGCTGTGGAGAACGCCTATTTCATCCAGCAGCGAGAACCGGGCGAGACGGGAAGGCCTGTGAAAGACATCCTCAGAGAGTTGTGCTCATACACTGATGGCTGCACGGTGTCCGGGAAGAAGGACGCCCTCGTCAACATCGGCGGCTGGTTGGCCGTGAACGACGACCAAGTGGCGGAGGAAACTCGGAACCTGGTGGTGGTGTATGAGGGGCTGCAGACCTATGGCGGAATGGCCGGCCGCGACATGGAGGCGATGGCGCGTGGCATCGTTGAATCGGTTCAGGACGACCACATCCGCGCTCGGGTGGGACAGGTGGAGTACCTTGGAAAGAAGATCGAAGATGCCGGCGTTCCCATCGTGAAGCCCATTGGCGGCCACGCGGTCTATCTAGACGCTAAGGCCTTCCTGCCGCACATCCCCTAGGATGAGTTCGCGGCCCAGCGGCTAACCGCCGAGCTTTACGTGGAAGGCGGCATCCGGGCCATGGAGCGTGGCATCGTTTCCGCTGGCCGGGACCCGGCGACGGGTGAGCACCGTCGCCCGAGACTAGACCTCGTTCGCCTGGCGTTGCCGCGCCGCGTCTACACCCAGGCCCACATGGATGTCACGGCCGAGACAGCATGGGCCGTCTACGCACGCCGGAAGGAGATCCGGGGGCTCCGCATGGTGTATGAGCCGAAGTACTTGCGTTTCTTCCAGGCGCGCTTCGAGCCACTGTAACGACGCGCCACCTGGGCCATCGAACTCCACGCCCGTGAGATCGACGTCCAGTTCCTCCTCGGCCACTCCACCCCCCACCCATGCTCCGCCGCTACACCGCCACCTACGACGCCGAGAAGGCTGCCCAGGCCCATGTCCTGTTCAGCGCCGCCGACCGACTGAATGGCCGACATCACGGGTGGCAATCGTGCCCGTCCGGAGTTCTACAAGGCTCTATTTCACCCTGATCTTACCCCGGTTTCACCCCGGTTTTTGAATCTAAGGGGTTAACAATTAGGCCTGTATTGAGGGGTGACCTCCTTCCTTCCAAGCAGGTTGTCGCGGGTTCGATTCCCGTCTCCCGCTCCACCCCGCATTAAACGTTACAACACATGCAAGGCGAGGGCCGCCGGAGGGCGGCCTTCTGCTTCTCAGGCAGGTGGTCGGGGCTCGCTTGGTCTATTGTCGCACCATCTCGTACCTCCGCTGGCGGCTCTTGATGCCCTTCAGTTGCTAGTTCAGCGGAGGAGCCCCGGACTTTTGATCCGGGAGTCCTGGGTTCGAATCCCCCCGGCCCTCCAGAGCTACAATTCCGTTACCGGACTCGAGAGTCGACAGCCGCTAAAGAGGCCGTTTCCCGAGCAGAGCGTCGCGGGTTCGAGTCCCGCTTGCCGCTCCGAGCAGAGTGAATTTGGAGGGCTCGGTCGAAAGGCCGAGCTTACGCTTCTCAGATAGGGGTTCCCAGGGCCGCACTAGGAGTGTGACGGATTGACAGCCTGCACCGACCGTCGGGACGGAGTCTTGGCGCCCTACAGGTGTGCACCACGAGTACGAGTGGGTGGCAGCTTGACCTGCGAAGAGACGAATGGAATATTGGCACCCCACAACTGATGCAAATGCACCCTCTCGACCTCAACGACTGATTTGATGCCGAAAGTCGCGATTAGATACGCGAGGAAATGTCGGAGATCTTCAGCTTCCGACAGAGGCTGCCTCGAGCTCGCTTTGGAGCAGTTGGGGTGAAGAGGAAAGGCAGGAGGCAGAGATCTTGCAAGAGGCCTTGAAAGACGCGCCGGATAGAGCATATCGTAGCCTATCCATAGCGAGGCGTATGCCAGGTCATGGAGCGTCGCTTTATCGTCTAGCCGCGACCCCAGACGGGGTCCTGCGAACCCATGTCTCAGCACAGGACGGGGAGCAAATCGGCGAGGCCTATCGCCGATTTCTTGCCCATAGAAGAGCAAGCCGAGGATTCCTCCAAAGTTGATACGGCCGGCGACTGGGCCCTGGGGGCGACGTCGCGGGACATGGCCCAAAACGCGGAGGTGCGTGATGTGGGCGAGCCGCTATGGCCGTTCCCCTGGTTCCTGAATCCGTCCAGGCTCACGTGCTCCGTGGCCTCGGGGGAGGCGTTGCCTGGCCCGTCATCTGGTCGGACTCGCTGGAGGCCACCGAGGGTTTGCCCTCGCGGAGATGCACCAGCTCCTGACGGCGCCAAGTTTCCATTCGATTCCCTCGTTTGGTTCCGCTACTCGTTGGCGTCGGCCGCCCCCCGGCCGTGGACGAACACGTCCTGGGATAGGCTAGTGTCGCCGGACACAAGGTTGCTCGCCAACGACCAAAAGGCGATGAAGCGCCCGTCGCCGCTGATGCTGGGCAAGCCGCTGTGGTCGTTCCCCTGGTAGCCGGCGCCGTCCAGGCTCACCTGTTCAGTGATGCCAGTCTGGCGGTCGTGCACGAAGACGTCCTGCCGACGGTTGGTGTCACCAGGCACCAGATTGGCGTGGCCCGCTTGAAAGGCGACGAAGCGCCCATCGGCGCTGATGGCGGGCGCGTCGGTAGGACCGGAAGCCTGGTTACCGGCGCTGTCCACGCTCACACGCTCCGTGGCGCCTGTTTGGAGGTCGTGGACGAAGACGTCCTGGCGGCGGTTGAAGTCGCGGGGTACGAGATTCCTCGCCTTCGACTCAAACGCGACGAAGCGCCCATCGGCGCTGATGGCGGGCGCGTCGCTGCCGCCGTCCTCGCCCTGGTTGCCGGCGCTGTCTACGCTCACGCGCTCGGTGCCACTGGTCTGGCGGTCGTGCACGAAGACGTCGCTTTGGCCGTTGGTGTCGCCGGGCACGAGGTTGGTGGCGGCTGAGCGGAAGGCGACGAAGCGGCCGTCGGCGCTGATGGCGGGCGCGTCGTTGCCGCCGTCGGCCTGGCTGGCGGCGCTGTCTACGCTTACGCGCTCGGTGATGCCGGTCTGGCGGTCGTGGACGAAGACGTCACTTTCCCCGTTCGTGTCGGCGGGAACCAGGTTGCTGGCGGCTGAGACGAAGGCGACGAAGCGGCCGTCGGCGCTGATGGCTGGCGCGGCGCTGCTGCCGTCGGCCTGGCTGCCGCCGCCGTCCACGCTCACGCGCTCGGTGATGCCACTCTCGCGGTCGTGGATGAAGATGTCGCTTTGGCCGTTGCTGTCGTCAGGCACGAGGTTGGTGGCGGCTGAGACGAAGGCGACGAAGCGGCCGTCGGCGCTGATGGCGGGCGCGTCGTTGCCGCCGTCGGCCTGGTTGCCGGCGCTGTCTACGCTCACGCGCTGGGTGATGCCGGTCTGGCGGTCGTGGACGAAGACGTCGCTTTGGCCGTTGGTGTCGCCGGGCACGAGGTTGGTGGCAGCCGAAACAAAGGCGACGAAGCGGCCGTCGGCGCTGATGGCGAGCCAGGTGCTGAAGCCGTTGGCCTGGTTGCCGGCACTGTCCACGCTCACCAGCTCGATGGTGCCGGGGGAGGTGCTCACTGGCCCCTTAGGTGCTGGGGATGACTCGGCTTCCGAGGGGGCCAGAGCTCCGCTCGATTCCCCCGTCGGGCTCTCTTGCTCGTTTGGAGCCTGGCCGGCCTGGGTAGCTAGCGGGCCGAACAGCCCACCGATGCTCCCCACGTATGGCAGTTTTGCCAGACGACCGCCTATCGTGACAACGCGTCCGACGACCTGGTCGAAACTGATGGGCTTGTCCTCTGCCTGGTTACCGTCGCCCTTTGTTGTAATGAGATCGCCCCTGATCTCCACAACCCGGTGGACCGTGATGCCTTTCGGGTGCTCGAAGGCGATGATATCGCCTACCGCAAGGTCTTCAACCTTGTCGACGCCCTTGACGAAAATCAGGTCGCCCTTCTTGAGCGTCGGCCACATGGACTGGGAGGATACGGCCGCCATCGGATGGGGCGTATCCAACACCCACGAGAGGATCTGCGGAACGAAATAGATAGCTCCGGCGATGAACGCCACGTAGAGTAGGAAACTCACTACAGGGCTGAGTGGACGGATGAGGTTGCGGGTTGAGCGAGCTGCGGGTCTCTCCGGAGTTGCGCCCACCGGCAGGCCTAGCTCCCCTGCTTCCATATCGCCTGCAGGAGGGGATGCCCCCATCTCGGCCAGAGGGATGGCGACACTCGCTGGGGCGGGACTCTGGCGAACGCCGCGGTCACGTCTTCCCAGCCGGCGTGCCAGTCGCAGGAGCATCCCGAGAGGGAGGAACAGGACAAGGCTCACAACAACCCAGGCAACGAAAAGTAGTTGGCTCATGTCACAAAGGAGACCACCAGGGAAGATATGTCACGACTACCCTGCCGTCGTATCGTTTGCCCGGCTCCGCCGTGGCAGGCACGGTCAGCTTCACGAGGATTTCTCGTTCCTCGCCGGGCTTCAAATTGAAGAAGGCGTCCTCGATGTCAAGGAAGTCCCGTATCTCCCCGGACACAATGATCACGACGTAGGTGTCCATTCTGCCGTCGTTCTTGAAGGTGTGCTTGTTCTCCATAGAGGCCGTAGGGGGAAGATCGCCGAAGTCGAAGGGGTTGCCGGGCGGGGCGATCCCGTGGGAACCCTCCGTCACCAACACAGTTGCCGAATACATAGAGGTCGATTGGGCGGTCATGGACAGCCACAGGACAAGAAGCAGGAGCAGGACACCCGCGATAGCCCATTGCCACGGCCTTAGCCTCGGCAGCCGAGGCCTCAGTCGGCGGGGCCAGCGTCGGCCCAGGGAGGCCCACAGGTTGCGTAGTCTGTGCGCCCAACCGGCCGGGCCACTGGTGGCGCCCTCTAATCTCTCATTGGCCACTTCGTCCATCCTTCCCCTCTCCCCGTCTCAGCTGTGCTGTCAGGCCCGGCGCCCTGCGGCTCTGAGGCCTGACAGGGTTTTGGGGTGCCCGGCGGCGGGAGGAACCGCCGGGCGTTCACTAACCTCAGACGACTCTAGTCGTAGCTGAAGCCATACACCTGGATCTTGAAGTCGTCGCCCAGCTCCGCGAAGCGGTCCCAGTTCTGGGGGTCCGGGTCGTCGGTGATCTCGTGGCACTCGACCGTCTCCGGAGCCGGTGCCGGGTCAGTCTGCGGGTTGAAGTGGCCCTCGCAGGCGGGCGGGGTGAAGACCAGGTGGTAGAAGCACTTGGGCTGCACCCGGTCGTCGACCACGCCGTTGCCGATCCCCTCGATGTGCTTGGGGAGCCCGGTGGGGCCGTTGTACGCGCTCAGGCACGTCGGGTCGCTGGGGGTCACCGTGATGTAGTCACGGATCATGCCGTCCAGCTCCTCGTCGCAGTGCACCCACTTCCCCTCGCGGGGGTCGTAGCACAGGTCGTCGTCGTCGTGCTCCGCGTCGACCCGACAGTCGGGGATGGTGTCGCCATCGAGGTCGCGCTCGTCGGAGAACTGCTTGCACTCCCAGAGCACCCAGTACAGGACGTCGGACTTGACGTCCTGGTTGTAGAAGCTGTTGCTCAGGGTGACCTCAACGACCTTCTCGTGAATGTTCTGGGGGAAGGTCACTCCGAAGTCGCAGCTGACCGCGTGACCGTCTCGGTCCACACAGGCGACCTCGATCTCCTTCTCCACTCGGGCCTGCACATTGACCCACTGGGCGGTGTTGGCCGCGAACACAGCCACCCCCGCCCCGACGAGCACTAGAGCCGTGAAGCCCAGGACTAGTTTCTTGACCATATCTTTTCACCTCCTTTCTACAGTGGTATATGATGTTGGTGAGGGCCCGGGCCGCTTTCCCTTACCTCCCCTTAGGTGAGACGGCGGGTTGGGCCCTCACTGTCTGTCTGTCTATTGCATCAGCCGCCGGTCCCTTCCGGCGCTGGCGACGCCGTCGGCGTAGGCGTGGGCGTCGGCGTTGGTGTGGGCGTCGGCGTAGGTGTGGGCGTCGGCGTAGGTGTGGGCGTCGGCGTTGGTGTGGGCGTCGGCGTTGGTGTGGGCGTCGGCGTAGGCGTCGGCGTAGGCGTCGGTGTAGGCGTAGGCGTAGGCGTCGGTGTAGGTGTAGGCGTCGGCGTCGGCGTCGGTGTAGGCGTCGGTGTAGACGTAGGCGTCGGTGTAGGTGTAGGCGCAGCCGTCTCGGTAGGCCCAACCGCTATGGGTGCCGTTTCGAGAATCAGGTTCCCCAGGGAGCCGCAGGTCGCGTTAATGTCCTTGTTCAAGCGTGTGCCGTCGGACGACGTGAAGAAAGCGATCCGCAGCGCCGTACCCTCGGGCACTCCTAGTTGGTCGAACGGGAACTGGATGTCCAGGAAATAGTCCTTTCTGTCGCGCCTGTCCAAAGAGGGGTCTGCCGTTGGCTCCGATACCACTCGGGCGTGGGTGTCGAGCGGCAGCTGGGCGACGAGGGCGGCCAGGCCCAGATCGTCAATGTCGCCGTAGGGCAGGAAGGGGTCATCAGGCAACGTATTCGCTTTCACCTCCACGAAACCGCTCGGGCCGTCGGCTATGACCAGTCGCTCGTAGGAGTTGACCGGCCCGCTCGACACGGTGTTGTCCACGTCGATCAGCGCCCCCCATACCTGGTGTCGGAAACCGTCTTTCGACGCGGGGCTGCCGTCCAAGCGCATCCGCAAGAACAGGTTCACGCCGTCGTAGGAGGCGTACTGGGAAGGGTACATCTGGTTCCCCACAAGATCCGCAAAGGCGGGCTTGACATCCCGGACGGGATCGGTTCCCGGCGGGTCGGTGCAGAGGCCCCCGCCGATGTCCAAGATGGCAGTCCAGTCCGCCGGTTCGGGCCAGGGCCTGGGCTCTGGGGGAGCCGCAGGGGTAGGGGTGGGTGTTGGTGTCGGAGTAGAGGTACCTGTTGGTGTGGGTATAGGCGTAGGTGTTGCTGTCGGCGTAGGCGTAGGCGTCGGCGTAGGTGTTGCTGTCGGCGTAGGGGTAGGTGTTGCTGTCGGCGTAGGGGTGGGTGTTGCTGTTGGCGTAGGGGTGGGTGTCGGTGTCGGGTTGGGATCGCCGGTGGCGACGACGTAGATGGGCGCCGTACTGTCGCTGCCCTGGGGGCCTCCGGCAGCCCCCTGCTCCCATGTCACCGTAGCGCCGCTGTTCATGGTGTAGGTGCCGGGCGTGGTGTACTCCTGCTTGCCGGAGGGGTTGAGCTTCGTGAACACAAGGAGGTCGATGGATTCGCTTTCGCCGGGCAGCAGCGGCTGAGCCGGTACCGGGTCGATGCAGGTATCATCCTTGATGGGGTCGACGGGCCCGGGCTCACCGTCGGTCACGCACCAGACGACGCGGAACTGGGTCTCAAAGGGCGCCAGGCCGGAAGATGACCGCCCGCGGCTGTGGAAGACGGGGATCACCTCCACCGGCACGTAGTCCAGGAAGTCGTTCACTCCCAGCTCCGCGCCGAAACGGTCCACCACCATCACGTCGTGCATTTCCCCACCCGTCGAGTTGGTTACTGTGATGCGCAGCATCCACCACACGCAGGAGTGGGTGGGCACCTCGATGGGGAATTCGGTGTCCGCGGGCAGGCAGCCGGTGACGCCGGTATGGGCCTGGGTTATGGCGTCCACCTCGTCCTGGGTGATCTGAGGATCAGTCAGCACGGACTTGCTCACCGTGGGCGGCTGTTCCACCCTAGCGAAGAGGCTCACCCACTGAGAGGTGGAGGCGGCCATGCCGGATAGCCCCCCGACGATCAGTGCGAGGCTGAGAAGACTCATTATCAGTCGCCGAGGGAGCCGTGGCCTTCCCCTTTGAACGCAGGGCCCCGCTACCGTCGCCAGCGCCCGGGGGGTCTGGGCAGGCGACATTCCAACCCGGCCGACGAGCCTTGCCCAGCCCTGCAGGCTCACTAACGTAGCCTTCACGCGGCTCATAACCACTATAAACATAGCCACTATCAAGATGGTGCTGGCCACCCGGATGACATCCCTTTCCTTTCTCATGTGTTCGTTCAGTGCCAGCTATTGTGCCGGCTCCAACCTCTCTCCCTTGGCACCTCCCCACCCTGCAGAGACCCCGGCCGGCCGGCCAGCCTGTTCCTGGAGCTGGCGGGCTGCTTCTACACCGCCGGCTATTGGTCGGCCCTTAGCTCCAGGCCAGCCGCTTCCGTGTCAGCCTGCACAAGTCGATGCCCCACCCCTCGTAGGGACACCAGGCGGAGGCCGCAGGCTGCTTCCTCCAGCTTGTGTCGCAATCGCCGCAGATAGAGTTTGGCCATGTCAGGGCTGGCGTTTCCCCCCCAGACCCTGGTCAGTAGCTCGCCCTGGCTTGTGAGGCCGATGCCGTTGGCCGCCAGGCAGGCCAGCAGTCGCTTTTCAGTACCGGTGAGAGCGCAAGCCTGGCCCTTGACTTGCGGGTGGAAGGCCAACATAGGGGAAGATGGACGGTAGCGGCGGAGAAGAGCTCGGGTCCAGGCCAGCAGCGTGGCAAGGTCGAAGGGCCTTCGCAGATAGGCGTCAGCGCCGCGCTCGAGGGCAGACACTTCTGTGGGCTCGCCGTCGCTCCCTAGGATGATCAGCGGCGCGTCGGTTAGCCGCCTCACGACACGAATCAAATCTTCCGCCTCGAGGGGCGGCATCTCCTCGGCAAGCACAATCACCTCGGGAACTTCCTCGAGGACGTCAACGAGCCCCTCGACAGTGCTGGAAGCCTCAACCACCACCATCCCCGCCTCCGTGAGATCCCGCACCACCCGACGGCGTTCTGGCTCGTCCTGGTCGATCACCAGCACCTTTTGAGGCATGACGCCCCGATCTTATCGGGGCGTCATGAATATTGTGGGTCTGATGGGGGACAGAATCGTCCCAAGAGTGTGACAGTTAGGGCAGAATGCTTCGAGGACCTTCTAGAGTTAGGAGTTGGCGGGTGGGGGCTCCAGGAGGCGGTATCCGGTCCGGGGTACCGTTTCTATTCGAACCCGAGTCCTCCCTCGCTCTCCGATCTTGTGGCGTACCCGCTGAACATACTTCCGCAGAGAATCCTCGTAGAACTTACCCTCGGACCCCCACATGACCGTCCGTAGTGCTTCGTAGGTAACCAGGCGGCCTTTGTTCTTGGCTAGATGACACAGGAGCTTGAATTCAGTGGGTGTCAGATGGATCACTTGCCCTTTCACCACAACCTCGTGACTATCGGGGTTCACCTGCAGCTCGCCGCATTGCAGCGGTGATTCAGGATGCTCCACAGGTTTCTGGGCGCGTCTCAGTGCAGCCGAAACCCGCGCCACTAGCTGTGGTGCGCCAGCGGAGAGGCCTAGATAATCGTCGGCGCCAGCTTCAAGCATTTCCACTAGTTCGGGTTCGTCGGGCTCTGCCTCCATGGCGACGATAGCGGCGTTGCAGGACTGACGGATCTCACGCACCGTTTGCGCTCCGCCGCCTACCGTGGCATTGAGGACAACAAGGTCTGGCGCAGCGCTGACCACCTGATGCACGGGCTGCACACCGTTGGCTCTGCAGACCTCAAGATCCGGCCAGCGCAGGCGAAGATTGAGTACGATGGTGTCACCGGTCTTCGCGTCGAAACCGACCAAGGTCACCCTCATTTAGGTTTCCTCCGCCTCAGCCGTGTTCTGAGGCCAATCCGCCGATCGGTTTGAAACCCTTGCCATGTCGTCCGCTACGAGACGTCCCTCACATCCGGTACTACCACCGCCGCTGGCATCGTGGATGACATAAGTGCGTTCATTCTGTCCCATTATTTTCCTGCTGTCAAGGCTGTTTCCCGACACGGTGTCACTTTTCCACCAAGTTATCCACCAAGTTATCCACTAGACCCGCTTAGGCAATGGAACAGCAGGCGGAGTCGAAACGCCGCCGAGGGCTCGCGAAAGGGTGACTAGATGACTATCGACATGGTCTCGCAGGTGCGCGTTCACTGCATGGACGGCACCTGCCGCCTCCCTGTCGCTCCGCCCTGCGCTGGCTGAAAGGCCAATGCCGGGCAGTGCCGCTCGATGTGCTGCTGGTTCTGGCCTCGGAGGTATCCGCCCCGAGCCGGTGTTGCTCGCCTCAGTGAAGTCCTTCAATCACGCGCAATAGACCGTGGGGTGGATGTCCTGTGGGCGGCCGAGGCCGGAGATGTCAGTGTCGCCCCGAAAGCCCTCCACGGCGATGCCGACCTTCGCCTTTGGGGGCGTATCTGGGTGGGGTGGCGCGCTTGACCCGGCGGACGAAGCTCGTCGTATTGTTTCCTCTGGCCTCCGGTGCTACCTCCATTGGTGACCTGTGCTCTGTCAGCACTTGCTCCTTGCTGGGGCCTAACGCACTGCTCCCTGGGAGCGGGGACAAGTCCGCTGCTATCGGCTAGGAACTGCTCAGACGAAGCGTCAGTTTCACTGATGCCGAGCAGGGGTATTGATTTATACACGAGATGCCGTATAGGATACTTAACATGGCCAGGACATTGGACGAGATACGGCGAAAACGGCGCGAGGCCATGCGCCGGTATCGTCTCAGACTTCGGCCGCAATACGAACCGCCTACGCCCACCCAGATTAGGCAATTGCGTCAGCGACTCGGCCTAAGTCAGCGTGCTTTCGGAGCCCGCGTCGGTGTCGAAATGGGAACGATAGTCAGGTGGGAAAGAGGTCGGACCACTCCTCGCTTTCTCGCTACTGAGCGTTTGCGGGAACTCCAGAGAGAATCAGAGGCACCATGATCCAAGCCGTCGCCTGCCGTCGTGTCACTACCAGTACCTGGGCTGAAGAGGCCCTCTAACCAGCGGGGAGCTCGTGGAGCTGCCCAACATCTGCAATGTGAGCGACCTCCTGGCCGCCGGAGAGCCTGTTGATCACCCAGCGCCCCTCTCGGGCGCGGTCACTTCTGCCCATGACCATGCACTAGCTCACCCTGTCGGCCGCTCCTTTCGCCGCGTACCAAGATTGGCCCGCACCACTGCTGACCTGGTAGGCTCAGAGGTCATCGGCACGCCTCAGGTAACGGAGGCTCTCCAGTATCGGCAGCCAGGGAGCGCCTAGTCTGCAGCTGCCATGGCGAGTGGGCGCGGGGTCGGGAGGTTATTGGGATTTCAATATAGCTCACGCCCTCAGGTAAAGCCTTGACAAGTTATACAGACATGGTGTATATGTGGCCTACGCGTTCGTAAGTTGGTAAGCTTAGGCCGTTAGACCGAGGTGCGGTGGTGGACTGCCGGGGGCACACCTCCCGGCCTCGAAGGAGTGGTGGAAGTCGGCAATGGCCTGTTGCCGACTATTTGTTAGGAGGGGGTTGAGCCGGAGCGAGCGATAGCTGACGGGAAAGAACAAAGGCCCCGGACGGCCGCAACCGCCGGAGCCTGGCACTAGGCGTATGGGACCACACCCGTTGCCGTCTTCTATTTTACGCCAGGCCGAGACGGGGTTGCAAGCGAGCGCGGGGCCAAGAGTTCCTTCTTGCGAGCTGGTCGATTGCCCGGCTCAGCGCTCTCGCCAAGGGACGGAACGAGGCGAGGAAAAGGGGAAAAGTAGGCTCCGTGTCTGGCGAGGGAGATAACAGCAAGGGGGCTACGAAATGAGGCACCTAATACGGGCGGTAGTGTACATGACCATCATTCTTGCGATTGCGGTCTTGGCAAGTGGTGGTCTCCCTGGGGGGTCGGCGTGGGCTGACCCAAAGCCGCCGAAATCGCCACCGGCCGTGCCAGCTCAGCCACCCCCACCGGGCCCGCCGCACGATCGCGGTCCCCCATGGTGGGGGCGTGGGGCACCGCCCTGGGCCCCTGGGCCGCCAGCCTATCCGCCGCCGCCGTTCTATGTGACTAACGCTGATGCCGATGAGGCCGTGGTGATTGCCGGAGCGTCTGTGCCCATTGGCTGTGAGGTAAAAGACGCACGCGGTGGTCCTGTGAGCGGGGCGGTTTGTCTATTCACAGTTGCGTCGCAGCCTGGTGCGGATGCCAGCGTCAGCCAACAGTCTGCGGTGACCGACGCCAGCGGTCGGGCGACGACCACTTTACAAACCGGCAGCACCGCCGGGTCGGTGACTGTCGCGGTGGAGGCCCAAGGGGTCAGTTCGCAGGTGGAGGTAAGCGTCCAACAGTCACCCATGGCTCAGTACGAAACTGTCATGCGAACGATGCGGGCATTCTGCCAGTTTATGGGCCGACTCTTTGGGCCTTGATCTAGGAGGTGGGGCAGAAGATAGATCGGACAAATCCGGGTTGGCCAAGCTACGTGGCGACCAAGCATATGGTTGGTGTGGCTGGTGGCGGTAGAGGCGGGGCCGAATCCTCTGTTATTGTGCCGCTCTGAACGTTTCCCCATCGAAGTTCCCTGAGGCCTCGGGAAGGATTGAACGCCTCGCGCGGAGGGGCGCGGGGGAGTTTGGCCCTCTGAACCGGTAGACATAACGGAAGCCGCACGGGATCGGTGGGGTGTTGAAGTTAGGACGGTTGGGCAGGCGGAGGACCATCGCAGTTCTGGTGGTCGTCGTGGTCTTGGCTGTCGCGGGCTTGGCCGTTGTGCGGTATCTGCGTATCTACGATGACCTGAGTGATGGGAGGGAGGTGCTGGTTGGGGCAGCCGATCTAATGGAGGAAAAGGGTCTACATATCGAGACCTACGAGCTGAAGGAGGCCGAGGGCAGGTTTGAGGTTGCTCGAGTCAAGATGGGGAGGGCTTCCGAGGGTCTGGATTCAGACCCGCTTGTATGGACTGCCGGCCACTTGCCATGGATAGGCGGCCAGGTGGATGCAGCCCAGAGCCTGGCCCATATGGGCGTGGACGGATCGGAAATAGGTCTGGAAGCGGTGGAAGCGATGCGCAGGTTCCAGACAATACGAGATGCCGAAGGCGGGGCTCTGTCGGAGAAGGTGGTGCCGATCCTTGATACGGTCGAGCCCAACGTGGCCGTCATCGAGGGCGAACTGGCGGAGATTCGAGCCAGCCGTGATGACATTGGAGCGAGGAGCCTCCTCGGGCCGCTGGATTCGGCCAGGCGAACACTTGACGAGCACCTGGGTGAGCTGGAAAGCCGCCTTGCTGACTACCGGCGGGCAGCTAGGCTAGCGCCTGGGGCGTTGGGCTACGAAGCTCCCCAGACGTATCTAGTGCTCGCTCACGACAACACGGAGATCCTGGGTACGGGCGGTTTCATCCTGGTCTACGGGTTCGCCACTTTCAACGAGGGAAGGCTGGAAAGCCTCGCCTTCAGCACAGGTGCCACAATCGAGGACTGGCCGCCTACGACGGGCCAGTACATCGAGCCCCCCCGGCCTCTTCAGACCTACCTTATGCGCGACTGGCCGATGGGCTTGGCCGAGGCCAGCTGGTGGCCGGACTTCCCCACGGCGGCTCAAAACGCCGTCGAGATCTATCGCGCCAATACGGGAAGCCAGATACCAATCGATGGCGTGATCGGGGTCAACTTCCTCACCCTGGAGAAGCTTCTGGAGGTGCTTGGGCCGATCACTGTGGAAGAGTATGAGACCGCCGTCACCAGCGAGGATGTGACCGAGAAGACCTTAATAGTGACCCACCCAGAAGAGCCCAGGCCTTGGGAGTCCGGCCGATATCAGTTCGTCGGCTATCTCGCCGAGGAAATCATTCAGCGGACCTTGGGTGCTGAACCGTCGAAGTGGGCATCGATGCTCAGCGCCCTGCACACACTGGGCAAGGAAAAGAACCTCCTTCTCTGGCACACCGACCCCCAGGTTCAGGGAGCCGTCTCTGATCTCGGTTGGGACGGTGGGGTAAGACCTACAGAAGGTGACTACCTCATGGTGGTCGACTCGAGCCTCAGGAGCACCAAGCTGAATCTGGTGGTTCAGCCCAGCATTGCCCTGGATGTGACCATCGACGAAGAGGGGAATGCGAGAAACGTGGTCACCGTGAACTACGCCAATGACTACTCGGCCTGGGCTGAAGGAGAGGCCCCCGATCTCGTAAGGCTGGTGACTGGAGATGGCTCGCTGACCCTGTACGGGGACTATCTGCGCGTTCTGGTTCCTCACGGTGCCGCGCTCGAAGAGGTTGCTGAAGAAGGACACCCGGTCGGACCAGAGGACGTATGGGATGAGAACGGCAGGACGGTATTGGCCCGGTATTTCACCCTGCCCTTGGACGCGAAGAAAGAGATCGCGTTCACCTATGCTGTCCCTTCTGTTGTAGACATGACGACGAACCCCTATGTCTACCGCGTCTTGGTGCAAAAGCAACCCGGGACGAGGGCGATTCCTCTCACCATCACCATCGATGCACCGCCCGGATGGAAGATTGTCTCCACCGAGCTCGATGGGGAGGAGTTGGAGAGCAAGCCAAACCAAATCGTGACGGACCTGCGGGAGGACCGCGAGGTAGTGGTCAGATATGGGCCGCGTGACTAAGGGGCAAGCAATGCAGATGGTGGTTCTGGCCGGAGGATTGGGGACGAGGCTCAGGCCTCTGACTGAGCAGATGCCGAAGTCGCTGATCCCGGTCAACGGCCAACCATTCCTCCAATATCAGCTAGAGCTCTTCAAGCGGAACGGGATACGCGACATCGTCCTCTGCGTGGGTTACCTGGGCGATGAGATCAAGGAGTATTTCGGCGACGGAAGCCGCTTCGGCGTCGATATTCGCTACAGCGAAGAAGGTGAGGAGCTCCTGGGCACGGCCGGCGCCATCCGGAACGCGGAGAGGTTTCTTGCCAGCGAATTCTTCTTGACGTACGGCGATTCCTACCTGCTCCTCGACTATCGAGCCGTCATGGACTGCTTCCGGCAGCGGGACAAGCTGGGGCTAATGGTCGTCTATCGGAACTGCAATCAGTTTGACAGGAGTAACGTCATCGTCGAAGGCGATCTAGTCAAGGTCTACGACAAGGAAGGGCGCACGCCCGGGATGGACTACATCAACTACGGCGTTTCGGTGCTGCGCAAGGAGGCTGTTAGCCTCATCCCACCGGGTAGATCGTTCACGCAGGAGGAGCTCTATCACCTACTCATTGAGCAAGAGCAGCTACTGGCCTTTGAGACACATCAGCGCTTCTACGAGATCGGCTCGCCGGCCGGCCTAGACGAGTTTCGGCGATTGGTAGCAGCCGGAGGTATGAGGCCATGATCGTCACTCGAACTCCGACGCGAATCTCGCTAGGTGGCGGCGGGACCGATATCCGTTCCTACGCTTCCAGATACGGAGGCTTCCTCATCAGCGCTGCCATCGACAAATACGTGTATATCACCGTCAATAGTCGCTTTGAGGACAGCATACGCGTCAGCTACTCCAAGACGGAGATAGCCGACAGCGTGGACGACATAGAGCACCCCATCGTCAGGGAGGCGCTCCGTCTTCTGGGGCTGGAGGGCGGCATGGAGATCGTGTCCATAGCGGACGTCCCGGCGAACACCGGCCTGGGCAGCTCCGGCGCCTTCACCGTCGGCCTGCTCAACGCCCTACATACATTCAAACGAGAGAGCGTCTCGCGGGAAACCTTGGCTGAAGAGGCGTCCACCATCCTAATGGACGTTCTGGGCGAGCCCATCGGCGTGCATGACCAGTACCTTGCCGCCCTGGGCGGCATAACTTGCCTGCTCATCGACCAAGACGGCACGGTCCAAGCGAGCCCACTGGCGATATCTGATGGCATCGTTGAAGAGTTAGAGGCCTGCCTTCTGTTGTTGTACACCGGCGTAAAGAGGAGCGCCTCGGAGGTGCTGGGCGACGAGAGCCGGGCGATTTCTCGGGGCCATGACGGCGTCACAGCAGCGCTCCACACGGTGAAGGAGATAGGTTGGCAGGTCAAGGAGGCCCTGGAGACAGGAAACTTGCGCCGCTTTGGCGAGCTCCTTGACCATCACTGGCAGTCCAAGAAGAGGCTATCCACAAGGGTTAGCTCTGACCTGATCGACCGCTGCTACGAGCTGGCCAAGAGGAACGGAGCTCTGGGGGGCAAGATCATGGGCGCCGGTGGCGGTGGATTCTTCATGTTCTACTGTGACAACCACAGCAAGGCTCGTTTAAGGGAAGCGATGGCCGCGGAGGGACTGCGAGAGCTGCACTTCGCTATCGACTTCGACGGTTCGAAGGTGGTGGTGAACTTATGATCGTACGCGCGAAAACGCTCAGGGTTGTGAATAGTCTAAACGTCATCGACGTTTATCTGGATGCCGTCCAAGACATAGGACGGGCGGTACCGCGCGAGGATATCGAGCGTGTGGTGGACATACTGTACGAAGTCTGGCAGGAGGGTAAGGCCGTGTTCACCATGGGCAACGGCGGCTCGGCTTCGACCGCCACCCACCTGGCCTGCGACCTGGCGAAGTGCACCTTGGTGCCCGGCCGCCCTCGCCCAGGAAGCGCTTGACCTGGTAGCGGCCGGCGGCGAAGGAGGTGGGGACGGTGGGAGTAGGGGCAGGAGTGGGCGTTGGGGTTGGCTCGGTAGGACCCAGGGGCTCCCGACATCGCCGACAGAAGCGTGCACCAACCTGATTGCGCGTGCGGCAGGATTGACAGATAGGTCCAAACTCAGCCTCGCACTGATCGCAGAACTGGGCATCGTCAAGATTCTCGTGACCACACGATGGACAAAGCACCGTTCCGCCCCTGATCTACGCGTCTTGGAGCAAGGCAATAGTGCGCGAAAGTAGCGGCATTGTCAACGTGGCCTGGGCTAGGGCAAGGCCGACTACCACGAACCAGACGGACGATGAAGTCTTAGTGTGCCCTCAAGCACGTCGTGTAATCGAAGTTGCACGCGGTCAGAGGAGAGCCTGCTCCATCGGTAGGTGATCACCCTCCGCACAGAGTCGGTGAGGCACGAGCCCTCAAGCAAGGTCGGGCTGACGGCCAGCCACCTCTCGAAGCATGGGGATGGCCTCGGCCTGCTCGGATGGCAGTAGACCCTGGTAGGGGGAAGTTCGACTGCGTGCACCCAAACACCATCACTAGCCCGGCGTCATCGCCTGTGAAGTCGGATAACTGGCGTTATCCGACATCCTGGTCGCCACGAATCTTGCCCCAGCGCCACCTTCCCCTCCACGTAGTCATTCCGCGCACCCGTAACAGTTCGCTCTCGCGTGCGTCATGTCTAATGGCAAAAGGCAAACAACATATCGAAGGCGCGAATAGGCTTTCGCAATCTGGTGAAGGCCTCGCACCGCAGCGCTGGCTGCGGGCATACCAAACGGCACCAGCCGTGACCGGAGTCGTGAGGCCCTGCCAGAGGAACGCCGAACCGCTGGCAGCGGACAACGAAGGATCTGACTCCCGGCGGGCCGCATAGCCGAAGAGGGGCTATGTAACACGCCGGGAGT
>JAUWYP010000003.1 GCA_030615765.1 Dehalococcoidia bacterium | reverse complement strand
GGGAGGCCAAGAAGATAATGCAAATGGTGGCCTCGGGACGTGGGCCACGCATCGCGCCAGGAGCACCTTGGCTGCACTAGACTGGAGAGCGATTTCTGCTATTCTTTTACGGGAGGTGACCGCTTGCTGAAGATCCGTCTTTCCCGCGTTGGCAAGAAGAAGAGGCCAGCCTACCGCATCGTCGTGGCCGACTCGCGGGCCCCTCGTGATGGTGCGAATATCGAGATCGTTGGTCACTATGACCCCTTGACAGACCCGCCAACCATCGTTATCAACGAGGAAAGAGCGACGCACTGGCTAGAGCACGGCGCTCAGCCCTCGGAAGCGGTGGCTAAGCTTCTGGCAAGGAAGAGCGCTAGCGGCGAAGAGAAAGAGGAACCTATCCCGCCTGCGGCTGAGAGCGAGGGTGAAGGGGAGGCTAGTGCACCTGAGGAAGAGGGTCAAGCCGACCAGGAATCTAGTGCGGCTGAGGCCGAGAGCGGAGACAAACCATGAAGGACCTCATCGAGTACATGGCCCGGGCCATCGTCGACTACCCGGATGAGGTGGTGGTAACGGAGGAGGAGGAGGAAGACTACATCGTTTTTCGCCTGCGGGTGGCCGAGTCGGATATGGGCAAGGTGATCGGCAAGCAGGGACGCATCGCCAACGCCATGCGCGCCCTGCTCAAGGTGGCCGCCATCCGCAAGGGAACCAGGGCGGTACTGGAGATCGGAGAGGGTGTCACCCGGCCCGGCCCCAGGGCTGAACGCGAGCCCGAGCCTGAGGCCGAACCCGAGCCAGAGCTCGAGCCTGAGCCCGAGCCAGAGCCCGAGGCTGAGCCTGAGCCAGAGCTCGAGCCCGAGCCAGAGCCCGAGGCTGAGCCCGAGAGTGGAGACAAACCATGAAGGACCTTATCGAGTACATGGCCCGGGCCATCGTCGAGTACCCGGATGAGGTGGTGGTGACGGAGGAGGAGGAAGACCACATCGTCTATCACCTGCGGGTGGCCGAGTCGGATATGGGCAGGGTGATAGGCAAGGAGGGTGCGCATCGCTAACGCCATGCGCACCATGCTCAAGGTGGCCGCCATCCGCAAGGGAACCAGAGCGGTACTGGAGATCGGATAGGAACCCGTCTGCCTGACTTCCCTCGCTTGATCACCTTCCCCAGTTCACGCGCGGGAGGCCTCTCCGCCTCCAGCGGAGGTCGCGGTGATTAGCTATGTCTCGCCCCCGGGAAAACGCTAGCCAGGGATACGTGACCGTCGGCCGCATCCTTGGGCCGTGGGGCCTGCGGGGCGATCTGAAGGTGGAGCCCCTGACCGACTTCCCGGAACGGTTTGCGCTCGGCTGTAGCCTCTACGTAGAGGGTGTCGCCTACGCTATCGAGCGCTGTCGCTGGTACAAGGGAAAGGTCTACATCAAGCTTTCGGGCATCGACAGCACCACCGCCGCTGAGGCCCTGCGCCAGCGCTTTCTGGAAGTGCCAGAGGAGGAGCTGAAACCCCTGTCGGAAGGCGAGTACTATCAGTTCCAGATACTGGGGCTGGAGGTGCGCACCACTGAGGGCCAGCCGCTGGGCAAGGTGACCCAGATCCTAAGCACCGGAAGCAACGACGTTTTCGTGGTGCGTGGCGAGGGCGGCGAGCTGCTCATCCCGGCCCTGGACGACGTGGTCAAGGCGATAGACCTGGACGGAGGCTGGATAGAGGTGGAGCTGGTGGAAGGCCTTCTGCCTCCCGCCAAGAAGGGGAAGGAGGGCCTTTCTTGACGGCGCCAGGCAGCCCTATCTATAATGACACTACCAAGGGGATATAGCTCAATTGGGAGAGCGCGGCGTTCGCATCGCCGAGGTTGCGGGTTCGAGTCCCGCTATCTCCACCAATGTGAAGGATTATGGAGTTAGGGGTCAAGGGTGAAGTTCTTGACCCCTAACTCTTCTCACCGCATCTCCGAAGGGTGCCCCTGTAGCTCAGTGGACAGAGCAGCGGTTTCCTAAACCGCGTGTCGTCGGTTCGAGTCCGGCCAGGGGCCCCACGCTGGTTGTAGGAGTGCCAGCGACAGCATCGGTAGCCCCCCACGGTGCTGGCTACACCCGCCAGGGGCAAGTGCTCTACGGCTTCCGCGTAGCGGTCCTCACCCTAGCCTCGCCCACCCACACCTGCGCAGTCCTTTCGGCGGCCACCCTTCCGTGCTAGAGTGAGGTTAAGGCCATGAGCTACGTCTTCATGAAGGTCCTGGAGTCGGCCCCGCGCCGATATGACCTGGGGATACGCCTCCTCTCCCTGGGCCGAATCAGCAGAGTGCACCGGGAGATGGCGGAGAGGGGCGTGAGCGATGGCAGGCGCGCCCTGGACATCGGCTGCGGCACCGGCTCGCTGGCCATAGCGTGCGCTCGCCGCGGCGCCCAGGTCACAGGTATAGATATCTCCCCTCACATGCTGGACATCGCTCGCCGTAAGGTAGAGCAAGCGGATCTGGCGGACAGCATCACCCTCCTCCAGATGAGCGCCATCGAGCTAGATGAAAGGTTTGAGCCCCAGAGCTTCGACACCATCATGAGCAGCCTCACCTTCAGCGAGCTATCGGACGACGAGCAGCGATTCGTCCTTCGCCAGTGCCATCGCCTGCTAAAGGACGGCGGCCGCCTGGTCATCGCCGATGAGACGGTGCCTCCCTCCTGGCCAAGACGTCTGCTTCACCTGTTGGTGCGTCTGCCACTGGTGGTCCTGACCTATGTCCTGACCCAGACTACCACCAGGGCCGTGGCCCACCTGGAGAGCAAGATAGCGGACGCCGACTTTGAGATAGAGTGGGCGAGTGCCAGCCTTCTGGGCGACTTCAAGATCATCAGCGCGATCAAGCACTGAGCGAGAGACGAGCATGAAAATTGCAAAGCTTCTGGCGGACTTTCTGAGCGACGTTCTCCAGACTGCCCTCCGAGCGCTTCCCTTTCCCGCCAAGACCGGCCTCAGGAAGATCGGCAACCCCGACCGCCAATCGCCCGTCTTCGTCACCTGCAACTTCGGCCTCACCGTGCGGCGAGTGATGCGAGCCCTGAGGGGCATCGACGCCTACCTGCTGGTGGCCAACAGCAGGGGCATCAACGTCTGGTGCGCCGCCGCTGGCGGCCACTTCACCTCCGATGACGTGGTCTCAGTGATCAAGACCAGTGGCATCAACGACCTGGTGGACCACCGGCGCCTTGTTCTGCCTCAGCTCAGCGCCACCGGCATCGAACGAGCGGTGGTGGAGGAGAAAACGGGCTGGCGACCGATGTTTGGACCCGTCTACGCCGGGGACATCCCCGCCTATCTGGACAATCACTACAAGAAGACAGAGGGAATGCGAACGGTCAGATTCGACCTCCCTCAGCGGCTGGAGATGGCGATCATGTGGGCCTTCCCTGTCTCGGTCATCCCCCTGATTCCTCTTCTCATCTGGTGGCGCCACCTGGTACTGCCATTCGTGGCGGTGGTCTGGATCATCGGAATGGCCATATTCGCAGGCCTTCCCTGGATTCCGGCGAAAGTGGTGCGGGCAGACTCCCATCAGGGAGGCCCTAGCTGGGCCAGATATTTCGTCGTTTTTGACCCGCGGGCTCAAAAGGCCCTCCTGGTGTGGGCGCTTCTAATGGGTGCTCTCATTGCCTACGGTCGCCTAGCCAGCGATTGGCACTGGAGCACTCTGGTTGGGTGGGGGCTGGCCAGCTTTGCTGTGGCTCTCCTATTCAGCCTCGACCTATCGGGGAGCACGCCCCTTTGCAAGAGCGGGCTGCATGAGGATAGGCTCCTGCGGGTGGAGTTCGACTCTGACAGGTGCCAGGGGCGAGCTATCTGCCGGGAGGTGTGCCCCAAGGATCGCTTCCAGATCGATAGCAAACTGCACAAGGCCAGCATCACCAGCGAAAACGAGTGCGTCCAATGCGGCGCCTGCATCGTCCAGTGTCCCGAGGATGCCCTGGCCTTCGTGGACCCCAGCGGAAGGCGAATCCCGCCCGAGGATATCAGGAGGTACAAGCTGAACTTGCTGGGAGAACGGGCAAAGGCCTGCTAACCGTGCAGACGGCCAGGCCCACTTCAGGCGATATTGAGTTGCCAATAAGAGTTGACAAAATATCGTAATAAGGGTAAGATATTCTCTGTTGGTGCATCCTTGTTGCGGCGGGTCGCGGAGAGAAAACCCGCTGGCAGCAAGCGCCGCACTTACCAAAAAGTAAAGAGCAAGGGGTTCTGGGGCCGAATCCCCAGCCGGGGAACGGGGGACCCATTTCCGGGGGTGAATCCTGCCGGTGGCAGGTAGGGTAGTCTCTTTCAGCCCGAACCCGTCAGCTAACCCCGTAGGCCACTGAAAGAGGCATAGCGCTACACGATAGGGTGTATGCCCGAGGCTATGTCTCGGGCGTGTTTTTGCCCATCGCGTCTGCCCCGTTCCCCTACAACCACTCTCCCGGGAGGAGGGGAAAAGAATGGTGTCGATAAGCTACTCATCGCTGACCTTCCTGGGAACTTGCCCCCATTGTGCTAGTCCTCTATTCGAACTGTCCGACATGTGGGGACCATTCTATGCCTGCGAGGGGTGTGGCTACGAGTTTGACCCTCTGGAGCTGGGGCCCACGCATCTTCGGCCACAAGGCCAGACCGCCTTCACTGGCAGCTTCTCGCTGAACCGGGACAACGGCTCAGACGGCAGGAGGATGGTATGGCAGGCTTCCGGCGCAGTGCCTGGCTTGCCCTGATGGGTGGACTCGTGGGTAGCGCCCTCGGCCTGATAGCTGTCACAGCCTAACTGAGCGCTTTTCGTGGCGCTCTTTTCGTTCAGGCAGCCATCCCGTACACCAGCCATCCGCTCCAGCGAGGTTCTCGCCTTTCCCTTCGTACCTCCTGCACCTTGCCCAGTAGTATACTAGTAGCAAGGCATCAGAAACGTGCGAAGGCTGCTCATCCTAACCGTTCGCTCTGTCCAGGAATTTGGCGACGACCGCTGCAGTCACATGGCGGCCGCCATTTCTTACTATGCCCTCTTCTCCCTGTTCCCTCTGCTTATCTTCATGGTGTCGATATTCGGCATCTTCCTCCAGAGCGGCAGCCTCCAAGAAGACCTGATAGAGGACGTGTTAGAGTTCATTCCTCTTACCTCGGACGAAGGACGAGACGAGGTGAGGGAGGCGATAGGCGCCATCGCCGGCATCAGCATCCCCCTGAGCATCGTGGGACTCCTGGGCCTGGCCTGGTCGGCCAGCGCCATGTTCGGAGCCATCCGCACCTCTCTGAACATAGCCTGGGATATCGAAACCTCGCGCCATTTTGTCAAGCAGAAGCTACTGGACCTGGGCATGGTGGCCGGAGTAGGGGTGTTCTTCCTGCTGTCCATCGGCACCACGGCGCTCCTGCGCACGACCCAGGAGGCCAGCTCGGACATTCTCGGCCCTCTGTCCAGCAACACTGCCTTCTTCTGGCGAGCCATACCGTACTTGATGCCGGCGATATTCTCTTTCGGGGCCTTCATCGTGCTCTATCGCTTCGTGCCCAATGCCCCCATCAAGATCGGCGATGTCTGGCCGGGAGCACTGGTCGCCACCATCTTCTTCGAGATAATCAAGAATGGCTTCAGCTTCTATCTAGCTAACTTCGGCCGCTACGATGTGGTCTACGGCTCCCTGGGAGCGGTGCTGGCCCTTCTGTTCTGGATGTACCTCAGCTCAGTGGTCCTCCTCATGGGTGCAGAGGTAGCGTCCGAGTACCCGCGGGTGAAGTCGGGTAAGTACGACGACCTCTGGGGGCAAAGCTGGCTCTTGGGCGGCGGCCGCGCCAAGCTGGCGGAGCTTTGGCAGAAGATGCGCCTGAGGATGGCCGGCAAGCAACGCGGCCGCCGCTAGCTCTAGAGCCGCGTCCTTGACCGCCATTCGGCGTCTTCGCTACAATAGCGTAGCCGAAGGGCAGGGGTGTAGCTCAGGTTGGCAGAGCAGCGGTCTCCAAAACCGCAGGTCGGGGGTTCGAATCCCTCCACCCCTGCCAGATTTGTATATGAGAATCTGCCATCTGTATCGTCAGTGGTAGATTTTGCCTCAGTTGACAGCAACTCTGACAGCAACCCGGGACGAGCTAGCCCCTCAGGACGGCGTCCAGCGCCGCCGTGGCCTCGCGTTGCATCGTCGGCGTGACGTGGCTGTAGAGGTCTAGCGTCACGGCAATCTGGCTGTGGCCCAGCATCTCCGCCACCACCTTGGGGTGGACACTCCGGCCCAGCATTAGGGTGGCGGCAGTATGGCGCAGGTCGTGGAAGCGAATGCGGGGCAGCCCAGCGCGCTCTAGCAGCGGATGGAAGGAGCGCCGGATGAGGTTCGTGGCCTCTATCGGCCGCCCCACCTCGTTGGCGAATACCAGGTCGTTGTCCTCCCAGGCAGTGCCCAGCCGCAGGCGCTCCTCTAGCTGAAGGCCTCTGTGGCGGCGCAGGGCAACAATCGCTGTCTTGGTCAGGGCGACCTGACGACGCGAATGGGCCGTCTTGGGCTCGGCAAAGGTGAAGCCGTCGTCCGCGCGCTGGAGGGTGGCCCTGACTTGCACCGTTCTAGCTTCCAGGTCTACATGCCGCCACCTGAGGGCGAGGAGTTCGCCCTGCCGCATACCCGTGCTCAGGGCCAGCGCGTAGACGGCATGAAGCCGGTCGCCCTGAGCCGCGTGTCCAGGAAGGCCCTAGCCTGTTCGGGGGATAGGGTGGCCATCTCCTGCCGCCTGACGCGGGGCGGCGTCACCAGGCTGGCCACGTTGCGGGCCACCAGGCCCCAGCGGGCCGCCTGGCCTAAGGCCCGGTGCAGAACAGCGTGGAGATGGGCGACGCTGGTAGGGGACAGGCCGGCCTCCAGGCGGCTCGTGTAGAGGCGCTGGAGGTGCTGGGGGCCGAGCTTGGCCAGGGACAGCCTGCCAATCTCAGGGATAGCGTGCAGGCGCAGGTACTGTTCGTAGCGCGCCCACGTCCTGGGCCGCAGGGAGGGACAGGCGCTCTCCAGCCAACCCTCCAGATACTGGCCCACGGTCTGGCGCTCGCCAAGGATGGGGAGGCCGTCCTGGCGAGCCTTCAGGACCGCTGTGAGCTTACGCCCTACCTCCTGGCGGGTCTTGCCGTAGAGGTATTTGCGTCGCCCGTGGTCCAGGCTGATGCTGGCTACCCAGCGGCCATCATGCCGCTTGTAGATGGAACCCTCGTTATTGGCTCGCTTGGCCATCGGTGTCCTCCTCTCCCTCGTGGGCCTCGTGCATGCTCTCCTCATGCACCTTGGTGTCCTCCTCGGTTGTGACAGCCTCTTCGGTCCCAAGGTCTAGTATCAGGCGAGCGGGAATCAGTCTATTTCTGACGGCCTCCTCGTACAGCAGCGCCGCCTTCAGGGACTCCCAGGGTGCGTAGGCGAGGAAGACGTCTGGGCCGGTGGTTGGCTTCTTCCGGTCAGTCAGCAGGACGTATTCCCGTGCTAGTAGGTAGATGTGCCAGAAGCTGAGGCCGTCGGGATACAGTTTGGGCGCCACTCGGCGAATCCTGACAATCCATTTGGCCTCTGCCTTTGTGAGGTAGCTGACTTCCCCCTGGGTGTAGTCGACAACTTCCCTCCATACCGGCATCACCAGCGCTGCCTCATCCGTGCCGACATCAGCCAGCGACCACGGGTCGGACGTCTTAGGCGGTTTGAGGTCAGCCACGATGTTCTGGACGGTACGCAGGGAAGGGATGTCGTTCAGCTTGAACTTGGCGGACCCCTCGTTGACGTCCTCCTCCAACTGCTTACGGATGGCCCTGGCGCTGGTGCGTTTGGGTATCAACTCCCAGATTCTCTCCAGCACTGGTATGAGCACGTTTCGCTTGCGCGCTCGTTTCGTAACTTTGCTGTTCTTCATCGTTATCTTGCGCAATATCGATTGACGCTTCGTATCCACGATGATACACTGTTAGCATAGAGCACAACGCAATAGTTGTCAAGCGCTGGAGGTGTCACGATGGAAACGAAGTTGCTGCTAACCATACCAGACTGTTGTGCCCGGCTTGGATTGGGCAGATCCAAGATTTACCAGTTGATTAACGATGGCTCCATCCCCGTGGTGCGCATAGGGAAATCCGTCAGGGTCGAGGCCAAGGCACTGGAGGAATGGGTTGCCCGGCTCCAGGCAGAGGCCGCAGGGGAGCAGGGCGAGTGATGGAGTTCCAACCGGTCCTCGTGTCGCTTGACACGGTGAAGCGGCAGGAGGTGCGGTGGCTATGGCGTGGGCGGATCCCCCGCGGACGGCTCACGGGCCTTGTCGGCGACCCTGGTATCGGGAAGTCCTGGCTTGCCCTGGCCATCGCCGCGGCGGTCACGACAGGCGAGCCGTTGCCAGGGGAGGCCGACAAACGCGAGGCAGACAACGTGCTGCTCCTGACAGCCGAGGACGACCTCGCCGACACGGTACGCCCTCGTCTGGAAGACATCGGCGCCGACCTGTCTCGCGTGAAAGTTCTGACCGCGGTGAAGGGCGGGTCCGGCGGGGAGCGTTTCCCCCAACTCCCAGATGACCTCGTCCGTCTCGAGACCGAGCTAGCCAATGGCAGCTATGCGTTGGTGATAATCGACCCGCTCAATGCCTACTTGGGCACGTCTATCGACACCCACCGCGATGCTGACCTACGGAGCGTCCTGGGCGCTCTGGCTGCCCTCGCGCAGCGAACAGGGGTAGCTCTGCTGTTCATTCTCCACCTCAACAAGGGCCAGCGGGACAAGGCCATCTACCGAGCTCAGGGCAGCATCGCCTACGTCGCAGCCGCGCGGGCAGTTCACCTCGTGGGGGTCAACCCTGATGATGAGCGGGAACGTGCGCTAGTCTGTCTGAAGAGCAACCTTGGCCCCAAGCCGACGGCGCTGGCCTTCGAGATCACGGATGATGGCTTCCGCTGGTGCGGCGAAAGCACCCTGACTGAGGCGGACCTACTGGCTCCCGACCAGGGCGCTAGGGGGCCCTCCGCCCTGGACAGGGCAAAGACGTTCCTGCAGGAGCTGCTGGCAGAAGGCCCGGTCGAGGCCGAAGCGGTTCAGGCTGCAGCAAGGGAGGCGGGCATAGCCGAGAAGACGCTGCAGCGGGCCAAGGATGCGCTCGGCGTGATCTCCGACAGGACAGGCTTCGGCCCCGACGGGCGTTGGACCTGGGTACTCCCCAGCAAGGGCATCAGCACTGCGACAACCAAGACGGGCACGGGGTCATAGATAGCCAACATGCTCATACGTCAGTCTTGGCCATCTATGCAGTCTCGCTATCTGTGAAGCTGTCATAGATGGCCATCTATGAAGCTGAGCTATATCTGCAGCACTCATAGATAGTCAATGAGTACTATATGAGAGTTTGGCCATCTATGGATCTCTAATTTGCACATTATGATCTCTCCCCACAACGCTCATTTGTTAACACGCCCTAGCTGATTCTAAACGGGGTGGACCTGTACGGCCTTGAGTGGACAAGCGCACACGCATCGCGAGTCTGTTCTGCTTCAAAGCAGTTGACAACGTCAAGCTCACGCCATTTGCGGTTCAGTGGGCTTTGCTCTCGTCGCCTGCCTTCAAGAACTGCTTGGCCGCCTGCTGCACTTCCTCTGCGCCTTCGCCGCGTGTTCTCCAAGCGACCTGCTGAATCCTCTCCCGAAGCTCCTTGACGGCGAACTGCGCCTCATCATTTCGATCAAATCCCGGCGTGGTCGGCATGTCTTGGAGTGCGTGCCCCATCGCTTCTACTAGGATCCGCGCGGCCTGTGGGCGCTTTTCACCGGCATAGATGCCAACCATCGCAACCTCAGAAACTGTCCCATAGCGCAACAGCCCCTCGTGACCGAGCTTTCGAGCTATTCGACCAGTTATAGCAGCAATGGCGTCGATCGCTTCAGCCTGCTCGGGATCTTCAGCATCCAACGCGTCCATCGCACTGTCTAGCCCCATCATATTCAGCCCCTCGGGACGTGCGGCTTCGCAGACCGCTGCGGCCACAGCCCCTAGTCCATGCAGCGCCCGGCCCATTAACCGTTCACGAACTCTCGGTGAGTCCACACCTCGGCAAATCTCGGTGACCAGCCTCGAAAGGTTGCCTGAGGCATACCACGCGGCAAGATCGCAGGGTACCTTGAGCGCTCGCTCAGCCACCGACTGAAAATAGCCGATGTATCGATCCCGTACGAGGCTAATCTTTGCGCCGTTGTCCTGAAGACGGTGCCTCTCTTCATCCGTCAGCTGGATAGAAAAGTCGTGGCTTGGGTTGTACCACATCGTGTCCTCCTGCCGAGGAAGCAGCGGCAGCACTTTCTGGACTTGCTCAGCGATCAGGTGCAGCCCGCGCCCAGCGATGATGCCCTGGTTGTTCGCTATGGCGGCATCAATGACTTTTCGGAGCAATAGTTCCCCGGGCGGTCCATCAACGTCGCCGCCCAGGCGCACCTCTTTGATCCACTCAGGCGATGGTAGTCTCAGAAAATAGACGAAGTTCAGGAACTCTTCCAGTCCCTCCGCACCGGTTTCGCTTGCAGCAGCATCAACGAGCGGCCCCAGATAGTAATGGCAGTACCCGTGCACCGACACCGCGTCAGCAACGTGGCGGTATTTCTCCAGTTGCTCCCGTAGCTGAGCCAGGCCAAACCGGAGTGACTGGAGATCCCTCTTCGATATCAGTTCTCGGAGCAGGGCCTGGACGGACCTCATAGGATCGGTGGGATCCAGCCTTCGGGGGCCAAAGGGGGACGGCCATTCCGCTGCCGCCCAGACTATTCGTGATGCGTCGAGGCCTTGCAGGACGCGTAGCATGAGCCGCTCGGGCGCCACCATGCGTACGGAGGCCAAAGCGCTGAGCAACACACAGACCATAGCCAGAGCGGCAAGGAAGAGACCGCTATCTACCAGCGCTCCTGCGCGCGCCATATCGCCGGCCAGCCAGGAATCGCTCCGGGCAACCACAACCACGTCAAAAACGATCGACCCCAGCAGGAATGCCAGAGCCAGGGCAGCGAGCCGGTCGAACCACACCGTCCTCGCCAATACGCCGGAATAGGCTGCCGTGGTCATCTGAATAAGCACGACGACCAACGTTAGAGCCAGTATGCCTAGTGTTCCCTGAGCGCCCGCTAGCGACAGCATCAAGGTCCGGCCCGTCTCAGTGCCGGAGGTGAAGATTTCTACCTCACGGGTGAGGAAAGCGGCAAACAGGTAGACCAGGGCAAGTGGTACCAAGAGCACCGCAGCAGTCTGCCAGGGTATCCCGATGGCTGGAACGTCTGGCGGGGAGTAGTCTCGGCCGCGTGCCCGGTGGTAAGTCATTGCCCTACGTACTGGCCAGTATGCCGATGCTAGTGCCGCGCTGGGCAAGATCAGCAGTGCTGCTGCAGCACCAGCCACAGACGATAGGATGCATGCCACGCCTGCGGCCTCCAGTATCGCACCAACGTAGCCAGCATGCCGCACGGGCATAAGCCGATAGAGACGCTCGGACCAGGCGTAGCGAGACGCCGGGGCAAGAGAGCGCATGCTCCACCACTGGGTCATCACTGAGTAGCGGGTCAGCCAGCCAGCGAGGAATATCGCAGTGCCAACCGTCACGCGGGCTGGGGTCACATGTTGATGCAGCGCCAACTCGCTGAAGGACACGCCCACCGTCAGCGCATAGGCAAGGAAGAGCGGGACTCCGTACCGGGAGAATCGAAAGGCGGGGGAGCCACGCCTGAGCCACTTCCAGGCGAATACACGCGAGGTCACCTCTAGGGCGAGAAGGCCCGCCGCGAGCCCAAGTCCGGCTTCTAACACGGTGCAGGCAATTCCTTAACGAAACTTGTTTGCGCCCAGTGTATCACAACAGGAAATGCCGAGTGATTGTCTGACTATGGGCATGGGCCGGGGCAGCCCGGGCCCTGTTAGTCCTCGCGCCTACGAGTGGAATGCGCCCGTGGACGTACGTGCGCACGCCACCCTTCGGGCCTACATCGCCAGCTCGCATGGAAAGGCCCGTACGATAGTCCAGCAAGACATACGCCTCGCCGAAGCTCGAAGGCGCGGTCGAACCTCAGCAGCATAGGTCTCTTGCGGCAAAGTCCCTTGCTCACATTCGCGGCTGCGAGTAGGATGGGGGCGGCCAAGGATGGAGACGGAGGTAAGTCATGAAAACGCTGCTCCTTGTTGCCGTGCTCGCGAGCGCCGCCCTCATCGCCTGCACTGGCTCCAGCAACTCAGCCGAAGAGAGTCCGACGCCAACACCAGTCCCCGAGGCAGCGCAGCTAACGTCGCCTACGCCCTGCCCAACCTGTCCCGAGCCAACCCCTTGCCCAGAGGAGACGCCTTGCCCAACGTGCCCAGTCTGCCCAGAGCCCATCGTTTGCCCTCAGTGTCCAGACCCCAGCGCCGTTTTGTCGGCGCATCTAGAGTCAGAGACATGTACGGGTCACAAGCTATACATGGAGTTAGAGGAACACACAGGTGTAGATGCGGCGGTGTCTGAAGAGTTCTTCTGGAAGAACTGTCAGGGCGTCCCACTTCTGGGGGGTTCTGTTCTCGCCAACGCGTGTGCCTCGGCGGGCATGGTATCGCTAGGTGCGTCCGTTACTCCGGGCAGGGAAACCGAAGCTTTCGCGGCGGCGACGTTGATCGAGCGCTACTGCACCCCCTAGCACCGAGCCGCTCAGCGTGTTGGCAATGGGTTGTCCGTAGCTCCCTTCCTTGCCAACCCTAGCGGCTGCGAGTAGGATGTGGAGCGGTGTGGACCACATGATCGAGAAGGCTGCTAGCCAGCAGGGTGCTTTGTGCTATGCGGCAGGCGGCCGTGCGAGGGAAGGATCAGAGTCATAGTGGATGGTTCAACTGAGTACCAAATCTCGGACGCTCTATCCTCAAAGCAAAAGGGCGACATCGCGGAAGCTCGCGTAGCCGAGTTGGTCGTCCTTTATGGTCGGCGAGCGCTCTCCTGCTACAAGCCTTTGTCCGACGATGAGGGAATTGATCTCATCGTAAAGGAAAAAGGGACAAGCCTCAAAACGCTATACCTTCAGGTCAAGAGCCGGTTTAGACTGTCTCCGCCAGGAAGCCCTGGCTTTGTTCAGACCCCCGCCCAAGACAGTATCGTTGATAGCTATCAAATGGCCCTCGTTTTCGTCTACTTCGATCCTGACAAAGGGGACATCCACGACAAGCTTTGGTTCGTGCCCGCTCCAGACTTCATCAAGCTGGCTCACCTCATCCCGGCGAATGAGGCCAAGAACAGGAAGGCACGCTATCGATTCAACGCCAGTGTCAGGACTCCTTCGAGGGGCCCCTGGAGCGCCTATTGTGTGGACAAGCGTGGCTTAGCTGATGCCATCATTGACCACATGAGCAAGCTGTGAATGGCACACCTCTGATACCCTGATCACGCCAAGCCAAGCTTTCACTTAGGTGAACAAGTCCAGATGCTTGGTCCGCCGCTGCTTCTAGAATGGGGAGTGCCATCCTCTATTGGCGGTCAAATATGAGCGGGCACATTCATATCAAGAGGGCGCGGGCGCTTGAAGCCTGGCTGCGGAAGTTGATCGCGGCGTACCAAGATCGACGTCTCAAGCCTCGAGATCGCACCTACTCCAACCTCACCCGTTTGACGAGGCCTACCCAGATGTACGCTATCACCCTTAAGCAAGGCGCAGGCAGCGTTGCGGTTGTCCTGGTGTGCCACTGCAAGGAAGTCGGGAACGGCGTCGCTCTTGCTGTCAGGGTCGATAGCATCGAGGAACTGGCAGAGTTCTCCGAAATGGCAGATGCCTACTTCGGGACGGGCGGTCTTGTGCGCGAGGAGTCGCTTGAGAGGCTCATTGTCATGCCGCCGCTTCGAGTTGCTGCGCAAGCTTGCATCTTTCTGGCTGATCAGGTGGCCGCCGACCGGCACCCGTGGCAGCCGCCCGCCGGTACCTTTAAGGCCGGGATTAAGCAAGCTATTCAAACCTTGCCGCCTGCAGCTCTTTGGATAGCAAGGTACCGCGCCCCCTTTCCGGAACCCCGGGCGGTTCTGTTGGAACTTGAACCTAGGCCGAGGCGGCGGGAGAAAGCCGTGGCCCCTATGGTGACGCCGACGGCGGAAGTCGGCATTGAGGCACCCGTCGTCTGCTACGCGGCTTTCCCTGAACCCTTGATCTGGTTTGGCCCGCCCGCTTATCCGACGCCAAGAGAAAAGATCTTGCGGCGACCGTGGCTCCTAACACGAACACAGCGGCTTCTGCACCGTGCAAGGGTGGCGGACATCGAAACCATCGTGTACAGCAATGGGCTGATTGTCGCAGTCACTGACGACCGTCCCCGCGCCCGGTCAATCATCAACCAAGTCTTCGGTGTACTGACCCGGTCTGCTATGCCATTGCTCGCATTGCCCGATTTCGAACTCATCGAGCTAAAGGATTTCAACGCGAAGTCAGGCGAAATACGGGGTTCCCACTCGGTGGTGACCCCACGAAACAGACTGCTCGACATGCGCCCCCGCGACGGGGAGCCCCATATCTCCTTCTCCCTGCCGGAGGACACCGTACCTCCGCTGCTCGATCTCGCCGATCGCTGTGCCCGAGATCATGATCAGGCTGCCGCATCTCTGCGATTGCTTAGCGCGTTGACTCTCTTCAACCGCCAGTTCTGGACTGAGGCCTTCGTAACCGCATGGACGTTAATTGAGACCTCCATCGAGCGTGACTTCGAAGCGTTCTGGCTTCAGCGAGGGAGGTCCAAGACCGCAATTGGCGAAATGGATTGGAAGGTAAGCGAGCAGATAGATCTACTGATCGCGGTCGGCAAGCTCGATCCAACCCTGGGTAAGCAGATTCACAGTCTACGCAAGCGGCGCAACGCTATCGTCCATAAGTTGGCAGAGGCGACCCGGCAAGAGGTGATCCGGTGCATGGAGGTGGCGAGTGCTATGACTCCTCTGCCGGAGTTCCCCGAGCCCCTTGGGCCTCAGCGCGTCTTCCTTTGACTAGGCAACAGCGGTCTCATGACAGCGACTTCCTCGGCTTGGGGCTGGCACACTCGACAAAGCGGGCGACAAGGCGCGTTTTCTTTGAAGGCGGTTGCTCAGACCCACACTGAGTCTGCGCGACTTCCTACCTCAGCGGGCTGTGACACAAGGGGCACGTCGTTAGGGTTGACCCAAAGAGTCCACCATAAGCACAAGAGGAGCATACGAAATGCCCGTTGGAACAAGTTTTTCCTCCCGAGACATCTTTTTCCTTGCCGCATGAGTCACATATCCTCTTTGGCATTGAGTCTTCCTCTCCTCTCTGAGCCTCTGTCGCTAACCCGAAGCGCCGTTCCAAATCCAGTGGGTGATGCTGCCGCAGTTTCAATCAAGAGGGCGGAAGGGACACCGCCAGACGCAACGCTGACGGCTCGTTACTGCTTTCAGGATGTGACAGTTCTTTCCCCTTCCCACTCATCGAGTGCCTCTAGATGGTTGAGCGCCCATACCAGCGCCGCTAGAACGGCTTCCTCGAACTTCTGCATGTTCCCCAGATAAGTGTGCCCATCATCGACGTGAGCAGCAAGTTCGAACTTACTGAGATCAATTACGCTATGATCGATCTTCACCTGTTTGTAGGATTCGTCCGTTCCGTCATAGTACCCCTTAATGTCGCTGTAAGAAGAAATGAGAGGATCATAGTACTTCTCCACCAATCCTTTCTCTCCATCAGATAGGGCAACAGCGACTTGAAGGGTAAGCTTGACGTTCTTGCCTGACATGAATCCCCCTTTTCGGAATTCCTTTCCCCTCTTGATGTGGATCTCCATGTTCAGCTCCTTTCAGCGGTGCGGGCACGGCTAACAGCTCTTCCTCGCGCACAATTATATCCGTTCGGGTCAAGATCTCTGAGACGGTTGCTGAGACGTGAAGCCCGCTGCCGAGCGTGATCTGCGTGACGCTCCAGGCAATGCGGTTACCGCTGGTATCCTGGCAGGAGACATCCGTCAGGGGCGAGCCTTCCTGTACTCCTGCGCCAGGCCGTCAACGTAGTGGAGCTTGTACCTATGCCGGCACTGACGGAACATGCTCAGCCGGAAGTAGGAAGCTGGATAGGACATCGGGCTAGTTCTATAGGCCCAGGCGGCTTCGTCATGTCTGCTCTCGACAAGAGGTAGCGGAGTGGATTATAACATGGGCAGGATCGTCGCTGAGCTGGCAAGCAGATCGGAGGCAAGCCATTTGGCTATCCCTGATAGCGCTGGATAGACCTGCCCACTCTCGAAGCGTGGGAGGAAATGGGTCAACAAGACTACACCATCTTTGGGTTCCGCGATTTGCACCGGGCAACACCAACGGATGGGGATGCGAAGACCGTAGACGACTGGGGCACAACAAGCGAGATGGCCAAGCTTAGTTGGCTAGACGGCTACTACAAGGAGCAGAAGGCCAAGCCCGGTATGGGCGAAATCGAATGGCGGTTCGACTGCTTCGTCAAGTATGTCATTGAAAAAGGTCTTCGCTATCCATCGCGCCTAGTCAGAAAGGAGAAGAGCCGGACCGACATCCGCATCCTCACTCCAGAAGGCATCTCTCACATCGTCTTCGAGACCAAGATCGCCGACAAAGACCTCGACAAGGGGAAAACCCTAGCCCAAGCTCAGGGGTACCTTCAGGGCGGCGAGTCGTTCCTCGTCCTCGCCTCCCCTTCCCGTCTCAGGGTCTTCACGCCCAAAGGGACACATCTTTCAGACATCCCCCTGACTCAACACGGAATCCAAGACAACACCCTCTTCTGGCAGCTTTCCCGCGAATACCTGACGCAAAAGAGGCACCTCGAACCCTTCAGGCTCGGCGAGTTTGACTACTGCTACATCGCTGTGCACACGCCCGAGGGGTTTGAGAAATTCATCCGCGCGCTCCGCCTATGCGGAGACCTGCTGCTGCGCTTCCTTCGCCGGGCATGGGATGAACAGCAAGCCCGGTACCAGGAATACACGGAAAAACTGGCTGACCTCCGAGCCCGGCGCGACTCCCTGGAAGCCCTGCCCTTAAGCCCGGCCGAGCTTCAAGAGCGGAGGGAACTTCTCGACCAGGAAGAACAGCGCCTCCAAGCCCGCTACGTGACGCCCATCGAGGTCTTCGAGAGGTCCTTCCCCGCATTCTGCCACGTCCAGCCGTATTCGAGAGACGTTGCCGAGCCACAGCTCGTTAGTATCTACCTCGCGGACATTACCTATGCTGCCCTTAACCGCATCTTGTTCATCCGCATCGCCGAGGACAAGCAGTTGCTGAAACGAAAGATCAGCAACGGCGGCATCGGCATCTGGCGTCGGTTTGTTACCTACCTCGAGGACAACTATCAAGACCTCATCCAGTTAGCGTATCGAGATGCCAGTCACCTCTACGCGCACTTTTTTGAATACGGGATCTTTGACTGGTATGTGAAGGGCGACTCCCAGCTAAACGAGGTCCTGGAAAACATACTCTATCTTCTTAACGCCTTCGACCTCTCCAAGGTAGACCGCGATACGCTGGGCGACCTCTATCAAGCCTACCTTCCCCCTCAGCGACGCAAAGAGCTTGGCGAGTTCTACACTCCGGTAGAGGTCGTAGACTACATCCTCCGGCACGTGGGCTGGACGGGGCACGGTCTGTTGCTGGATCCAGCCTGCGGATCCGGCGGGTTCCTGGTAAGGGCTGCAAACACCCTACTTCGTGACATGCAGCGGCGCAACATCAGCGAGGAGGCTCGGCTGAGCGCGCTCTCCAACGTGGTTGGGCTGGACATCAACCCGTTCGCCACTCACATTGCCGAGATGAACCTCCTTTTCCTTATACTCGATACCTACCTCAAGGCAAAGGCCCAGGCCGAAAACGAGGGCCGCGAGTTCAGCCTAGAGCGCCTGCCCGTCTACACCCTGGATTCGCTTCTCGGCACGACCCCCGTACCCTCTGGCGGCACGACCAGGAGCATCTTTACGCTGGCAGCAGTAGGCGAACTAGAAGAAGCCGTCGCCGCCCGCAACAGGGTCGGCGAATATGACTATCTGCTCATGAACCCCCCTTACGTCCGCAACGAGCGTCTCCCCGAAGGGCCCAGGGCCAACTACCGCGCCCTCTTTGGCGACGTGGTCGCGGGCAACGTCGACATTTTCACTTACTTCGTCAAGAAAGACCTGGACTGGCTCAGGGAGGGGGGCAGATTAGGCATCATTGTCTCCTATGGCCTTGCCGACGCCGCCGCCACACGAAAGCTTCGCCAGCTGCTTGCACAATACACCATTGAGCGCGTTGTCCCTCTTGAGTGGTGCGAGGTCTTCATCTCCAACGTCAACCCCATGCTCCTTTTCCTCGCTAAGACCCACCCCCCGGAAGACCACAAGATAGCGATTGCCCACGGCATAAGGGCTCTGAAAGACTTGGAGCAGGACAAGGGAGACGTAGACCACATCCCTCAGGACCGCTGGCTCCAACTGGCCCCCGACGGCACCTGGCGCCTGGAAGTCAAAGACCCTGACCTCCCAATCCTGGAAAAAATGCGCGCCGTACCCAGCCGCCTCAAAGGGCACTATGGCATAGAAATGGGACCCATAGCTGCGAAGGGAGCCGCAATCAGCGCTAATCCATCAGAGTTGGGCAACCCGCTACCCCTGCTCGATGGCAGAGAAGTCAAAGCGTGGTCCATCGAATGGCAGGGAAGGTTCCTCGATTACCAGCCTCAATTCATCGAAGCCGCCAAAGACCTCAAGTTCTTCCAGGCCCCAAAGGTGCTGCTGAGATGCATCTCTTTGACACTTCAAGCCGCTGTCGACGACGGCGCAGGGGCATCCTTCCTCGCCCGCAACACCGTAATGCTCGTCCGTTCCCCCTTGAAGGAACTGCAAACCCATCCCTTCGTCATCGCCGCCCTTCTCAATAGCCTTCCCCTCCGCTACTACGCCTTCCTTATGCTCAGGGCAGGAGTAGTGCAAAAAGGCTACTCTCACTTCTACGCCGGAGTCATCGGCAACCTGCCCATCCCTGAAGCAGCCTACAAAGATGCGGGTACTCGCCAGCAGCTAGACCGCCTCTCCCAGCAAGCGCACCGCATTGCAGGGGAGATGGTGAACGGCGACAAAAACCTCCTCAAAGAAGTCAACTCTCTGATCAGCGCGCAATCTATCCCCTTCGCCCACCACCCGAAGACGGACCTTTCCGCCTACTTTGGCGACATCGCCGTAGCTACGGCTCAGGTGTCGGATGACGCGCTCGTAAGCGAGAAGTTGGGCCTCGTCAAGGGCCACCCCGCCATTCTTCAGTACATCCTTAGCCGAGCATCCCTCGAAGGCAGGGAAACCCTCTCCAAAGCTGACCTAGAGGGCTTCCCTGTCCCTAACGACATCGGCCTCTGCACCCTAGCGCTCGAATACATGCGCCTCTGGGCCCAAAAGAAGCCCACCCTCTCTCGAAAGTTACGCCGCGCGGAACGGGAGATTGACGACATTGCGCTAGCTGCCTTCACCTCATTGAGTGGTGATGAACGACGCTACATCAGAGAGCGTGCGTCTCAGTTTCCTTTGAGGGATGTCCTAGTTCGCGATGAACCCGGCGCTGCGACAAGGCAGATACCGGTCAAGTACTGGGAAGTGGGAGAGCGCTACAAGGCATAGCTCTCCGCCACCTTTGTGATTGGCGTCCCTCGCCCGTTGCAGCTTTCGCCCTGGTTCGGCACCGCTAGTCCCCTTCCTGCCGGCTGCAGCTGCGCCTGTGCCGGTGCCTCTGCAATCGAGAACTGAGACCACGTGCCGAAGCCTAGCTGGCCACCATCAACCTGCCCAAACGGCGAGGCCAGAGGGTGGCCAACCCCGCCCCCTGGACTGACTTGGGCGGGCCAGGAGGTAGCAAGACGCGCCCCTCAAAGTAGGAGGTACATTTGGACATCGAGATTAGGAACCCTCTAGCACGTAGGGTAGCCAAGTGCTGACCTCATCACGCCTGCTCATGCTGCGTGGACAGCACTCAGCGGGCTATACAGGGCTCACATGGCTGCAGCGGCAGGAAGTCCCGCGCCTTGACATGAGGTGCTGCGATTCCCGGGCCGAACGGCGGGAAGCAATCCGGGTGTGGCTGACGGTGAGAGGCGAGTGGCGGGCAGTTCGTGTATCGAACGTTGAGCATCGTCCGAAAGTGCCTGCAGCGCCCGCCACGCCTCATTAGACTCGTATTATTCCCACTCCCAATCTCCTGCAGGCGAGCGCGATGGCGCTATCGACCTGCTTGCAGATGACGTGGGCTCGCACTTTGTCCTGTGGAAGGTTTTCGATTACGCACAGCAGCTCTCTATACCCCAGTGCCTGACCGAGCGCTTCCCAATTCAGACGCGGCTTCACCTCCATGACGTCGTATGTGCCTTCATGATCGTGCAGGATATCAATCGACTTGGCTGAAAGATCAGCGAATGGGGTGTGGCTCGTCCCCAGATCTTCTGCAGGAGAGGTCCCGGCCAAGCGGGCTAGATTCAACGGATACTCGCGCTTGAGATGCCCGTGGAATCCTAGCTGTTCCGCTCTTTCGCAGAATTTGAGCGCGAGTTTCTCAGCCCTTGACCGCCGCCCTGCGGTGGCCTCGTTTTGCTCCACCACCGAGCGAAGCCAGGCAGGACCTTTCTCACGGAAGGATTCAAGGAACTCGGCTCGGTGGGGAGGGGCGTAGTAGAATGGCTCCCCGTCTTGAAAGACCGCAACAGTCCCGTTTACGAAGAAATTGCCGGACCGGCTTCGTAGCTCTTTCCTGACGCTCTGGCCCGTCCGCCGGCTAAGGATATTGCGGCGAGCATAGAACACCCGTCGGTACACCTGCTCGTCGTCGAACTCCGCAACGACATCGCATTCTACTCCCCATCGGGACTGGATCTCTTCAACGGAGCGGATGCGTCTCTGGGCTTCCCGAAGCATCTGGTCACTGAACCAGGGCTCTATGCGCTGCCACAGCACAATCTTATAGGCCATGTTCCCTCACCCGCTTTGTTTGTTCATTACTGGCTAGGAGACAGGCTCCATGCCCCTCTGCCCTTCAGAAGTAGCTTGATGTTACCTTGCCTGTCAGTGCGGAAGACCTTATTGCCTTGCTTTGACCCGCGGCTGTAGCGGGCGTAAAGGTCGATGGCCTCCGAATCAGGTAAACCGTGAACGTTTGGTCCTACGGAAACGATTGCCATGTCGGGCTCGATCGCCCGGACGTGTTTCGTGAAGTAGTACTTTTCGTCGCTTGGATCGTCGAAAAAGGTGATTGAGCCGTGGTGCGCCGCTAGTAGTATTGAGCTCTTGACCCGCTCACCATACAAGGGAAGGATCTTCTCCTTCCACGGCCGATAATCTGCGTCTCCCGCCAGAAGCAGGGAGCTCCCACGGTATTCCACCTTCAGAACTAAGCTTTGCGCGTTCGCATCCGGGTAGTCGGTGTCCTTTGAATTCATAACGCGGACCATGGTATCTCCATAGGTGCCATACTTGCGAGCTTTAACCTCGCGGAAACCAACCTGCCGTCTGAGATCCATATACTGCTGGTACTCGGTGGAGTAAGGGGTTGTGCCCACGACCCCCGAGTCCCAGACGAGACGGACCGGAAAGTATGCGTGGACCTGCCTTATGCCACGCATATGGTCCGAATCACGGTGTGAATTGATGAAGATATCGATGGCTCTCTTGGTGCCCATGGCTTGCCCCAGGTACGTGAGCACTTCTACCTCGTTTTCTCTGGTCACGTTGCAGTCATATAGCATCACGGTGCCATCTGACAAATGAATGAGAACCATGTTGCCACAGCCTACATTGATGAAGTGGACTTCAACCACGGTGGTTTGACGACCGCCTTATGGCTCACGGTCGACGCGGGCACTACTGACGAACGCGTAGAAACTCCGGTAAACAGCGTCGACGAAGCGCCGGCCGAAGTGGGCAAAACGGTCTCGTAGCAACGGCAACGTAAAAGTCGCCAAAAGGACGGCCGCTCCGGCGATCACGAGGTGCCACTTCACGTCATCGATGGGAGTTTGGTTATAGTCAAGGGCTGAAGCCACGGCAATTGAAGCGTGTCGCAACTCAGCAAGGAAGAAGAGGACGATAACCGAAAGCCAAAGCACGAGGGAGCCACGGAAAAAGCCATACGTCGCATTGTGGACCTCAGCGTGCTGAGCTATCCCGCGTTGAATTACATAGGTGTAACAGATGGCGAACATCTCCTGGAGCCTTCTGTCCCGAGCTTCGTCATCGGGTGGATCCGCCAAAGGCGCCAGACCGAAGGTGGCATGGATAGCATCTAACAGCTTCCCCTTGAAGTCATCGGTGTAGAAGGTGTCATCCGGCCGCAGGAATTGCACCGAGAAGTAGCCACCCCACCTTTCTGTCTCCCTCACCTCAAACCGCCGGCCAAAGGCCTGCATGAGGTGCCCCACCAGGTACGCAACGATAAGAAAGAGGGTCGTCTGCCCGACACCCGAGATCGAGCCGACAGTCACTAGATCGAATTCTAGTACAGACTCTGCCCAGTAGACGACTGCGAGCAGCAGAATCGCGCCTGGGATGATGTACCCTAGGAAGTCGTAGAAACTGAACCTCGACGTCATTTAGATTCCTGCCGAGTCCACGCTATTGGCCGTCATCAACATGCTTGTCCCCGCTAGATTGTACACCGGCGCTAGCGCACCGAATTTGCCATAGCTATCCGTTAGTTTGAGCAGATGCAGGGTCGGCGCCACCCAGGACTTCGTCCTTGGTGACGGCGAGGTCCCCGAGGAGGAATCGCACCTCTCCCTCCTGAGCGGCGATCGCCAGTACTGCCGGAAAGCCATCCGCATCCATCCGTTCTGTGAGCCAGGCAAGCACCGTCAAGTCATCCGGACTAGGAGAGGCGTCATAGCCATCCGGATGGGAGTGCCACTCACCAATGTACTGGAGCATCGCGTCGGTCGCCTCCCCAATTTCCCGGACGCGCTGCGTGAGGCCTTGACACCCCCGGATGTAGACCGTCGGCCATTCCTCACTGTCCGGCGGAGAGGGGATTGTGTCGATGACATAGACGATCTTGCGCTGCATGTCGAAGGCGCCCACTAGGACGCCGCCGGTCTCGTTCGGGAGCTTACCGCTCCTCAGTTCCGCCAGCTTGTGCAGGAGCGTCGCGTCTGTACACACCATCCACTCCCCAATCCGCTCCGTCCTGATCTTGCTGGGTGTGACATGGACAGCGCTGACAGTCAAACTCGGCTCCTCAACCCGCCAGACCGAGAGTGTAGGGTCGCCCGACCGAATGGCTGCTCGCAGCGCTCGGCTCGCGATCGCCGCCTGCAGCGCAACCAGGTCCTGGGGCAAGCGAGTGGTGATATCGCGGCACGACTGGCCGGCGTGGATACGGTCGTCGCTGCGTCTGAGGAATCCTGCTAGGGTAGAGTCCGTGACCAGCTCCCGATAGAACTGCATCTCAAGCATATCGAGGGGAACCAGTCGCTGCGCGTCTTCGGCCAAGAGGATGAGGCCCGTCCCGGAAGGGTTGAGGAAGAGCGACATTCGGCGCGCTGCTGCTTCAAGATCACGGGCCAGATACCTGGCGACGGCGACCGAGACGGACATGTCGACGATCACATCGGATTCCCGAAAGACATCCTGCAGCGCCTCCGCCTGCTCGCCCGGCCTTAGCACGTCAGCAACGATCGCCCGCGCAATGTCGTCGCCGTCGATCATTGGATTGACTACCGCGGCCAGGGCCTGGGCTTTCGATGCACCGAGGAAGAAGCCACCTAGGGCATGACGGGCGATGTTGTGGGGCAATAGAATGTCCGGGTCGATCAGCGTCCACTGGCCAAATCCGGCGCGGACCAGGTTCGTAACCACTTGCGACCCCAGCGCCCCGACGCCGATGGCGGCGACCTCGATAGAGACCGCTTCATTCAACGCGTTGAGTTGCGCCGCAAGAGGCCGGGAGAGCGCAGGTCTCGGGTTCAGCAGTTTGAGCTTGATTTCCGCCCCTCGCCTAGCCTCATCAGGCTCAAACAAGAGTCCAACGCTGCCGTCTTTAATCACCCAGACACCGATCGCTTCCCCTATTTCCTTGATCGAATGGAGGATAACGAATGCTCGGATCTCCGTCGTCTCGACAGGGCCTCCTTGGGCCCGCGTCTTGGGTAGACGGGCAATAACGATGAGGGGGTCATCCTGCATCTGCTGGAACGGTCCGCCCGACTGCACCCACTCCTTGAGACGCCCTCGCAGTGTACCAAGCAGGTCGTCGCCTGAAGTCAACATGAGGTCGTGAAGATCTGACAGGTTGCCGGGGATCCTGAGAATGATGCCATGTGGCTGCGGCTGACACGTTACTGCAGTCGCTATGAAGCGCAGACCCTCTTTCGGGACTCCGGCCGACTCCGGCCAGTGCTCGGCGATGTACGTCGCCCTATTCGGTGGAACCTGTACAACGCCCACCTGCAGCCGCTGCGCGTCCTCTGCCTGCTCCGGATCAAACAGGTCGGCTGGGAGGATGAGATCCTCCGCCGGATCCATGAGAATCGGCTCCAGAGGCTGATCTTCCTCGTGAAGAAGATCCTTGGCGGTCCGCGCCAGCCAAGTCCGAATCCGCTCTACGAAGGCGGCAGCCGTCCATTCCAGCTTCAGTTCCTTGTAGGGATGGTCGTACAGGCAAAGGCTCCGAGGAAGCTCAAACGGTCGGAGGTTGAGATGCGGCACGAGTGGGAAGTCCCGTCGGAGCGCTAATACTTCGGGGAGGGACTCATCGGCCCGATCGAAGACAACGGCGAGCCTCTCTATGCGCCGGATCTCGTAGACGCAGTGTTGAGGCACCTCGACGTCCACCTCCAGCACTACTATCTCCGCTTCGGCGCTGCTTCGCGTCTCGATGAATTGCGCGTAGGGATGTGCCCCAGCGGTGAGCAGACGGACCATCTCGCGTGCTTTGGCGACGGTGAGGCCATCGGGGGATGCAGGGTCTCCTGGAGGCGCAAGAAAGTCCGCTTCTACCACTCTATCCAGCCCGCGGAGCCCGTCTTCCTGTGATCGCTGTGGCGGCGGGGATCACCTGCTTCTCAATCGTGGCGCCGAAGTCGCAGATCGAGATCACAAGCGGAGCGGGTGCGGAGATCTTTGGGTGCTCCATAGTCACCTTGAACTCACCGTCTAACTGGTTAGCCACCTCGCGGTAGTATGCCGCGGCCTGGCGGTGCGGCGGCTGGACCTCATCAGTGGAGGAGATCGGCCAGCTCGGCGACACGATCACGCCGCCTTTCCCACCTTGTTCCTCGAGCAACCACTGGACTTCCGGCACAGGCGCCGTCTTGTCTTTGCCCCTGTCCGGCCCCAGGGCTAAGTAGCTGCAGTGATGGGGCACCTTGAAGATGTCCCATTCCAGACGGGACTCGTTCTTCTTGTACCTAGTGACTTCCACGATGGCGGTCAGGGTCTCGTGGTCGGCATCGGCGCTCAGGATCGCCTTGGTCTTGGTCTCCCCGCACTGGAACGTCGCCTGGACCACTAAGGAATTCGTGTTCCGGTCAACGACCGTGCCGTCGTCTAGTCGCGTGGCGAAGGGCGAGTGGACGAAGAACTCAGCCCCATGCTCGCTTATCGTGAATTCAGGGACGAGCCGACCGGCGTCAGTGATCAGGTGGGACCGGTCCTCCACGGACAGAGCCTGCTCGGCGAGCCAGTCCTTTAGCGCGTCCGGCCGCGAGAAGATCCGGATCCCCTCACCTTCACGGAGACGGTGCCGCGCTTCAGCCTGGATGATCCGGGCCTCAGGATCGTCAGGGCTCTTCTCGACGATGACCGCAGCGGGCACCCAGAGGCAGTCGATCCTGATACGGTCTTCGTCCTGGTACTTCTTGGCGTGCTCCAGATAGAAGAAATCCGACGCTCCAGTGTAGTGGTCCTTGTCGAGGTGGGTAATCGCGACGACATCGTAGCTCTTCCGCCCGGTCGCTTCCAGATCCTGACGCAGCACTTTCGGCAAATCGATCCTGTGGTCTTGGTCGTCCGATAGGTCACGAGCGGCTGCGTAGTCGAAGAGGAGCTTTTGACCGCCAGCGAGATCGATGCGGAAGCAATCGGCGTTCCCAAGGGGGAAGAAAGTCACCTTAGGCATTGGTCGGTCTCCCTAAGTAGGCGTGCGCACATACTGAGCATGACATGGAGAAGGAGCTAGCCTCACACGGTGGGGGGCTTCTCCTATCCTGCGCTTATTGTACCATGGACCCAAGCGCAAGCGGGGCACCTCACGCGGACGCAGGTATTGCCCCTCTGGGGCACGCCATGAAATGGAGGTTATCCTCACGCTGCTGGCGAGCCCTTCAACTCTCGGGCATCTCCGGCACCTTCGCCCAGGCCGGCAGCCGCCCGTTTCGCCATAGGTGAAATTTTCCGAGGAGCCAACAGCATAATGCAGGCCCAGCACTCGGAATGGGGAAAGCTTCCCGCCCTGAGGACGTGCTAGAATTAGCGGGGCCACGACGGAGGGAGCCATGCGCGTGTGGTTGATGGTAACGACGATGGCGGTGGCTGCGGCGGTCATTGCCGCCTGTGGCGGTGATGACGCGACGCCACAGGCCCCGACGCCGACTCTTAGCGAGGACGAGGCTTGGGCCATAGTGGTAGACAAGGTGCTAGCCGCCTGCCCAAAGGGTGGCCCAGTCATAGCGCAAAAGCCACACAGGGCTTACTACACCGATGGCCGCTGGCACTTCTCCATAGGGGATAACCAGCAGACACGGTTCACGGTGTACGAGGAAACCAGGACTGTCACCGGAGATTCCTGGGGGCTCAGCATCCTAGCTGGCAGCAACAGAGGTTGCCGCTAAGGACAGATGGATCGTATATGATAGGTTATCTCCCCAAATCTGCAAAATAGCGTAATCAGTCCTACAAGCTCTCACACTCGCCTGCAACATCGCGAAAGCTTCCCCTCAGGCAGGCTCATGAGCAAACGGTTGATATAGGGAAAGCTTCCCGCGGCTGACAGCAACTCTGACAGCAACCCGGACGGATGACAGCAGCCGCCAGCGGACGAAAGGGGCTTGCAAACCCCGCTCTCATATACGAAGATGGCTGGTGGTGGACTCCTGCGGACGGGCAGGAACGAACTCCAAAACCGCAGGTCGGGGGTTCGAATCCCTCCACCCCTGCCAGATTGCAGCTACGAAAATGTCAGCAGCGCATGGGATGTCTGATGACGCACCTAAACATTTGTCGCCCGTTTGTCGCCCGTTCCAGACACTACCCCCTGAAGAAAGAGGCCACTAAATGGCTTCTGGAGATAGCGCGTGGCACAGCCCGAAATCCCCGTAGAGATTAGATCTGCGCTCGAGGACTTCCGCCTTCTAGCCGCGGCCGCGTTTCAGCGCCAAGACTGGGAGAGCGCGGCGCGTCGGATGAACGACACCTACGGGTTCCTTCGCGAAGAACAGCGACACTATCAGACTCGTTTCCACAAGGGCTGGGAACTCCACAATGGCGGAATAGCGCTTATTCGGCTCGGCCAGGTTATCGAGGGCATTGATAGGATACTCATGGCATACGTTGAAGATGCTCTCTCGGCAGAGACCGGTTCTGAGGATGCGATTGACGCCCTTCCGGCCGGACTCAGCCTGAGCGCCTGGGGGGTGCCGGAGGAATACCTGGCTGCCATGAAGAAGGTAGCTAAGCGCCGCAAAGAGCGGGGGAACGTTCCGCTGGACCCGAATGAACTCCTCGTGGAAGCACGAGCAGAATTCAAGCTTGACCAGGAACTCCGGGCACAAATCGGGGAGGAAGCTCGCCAAGAGGAAACAGTCGAGAAACGAAGAATAGAAAGCCTAACCGAACCATTGGAGCGTTGTTGTTTTGTGGGCGGCAACTACTATATACCCCAGAACCTTGAGCTTATCAAGCAGATCGTGACTGATGAGGGGTTCGAGCCTATCATGCCCCTCGACTTCAAGATCCCGGAGAACGACGTCCACGACCGTAGCCTTCTCCTACTCCATCGGTGCCGCAAGGCTGTTTTTGAGGTCAGTTCCCCCGCTGGGCAACTCATGGAACTCGAAAGATGTCGCGACTACAACATCAGGCCCTTGCTGCTTCGCCAGACCTTTTCCGGACAAGAACCCGAAGTATCAGCGATGATTAGCAGCATGGCTGACGTGGAGATGAAAGCCTATTCCATGCCCGACGAGTTGCGACGTCTGATTCACGACTATCTTCACGGCTGATGGCCCGAAAGCCAGGCGTCCAGGTCGCGGGCGGCCGTCAGTGACGGCCCAAGGCGCGGGTGAACGCGGCAAAGCCCCTCAGACGCACCAGGAGGCCCGCAGGGCCCCGTGTACGGCCAAGGCTAGCCGGTTGTTTTGGGGTTGGTTCCCCCCATACATATCGCTGGACGCACACCGCGCCCATGAAGCGGAGAGAATGAATCTTTCACGCAAACTTCTTGCCCTACTTGGCCGTAGACGCTTGCCAAGTGCGCCGGCCTTCGTCTAACATACTCTATGGGGTCAGCAATTTCGTGGCCAGAGCGGCGAGGGAGCCTTGACACAACAGCGGCCTCCAACGCCGTCTCGCGTGGGAGATTCCGTGGGTTGGGAGACAATGCTGGCACTTGACACGAATGTGAAAGGGGTGGTAGCTTACCAACCGATTGGTCAGATGCCCGCCCGCCAAGACCCTCGGAAACATCTCGTTGAGGCAGCCCTCAAGCTGTTCGCCAGCCATGGTTACTACCACACCAGCATCGCCGATATCCTCAGGGAAAGCGGCTGCAAGAGGGGCACCCTGTACTATTACTTCTCGTCCAAAGAGGAACTGGGCTACGCTGCTATTGACGAGACGCTGCGGCTGGTTCGCGAACACGGCGCAGTCTCGCACTTGTACACCAGCGACCATCTCATCGACCGCCTGCACAAGGTGCTTGACGACCTGCCCTCTGATCTCAAGCTGGGATCCCCAGATTCTTTCACGGCTGCCATCTGCGCTCGCATGGCAGCCGTGCACGAGGGCTTCCGACAGCACCTGCTACAAAGGCAACTGAGAATTGTGCGCCAGGAACTCAAGCGGATGGTGCGCCAGGGCGTTGCCGACGGCCAGATCGCCGACAGCGTGAATCCTGACCAGCTGGCCCACGTGGTCATCATCGTGAGTCACGGGGCCCACTTGGCAGCCTTGCTGGGGCAACCGCAGGCCATCTGGGAGGACGCTCGGCACTGGATGAAAGAGTACTTGAATTCGCTGCGAAGGTAGGCAGAAGCAATGGGCGCGGCGACCGTCGGCGCCCAAGGCACGAACGGAAGGAGGACGAGTCTAGTGACGACACGACAGTCGAAGGGGCGAGCCAAGTTCGATGGCGCTAGGGGCCTAGCTGAATGGATAACGATCTATAAGGCCTACAACGCCATCTTCAAGCTGACCGAGTTAGCCCTTCTACCCCATAATCTTTCTCTTCCCCAGCTCTATCTCTTGACTGTCCTGAAGAATGGGGACGAGCCGATCACTACCGGCGAGATAGGGCGAGCCATGGTCAAGGCCAGCCAGACCATAACAGGGCTGGTGGACAGGCTGGAAGAACCGGGAATGGTGGAGAGGGTCTTTGACAGGCGTGATCGCCGCAAGACCTGGGTTCGCCTGACCGAGAAGGGTGAAAGCAAGTTTGCCGAGGCCTTCCCCGCCGCCAATCGCCTCGCCGAGGAACTCTCTGCTGTTCTGACCGACCAGGAGCTAAAGGACCTGCAGGCCACACTAGAGAAGCTGCGGAGCGCGGCGATGGACAAGCTTGGCGGGGCCCTAGGGCGGCTGTAGGCCCGATACCTTCGCCGAACGGGGGACAACGCTGCCACAGCTAAGCACCGCCTCGGCTGCCTGATGGCATGCCCTCCGAGGACAGGCCAGCGGGCGGCTTCAGGATACGCTGGTGTCGCGCAGGTCAGCCTCTGTCAGGCCAAAATGGTGGGCGATCTCGTGCTTGATGACCCGCCCAATGCGCTCTCTAACCTCATCGTCGCTGCGACACAGCCTCTCGATAGGGCGCTGGTAGATGAATATGCGATCGGGCAGCGCCAAATGATAGCCGCGCGTCCTCCTTGTGTGGGGAATGCCGACGTAGAGACCCAACAACGTCCTTCCCACAGGAACCCGCGCCGACCGCAGCTCCGCCGGGCCAGGCCAATCTCTTACTTCGATGTCAATGTTGGCCAGCCTGTCGAGGAAGCGTGGGGGTAAAGCCTCCACCGCCTCCAGAACCAGTTCCTCGAAGCGCTGCCTGTTCATCACAGCTAGCCCCAGCGGGAAGGAAGTCGAAGCACCCTCAACCTTTGCATAACCACGCAGACGACTATATCATCCGCAGCGGCCGCCGTCCACACGGCAAGGCCGGCGGGGTCTTGCCAAGATTGGGAAAATATGTAATATAGATAGCAGGCCGCCGAGGTGGTGGAATAGGTAGACACGCCGTCTTGAGGGGGCGGTGCCCGATAGGGCGTAGGGGTTCAAATCCCCTCCTCGGCACCAAGAAGCTGTGGCGAGCGGAAGTAGCTCAGCGGTAGAGCACCTCCTTGCCAAGGAGGGGATCGCGGGTTCGAATCCCGTCTTCCGCTCCAGGGCGACGTAGCCAAGTGGTTAAGGCAGGGGTCTGCAAAACCCTGATCGGCGGTTCGAATCCGCCCGTCGCCTCCAACAGACGCGACGCCAACTCAGAACATCGGGGGCCTGCCCGGGTTCTGAGTTTTGCATTCCACAGCAAGGGTCATTCACGGGCAAGCCAAGACAGGAGTCGGTGCTATGTAGAGTGCCGAGGTGGCGGAATTGGTAGACGCGGCGGACTTAAAATCCGCTGAGCCGCCAGGCTCGTGTGGGTTCGAATCCCGCCCTCGGCACCAGCGCTATCCGGGTAGCCTTGCTCCAAGGAGCCCCCACTGCTATACTAGCGAGCGACTTGCTCATGACCAGCGTTGCTACTGAGTACGAAACCGTAATCGGCCTGGAGGTGCATGCTCAGCTTCTCACCAAGAGCAAGATGTTCTGTCCCTGCAGCGCCGATTATGCCGACTCTCCCCCCAACAGCCACGTCTGCCCCGTCTGCCTGGGGATGCCCGGCGTCCTGCCGGTCATCAACCGGCAGGCGGTGGAGTACACGATCATGACCGCCCTTGCCCTCAACTGTCAGATCGCTGAGCTTTCCCGCTTCGATCGCAAGAACTACCCCTACCCCGATCTGATGAAGGGCTACCAGATCTCTCAGTACGACATGCCCTTCTCCCACGACGGCTGGCTGGAGATCGACGCAGACGGCGAGATGAAACGAATTGGCATCACGCGTGTCCATCTGGAGGAGGATGTTGCTCGCCTGGTCCACGTTCAGAACGAGGCGGGGGAGACCTACAGCCTGGTGGATGTCAATCGCTCCGGCGTGCCTCTGATGGAGATCGTCGGCGAGCCCGACCTGCGCTCGCCGGAGGAGGCCCGCCAGTACTTGATGAAGCTGCGCCAGATCCTCCAGTACCTGGGGGTGAGCACGGCCAGCATGGAAGAGGGCCAGTTCCGTTGCGATGCCAACGTGAGCATCCGCCCTGTGGGCAGCCAGGAGTTCCTGGGTAAGGTGGAAGTGAAGAACATGAACAGCTTCCGCGCTGTCTACAAGGCCCTGGCCTACGAAGTGGAGCGGCAGCGACAGGTGGTGGAGGCGGGCGGCCGCATCGAGCAGGAGACGCGCGGCTGGGTGGAGGAAGAAGGACGCACGGTCTCTCAAAGAACGAAGGAGTACGCCCACGACTATCGTTACTTCCCCGAACCGGACCTGCCGCCCCTAACCCTCGCCCGCGAGTGGGTGGAGGATATTCGCGCCCGCATGCCGGAACTGCCCGACGCGAAGAAGGAGCGCTTCCTCCACCGCTACGGCCTTACGGAGTACGAGGTAAACCTCCTGACGGAGACGCGGGCCAAGGCCGCGTTCTTCGAGGAGTGCCTGGCCCCGCTGGTGGGTGAGGAGGAGACCAAGGTCAGACAACGGGCCAAGGCGGTCAGCAACTGGATGCTGGGCGACTTCGCCCGCCTCCTCAACGCCGCCAACGTGGAGATCGAGGATGCCCTAGTGAAGCCGGATCACATCGCCCAGATGCTGGACATGGTCGACAGTGGTATCATCAGTGGTAAGATCGCCAAGACAGTGTTCGAGGAGATGTTCCAAACAGGAAAACCGGCCCGCCAGATCGTGGAGGAGGCGGAACTCACTCAGATCAGCGCCTCGGATCAGTTGGCGGCAGTGGTGGAAAGGGTACTTGCGGCCAACGCCAAGGCAGTGAGAGACTATCAGTCAGGAAAGCAAGAAGCACTACGATTCCTGGTAGGCCAGGTGATGCGAGAGACGCGCGGTCGCGCCAATCCAGATCTGGTGAACCAGATCTTGCGGCGGAAGTTGACGGGAGGCGGGTGAAACCTTTGTGGTTAAGTTGCGTTACTAGAGAGAGAATGAATCGCCTCCGGGAAGCCGATTTCCTCAAGTGGCTATACCCGGGCATGCACATCAAGCGCTGGCTAGCGCTGATGATGCTCGGGGTGGTCATAATGGGGCTGGGGATCGCTTACATCCTGCGCGAGGCCTATGTCTCTTACACGTTTCCCTCTTTCATCTACTATCTGACCCTCCAGTTTATCCCCCGCTTCTGGCGTGGCATCATGTTCATGACCGCCAGCACCGGCCTCATCCTCTTCGCCCTGTGGCACCTCAATAGCTCTCTGCTATCAGCCGTCCTTCCCCGCAAGCGCGATTCAAGCCTGGTGAGCATCATCTGGGGTAAGCGCTACCTGCGGCGGGGGCCGAAGATCGTGGCCATCGGCGGAGGGACGGGGCTTTCCATCCTCCTGCGCGGCCTTAAGGAGTATACCGGAAACCTGATGGCCGTAGTCACGGTGGCCGACGACGGTGGCAGCTCTGGCAGGCTGCGCCGCGAGTTGGGCATCCTGCCGCCGGGCGACGTGCGCAACTGCATCGCGGCCCTGGCCGACGCCGAGCCTCTCATGACCAAACTGTTCCAGTATCGTTTCTCCGACGGTTCCGACCTGGCCGGCCACAGCTTTGGCAATCTGTTTATCGTGGCCATGAGCGGCGTACTGGGCAACTTCGAAGAGGCCATCAAGCAGACCAGCCGCGTCCTGGCTGTGCGCGGCCAGATCGTTCCCTCCACCCTGGTCGACGTTACCCTGGAGGCCAAGACGGAGAACGAAGAGACCATTCAGGGTGAGGTCAAGATCAGCGAGAGCTCCAGTCGGATCAAGGAAGTGTGTCTGCAGCCCCCCAACCCTCAGGCCTGTCCCGAAGCCATCCGGGCCATCCTGGAGGCGGACATTATCGTGGTAGGGCCGGGCAGCCTGCTTACCAGCGTTCTGCCCAATCTGCTGGTGGACGGCATAAGGCGGGCGATAAAGGCCTCCTCTGCTGTAAAGGTGTACGTGTGCAATGTGGCGACCCAGCCCGGCGAGACCGATGGCTTCAAGGTGGCCGATCACGTGCGGGTCCTGGAGAGCCACGTGGGCAAGGGCTTATTCCGCTACGTATTGGCAAACAGCAACGTCCAAGACGGCCTGCCCGAAACATCGCGCTCGCAGCCAGTGCAGGTCAACGGTGGGGATTCTCTGAGAGGGCACCTCATTCTGGCCGATGTGGTGAGCGAGGAGAACCGCTATCATCACGACTCCAAGAAGCTGGGAGAGGCCCTGATTCGCTTGTACTACGACCGCAATCACCTGGACCAGACCCTGGCGGAGGAGGAGGAAGCGGCGAAGGCCAAGGTGGCCAGCGCTGTCGACTAACCGAGAGCGCGATCTTCCCCCTTGGAGCGAAGGCGACAAGATATGGACACCAAAGACTATCTCAGCGTCGTTCAGATCATCATCTCCTTGACCTTGATCCTCATCGTCCTCGTCCAGGCGCGGGGAGAAGGGGGATTCGGCACGCGGGGAAGCTCCGTCGTCCGTACTCGCCGCGGTGTGGAGAAGACCCTTTTCCAGTTGACCATAGTCTTAGTGGCCATCTTTCTCTTCATTTCAGCCGTGAGTGTGCGTGCCGGCCTCTAGGCCGACGCTCTCTTTCCGGGTCATGGGCGCCCCGTGAGAAACGGGATCCTCCATCTCCCTCGCCTCTAAGGCGTCCCAGGAGGCATATCTGTGAGCAGGCGCTCTCGCTGGCCGCTCTTGGCCGGGCTGGTGCTGGCCATCGTCTCCCTATCGGCCCTGTGGTACGCCACCAGAGAGGGGTCAGGGCCGCAAGTGCCCGCCCATGGCGGCCTCTACGTGGAGGCGGTAGTGGGAAGCCCCCTGCGCGTCAATCCCCTCTACACGGCCTTCAATGACGTGGACAAGGACCTGGCTACCCTTGTGTTCTCCGGCCTCACCAGATTGGGCCCTGACGGGACGGCCTTGCCCGACCTGGCTGAGAGGTGGGAGGTCAGCTCCGACGCTCGCGTCTACACCTTTCATCTGCGTCAGGGCGTCACCTGGCACGACGGCGCAGCCTTCACCGCTGACGACGTCATCTTCACCTGGAGTGCTCTCATCGATCCCGACTTCAAGGGCGAACCATCGCTGGGGCAGTTCTGGCAGCAGGTAGAGTGTGCCAAGCGGGGCGATTTCACCGTCGTCTGCGAGCTGCCTCAGCCCTTCGCTCCCTTTCTTGGCCACGCCACCATCGGCATCCTGCCTCGACACCGCCTGGAGGGTTTGAGCGCCGAAGGGCTGTTCATCGCCCCCTTCAATGAGCAACCGATAGGTACAGGGCCCTTCATCCTGACGGCACTCAACAGCCAGAGGGCTCTTCTGGAAAGCAACCCCTCTTATCATTGGGGAGGGCCCGCAATCGCCGAGATGGAGTTCCGTTTCTTCTCCGATTACTCTCCAGCCGTCGCTGCTCTTCAGGATGGGCGGGTGCAGGGTCTTTTCCTGGGCCCAGAAGCCAGCCCTGATATCCTGAAGCAACTGGAACAAGCCAAGAATCTGCAGCGTCTGGCCAGCCGCCGCAACAGCTACACGCTTCTCTATCTCAACACGCGCATGCCGCCGCTCGACGACAGATCGGTGCGCCAGGCCCTCATCTACGCCCTGAACCGGGAAGCCATCGTCGCCGATAGACTGGACGGAAGAGCCCAGCTCGCCGATAACCCTATTGTCCCCGGGACCTGGGCCTACAGCCACGACATCAGGAGCTATCGGCACGACCCCCAGCAGGCGCGCTCGCTCCTGGAGAAGAGCGGCTGGCAGATCAACTCGCGGGGGGTGCTGGAGAAGGAAGGCCGAGAGCTGCGCCTGGTCATCCTGACCGATAGCGACCCCGAGCGGGTGACCATCGGGCAGGAGATAGCACACCAGCTCAGGGCGATCGGAGTGGATACGAGCCTGCAAGCGCAGGCAGGCAGCGAGCTGGTGCGTAACTTCCTCCTGCCCCGCCGCTTTCAAGCGGTCGTCTACGGCTGGGATCAAGGATACGACCCCGACCCCTACCCAGCCTGGCATAGCTCGCAGGTGCAGGAGCAGGGACTTAACCTGGCTGGCTACACCAACCAAGATCTGGACCGAATCCTCAGCGAGGCCCGCCAGACCAGCGACCTAGAACAGCGCAAGGCCCTTTACAGGGAATTCCAGCAGATCTTCGCCGAGGAGGTGCCCAGCATCCTTCTCTTCTATCCCGTCCACAACTACCTCATCGACAAGGATGTGAAGGGGATCAGCCTGGGCGTTCTCTTCGAGCCTGCCTCTCGCTTCGCTAACGTCCACCAGTGGTACATCAAGGCGAAGCGCATCGGCTCTTAGCCGAGCCCTCGATATCATGGCGAACCCCGTCATCACCCTGACCACCGACTTCGGCCTGGATGACCCCTACGTGGCCGCCATGAAGGGGGTCATCCTCACCATTAACCCAAAGGCCACCATCGTGGACATCAGCCACGCCGTCCGCCCCCAGGCCATCGAGCAGGGCGCCTTCCTGCTGGCCTCCGCCTGGCCCTACTTCCCCCCCGGCTCCATCCACGTGGGAGTGGTCGACCCGGGCGTGGGGACGGAGCGACGGGCCCTGGCCGTGCGAACGCCAGCGGCCACCTTCGTCGGGCCGGACAACGGCCTGCTTTCGCCCGCCCTGCCCGCCGAGGCGCGAGAGGCAGCTTGGGGCCACGATCAGCCCGTTCCCGTCAGGCTTCCCGAGGGCTATCGAGCCGTCTCCCTCACCAGCGAGGCCTACTTCCGCCAGCCCGTGAGCAGCACCTTCCACGGTCGCGATATCTTTGCCCCCGTGGCTGCCCACATCTCGCTGGGCGTGGCGTTGGAGGAACTGGGCCCGCCGGTAGAGGAAGTGCTCGCCCTGGCACCTTTTCGCGCCCGCCATCGACCTGATGGCAGCCTCAGGGGGCGAGTCATTCACATCGATGTCTTCGGCAACCTGGTGACCGACATCCGCTGCGAAGACCTGCCAGCCGAAAGGCCAACGGTGGAGGTGGCCGGCCGCCGCATCGTAGGCCTCAGCCTCACGTACCAGGAGGATGCCGAGGTCGTGGCGGTCGTTGGCAGCAGCGGCTATCTGGAGATAGCAGCGCCCAAAGCAAGTGCCGCTGAACTGCTAGAGGCGGTCTTGGGGATGCCCGTGGTCGTACGCCCCTAGAGCGGCTAGGGCTGGAGCAACACGGGGATCTGAACCACGTGGATGGGGCTGCCGTCGGCGGCGCTCAGCTCGAACACCTGCACGCACCCCGGCTGAGGGAGAACGGTCTGGAAAGCGACGTCCGCTGCGAAGGGAGCAGAGAATTCGCCTACCTCTATCGTGGACGGCGGGATGCGCCCCTCGGGGGACAGGGGAGGAACTCTCACCTCAGCCACCGGCTCGCCGGTGGCGTCGTAGATGACCACCTGCACCCCCGCATTTTCGAAGCCGATGCCGAGGCCCCAGCCGCGCACGTGAGCAGGGCTGGCTAGGGCATCGTCCTGCTGAGGCTCTTCCAGTACCATGATGTCGAGACCGGCGGGGTCAGGGTTCTCGGGGCACACATTGGGCACGGCAGTGGGCGTCGGGCTGGGCGTTGGAGTCACCTCCGGCGTCAAGACGGGCGCGGATGTCGGCGTGGGCGTGACGGTGGTGATCCGCAGGCCGATTTCGGAGGGGGCTTCCTCTTCTTCCTCTTCTGCACAGCTAAGGAAGAGCAAAGGCAAGACCAGGGCCAGGGCCAGCACCGCCAGCCATCGACAGAAGACAAGAGGCCTCAGCATCAGCGAACAATCCTCGGATTTCCCATAGTATAACACCCCAACAGCGATTGAGGTTGCCCTGGGAGCCGTGCTAGAATCTGCGCGCCTGGCGGGCAGGAGCTGAGATCATGCGAGTGGTGTTCATGGGCACTCCCGACTTCGCCCTCCCCAGCCTGCGTGGACTGGTGGAAGGAGGGTACAACATTGTGGGCGTGTACACCCGTCCCGATCGTCTGGCCGGACGAGGGCGCGCCCTCACGCCGCCCGCCGTAAAGACTGCCGCCCTCGACTACGGTCTGCCCGTCTTCCAGCCGCCCGGCCTGCGCCGACCGGAGGCGGTGGAGGAACTGACCTCTCTCAAGCCCGATGCCATTGTAGTCTGCGCCTTCGGGGTGATCCTCCGCCAGCCGGTGCTGGACATCCCTGCCAAGGGTGTGCTGAACGTCCATCCTTCCCTTCTGCCCCGCCACCGCGGCGCCTCGCCCATCGCGGCAGCCATCCTGGCCGGCGACGAGCAGACAGGGGTGACGATCATGCTCATGGACCCCGGAATGGACACCGGGCCCATCCTCAGCCAGCGGACCATCCCCATCTCGCCCTGGGACACCGGCGGCAGCCTCGGCGAGAGGCTGGCGGAGATAGGGGCGGAGCTGCTGCTGGAGGTCCTGCCCCGCTGGCTGGCCGATGAGATAGAACCCCAACCGCAGGACGATTCGCTGGCCACCCAGTGCTCTCTCTTGAGCAAGGAGGCCGGAGCCATCGACTGGAATCTGCCAGCAATCGATATCTGGCGGCGGGTGCGGGCCTTCAACCCCCGGCCGGGGGCGTTCACAACGCTGGCAGGACAGACCCTGCTCATCTGGGAAGCCTGGCCCCTATCGGTTGGCGGCGCAGGAGAGCCGGGAGTGGTCCTGCCTCTCACCCCCGAGCAAAGGCAGATGCTGCCGCCAGAAGTAGGCGAAAAAGAAACCCTCGCCGTTCAGACGGGCGAGGGCCTGCTGGCAATCCTGCGACTGCAACGGGCAGGACGCCGCTCCCTTACGGCGGCCGAGTTCATGCGGGGACAGCGAGACCTGTTCGGCCGCCGGCTGGGCTCATAGGGTGCGGGACGGCTATCCTTCCTCGCGCTCTCTCTTCCCCTCCCCGCGCGCTCTCTCCCCCTCCTCCGCTTCTGCCTTCTCTTCCTCGGCTCCCTCTTCTGGCACCTCAGCCCCTTCCTCGACCTCCTCCTCGACCTCCTCCTCGACCAGGCGTGGTGCCGCCACCTTTGCCACCACCAGCTCGGGGTCCACTAGAAGGGTGACGTCCGGACTCACGTCCAGGTCCTTCACATGGATAGCATCGTCGATCTCTTCCAGGCCCGATACGTCCACCTCGATGTGGGGAGGCAAGTCGCCGGGCAGACCCTCCATACTGACGACGTTGACGCTCTGCAGGAGGATGCCCTGGTGGACGCTAACCGCCGGGGCCTCGCCCACGATGTTCAGGGGCACATCCAGCCTGATCTTCTCCTTGAGCGATACCTGATAGAAATCGATGTGCAGGAACTCGTCGGTGATGGGGTTGCGCTGGACGTGGCGGAAGAAGACCGGCCGTCGCTTCTTCTCGCCCTCTACGTGGAGCTGAAGCATGGTGTTGCGGCCGGCTACACGAATGGTTCGGGTCAGGTCGGGCGTGGGCAGCTGCACGGCCTGGGAGGGGATGCCGTGACCGTAGATGTTGGCCGGTGTTATGCCCTGCCGACGCAGAGTCTTGACCTTCTTGCCCAAGACGCTTCGGGGCGTTACCGTCAGCTCTATCTGAGTTGCTGCTTGTGTCATCTTTGTCACCTCGCCTGCGACGGCTTCCACCTTATCAGATAGCCAGCCCTTAATCAAGGCCGGGGCCCGTCAATTCGTCGCGTCCATCTTCGGCCAGGTAGCACTGAACCACCTTGACATTCGCCGCCCGATAAGCAGAGAATCGGGCGTGACTATTACGTCCGCCTAGGCGGCAGACAGAGCTAAGAGGAGGCAACGACATGCAGAGTTGCGTTAAGACAGCCCTGGGCAAGATCGAGATGGCGGACATCCCCATACCTACGCCTGGCCCCGGAGAGATAGTGCTCAAAACTACCCTCACCACCGTCTGCGGCAGCGATATGCACTTCCTGGACGAGATCCCCACCGAGATCCTGATGTTCTTGTTCCCTTCGTTGGCTAAACGGCTGCCCAGCCTGCCCGGACTGCCAATGGGCCACGAAGGTGTGGGCACAGTGCATGCGGTGGGGGAGGGCGTGACCCGCTTCCAGCCAGGCGAGCGGGCGATCTCCTCATTCGACATCGGCTGCGGCAAGTGCCTCCAGTGCCACACGGGCGACCACACCATCTGCACCGGCGGTGGCGAGTGCCTCTTCGGCACTCAGAGCGAATACTATGTGGCGCCTTTCGCCGATATCAATGCCACCAAGGTGCCCGACGAGGTCAGTGACGAGCAGGCCCTCCTCGCCACCGACATCATGTCCACCGGTTTCGCCGCCATCGAGCGGGCCGAGTTGAAGATCGGCGACTCGGTGGCCATCTTCGCCCAGGGGCCGGTCGGCCTTTGCGCCACCGCCGGGGCCAGAGCCAGAGGCGCCGGCCTGGTCATCACCGTGGAGTCTGTACCGGAGAGGATAGAGGCATCCAAGAAGTTCGGCGCTAACGTGGTCATCAACCCCCAGGAGAAAGAACCTGCATCGGAGATCATAAGCCTGACCAACGGCCAGGGTGTTGACGTGGCCGTGGAGGCGGTCGGCCTACAGGCGACCTTCGAGGCGGCCAGCCGAGCGGTGCGTCGTGGCGGCACCATCTCCAGCGTTGGCATCTACGGCGCTCTGCCCCAGCTCTCCATGCCAACGAACGCCCCCTCTTTCTATCACCGCAAGGTCGTGACCACCCTCGGCCCCGCGGGCTTCAACCGCCTGAACCATATGCTGGACATCATAAGGTACGGCAAGGTCGACCTGTCGGCACTATTCACCCACCGCATGAAGCTTTCCCAGACACCCGAGGCCTACGACCTCTTTCGCGAGAGGCGCGAGGGCGTCCTCAAGATAGCCCTCACGCCCTAAGCCCCGGCATCCGTCACAACGGCGGGGGCCTCGGCCGAACGGCCGAGGCCCCTACTCTCATCAGAGCCGCATGATATGATCACATTCGGCTGAGCTGGCAAGGGAGGGGCTGGATGGAGAAGCTCAGGCGGCTGCGGCAGATCCTGGCGGAGATGGGCTCCTTGCTGGTGGCCTACTCGGGAGGGGTAGACAGCACCTTCCTGGCAGCAGTGGCCTTCGATGTGCTGGGGGAGAAGGCCCTCGCCGTCACCGGCCTGTCGGCGGCGGTCCCGCCCTCGGAGGTGAAGGAGGCCCAGGAGCTGGCCCGCCAAATAGGCATACCCCACCTGCTGATCGAGACGGATGAGATGGAGGACCCCGCCTACGTGGCCAACTCCTCCCAGCGCTGCTACCACTGCAAGCAGGAACTGTACGGCAAGCTCGGGCGAATGGCCGCCGAGCGGGGCATGGCCTGGGTCGCCGACGGCTGTAATGTCGATGACCTGAGCGACTTCCGGCCGGGCCAGCAGGCCGCCCGTGAGCACGGCGTTCGCAGCCCCCTGGTGGAAGCAGGCCTCACCAAGGAGGATATCCGCGCCCTCTCCCACCGGCTGGGGTTGCCCACCTGGGACAAGCCGGCCATGGCCTGCCTGGCCTCGCGCATCCCCTACGAGACGCCGGTGACCGTGGAAGCCCTGAATCGCATCGGCCAGGCCGAGGAGTTCATCCGCTCCCTGGGCGTGCGCCAGCTACGCGTCCGCCACCATGACAGCGTGGCCCGCATCGAGACAGACGAGGCAGGCATGGCCCTTCTGATGTCGGAGGAGAACCGACGGGCGGTGGCGGACAGACTGCAAGGGCTGGGCTACCGCTACGTCACCCTGGACCTAGAAGGCTACAAAAGGGGCAGCCTGAACCAGATGCTCTCCCAGCCATGAGCCTGCTGACGGCCGTCCTCCTGGTAGGGCTGGGAGTGGTGGTAGGAGCCTTTGGTGCGATCGTCGGCGTGGGCGGCGGATTCATCCTGGTCCCTGTCCTGCTCATCGCTTATCCAGACGACGATCCAGCTATCATCACCAGCATCTCGCTGGCGGTCGTCTTCTTCAGCGCTCTGTCGGGCTCTCTGGGCTACGCCCGACTTCGCCGCATAGACTACCGTACCGGCCTCATTTTCGCCCTGGCCACCATACCGGGAGCGATCGTGGGAGCGGCGGCGACCAACTGGCTGCCCAGGCAGACCTTCGACCTCACCTTCGGCCTGCTGCTCATCGCCGTGTCGATCTACATCGCTCTCCGGGCGGGAGCGACCAAAGGCAAGAGTCTGGCAAGCCTACGGCCCAACGCGCAGCGAAGCCTCACGGATTCCGCCGGCGTCACCTACAGCTATAGCTTCAATCGTGAGCTGGGCATCACCATTAGCTTCCTGGTGGGCTTCATCGCCAGCTTCCTGGGGGTAGGCGGCGGCATCATCCACGTGCCGGTCATGGTCGGCCTGCTGAGCTTCCCCGCCCACGTCGCTACCGCCACAAGCGTTTTCATTCTGATGTTCACTGCCCTCACCGGCACCGCGGTGCACATAGTGGACGGATCACTGGCTGAAGGCTGGGCGAGGATGGTACCCCTGGCCGTGGGAGTGGTTGCGGGAGCCCAGATAGGCGCTAGGCTATCTGGTCGCCTGCCGGCAGGGGTTATCGTCCGCCTTCTGGCCGTAGCCCTGTTTGCGGTGGCAGTCCGGCTGATCATAGCCGGCGCCAGCGGATAGCCCTCAGGGTGTGGCGAAGGCCAGCGGCACGTACTCCCCGCTGGGCCTGCGCTGGGCCAGGGAGTAGCGGCCGGCCCGTAGCTCTTCGATAAGCTCTTCCTCGCTTGCGACCGCCCGCTGGAAGATGGTGACGCAGCGCCCTACCTCCGTGTAGGTGTGAGCGTCGCTGCCGGCCACGCCCTCTTTTCCCAGCATCCGCGCCGCCTCCTGGGCTAGCTGATTCTCCTTCTCGGTGCAGGCGTAGTTCAGTACCTCTATGGCGTCCACCAGCTCGAAGACAGGGTGCTGTGCCAGCTCCGCCGCCGTCAGGGACGACGGATCGTACTGGCGGCCGAACAGGCGGTTGGAGTGCCCGGGGAAGAAGCGGAAGGGATGGGCCAGGATCACGAAAGCGCCCTGGGCTCGCGCCAGGCGATGTAGCTCAGCCACTCGCTCGATCTCCTGGGCTTCACTGTCCAGGCCCAGGACGATGATGTGGCCGAAGTCGGTCTCCCACTCACGGCCGCTGCAGACAAAGAGGCCGCTCTCCTGGCGGAAGCGCTCCAGCCGCTCGCCGGCCCAGGGGGCCTCGTGCTCGGTGATGACCAGGCCGTCGAGGCCCACCTCGCGAGCGACCTCCAGCAGTCGCGGCGGCGTGAGGTTGCTGTCGGGGGAGCCGATGGAGGTGTGAACATGCATGTCCACCACCATACCGCTCGGCTTCTTAGGTCGGTCTATCATCATATGTTGACCGTAGCAAGGCCAGAGTAGCATACAGATAGGGCCAAGGGGAAGGAGCCTGGCCGGCGGCTCGCCCGGCCAGGCAGGGCGGAACGCCCTCCGGCAGCGCGACGGCCAACAGAGAGAGCTGCCGTCGAAATGCCAGATGACGGTGGAGGAGGGCGATCGCCTCACACTGGAGACGCCCGGTGACGGCGGCTGGGGCCCGGCCTAGGGCACCCCGCCTCCTCCAACCCGAATGGACCGGCTTTCCTTAACCAGGTTTCTACCCCTTTTCACCTTGCTGTTATGTAACGTACCAGCGCCGAAGTGCTAGCCTTGCGTTGAGGGGGTGCGGCCCTAGCTTATCCTCACGGCGATGGCCGACCAGTCTCTCCAGAGGACATAGCGGGAGGTAACCAGCCGTGATTCGCGCCATATCGGCTCTGCTCAAAGGAATTAAGGACCTCATTACAGCCCCATTTGGCAAGCCCGAGCCGGCACTGCAAGAGTCGCTGACATCGAACTGGGTGGCGATGAAGCTGCGCGTCATGCGCGGCGAGATCGACCCCGGCGCCCCCATCTACGTCGCCGAACTTCAGCCAGGCAGGGGTTCCGGCTACATGACGGTGCAGTCGGTCTTGAAAACGGTGGAGGACGGTTGGGGACACTGGAACCGCAAGACAATGACCTGGTGGTGCGAAGTCCTGAAGCGGGCGAACAACGGGGCGAGCAGCCAGGCATAACCCCAACCAGCGACCATCTGCACCCCCCAGGAAGACACCCCTAAGGCACTACCACTATCTTGCCAAAGTGGTCACGACTAGCGAGCTGGCGTACGGCGGCCTGCACCTCGCTCAAGGGATAGACGCGATCCACCACCGGCCGAAGCTGGCCTCTGCGGAAATAGGGCATCATCCCCAGCAGATCGCTCTTGGTGCCCATGAACGACCCCAGGAAGGTTTGCTGACGCATGAAGAAGGAACGGATGTCGAAGCTGGCCGTCGGCCCTGCCGTGACGCCGCAGGTGACCAGGCGGCCGCTCCTCGCCAGAGCCTGCACGCCCTTCTGGAAAATGTCCCCGCCGATGTGCTCGAAGACCACATCCACGCCGCGGCTGTCGGTGAGACGAAGGGTCTCCTGCCCCAGATCACCGCTGTTGTAGTTGATGCCTTCGTCGGCACCCAGAGCCCTTGCCTTCTCCAGCTTGGCATCGGTGCCGGCGCTGGCGATCACCCTGGCCCCTAGAAACTTGGCGATCTGGATGGCGGCGATGCCCACGCCGCTACCGGCCGCGTTCACCAGCACGGTCTCGTTCCGCTGCAGGCCAGCCCGGGTGACCAGCATGTGCCAGGCAGTGACGAATACCAGGGGGATGGAGGCCGCCTCCTCGAAGGACAAGTTCTCGGGCATGGAGATGATGTTGGCCGACGGCACCTTGATCAACTCGGCGAAGCCGCCGTCCCAGGGGCCCTGGCCCAGGATGCTGTACGAGCGGCACTGGTTGTCCAAGCCCGCCAGGCAGGCCTCACAGATGCCACAGCTCACCCCCGGCTGAAGCATAACCTTCGAGCCCACCTTGATACCCGAACCAGCATCTCCTACCGCCTCCACGATCCCCGCCACATCGCTACCCAGAATGCGCGGTCTGGAGAAAGTGGTGCCGGGCGGCAGGACCGTCGCCCACACCTCCAGGTGATTGAGGGCACAGCCCTTCACCCGCACTAACACCTCGTTGGCAGCGATCAGCGGGTCGGGGGCGGCTTCGTAGACAAACTTCTCCACTCCCCCCGACTCGTGCATACGTACTGCCTTCATCGACTCCTCCCGCCTTTACCACACGAGCAACCCGGCCTACAATCGATTTGCAGTATACCAGAGCTTGTCCGGACGAGTGTCTATGATCACCAAACGCTCGCCCTTCGACAGGCTCAGGGCGAGCGGTCTTGAGTTACCGTGTATATTTCCGCTCGTGGTGAGCCTGTCGAACCATGAACGGAGTCAATGGGTATTTCAACAGCCTCGAGCTACTCTTTGAACCATGGCTGAAGGTGCGCCCACCCTCAAAGTAAGGCGACTGCGGCCGGGAGCCAGGCTTCCCCAGCGGGCCACCCCTGGCTCCACCGGCCTCGATCTGTTCGCCTGCTTCGAAGAGCGAGGCTCCATCGAGCTGGGGCGAGACCCTGTCGGCGTGCCTACGGGCATCGCCATCGAGGTGCCGCCGGGCTACGATGCCCAGGTGCGGCCCCGCTCTGGCCTGTCGGCCAAGGGGGTGGGCGTCGCCTTCGGCACCATCGACAGTGACTACCGGGGAGAGGTGCTGGTCACCATGTACCTGTTCGGCACCCTCGATTCATACACCATCCGCAACGGCGACCGCATCGCCCAGCTGGTCATCGGCCGCTGGGCCGACCTGCCGGTCGTGGAGGTGGAGACCCTATCAGAGACGGAGCGCGGGCCTGGGGGCCACGGCTCCACCGGCCCCTGAAGGAGGTAATGGAAGATGGCAGACAAGGAACTGAAGGGCACCAAGACCTTCGAGAACCTCAAGGCCGCCTTCGCCGGCGAGGCGCAGGCAAACCGGCGCTACCTCTATTTCGCTCGTCTGGCGGACAGCGAGGGCCACCCGGAGGTGGCCGAGCTCTTCCGTGAGGTCGCTCAGCACGAGACTGGTCACGCCTTCGGTCACATGCGCTTCCTCAAGCAGGTGGCCGATCCGGTAACCGGCGTCCCCATCGGCAGCAGCCGTCAGAACCTAACCTCGGGCTACGAGGGCGAGACCTACGAGGCTACCCAGATGTATCCGGGTTTCGCCGAGGTTGCTCGCGATGAGGGCTTCGAGGACCTCGCCAAGTGGTTCGAAAGCCTGGCCAAGGTGGAGAAGTCGCACGCCGACCTCTACGCCAAGGCCCTAGAGAGCCTGACCTAGGGAGACGGAGGCGCTAGCCGCCGCACTAGCTCTCGGCGGGCCTCCGCCAGGCACTGCGCCGGAGGCCGGTCGCAGTCCACCACCATGTGCTCATCAGGCGGCAGTTCCGTCACCGGCTGGAAAACCTGCTTCTGGGCCTCGTAGGTCTCCCAGCGGGCATCGGAGGCATCGCGCCCGGCCCGCAAGCGCTCCTCCAGCCGCTGGCGAATGGCCTCCTCCTCGGCCCGGCACTCCAGGCAAAGGAAGCGGGCGCCCATCTTCTGGGCGAGCTCTCTGGCCCTCTGGCGATAGTGCCGCTGAGCGCAGGTGGCGTCGACGATGACTGACCGCCCTTCGGCCAGAACGACGCGCGCTCGTTCCAGCAGGGCTTTGTAGACGCGCTGGCTGAAGCGCGGCGAGTAGATGCCCCTGCCGAAGGGTTCGAAGCGACGCTCCCGTGGTGCAAGCCCGGCCAGTTCCTTGCGCACCACATCAGAAGAGATGACGGGCATGCCCGCGGCCTCGCCGAGGGCCTGGGCCAGCACCGTCTTGCCAGTGGCCACCAGGCCGCAGGTGATGAGAAGGAGAGGCGGCGGCTGCTCGACCGCGTACTGGCAGGCCAAGCGGAAGTAGCGGCGAGCCGCCGAGCGGGCCTGCTCCTTCTCCTCAGCGCTGACCTCCGCCTGGGCCAGCCTGAAGCTCTCCACCTTGCCCCGTACGCAGGCCCGATAGCACTTGTAGAAGCCGATGACGTTTAGGACTTCGGGGTCGGCCGCCGCCCGGGCGTAGTGCTGCACGAGGACGTCAGCCAGATCGGGGCGGCCGTGGAAGTCCAGGTCCATGGCCAGGAAGCCGATGTCCCCCGCCACGTCCGTGTAGCGAAATCGGCGGTTGAACTCGATGCAATCGAAGATGCAGATGCCATCGACGAAGCAGACGCTTTCGGAGCGGACATCGCCGTGGCAGTCGCGGATGCGCCCCTGCTGAACGCGCCGCTCCAGCAAGGGCCGCTGGCGGATGAAGAAGGAGCGAACGTAGGCCTTGAGATAGCGGTCCTGCTCTGCGGTGATCGTATCGCCGATGTAGACGGCCCACTGGTCGAAGTTCTCCTGCCAGGCGATGCGGATGGCCCGCGCTCCGTAGCGGGCAATGGCCGGGCTGGTAGCCGCACGAGCGTGGAAGTCGGCGAGCCGCTCGGCCACCGCCTCGACCATAGCCGGCGATACCTTGCCCGCCGCCAGCAGGCTGTCCATCATGCGGTCGGCCGGCAGGCGGCGCATCTTGACGGCGTACTCCACAGCCTTGCCTCGGCCCTCCAGACGAGGGCGCCTGCCCTGCCAAGCTACCGGCACCACCTCCAGGTAGGCCTCCGGGCAGAGACGGCGGTTGAGGATGACCTCCTGGCGGCAGTAGTAGCGCCGCTTGGGCAAGGTGGTGAAGTCCAGGAACCCGAAGTCGACCGGCTTCTTGATCTTGTAGACGAAATCGCCCGCCAGGAAGACGTAGGAGATGTGGGTCTGCACCAGCTCGACCTTCTCCACCGCATAGGGATAGGAGGCCGGCTCCAGCAGCCCTCGAATCAGCTCCGGCAGCTCTCCCGTAGACACTGCTTCTCCCTGCCCCGAAGTATAGCACCCATCTGGGCAGGCGGCGTATACTGCTCCTGAGGGCGCGATGAAGGAAGCAAGCGTCGTTACCTGCTTCCTGGTGCGTCGCAGTGGCGGCGGCGAGGAGATCCTTCTGCTGCGGCGCAGCCAGCGGGTGAGCACCTACCGAGGCCGCTGGGCGGGCGTCAGCGGCTATATAGAGGAAACCGACCCCCTGACTCAGGCCTACACGGAGATAGAAGAGGAGACAGGTCTGGCCAGGGAGGACGTGCAGCTATTGCGCACGGGCAAGCCCCTGGAGGTAGTGGACGCCGAAGCCGACAGGAGGTGGATAGTGCACCCCTTCCTCTTCGAGGTCAGAGAGCCCGCCAGGATACGGACGGACTGGGAGCACACCGAAACCCGCTGGATCCGGCCCAAGGATATCTTCCGGTACGAGACCGTCCCTCAACTGGTGGAGACCCTCATGCAGGTCTACCCACTGCGACGGCCATGACCGCCATTAGCCTTCGCATATCCCAGGCCATCGAGAGCATCAGCCAGGACCGCACTCACGGCGCCAGCTGGCTGGCCCGCGACGCTGCCAATGTGCTCAGCCATTCGCTCGAGGATTGCCCCGCCCAGACCACCGCAGAATTCCTCTCCTACCTCAGAGAAGTGGCCAGGGCTCTGGCCGAGGCCCAGCCGAGCATGGCCGCTGTCAGCAATGCCGTCGGTGCGGTCGTGTTTGCCGCCGGCGAGAAGACGCCGGACGGCCTGCCTGCCATGCGCCGGGCCGCGCTGGCCCGAGCCCGCCAGATAATCGATAGCTGGGAGAAAGCCTCCCCGCGTATCGTCCGGCACGCCGAGCGCGTCCTGCCCCGAGGCACAATCATGACCCACAGCTATTCAGCGACGACCTTCGTCGTCCTGGAGCGCCTGGCGTCCAAAGGATGGCCGATCATCGCCACCGAATCGGCCCCGCTGAACGAGGGCAGAACTACCGCCCGCCTTCTGGCCCGCCTGAGCGCCCCAGTGACCCTGATCAGCGACGCCCAGGCGGCAGCTTTCATGCCAGAGGCGGCGGCGGTGCTGGTGGGCGCTGACACTGTCTTCGCCAACGGCGCCGTGGTCAACAAGGTGGGCACCTGCGCCCTGGCTCTCCTCGCCCGAAACGCCCGCGTTCCCTTCTATGTGGCAACGGAGACCCTCAAGGTCGCGCCGGGCCGACCAGGGGGCGCTCAAGAAGCGCCGGCGGAACGGCAGCCGGGGCTTGCCATTCCAGCAGTCTACTTCGACCTGACACCGCCTCGCCTGGTGACGGCTCTCATCACCGAGGAGGGCGTGGTCACCCCCAAGGAGATACGACCGCTGGCCAGGCGAGCGCGGCAGTACCAAAAGGCCCTCTTTCCCTAGCAGAGCCTTTGACTTCCCTGATATACTGCCGTCGTGCATGCTACTAGCCGTCTTCGGACTGCCTTGATCTGCCTCGTTGTGGCTGGCTTGACGGCGGCCTTGGCCAGCGCCTGCGAGGGGGAAGAAGAAGCGGCGACGGCGACGCCCACAGCGACGGAGACTCCTGCGGTCACCGCCACGCCGACCCGAGTGGCTACTCCGACGGCTACGGCCACGCCAACCCCAACTGCCGCGCCTACGCCCACGGCAACCCCGATGCCCAGCCCGACAGCCGTCGCCACGCCCACAGTCGCCGCCGCGCCGCGCCAGCCCGGCGACTTCGCCGACTATCCCGCCGCCATCGTCGGTTACCTGACGCAGGCGGGAGGCTCTCCATCCTGCCTGGCCGAGCTGTTCGTCGCCTGGGACATGCCGACAGCCGTGCCCGAGTGGGCTGATGAGTCCGGCTCCGTCGATTGCGCCGCCGGCGACCTGGATGGAGATGGTGAGGACGAATATCTCGTGCGGCTGACCAACCCCGTCCTGAGCGGCGCCTGGCCCGATGCCGACGTGCTCATCTTCGACCGCGGTGTGGCCGGCTACGAAGTGGCGTTCCAATCGAGCACAACGCTGGGGCCGGTTCCCCCCTGGCAGCCCGTCATCCTGGGAGTCCGCGACTTCAACGGCGACGGCAAGCTGGAAGCCAGCTTCACTGCGGACTCCTGCGGCGCCCATACCTGCTGGACGTCCGTCTACGTCCTGGCTTGGGATGGGCAGCAATACGTGGACATTATCGAGGGAGAGGTCGGTGTGCCCTGGGCGCGCGGGATCAGCTTCGTGGACGTGGAGGGCGACGGCATCGAAGAGCTCTACGTGGCGGCAGGCCAGATCGGCTCTATTGGAGCCGGGCCGCAGAGGGATAGCAACCTGACCTACGCCTGGGACGGCACCCAGTACGTGCTGGTCAAGACCGAAATCGAACCTTCCGAGGCCCTGTACTTTGCCGTCGTGGATGGCGACGAGGCCTACGCTATCGGCGACATCGAGAAAGCCGTGCAATTCTACAACAAGGCCATCAGCGACGCCGGCCTCTGGGACTGGAAGGAGGACTTCAGCGGTGTGAGCGGCCGCGACGAGCTGGTCCCCTACGCCCACTTCCGCCTGTACCTGGCCCAGCTAACCAGCCTGCCGCCCGACGACGGGGCTGCGGCGCAGGACCTGGTCGACTCCATCGCCGCACTGGCTGGGCAGTTCCCGGATAGCCTCCACGCCCAGGCGGCCGCCCAGTTCGCGGCGGCCTACCCCGACGGTGAGGTCTCGCCCCAGGCCCTGGCTGCCGGCTGCAGCGCCTTCCTGGCCTATGTGGAGGACAATCGCCTGGAGTTCGACGACATCTGGTACTACGGCTACGCCAACCCGGAGCTCGTCCCTGAGCGCCTCTGTCCCCACTGAGCCCTGCGAAGGACGTCGGGCCTCGCCTCCCCGCGTTGCAATCGATTACAATAAGCCTTCGGCGGCTTCTTGTCTTGGGCCTTTCGCCGCCACTCACGACCCAGATGAAGGACGAACGGCGTGCCTAAGGTCAAGGTCAACGACATCCAGCTGTACTATGAGGTGCACGGCCAGGGGGAGCCTCTGGTGCTGATCATGGGCCTGGGAGCCAATACGCGCGGCTGGGACATGCAGATCGCCGCCTTCAGCCACGAGTTCCAGGTGGTCGCCTTCGACAACCGCGGCTCCGGCCGCAGCGACAAGCCGGCCAGTCGCTACAGCCTACGCCTGTTCGCCGAGGACACCGCCGGCCTCATGGATGCCCTGGGCATCGCCTCCGCTCATGTCTACGGGCAGTCGATGGGTGGGCTCATCGCCCAGGAGCTGGCTTTGAGCTACCCCCAGCGGGCGCGGACGCTGGTCCTGGGTTCCACCAGTTGCGGCGGCGAGCAGGCCGTTCCTGCTCCCCCCGAGCACCTGACCCTCATGGCTTCCCTCAACACCGTCAGCCCTGAGGAAGCGGCGGAGAAGGCCCTGCCACTCATGTATAGCGATGAGTTCATCGCCCGCAAGCGGCAAGAGCTCATCGCCCGGGCCCTGGCCGAAGCCGAGCTTCGCCCGCCGCCCGATGCCTTCGCGCGGCAGGTACAGGCCGCCGTGCGTCACAGGGCCTACGATAGGCTGCCTCAGATCCGCTGCCCCACTCTGGTCATCAGCGGCAGCGAGGACAAGATCGTGCCGGCCGAGAATTCCCGCATCCTAGCCGAGCAGATTCCAGGTGCCGAGCTGGTGGTGCTGCCGAAGGCCGGCCACGGCTATCTGGTGGAGTGCGCCGAGGAGTCCAACGCTATCGTCCTCGACTTCCTGCGCCGCCATCGGAGCGGATCCGTCAACTAGAGCATGGCATTCACAAGCGATGGACCAGTGCGGATAGCCCACGGCTTTGGCAACAGCCGTCGGCGGTTGTCCCGCGCCCTTATCGGGCCAGTGGACCTTGTCGAGACCGACGTCCGGTTCCAGGATGGCAAGATGGCTGTTCGCCACGAGCGCAAACTCGGCCCCCTGCCCATCCTGATCGACGAGAAGAGCTCTTTAGGCCTCAAGAGCGAACACAGGTGCCGGCTCCCCCTGTGGAGATGGTTCATGGCGCTGCAACGCAACCCCCTATTCCTGCAGGAGGTCCTGGCCAAGGCCAAGGACAGGCGAGGCCTACTTCTGGACCTCAAGGGACAATATGGAGACCGAGAGGAGACCTTAGCCCAGGCCCTGGCAGAAATGCTCGAGCGCATGGGCATGGAGGAGCAGGCGACCATCTGCGGCCAGAATTGGCCTCTCCTGGACCACCTGCGCGCAGCCGCGCCTCACTTGAAGGTTCACTACTCGATTGGCAGCGCCGACCAGCTCGAGGCCTTCCAGGCAATGCTGGAGCGCGACCCGATACGCCGCATCTGCTTGAAGCAGTCGCTAATAGAAGATCCCCTGATCGAGCGCTTGAAGGGTCTGGGGATAACTATCTACACCTGGACGGTAGATGACCTCTGGCGGGCGCACGAGCTGCTGGAGCTGGGCGTCGACGGGATCATCAGCAATAGTCTGGAGATGTTGGGGCTCCTGGGCGAGAGCCCCCGTCGGCAGCGTCAGGCTTAGGTTCTACGCGGTATCACGTGCGCAGCGGTGGCCTTAAAGGAGGCCACCACCTCATCGCCCGCTCCCAGGCTCATCTCCTCCAGCGATTGCTTGGTAATGAGGGCCACCAGGGTGAAGCCGCAGTCGAGCACCACCCGCACCTGACCGCCGATCGTCGTTATGCGGCGGACGGTCCCCCGCAGGTGATTGCGAGCACTGGTCGGATGGCTGTCGAGCCCGGCGAGTTCCAGAACCACATCCTCGGGCCGCAGGCAAACCAGCACCTCACCCCCAGAATCGAGGCTGGGCACCATGGCCTGGACGGCTACACCGCCCACGTCGATCGTCGCCAGGCCATCGGCCAGAGACTGCACCCGTCCGCGAACGATGGTCTCCACGCCCACAAAGGCCGCCACCTCCTCGTCCACCGGCGCGCCAAACACCTCCGCCGCCGTCCCCACCTGGCGTATGCTGCCGTCCATCATTACCGCCACCCGCTCACCCAGACGCAGAGCCTCCGTACGGTCGTGGGTGACGAAGACGGTGGTCAGACGACCCTCACGTAGAATGCCCTCAAGGTCGTTGAGAAAAGACTCCCGTATGGACGGGTCGAGAGCGGCGAAGGGCTCGTCGAGAAGCAGAACCTCCGGCTCGAGGGCCAGAGCGCGAGCCAGGCTCACCCGCTGGGCCTCGCCCCCCGACAGGCTGCGAGCTGGGCGGCGGGCCAGGTGAGCTATGCCCAGGCGCTCCAGCCAGTAGGCTGTGCGTCGAGCCTGCTCACTGCGGGGCAAGCCTCGCAGCGACAGGCCCGAGCGCACATTCTTCTCCACCGATGTGTCTAGAAGCAGCGGCTCCTGGAACAGCACGGCCATGCGCCGGCGATAGGGCAAGCGGTCGCCCTCCACCCGGCGGCCGTCGAAGAAGACGTCGCCGGCGGCCGGTTGCTCCAAGAGGGCCATCACCTGGAGCAGGGTGCTCTTGCCGGCGCCGTTAGGGCCGACCACCGCCAGCACCTCGCCGACCCTCACCTCCAGATGGGGGACGGAGAGGATGGTGTGTGCGCCCCTGTGCACCAGCACGTCTCGTACCGCCAGTTTGACGTCAGGCATGTCGCCACAGCCTTCGACTTGGAGTGATTCCATTCTACGGCATGAAGCGGCCGCGGGCTAACCTAGGCGGGCCGCTGCCGCTGCTGAACGAAGGTGAGAACCAGGTTCACCGCATAGATGAGGATCAGCAGGACCAGCGACAGGGCGATGGCCAGTTCGAAGTTGCCCTTCTGTACCTCCAGCACCGTGGCGGTGGTGAGGACTCGCGTATCTGTGAGGTTCCCGCCCACCATCAGGGAAGCGCCGACCTCCGAGATGGCCGCCCCGAAGCCAGCCATCACCCCCGCCAGCAAGGGCAGGCGCGCCTCTCGCAGCAGCAGCCAGATGGTCTGCCAGCGAGAAGCGCCGAGGGCCATGATCTGCAGCCGCAGCTTAGGGTGAAGGCTCTGGATGGAGGCGACGGTGAAGCCAGTGACGATGGGCGTGGCCAGGGCGGCCTGGGCGACGACCATAGCGCCAGGCGTGTACATCAGGCCCAGGAGACCGAGGGGACCGCTGCGCCAGAGCATGATGGCCACGAACAGGCCCACCACGACCGGCGGCAGCCCCATGCCGGTATTCACCAGGCTGAGGACAAAGTTGCGCCCCCAGAACCGCTGCATAGCCAGGAAGTACCCAGCCAGCGACCCAATGACCAGGGCGATGAGAATGGCGGAGCCGGATATCAGCAACGAGCGAATGGTGATCTCGATGACCTCGCGGTTGCCGGTGAACAGCAGGCGAAAGCCTTCCCTTATGCCCTCCCAGAGAAGCTCCATCTCCCCCTCCTATCGCTACTGGCTCAGCGTCTCCTCGTCCTGGCCGGCGGCCGGGAAGAACAAGGGCTGGCCGAACTCCTCGATGCCGAAGGTGCGGATCATCTCCTGGGTCTCCGGCGATACCAGGAAGTCGGCAAAGGCTTTGGCCCCGTCCACATTGAGGCCTCTGTACCTTTCGGGATTGACTCGGATCACATGGTAGATGTTGAGCAACTGCGGGTCGCCCTCCACCAGTACTTCCAGGCTCACCCGTTCGCTGAGCCGCAGGTAGGTGCCGCGGTCGCTCAGGGTATAGGCGGCTTTGTCACCGGCGATCATCAGCGCCTGGCCCATCCCAACACCCGCCTCCTGATACCAGGATCGCCCGGCGGCATCGAGGCCGCTCTCACTCCACAGACTCAACTCCCGTCGGTGGGTTCCCGACTCGTCGCCGCGGCTGATGAATAGAGAGCCGCTGTCAGCTATGGCCCGGAACGCCAGCGTGGCCGACTCCATCCCCTTGACGCCAGCCGGGTCGGATGAGGGGCCAACTATGACGAAATCGTTGTACATCACCAGGCGGCGATCAACACCGTAACCCGCCGCCATGAACTCCTTCTCAGCCTCCGGGGAGTGCACCAGAAGCACGTCCGCGTCTCCCCGCTCAGCCATTCTGAGGGCCGCGCCGGAGCCGACGGCGATGACCTTCACGTTGTGGTCTGTCCGCCTCTCGAACTCAGGGATGATCTCGTCGAAGAGGCCACTATCCTGAGTGCTGGTAGTACTGGCAAGGATCAGGATCTTGCCGCCGCAGCCTGAAAGCGAGAGCGCCACTGCCAGCCAAAAGAGCAACGCCCCGACGGCGAACGTCATCCGGCGGGGCACCGGCGGCACTGTTCCGAGCATGACTTTGGCCTCCATCCGGGTGGCAGTGATATGCTACGGTGAGCATAACGCCGCCCCAAAAACTAGCCGCCTCCGGCAAACGCCTCAGCGAAGTCCCGACTCACGTGCGACTGCGCCGCCACCTGGAAGGCTCGATAGCGCGCGAGGAACTCCTCACCCTCCGGGGTGAGCTTGGTCCGCCCGCCGCCAAGCCCGCCCACCTCGCTCCGCACCAGCCGCACGCCCAGGTTGTGCTCGATCTCCTTGATCTTCCCCCAGGCCCGCCGATAGGAGAGCCCCATCCGCTCCGCACCTCCGCTGATGGAGCCCGCCTTGGCAATATGGTCGAGAAGCTCCGCCCGGTAGTCGCTGAAGACCAGCAGGTCATCCTTCTCCACCCACAGCTTGACTTTGGGTTGCACGCCAATGCCTCCGGAGGAACTGCGTACGCCACCGACTGGGCGCGCGGGCATTATGCGATAGGCGCGGCTTGAGGTCAAGAACTCAGCAATCGCTATGTGGGCAACCAGACTAAAGGAGGCCAAGGGCCTACTTCTCCGCCGGAGGGCTTGGATCAGGCGGACGTTCGTCAGGGCCAGGGCCATCGCGAACTGGCTCGTCGCCGCCCGTCGGCGGCGGGGTGGCCGGCACCGCCGAGCTGCCGGCGACAGGTGGTGAACCCAGGCGCTCCAGCGGCATGCCACCGACCGTTGCCTCGGGCACGGCCCACGTCTTGGCCAGGGGCACCTCCTTCAGGAAGATGGCCACCAGGAGGGCGGCCAGCGTTATCCCCATGCCCAGGAGAAAAGCTTCTGCTATCGCCGTGCCGAGAGCCGTGCGGGTGCCCAGCATGATCTCATTGAACATGACCGGCCCGCGCTCGCCCAGGCCTGCGAAGGCCTCCCGCAACCCCGCCAGCAGGTCGGCGTTGAGGAGGGACTGCGGATTCTGAAGGCGCTCGAGAAGGTCAGGAGGCGTCGCTTCCCGAACCTGAGGCGACGTCTCAGCCGTCAGCTCGGCCGAAAAGGTGCTGTTAACCATCGAGCCCATGATGGCCACTCCCATGGTGCCACCCACGGAGCGGAAGAATTGGATAGCAGCAGTAGAGACGCCCAGCATTTGATAGGGGAGAGCATTCTGAACCACCAAGATAAAGATGGGCATGGTCGCCCCCAGGCCGATGCCCACCACGATCATGTTGCGGGTAGCGATTGCGTTGGTGGAGGTTGCGTCCATGCCTGACATCAGAAACATGCCGCCGGCCATCACCGCCAGCCCCACCACGGCGATGATGCGATAGCGCCCCCAGCGAGCCAGGACTTGCCCCATGATGGCAGCCGTGATGGCAAGGCTTAGCATCATGGGCATGATCACCAGGCCGGAGTTGGTGGCCGAGGAGCCAATGACTCCCTGGACGAAGAGGGGAAGATAGATGATGCTGCCGAACATGGCCATGCCGGTCAGAAAGGTGACGGCGGCAGACACCAAGAAGATGGGATGGCGAAAGAGGGCAGGAGGCAGAATGGGCTCCGCGGCCCGCATCTCCACAACAGCGAAGGCCAGGGCAGCCAGGGCTGCGAAGGCCAGCAGGCCTATGATCTGAGGCGAGAGCCAGGGGTACTGCTCGTTGGCCCAGGAGAAGGCCAGCAGCAGGGGCACGACGGCCAGGATAAGCATCGTCACGCCCCAATAGTCAAGCTGGTGCCTCGCCCCGGCTCGCACGGAAGGCATCACCGAGAAGAAGACGGACAAAGCCACGGCGCCCAGGGGTAGGTTCACATAGAACACCCATCGCCAGTTGAGGTTGTCAGTAATGTAGCCGCCGATAAGGGGCCCCACCACGCTGGCGGCGGCAAACACGCCAGCCATGAGCCCGGTCCAGCGGGCCCGCTGAGCCGGCGGGAAGACATCGCCAATGATTGCAAAGGCGGTGGCCATAATCGTGCCCGCTCCCAGGCCCTGGATGGCGCGGAAGGCGATGAGCTGCATCATGCTTTGGGACGTGCCGCAGAGGGCCGAGCCCAGCATCATTATGGCGATGCCCCCCAGGAAGAAGAACTTCCGGCCATACATGTCGGTGAGCTTGCCGACGATGGGCACGGCCGTGGTGGACACGACCATGAAGCCGGTGAACACCCAACTGTAGTGTTCGTAGCCACCCAGATGGGCCACCACCCTGGGCATGGCCGTGCCCACTATCGTCTGGTCCATAGCCGCAGTGAACAGGCCCAGCAGGGTGCCCGTCATGACCAGCACCTTGGTGCGGGTGCCCATCTGGGATACGCTCTGCACCTGAGTCATGCCTTAGCCTTCCATTCCCCTGGGACGATGGCCCTATTCTCAGCCGCCTCCGCCGCCCGCGACAGGGCAGTACAATCATCCTAGCAGTCCCCAATAGGAGCCTCAACCGCTCGCCTGGCAGCAGCCATCGCCCTGCGATATGATCGCCCTACTCAGGAGGAAGAGCTTGCGCCCCAACGAGGACGAGTTCCCGTCGGCCACTGAGAACGAAGAGCTAAAGGCCGCCATCAGAGAGCGCATCGCGGCGGAGGGGCGCATTCCCTTCCGCGAGTTCATGGCCATGGCACTCTACCACCCCCAGCACGGCTACTACGCCACGCCACGCCAGCGGATGGGCCGCCACGGCGACTACCTCACCAGCCCCGAGGTGCATCCCATCTTCGGCTCCCTGGTCGCCAAGCAGCTCTGGCAGATGTGGCAGGCGATGGGTGAGCCCCAGCCCTTCACCGTCGTGGAGATGGGGGCGGGCAGCGGCCTTCTGGCCCGCGACATCCTGACCTGGGCAGGCAGGCGAGCCCCCGGGTTCTTCCAGGCACTGGAGTACCGTCTCATCGAAGTAAATGAGTGGCTGGTGGAGGGTCAGCGCCGCCTCCTGCGTCAGGCCGATGCCTCCCTGGCCAAGACTTCCTGGCTGCCCTCCCTGGAGGCTATCGCCGCTGAAAGCGTCAGCGGCTGCTTCCTCAGCAATGAGCTGCTCGATAGCTTTCCCGTCCATCGGCTAGTAGTTCGCGACGGCCAGCTGCACGAGCTGTACGTGGGGTGGCAGGAGGAGCGCTTTGTGGAGAGCCTGAGCCCTCCTTCCACGCCCCAGCTCCAGGAATACTTCCACCGCCTGGGCCTCCTGCCCGGCGAGGGCTGCTCGGCCGAGGTAAATCTGGAGGCCCTGGAGTGGATGAAGGCGGTGGGCAGGGCCCTCCGCCGCGGCTTCGTCCTCACCTTCGACTACGGCTATCCGGCTGAGGAGCTGTACGCGCCCTGGCGCAAGGACGGCACCCTGCTCTGCTTCTATCGCCACAACCCCAGCACGGACCCCTACGCCCGCCTGGGCCGTCAGGACATGACCAGCCACGTCGATTTCACCAGCCTCGTCCAGGCGGGCCGGGAGCATGGCCTGGAGCCGCTGGGCCTCACGAGCCAGAGCCGCTTCCTGGCCGCCCTGGGCATCGCTGCCGGCCTGGAGCGTCAAAGCGAGGGCGAGCCGTCCCTCGAGGAGTACTATGCGCGGCGGCGGGCGGTGACCGAGCTGATCGACCCCGCCAGCCTGGGCCGAATCAAGGTGCTCATTCAGGCCAAGGGCGTCGGCCAGCCGAAGCTGTGGGGGCTGGAGGGAAGCGAGCCCTAGTACAGGTCCGACAGCAGGTGCAGGTTGCCGATCTTGACGTTGGCCAGCCCCGCCGCTCTGGCCGCCTCCAGGCATTCGCTGGCGTGGCGACGCGAGGTGGTGGGCAGGTTACCCATGAAGAAGTGGGGGTAGAAGGCCAGCAGGCTGTAGGGGATGGTCGGGTCGAGGGAGGCGATGAAACGGGCGATCTGGCCCACCTCGCGGGCGTCGACGTAGCCGGGCACGAGGAGGGTGCTGGCGGTGAGGAAGGGCGGCTCCCGCCGCTGGCGGAAGAGCCCTCCCAGCCAGGCGAAGTTCTCCAGCGTTCGCTTGTTGCTCACCCCACACAGGGCGAGGTAGAGGTTCTCGTCCCAGGCCTTCAGGTCGAACTTGATGGTGCCACCCGAGTCCATGGCCAGGGCGGCCGCCTGACGCAGAATGGAGGGCGACATGCTACCGTTGGTCTCCCAGCAGATGCGCAGGGGTCGAGCCCGCCGCTTGCGTAGGGCCAGGCGGGCGGTGGCGATAGCGTGAGGCATCTGGGGCGAGGGGTCTCCCCCGAAGTAGCAGATGCAGGCCGTCCGCTCGTCTACGCAACCGGCCAGCTCCTGGGCGCTCATCGCCGGCGCCAGGCGGTGGGCCAGGGTGCGGTAGTGCCAGTTCTGGCAGAAGAGGCAGTCGAAGCTGCAGGCCCCGTAGAACACCGCCAGGTTCTTGAAGCCGTAGCTCTCCCTCTCGGCGCAGACCCACTCGGCCACGCAGTTCGTGGGCAGGGGATCGTAGTACCACTCCAGGATGCCGCTGGCGGCCGTTCCGCCCAGGTGCAGGAGCTTCCCGGCACGATTGCTGCGCAGGCCGCAGTAGCCCAGCTCACCTTCGGGGATACGGCACTCGTTGGCGCAGAAGGTGCAGGGCACACCGTCGGCGGCCTGGGGCGGCTCGACAGGCAGGCCGAACTGCCTTCTGGCCTCAGCGTGGACGGCCTTCAGGTGAGGCAGCACCTGCTCGGGCCGCTGGCGGATGCAGTCCAGGCAGGCGGCCAGGTTGGCGGCGATAAGGAGTGAGCTCTTGCCACAGCCCTGGCAGGTGCCTTCTTTCAAGTGAGGCGCCGACAGGTAGCGGATCATCGACCTCTCTCCAGCGCCTAGTCTATCACGGCCAGCCTGACCGTCCGCCCGATTCCGTTGGCTGTAGAACGGCGAGTCCGGCGGCGCCTGTTCCCACCGGAGGAAACTACCTTCAAGCGTGGTGATCAGGGAAGCCGTGAGCGAACGGTTTGCTTATGGTAAACTTGAACAGCCCCAGGCTTGACTCAGCGCTTCCAGTCGCGCTAAAACCAGCATGGCACTGGGAAAGGGAGCGATCTTGTACTGAACCGACGGTGGCGTAGGTTGCGATGAGGCCGGGCGGGTTTGATATGGGCTATTCTGGCCGAACCGGCTTCGTTAGGAGGTGTCATGACAGGTATCAAATCTTACGGAGCCTATGTCCCCAAATATCGCCTGGGCAAGGAAACGGCAGGCTGGGGATTTCCCGCTGAGAAGGCAGTGGCCAACTTCGACGAGGACAGCATAACCATGGCGGTCGCTGCCGGAGTGGACTGCCTCAGGGGGATAGATAGGTCCCAGGTGGATGGCATCCTATACGCCACCACCACCTCGCCCTACGTTGAGAAGCAGGGGGCAGCCTTAATCGCCACCGCCCTCGACCTGCGACGGGACATCACCAGCGCCGACATCACCGATGTGCTTCGGGCGGGGACCACTGCCCTGAAGATGGCCATGGACACTGTCCAGGCGGGCACGGCCAACAATATGCTGGTGATCGCCTCTGACTGCCGCATGGCGACCGCCAAGAGCGGCCTGGACCGGGCGATGGGTGACGGGGCGGTTGCTCTGCTCATCGCCAAGGACGGGGTGGTCGCTGAGGTGGAGGCGGACTACCACATCACCGACCACATGCTGGACGTATGGCGCTCGAGCGACGAGAGCACCGTCAGGAGCTGGGAAGACCGCTTCGTCATCGAGGAGGGGTTCTTCCGGGTCATTCCAGAGGCGGTATCGGCCTTCATGGCCAAGAATAACCTGACCCCCAAGGACTTCCAGAAAGCCGCTTACCACTCCAGTGACGCCCGCAGACACGCCGACTTGGCAAGGACGATGGGGTTCGAAGCCGCTCAGGTACAGGACCCTCTCTACGGCCAGGTGGGGAACACCGGTGTCGCTTTCCCCCTGATGCTGCTGGTGGCAGCCTTGGAGGAGAGCAAGCCCGGCGACAGGATAATGGTGGCTGGTTACGGCGATGGCTGCGATGTCTACTCGGTCAGGGTTGGCGAGGGCATCGATAAGGTCCGGCAGGAGCATCGCGGTGTGAAGAAGCATGTGGAGGCGAAGCGGGTCCTCAAGACCTACGACGAGTACCTCCGCTGGCGGGGCCTGATGACGGTGGCCGGAGTGCGCCGGCCAACGCCAGGCGGCCCTTCCGCCTCCGCTCTCTGGCGGGAAACCGATCGGGTTATCCAGCTGTACGGCTCCAAGTGCAGGAAGTGCGGCTACGTGCAGTTCCCGCCCCAGCGCGTGTGCGTGGAGTGCCACGCCAAGGATGAGATGGACAATGTCCGCCTCTCCGACAAGCCAGCGACCGTATTTACCTACGCTATGGATTACATCTCAGGCACCACCGATGTCCCCCTGGTGATAGCGGTGATAAACTTCGAGGGGGGCGGTCGCATGCTCTCCATGATGACCGACCGGGAGATCGATGAACTAAGCATGGGTATGGCGGTGGAGATGAGTTTCCGCAAGATACGATCCGCAGGCGGTATTCACAACTACTACTGGAAATCCACACCGGTAAGGGCATAAGCTTTGAGGGGACGGCAATGACAGAAGGTATTAGGGACAGAGTCGCCATAGTTGGAATGGGCTGCACCAAGTTCGGGGAGCGCTGGGATGTCAGCGGCCTCGACATGATGGTGGAGGCGTGCTACGAGGCTTACGAGGACGCCGGCCTGGAGGCCAAGGATATCCAGGCGGCCTGGCTGGGCACCGTCGCCAGCTTCAACACCGGCCAGCCAGCGGCCGAGGCACTGAAGCTGGACTACATTCCGATTACGCGGGTGGAGAACGCCTGCGCCACGGCCACCGACGCTTTCAGGAACGCCTGCTATGCGGTGGCTGCGGGCATCTACGATATTGTCCTGGCGGTGGGAGTCGAGAAGCTAAAGGACACAGGGTTCGCTGGCCTTGCCACTGGGGTAGCGTCGGGATCGGGCGTAGAACCGCCCAGTCCGCCGCCCGTGCAGTTCGCCCTGGCGGCCACCAGCTACTTTCACACCTACGGCCTGTCCTACGACGAGGGCAAGCGGGTCCTGGCTCAGATAGCGGTGAAGAATCACCACAATGGTGCCCTCCACCCCAAGGCTCACCTGCGCCGAGAGATAACGCTGGAGCAGGTGCTGAATGCCCCTATGATCGCCTGGCCCCTGGGCCTGTTCGATTGCTGCGGGGTCAGCGACGGCGCCTCTGCTGCCATCATCACCACGCCGGAGAACGCCCGCAAGATGCGGGACGACTATGTTCTGGTAAAGGGCCTGGGCATCGCCGTGGGCGGTAGGCAGGGTCTGCTCAGGGACGATTACGATTTCGTCCACTTCCCGGAGAACATCGCTGCCGCGCGGGTAGCCTATGAGGAGGCAGGCATCACGAACCCCCGCCAGGAGATAGACCTGGCTGTGGTCCACGACTGCTTCACCATTACTGAACTGATCATCTACGAGGACATGGGCTTCAGCTCCAGGGGCAAGGCCAAGGAAGACGTAGAGTCGGGCGCCTTCAGCCTGGAGGGTGACCTGCCGGTCAATCCGGACGGCGGCCTCAAGTGCTTCGGCCACCCCATTGGTGCCAGCGGGCTGCGCATGATCTACGAGGTCTACAAGCAGATCCAGGGCAAGGCCCCCGGCCCGCCCGAGCGCCAGCTGAAGAAGACGGACATCGGCCTGACCCACAATCTGGGCGGCCGACCAGGGTCGTTTACCTGCTCCGTGGCCATTTTCGGCCGCAGGGACTAGGCCCATCGCGGGAGGAACGCCACGAGGGCTGCACAATCAGCACCCTCAAGAAACAGGCACTGTGGACAGGGCGAATAGTTCGCGCGAGAGCTGAGTCCTGCAAAGTTGGGGCTCAGCCCTTTCCTGGATGCGCAGGGCTAGAAGGGAGAAGGACACATTTCATGCTGGAGCTTTCGTTTTTGGGTTCAGGCAATGCTTTCACCCCCGACGGGCGCTACTGGAGCTCGTTCCTGCTTAACGGCCGCTACCTGTTCGACGCGCCACCCACCCTTCTCCCTCACCTGAAGCGCCTGGGTGTTCCCCCGACCGACATCCGCGCCATCTTCATCAGCCATTTTCACGGCGACCACTTCCTGGGGCTGCCCTTTCTCCTTCTGGAGTACCTTCACCTCACACCACGACGAGAGGACCTACACATCGTGGGCCCGCCTGGGGTTGAGAAGATGATTGAAGGGGCGGCCGAGATGGCCTTCCCCAACCTCAGTCACGCCGACGCCGGCTACCAGCGCTGCTACCTGGAGGTCGAGGCAGGCCGACAGCAGACGGTGAACGATCTTCGCTTCCAGGCGTTCCCCATGAAGCACGGTGGCGGAAAACTAGCCTCCTTCGGCTACAAGCTGCGCCTGGACGAGAAGGTGCTCGCCTACACAGGCGATACGGAGCTCTGCGACGAGCTCTTCGCCCTAGCGGAAGGGGCAGACGTGCTGGTGCTGGACTGCAACTATAGCCAAGGCAAAGGGCCGGACCACTTGAGCTTTGCCGACGTGCCAGATATCAGAAGGCGGCTGCCGCTGTCTACCACCATCATCCTCACCCACCTAGAGGCAGAGCCCGATGTCAGCGGCCTGGAAGGGATGCTAGTCGCTCAGGACTTCGCAACCTTCCGCTTCCCCTAGTAGGGACCCTTCAGAGCAAGAAAGGCAGGAGATTCCTCCTGCCCTCGCTTTCCTCTCGAGGCGCTACCGGCTGTGAGCTAGGCCTGGCCCTTCCTGAACTCCTCCAGCGTATTCCAGGCCGGGGTGGCGCAACCATCTAGCCGCCTGTTTGCCCAAGAGGGAATTGCCGATATAATGGACGGGCAAAATGGGAAGCGAGCAAGGCAGCTTGGACGACCTAGAGAAATCCCTTCATCAGAACCTCCTGATCACCTCGGTGGACTATGTCCTGAATTGGGCCCGCCGGTCTTCCCTCTGGCCAGTCACCTTCGGTCTGGCCTGCTGCGCCATTGAGATGATCGCCACATTCGCTCCTCGCTATGACATCGCCCGCTTCGGGGCCGAGGTGATGCGCCCTTCGCCCCGCCAGGCTGACTTCATGATGGTGTCGGGCACCGTGACCTGGAAGATGGCACCAGTGGTGCGGCGGCTCTACCTGCAGATGGCCGAGCCCAAGTGGGTAATCTCCATGGGAAGCTGCGCCAACATCGGTGGGCCTTTCGCCTACGGCTACAGCGTGCTGCCCGGCGTGAGGTTGGTCATCCCCGTGGATGTCTACGTGCCCGGCTGCCCGCCGCGGCCGGAGTCATTGCTCCAGGGGTTGATGCTCCTTCAGCGGAAGATCGACCGCATGAGCATCAGCAGCGAGCGGGAGCGGGAGGAGCCCAGCGGCGACTTCTCCAAGTACCTGCCGCCGGACGACCCCGTGCGCAAGGAGCTGGAATCCCTCTTTCCACCGTTCCCGCGATACGAGCGCTCGCCTGAGCAGGAGAGGTTAGCAGGATAGTGTACGGTCTGGGCATCGCCAAGGGCCTGTTCATTACCCTGAGGCACCTGTTCCGGCGACCTTTCACCATTCAGTACCCCGAGGAGGTGCGCCACATGCCGCCGGGCGCTCGCACCAACCTCCTCTGGTTCGACGAGCGCTGCACGGGCTGTAGCACCTGCGCCCAGGCCTGCCCCGACGGCTGCATCCTGGTGGTCACCAGCCCACGCGAGGACGGCAGCCTGAACAAGGACCGCTACGAGATCGACTTCCGCCTGTGTATGTTCTGCGGGCTGTGCGTCGAGGCCTGCCCCTACGAGGCCATCCAGTCGGGCGGGCCGTTCGACGACGCCGTCTACGTCTTCGACGATATGTACCGGGACAAACACGCTCTGACCCGCATGGCCCAGGCCTACCTTGAGAGCCACGACTACACCTATCCCAATGGCAAGAAGGCCCCCAGGCCGGGCGAGCTGGTGGCGGTCAAGTAAGGAAAAGAAGTGGCTACCATCACTGCCAACGACAACCCAATAGAGGCGCCCGAGGGGGCGCCCCTATTGGAAGTTCTGCGCAAGGCGGGCATCTACATCCCCAGCCTCTGCTACCTGGAGGGCCTGCCGCCCTACGGCGGCTGCCGCATGTGCCTGGTGGAGATCGAGGGAGCGCACGGCCTCCAGCTATCGTGCACGAGCAAGGTCAGCGACGGCATGATCGTGCGCACCGACACCCCCGAGGTGGTGGAGGCTCGGCGAGCGGTCCTCTCACTCATCCTGGCCAACCACTCTGACCGCTGCCTCACCTGCCATCGGATCGTGAAGTGCAGGCCGGGCGACACCTGCCTGCGGGACAACCTGGTCAGCCACCGCTGCGTCACTTGCTCCAAGAACTACCGCTGCGACCTCCAGACTGCCTGCGACATCGTGGGCATGGCCGGCTACGAGCCCTGGCTCGACGAGCTCCGCACCTACTACCTGACCGAGCCGCCGCCGGCCGATCGGGCCAACCCCTTCCTGGAGTTCGACCCCCAGATGTGCATCCTCTGTACCCGCTGCGTGCGGGCGTGCGATGAGATTCGCCACACGGGAGCCATAACCTTGGCCGAGCGCGGCTGGGATACGCATATCGCCTTCGGCGCCGGTGACACCGTCCATGAATCCAACTGTGACTTCTGCGGCGCCTGCATCGACGTCTGCCCTACGGCCACCCTCATGGAGAAATCCAACAAGTGGGCGGCCGGCCAGACCGAGGGCTGGGTGCCCACCGCCTGCGCCTATTGCAGCGTCGGCTGCACTATCAGCCTGGGAGTGAAGAGGGGACGGGCGGTCATCGTGCGGCCCGAACCCTCCAATCCGGTCAGCGACGACCAGCTCTGTATCCGCGGCCGCTTCCACTACGACGCCATCAGGGACGACGACCGCCTGGCCCAACCCCTGCTGCGCCGGGACGGCGAGCTAGCCGCCGCTTCCTGGGACCAGGCTCTGGAGTCGGCCATATCGCGGCTGGCAGCCGTCAGGGAGGAGCACGGGCCGGAGGCCGTCGCCTTCCTGGGGTCGCCCTTCGCCACCAACGAGGAGAACTACCTGCTCCAGAAGCTGGCCCGGGCAGTCGTTGGAAGCAACAACGTGGGCTGCAGCGGCGGCGCGGTGACAGACGCGGTGGCCCAATCGCTGCGCCGCGCCTTCGGCACCGAAGTGCTGCCCGCCGACATGACCGATCTGGCCAAGGCCAGGACGATCCTGGTGGTGGCCGACGACCTGGAGTCAAGCCACAACGTGGCCTGCCTGCGAGTAAAGGATGCAGTGGTGCGGAACAGCGTTCGCCTGATAGTGGTCACGCCGCGCTGGGGCGAGCTGTGCGACTTCGCGCAGGTCTGGCTGCGGCCCAAGCCCGGCCGGGAGGCCCACGTCCTGGCGGCCCTGGCCCACGCCCTGTTGCAGGACGAGGAGCTGGTGGCCTCCCTCAAGACGTCGCCTGCGGCGGGGCTGGAGGATCTGGCCAAGGCTTCCGTGCCCGCCCTGAGGGATGACCTGGCCGATGCTGTCAAGCGAGCGGCCCTCAGCCTGGCCGGCGCCGCCAAGGAGCCGCCCGGCGAGAGGCGCATCGCTATCGTGTACGCCGTCCCTCACCTGGGAGCGCAGGCAGCAGGGACGGTGACGGCGGCCGTGGCCAACCTTGCCATGCTCTGCTGCGGGCCACAGGAGGCAGCGCGGTCACTGGTCGTCCTGCCGCCGGAGGTCAACGTCTGGGGCCTGCAGGACATGGGCGTGACGCCCGGCCTGCTACCCGGCTATCGGCCCGTAGAGGATGAAGGAGCGCGCCGGGAGGTGGAGAAGGCCTGGAGCGTCAGCCCGCCATCGGCAGCGGGGCTGGGTTTGCGGGAAGCCCTGGCCGCCGTCCAGGAAGGGCGCGTCAAGGCGATGGTGGTGCTGGGCGACAACCCCCTATTCGTCGCACCCGACAAGGCGTTGGTGAAGACCTGCCTCTCGTCCCTGGACTTCCTGCTGGTCATCGATAGCCTGCTGTCGGACACGGCCCGCCTGGCGCAGGTGGTCCTGCCCGACGTGGGTGTCTTCGGCAAGGACGGCACCTACACCAGCGCCGACCGTCGCATTCTCCGGTTGCGGGGCGCCGTCGCCCCTATCGGCGAGGCGCATCCTGCTTGGCGAATCCTGGCCGAGCTCGGCGCTGCCCTGGCCCAACGCCTGGGCCTGGACGGCAGCACCTGGGACTACGCTGGCCCTGCCCAGATCATGGACGAGATAGCCAGCCTGGTGCCCCTTTACGGCCAGGCTCGCTACAGCGAGCTGGAATCGGGAGCCCAGCAGGCCTTCGCAGGCTTCCAGCCTTCGGCCGCTGTGCTGCAGCCCCTTGCCCTGGAGCCGACGGCGGCCGGCGAGGGCCTGGTAGTCACCAGCAGCCGCACCCTCTACACCAGTTGGGAGGGCGCCACCATCCACTCGCCTGAGGCCGATAAGCTGCATCGCGAGGAGTTCGTCGAGATTAGCGCCGCCGACGCCGCCTCCCTGGGCGTCGAAGATGGCCAGGAGGTCATCCTGGCCAACGAGCGCGGTGAGCTGACCATCCGGGCCAAGATCAGCGACAGCGTCCTGTCGGGAAGCGTTTTCGTCCCCCTCTACTACGACGGCGGTGCGGTCACTGCCCTGTTCGGCCACGAGGACGGCGCCCTGGCCCGCGTCAGGATCACGGGTAAGCAGTTGTCCCCTTCGGTACGCGCTGAGAATAGCGGCCGAGGGACGGCGTAGATCATGGCTTATTTCCTATGACATTGGCCAAGCATGCAGGAAACTGTCGTTTCGTCAGCAGAGAGGAGAGGGTTGACAGGCGATGGGGCCGGAAGTAGCATACCGCTCGTCGGCAGGGGTGCGCATTTCGGAGGATCACCAGGCCCAATATGGCAATTCCCGGTTTCAGGAGGTGAGCCATGAAGCTGTTATGGCGATATGTGCTGGTCGTGGCCGCGCTGATGGCGGGTTCCCTGCTGCTAAGCGCCTGCGGCGGCGGGGAGGAGGAGATAGATCTCGACGAGTACTTCCGGCGGTTCGAGGACATCACCGATGCCGCCGACACAAGCATGGATAGGCTGGTATCCGAGGGAGTCGGGGAAGACATCGAGGCAACCCGGGACTACTTCGATAGCTTCGACGCCATCCTTAGACAAGTCCTCAATGATCTGAAGGACATCCATCCACCGGCTGAGGCCCAGGATGCCCACGACGAATTCGTCGCCAGCGGAGCGGAGATGCTGGCATCATTCGAGGACTTCAGTGACCGGCTCGCAGAAGTCGAATCACCCTCGGGGTTGGCAGCGCTGTTCGCCGAGCCGATGCCGGCATTGGACGCGGCCCAACAGCGAGTTACGGACGCCTGCCTGCAGCTTCAGGGAATCGCTGACGAAAACGGCATCGAGGTCGACCTAGAGTGTGAGGAATAGGCCGGGGTCGGGAGGACGTCGGCGGCGGCTTTCGCTTGCCACTAGGGCCTCAGCCCAGTAGGGCGTCCAGAACCGCCTGCCAGGAGGAGAAGTCGGGGAAGACAAGCCCGGCGCCAGCGGCCGTCAGCTCATCGACGGTGAAGAAACCGGTGGCTACGGCTACGGAGCGCGCCCTGTTGGCCTGGGCGGCGGCGATGTCCAGGGGCGTATCGCCAATAATACAGACCTCGCGGGGTTCATGCCCGCCGCTGGCCTCGGCCAGCCGTTCGATGGCTACTGCCACAAGCTCCGCGCGATCCTCAGAGTCGTCAGCGTAGCCGCCTGCGAGGAAGAGATCGTACAGGCCGAAACGCCCCAGCTTCAGGCGGGTGGACTCGCGGAAGTTGCCCGTGGCCAGTCCTAGAAACGCACCCGGAGCCGCCTCGAGACCCGCCAGCACCTCGGGCACGCCAGGAAGCACATGCGCTTGGACCTCGGCAAGCGTGCTGGGCAGTATGCTGTAATAGGTCTCCTGAAAGCGAGCGAGAAGAGTTGCGAAGTCGCCATCGAGACTGTGGACGGCGACGGCATCGCGGAAGATGGCCGTATCGGTGCGGCCGGTGAAGTCGATGCCAGCGAAGCCCTGGTCGATGCCGAAAAGCTGGACAAAAGCCGCAGTCATCGCCCGACTGCCAGCACCGCAGCTATCTACCAGGGTCTTATCGACGTCGAAGAGGAAGAGCTTGGCCAATGTTGCAGCGCCCGCAGCTCGCTAGGACGGCCGGGGCTCCTGCTCCCAAATGACGCCCACCACTCGTCTGCCCATGTGAACCAGCAAGGCGGGCCCTATCCTGGTCTCCAAGATTTGCTCTCTGTTGAGGCCCAGCCTTTGACATAGCTTGCGGACAAGCATCTCTTTGAGGTCGGGGGATGCTCCCCCCACCACCGAAACTATGCCCGACTTGTAAGTCCGCTGCACTTCGTCAACCATGCGATCCACGGCCCTCTCCATGCGCCCCCGCACCCTGGTGTAGAGAGCCATAGCCCCGTCCCTGGTGGTGATGATCGGTTTGATCTGCAGGGCAGTGCTAAGCAGATGCTGGAAGGGGTGAACCCGCCCGCTCTTCAGCAAGTACTTGGTCGTTTCCAGGGCCGCCAGGAGGCGCAGCCGCCCCCTCATCTCCTCCACCAGGCGCTTGGCCTCCTGGAGGGGACGGCCGAGGTCGCGCGCACGGGCCGCCTCCAGGACAAGCATGCCCTCCCCCATCGAGCCGCTGAGGGAGTCCACCACCTCGATCTCCGAGTCCGGATACTCCCCCTCCACCATCTCCGCCCCTTCGACGGCAGCATCGTAGGTCTTGCTCAGCTTGCGGGACAGGGTGACAGTGAGGATCCGCGACAGGCCCTCCTTCACATGAGACATGAATGCATCCGCGAACCGAGAGGGAGCAGGGGCTGCCGTGGTGGGATACCCCTTGCCCTTCTCGTATCGATCTAAGAGCTCGGCGAAATCCTCCAGGGTCATCACACCGTCGTCGAGGCTGCTGTCCGTGCCGAAGTTGATGGTGAAGGGCACCACCGTAAGGCGCAGCTTCTCGGTGATGTCCGGCGGCAGGTCATGGGTACTGTCGCAGACAATGGCAAAGGGATCCACGCCTCTCGTTCCCTCCTTTGTGCATTCTACCAACCAGCAGCCCCACCCCGCTACCCCGCAAGGCCCGCCGATTGACAGAGCGGCCCGCTACTAGAGTATCATGCGTGGCAAGAGGTGCCTATGGCAGAGACGAAAGCGGCCAGGGTCTACGTCACACGGGAGCTTCCCAGTACCGCCCTCGACCTGCTGGCAGAAGCGGTCACCATAAGGGTCTGGCCCGGCGAGTTGCCCCCGCCGCCGGAGGTCCTGTTGGCGGAGGCGGCAGATGTCGACGCCCTCCTCACCCTCCTCACCGACCGCATCGATGCAGCGATCATGTCGGCAGCACCGCGGCTGCGGGTCATCAGCAATATGGCCGTGGGCTACGACAATATCGACGTCGAGGAGGCCAGCCGACGGGGGATCCTGGTGACCAACACACCCGGCATCCTGATCAAGACCACCGCCGACTTCGCCTTTGCCCTCCTTCTGGCCGCCGCTCGCCGCGTGGTGGAGGCCGACCGCTACACTCGCCAGGGTCGCTGGAAGACGTGGGAACCGCAGACCCTCCTAGGGCAGGACGTGCACGACGCTACCCTGGGAGTGGTGGGCCTGGGTGGCGTCGGTCTGGAGGTGGCCAAGAGGGGACGCGGCTTCGGCATGCGCGTCCTTTATTGCGATGGAATCCGCAAGCTTGAGGAGGAGCGCCGCTACGGCCTGGTCTATGTGGAGCTGGAACAGCTTCTGGCAGAGTCCGACTTCATTAGCCTGCACGTGCCCCTCACCTCTGAGACTCACCACCTTGTCGGCGAGCGAGAGCTATCGCTTATGAAGCCGACAGCCGTTCTCATCAACACCGCCCGAGGGCCGGTGGTGGATCAACGGGCCCTGTGGCGCTTCCTTGAGGAGAGACGTATTGCCGCCGCCGCCATCGACGTCAGCGAAGAGGAACCCATCGCCCCAGACGACCCTCTGCTGGGGCTGGACAACATTATCATCACACCCCACATTGCCAGCGCCAGCGTCGCCACCCGTCTGAGCATGGCAAAGATGGCCGTGGACAATCTGCTCACCGCCCTGCGAGGCCAGGTACCACCCCAGTGCGTCAACCGAGAGGCCGTCCGCCGCTGGCGCCGAGCCCTGCCCAGGTGAAGCATGAGCGTCACAGCTTGACAGGGCCTAGGGGTAGTGGTATCGTTTTGCCACTCTTGAGGCCTCTGCTCGCGGGGGCTGCTTCTTCTGCGGCGAGGCCCTCTTTAGTTGGAGCAGAGGCGAGGCGATATGGGCCGTTCTGCTCGCACTGCCGGTAATCTGTGGCTGGCCAAGATCCTGTGGGATCTGGGAGCCATCCAGTTTGGCGACTTCACCCTAGGAAGGACAACCCTCCACTCCCCCGTCTATGTCAACGTGCGCCTGCTGATCAGCAAGCCCAGAGCCCTGAGGCGGGCGACTCGCCTGATGTACGAGGAGGTGCGTACTCTCCAGAGAATGCTCCACCCCCGCGGCGCCCCCTTCGATCGAGTGGCGGGCATCCCCTTCGGTGGGTTGCACCTGGCCACCGTCTTCTCCCTCATCGCCAACGTGCCCATGGTGTACATCCACCCCTCCAAGGACCGCGACGCCACCACCCCCTTCCTAGAGGGTACATACGAACGGGGCGAGACAGTCCTTCTCATCGACGACCTCGTCACCGGCGGTGGCAACATTATCGAGACGGCCGCCTTCCTGGGAATGGCTGGCCTGAAGGTGAAGGACGCAGTGGTGCTGCTGGATCGCCACGAGGGGGCCAGGGACCGCCTGAAGGCCCACGGCTACAACCTGATATCCGTCCTCGGTCTGGAGACGATGCTCAACTACCTGATGGCCAGCCGCAAGATCGAGGAAGACTGGTACCGCAAGAGCATCGACTATATTCTCTCCCGTCGCGCCGATTGATTGACAGCCATCGAATCGTTATGGCAGCAAGAGGAGCGTTCGTCTTCCAAGCGCTCGCAGAATTCAGAGGATGGGTCTAGCTTTGACCTGGCTTACCTGAAATGCTAGACTTCCCACGATGTAGGCCTGCCTGCCGGCAGGAGAGAAGGAGTCGAGCATATGCGAATCTTAGCCCTTGTCATGGCTACTATTCTGGCAGTTGTTAGCCTGGCAGCCTGCGGGGGAGATGGGGAGGAAGAAGGTACACCAGCGGCCGCAGCAACTCCTACCGCCGCTGAGGAGGGCACACCCGCCGCTGCCCCCTCCGAGGAGGGCACACCCACCGCTGCCCCCTCCGAGGCAGGCTTCACAGCCGGTGACCTCACCACCCTGAACAGCTACCGCTACAGCATGAAGATGGAGCTGGAGGGATTACAGAGTCTCCTTACCGAACAAATGGCCGCCCTGCCAGGTCAAGATCCTACCGCCGACACCGAGAGTCTGGAGATAGAGATTAGCGGGGCGTTCGTGTCACCGGATAAGGCCGAGAGTCGTATGCGCATTAGTGGCGTCGATGACGAACTGGCGCTGACGGTCATCGGCAACCAGCAGTGGGTGGAGCTGGGTGACCTGGCCATAGGCCCCATCGAAGCTATGGGTGACGTCTCGGAGCTGGACTTTGCTCTCATGATCTGGGAGGGGTTCTCGGAGGAGACCGGCGGGTTGAGCTGCACCAGCGAGAAGAAAGAGAAGGTGAACGACGTTCCGGCCAACTACTGCCGCATCGACAAGGCTACCTTGGAACAAGTTACCTCCCTGTTTGGCGGCACGGAGGAGACGGGCGACATAGACGAGCTGAATCTCGAAATGTGGCTGGCCGAAGACGGGGGCTGGCCCGTGCGTCTGCGGGTTCACGTGGCAGGCACGGATGAGACCGGCCAGGAGTTCGAGGCCAAACTGGAGCTGGACGTTACCGACGTCAACGAGGACATCGAGATCAAGCCCCCCAGCTAGCGGCAACTGCTGGGAACGCTCAGAGGAGGCGGCGGATCGGCTTGCGGCCGGGGCGGGGGTCGTAGTTGGCCTTGAACATCTCCAGCTTATCTCGCTCGATGAGGTACTTGCCAGCGAACAGAAGGGCAGGAACCTTCTTCTGCTTGATCAGTCGCCGCAGACTCTGGGGGTGAATGCCCAGGATTCGCGCTGCTTCCACTAGATCCAGGTAGTTATCGAACGGCGTGTCGACCATTCCCCTCCCCTAGTCTACTAACACGCTAACACGCATGAATGATTTTACCACATTTGTCAAGCCTGGTGGCCTATCTGAATCACCATCTTGATGTCGCCGTGGCCGGCAAAAGCCGCCATCTGTCGTTACCAATCCGATAGCTGGTATGTTATCCTGGCCGTAGCATCCCTGTCCGGCGGAGACGGGCGGAAGGCGGGAGAGGAAGATGTACGACCCTGCCAAGCTGAAAGCACTGTCGCAGCGGCGGGCGGCCTGGAAGAAGCGAATCGACGACGGCGACCAGGAACGCCAGGAGCGGTTCACCACCACCTCCGGTCGGCCTATCCAGCGACTGTACGACCCCACCGACATCGCCGCGATCGACTATGAACGAGACATCGGTTGGCCTGGCGAGTACCCCTTCACCCGTGGCGTCCACCCGACCGGCTACCGCGGCCGCCTGTGGACGATGCGCATGTTCGCCGGCTTCGGCAGCGTCGAGGAGACTAACGCTCGCCTCAAGTACCTACTGGAGCACGGCCAGACGGGTCTTTCCGTAGCCTTCGACCTGCCAACTCTCATGGGTTACGACGCCGACGCCCGCGAGGCTGCCGGCGAGTTCGGCAAGTGCGGCGTCTGTGTATCCTCTCTGGCCGACATGGAGATCATGCTCGCTGGCCTGCCCCTGGACGAGATAACCACCTCCATGACCATCAATTCCCCCGCCGCCGTCATCTGGGCGATGTACATCGCCGCCGCCGAAAAGCGGGGCACGCCGCGGCAGCGACTGGGAGGAACCATCCAGAACGATATCCTCAAGGAGTTCATCGCCCAGAAGGAGTTCATCTTCCCGCCCGGCCCCTCTATGCGCCTGGTAACCGACACCATCGAGTTCGGCACCCGCGAGCTGCCCCTCTGGAACACCATCAGCATCTCCGGCTATCACATCCGCGAGGCTGGCTCCACCGCCGTCCAGGAGCTGGCCTTCACCCTGGCCGACGGTCTGGAGTACGCGCGCTGGGCACTGGAGCGCGGCCTGGACATCGATGAGTTCGCCCCCAGGCTCTCCTTCTTCTTCAACTGCCACAACGACTTCTTCGAGGAGGTGGCCAAGTTCCGCGCCGCGCGCCGCATCTGGGCCCGCGAGATGAAGGAGCGCTTCGGTGCCCGCAACCCCCGCTCCTGGTGGATGCGCTTCCACACCCAGACGGCGGGCTGCTCCCTCACCGCCCAGCAGCCGGAACTGAATCTGGTGCGTACGGCCATCCAGGCCCTGGCGGCCGTCATGGGGGGCACCCAGTCGCTGCACACCAACTCCTGGGACGAGGCCCTGGCCCTGCCCAGCGAGAAGGCGGCCCGCCTGGCCCTGCGTACCCAGCAGATCATTGCCCACGAGTCGGGAGTGGCCAACACGGTCGACCCCCTGGGGGGCAGCTTCTTCGTGGAGAACCTCACCAATCAGATGGAGGAAGAGTGCTACCGGTACTTCCGCCAGATCGAGGACCTGGGCGGCGTTATCCCCGCCATCGAGGCCGGCTTCTTCCAGCGGGAGATCGCTGAGGCCTCCTACCGCTACCAGCGGGAGATCGAGACCAAGGAGCGGATCAGCGTGGGCGTCAACGAGTACGTTATGGATGAGCCCATCGAGATCCCCATCCTGGAGATGGACACTGAGGGCGAGCGGCGCGAGCGCCAGCGCCTGGCCCGCCTCCGGCGGGAGCGGGACAGCGGGCGGCCCAGCCAGTGCCTGGAAGCACTGCGAGAGGCCTGCGGGGGCTCCGAGAACCTGATGCCCTACATACTCGATGCTGTCAACGCCTACTGCACCCTGGGCGAGATCTGCGGCGTCATGCGGGAGGTTTTCGGGGAATATCAAGAGGGACCGGTGATCTAGCCTCCGCCGGTCTATTCACGCCGAAGGAAGGGCTGGCACAGCAAGCTTTCGCACGCTGCCCTCATGAGCCGAGACACTAGCGCAGCAAATCTGAGCGCACCCAACTATGAGTTTCCCCGCCTGCCTCTTGCCGGCTTTGGCCTGGACCTTCTCCTGGGCCGACGACGCTCTTTCCTGAAGGACAGCCAGAGGGTGATGGCGGCCAACCCTTACCGTCGGCAGGTGCGGGGGCTGGAGAACGTACCCTCTGAGGGCCCGTTCGTTCTGGTGACCAATCACTATGCCCGCCGCGGCCTACGGATTTACCACTGTGGTATGTTCATCACGACCGTCATCGCCGAGCGGCGACCCCTTTCCCCCGACATCTGCTGGGTAATTACCAGCGAGTGGTATGGATACCATCTTGGCCCTATTCCCATCCCGGTCCGGCTCATCCGCTGGGTATTCAGACGGATCGGCAAGGTGTACGGACTGGTGGTTATGCCCCGCCAGGCTTCCCTAGCTGTGGGCCGGGCCGCTGTTCTGCGACGCATCGCCAGGATCGCCCAGAGAGAGCCCATCGGCCTCATGCCCGAGGCGGGCGGCTCAGGCATCCTCCGAGAGCCCCTGGAGGGCAGCGGGCTGTTCCTGCAGGCCCTGAGCGAACGCGGCCTGCCGCTCGTGCCGACCGGCATATGGGAAGAAGATGACACCCTGATCGTCAGGTTCGGCGAGCCCTTCGCCCTCTCCGTAGCCAAGAAGGGCTCGCGCCAGGAACAGGACCGCCGGGCGCGGGAGCAGGTGATGGTTAGCGTGGGCCGCCTCCTGCCGCCGGCCTACTGGGGACACTACAGGGAGGCCATCCAGCGGTCCCCTAGCGAGGGCTGACCTTCCCTTAACGTTCGGTTGACCCTATCTTCAACCTTCCCTATCATAGGCACCGCTTGCGTATTGCAGAAACGAAGGAAGGTATGAACCCCCATGAGCACCATCGAAATCATCGATAGGGCCAAGAGCGAGGGGCGTACTATCCTCACCGAGGTGGAATCGAAGCAGATCCTGGGAGAGGCAGGCATCCCCATCGCCGGCGCCCAGCTGGCGGCCAGCCGCGAGGAGGCGGTGGCCGCCGCCCGCCAGATAGGTCTGCCCGTCGTTCTGAAGATCGTCTCGCCCGACATCAGCCACAAGAGCGATGTGGGCGGCGTGAAGCTGAACCTGGGCTCGGAGGAGGAAGTGGCAGCGGCCTTCGACGAGATCGTTGCGGCGGCCCGTCGCGCCGAGCCGGGGGCCACTGTCCTGGGCGTATCGGTGCAGAAGATGGCCCGGCCCGGCGTGGAGGTGATCATGGGCATGACCAAGGACCCCCAGTTCGGGCCGGTGCTCATGTTTGGCCTGGGGGGTGTGTTCGTGGAGGTGCTGAAGGACGTCGCCTTCCGCATCGTCCCCCTGGAGCCGCGAGACGCCCGCCAGATGATCCGCGACATCCAGGGCTTCCCGGTGCTCGAGGGGTTTCGGGGGCAGGAGCCCGCCGACCTCGCCGCCCTGGAGGACATGCTGATGCGCCTCTCAGCCTTCGTGGAGGAGCACCCCGAGATCCAGGAGCTTGACCTGAACCCCATCTTCGCCTACAAGGACAGCGCCCTGGCCGTGGACGCCCGGATCGTGCTGTCCTGAGGCAAGGAATGTCCCCCCACACCCAGCCTTCCTCCTGGCAGACCGGCCTCGCCGTCGGTCACCAGACCGCCCAGAGGGAGACGTCTGCTTGAAAAGCCTGAACGAGAAGCTGGAGCGAGCGTTCAACCCCCGGACGGTGGCCGTGGTCGGCGATAAGCGGGCCATGGGCTACCTGTGGCTGAACGCCATGAAAGCCTTCGTAGGCAAGGTCTACTCCGTCCAGATCAACGAGGACGAGATCCCCGGCATCGAGGCCCTGGGTGTCCCCAACTACATGAGCCTTCTGGACATCCCGGACGAGGTCGACTACGTGGTCTGCGCCGTCCGCCGGGCGATCAGCCCTCGCGTCGTGGACGACTGCATCCGCAAGGGGACGACGGCTGTCACCCTGTTCACCTCCGGCTTCGCCGAGACGGAGGAGGAGGAAGGCGTTCGTCTTCAGCGGGAGCTGGGCGATATGGCTCGCAAGGCTAGCCTCCTCCTCATCGGGCCCAACTGCATGGGCATCTACAACCCCGGCCTGGGCCTCCGCCAGAGCGCAGAACAGCCCTGGGGCGAGGCGGGCAATGTGGGCTTCATCTCCCAAAGCGGCACCCACTGCATCAACTTCAGCTTCCTGGGCCATGTCCACGGCATCAAGTGCAGCAAGGCGGTGAGCTACGGCAACGCCGAGGTGCTGGATGCCGCCGACTACCTGGACTACATGACCGACGACCCCCAGACCGAGGTCATCGGCATGTACGTGGAGGGCCCCCGCGATGGCCGCCGCTTCTTCGATGCGCTGCGGAGGGCTGCCCGCCTGAAGCCGGTGGTGGTGTGGAAGGGCGGCCAGACGGAGGCCGGCGCCCGCGCCATCTACTCTCATACCGCTGCCCTGGCCACGGAGAACGCCGTCTGGAACGCCGCCATGCGCCAGGCAGGGGCTGTCACCGCCGACAGCCTGGACGAGATGGTCGACGTGGTGAAGGCCCTCCTCTACATCAAGCCTGGCACCGGCCGGCGAGTGGGGCTAGTGGCCATGACCGGCGGCCAGTCGGTGATCATCGCCGATGCCTTCGGCCGGACCGACCTGGAGGTGCCCCTCCTCACGCCCGCCTCCTACGAGAAGCTGGCCTCCTTCTTCAACATCATCGGCGGGAGCTATCGCAACCCGCTGGATGCCGGCGGCACCATGCTCATGGGCTTCCGCATGGACAGTCTTCAGCGCATGCTGGACATCCTGGAGGAGGACGCCAACGTCGACGCCGTCGTCCTGGAGTCAGCGGCTACCTTCCTGATGAGCCACAGGCTCATGACCCCCACCCTGCTGGATAACCTGCTGGATTTCGTGTCGGACTACAAGGAGCGCTGTCAGAAGCCATTTTTGATGATCCTCCAGCCGTGGCACCTGGAGGGAGCGATGGTGAAGATACGCACCAAGTTTCTGGAGCGAGGCATCGCCACCTTCGCCGGCTTTCAGCAGGGGGCCAACGCCCTGAGCAAGGTGATAGGCTACCACCGCTTCCGGGCCGGGCTGGACTAGCGGCGCAATCGGCGAATAGGACCGGGGGCGCCGCTGGCGAGAAGCCACCGCTAGTCGCCTTCGACCCCGCTCTATCTCTTCATAGCTTGCACAATCTCCGCTAATCAGTATAATGATTCGTTGAATGTTTATCTCTCGCACTTGAGGATCAGGGGACGAGGGGAAGCCCGCATGCCAGAATTGCAGCTGGATCCCGACCGCGAGCCTTTCGAGATGCCCAAGCAGATCAGCTCTGCCGGTGCGGACACGCTGGCGGCGCAATGCTATCGCCTGGCGGCGGTAGACGCCCAAGGCCGCGAGCACAGCGGCCAGGCCATCGTGACTCAAGAGTGGCACCCCCAGCTAGGACAACTCGCGGAGGACGGCTTCTGCATCGTCATCCTCAGCGAGCCGCTGTCCGGGTCCGTGGGCCCCATCGCCGCAGGCGTAGCCGTTTGTGTGCCAGGCGAGGCGGTCCCCGGTGGGCTTCGCCTGCGGGAGACCGCCACCGCTTATAAGGTGAAGGCAAGGGAAGGGCAAGCGCCAGCCAGCGAGGAAACGCTCACCCTCTCGGCGAGCGCCAGGACCGCCCTGGCCAACGGTCAGCTTCTGGCGAACCAGCCCCTGGAGATCGGCCCCGCCGACATCTTCTCGCCTCGCGAGACTGCACCCCGCCTGAGCCTCCTGGCCCAGGCCCTGCTGGCCCAGCGGGCGGCCCAGCCCTACCTCCATACCCTGGCAGTCGCCCTGGCCGCGCCTGCCGACGCTGCCCCTAGCGCTGGATTGGCGGAGCTGCTGCCAGCGCTCGGTCAAGCCGTGGCGGCAGCCCAGGAGAAGATGTCACGCTTTCAAGACCTCCTGGTCGACATGCCCCGAATGGCCAGCGCCCCGGAGAGCCTGGCCTCCCTGAGCGAAGCTACGACCACCGCAGCCTTTGCCGAGGCCGCTTGCCGCCTGTGCCCCAGCCCCAACGACCTGGCGGAGGACATCTACCTCTGTCGTGCCCTGGCCGAGAACCCGCAGGCGGCAAGCGAGCTGGCCTTCATGCGATGCTACCTGATGGATGCAGTAGTGTCAGAGAGCGAGCCCGAACTGGCGATGGATCGCACTCTGGCCCTGGAGGAACTCTCCTTCGCCACCCTGGTGGCCGAACCGCACCGCTGGGCCGCCATGCGGGCCGCCTTCGAGCGCTTCCGCCAGCGCTATCAGAGCGCCTACCTGAAACACCACCACCGATACTGTGAGACACTTCTGACGATCCACGCCCAGCTCTTGGACCTTGTCTCCCACGCTCAGGCCCTGCGCCGCCTGAATACCCTCAGAGAGCTGGGGCCGCCCTTGGGTGAGGAAGCTCTAGCCGAGTACGAAGACATTCCTCGGCGGGTCAGCCCCTGCACACTATGCACCACTCTGGAGCGAGAGCTGGAGGAACTCCCCCGCTGCCCGGTCTGTAGCATCTCCATGACCGACGAGCCGCCCTGGGAGGACGTCCAGCGGGTGAGACGCCGCCTGGAGAGGGCCCTCAACCAGCAGTTGCAGCGCCTATCCTCCAAGGCGGTGAGCCAGATCCTGGCCACCAGCGGCGAAGCGCGGGTGGAGCAGTTTGTCCAGCTTGTGCAGGCCAGCCAAGCCCGCTCCCTGGCCGACGTCCTGGACGATGATCTCCTGGGCTTCCTCCGCCGCCTGCTGGTAGAGGCGCGCGTGAAGTCGCTGCTGGCCCCCGTCTTCGCCAAGCTGCAGGAGCCAATCCCCGACCTGAGCGAGGAGACGGTGGAGGACCTAGCCGGGGAAGTGGCACGCGTCATCCACGATGCTTTTGCCGGCCAGCAGGCCCTCCCCAGAGAAGAGTGGCCCCAACTGACTCCCGGCACGGCCGACCCTTCGTCTGTATGACCGGCCCCTTCTCCGATGTTCGCCTGGTGGTGGGCCTGGGCAACCCAGGCCAGGCCTACGCTGCCCATCGCCACAACGTGGGCTTCTGGTGCGTCAGGCGACTGGCCCGCGACTGGGGCATTCGCTTCAAGAGCAGCCGCTGGGCCAGGGTAGGCGAGGGGCAGGTGGATGATCAGCCCCTAGTGCTGGCCAAGCCCCGAACTTTCGTGAACCGCAGCGGCGATGCGGCGGCCAGCCTCCTGCAGCGCTACGAGCTATCGCCGCAGCAGATGCTGGTCATCTGCGACGACCTGGAGCTGCCGGCGGGAAGCATTCGCCTGCGACCGCGCGGCGGCGACGGCGGCCACAACGGCCTGCGCGACATCATCTACGCCATCGACAGCGAGGACTTCCCCCGCCTGCGCATCGGCATCGGCCGACCGCGGACGGCCGAAGGAGAGCCCATCACCCATCCTCTGGTCGTCGCCAAGTACGTCCTGGGCGAGCCCGAGCCCGAGGAGCAGGAGGCACTGGAGGCAGCGGTGGAGCGGGCGGCGGAGGCGGTGGGCTGCCTCCTCCGCGAGGGGCTGGCGGTGGCGATGAACCGCTATAACTAGTCGGGTTGCCTGCCTACAGGGCAGATTGCTACAATATCGTCTAGGGGCTGGTCGAAGTGGCCAGCCCCTAGAGGTGTTTGAGTAATGAAGCTCTCCGGCCTGCTGCCGCTGATACGCTCCACCAGCGCCCTGGGCGGCGTCCTGGCGGCCCTCGAGCAGGGCTCGCCGCGACGCCTGGTGGTCGGCGTGAGCGACGGAGCCAAGGCGGCGACAATCGCCGCCCTGGCCGAAGGCCTATCGTGCCCCATGCTGGTGCTGGCCGCCCGGCCGGACCGAGCACGTGCCCTGGTCGAGGAGCTGGCCGTCTGGCTGGGGGACGAGAGCAGGGTATTGCTCTTCCCGGAGCGCGACCCCCTGCCCTACGAGCGCCTGGCCCCCGACCCGGAGGCGGTGCGCGAGCGCTTGCGGATCCTGCCACTGCTCTCAGCGCCCAGGGACGGGCATGCCCCTATCGTTGTCGCCTCTGGCCAGGCGGTGGCCCAGCGCACGCTATCGCCCCCTGCTCAGGCCGAGGCGGTGGTCACGGTCAGCGCGGGCTCGCCACTGGAGCTGGAGTCCTTCCTGCGCCACCTGGCCGTCCTGGGCTATCGCTTTCCGCCGCTGGTGGACGAAGCGGGGCAGGCCAGCCGCCGCGGCGGCATCATCGACGTCTTCCCTCCCGCCAGCGACATGCCCCTGCGCATCGAGCTGGTGGGTAATCGAGTGGAGAGCCTGCGCCTGTTCGACCCCACCAGCCAGCGGTCTGTCTCGCCCCTGGATTCGATGACGGTGGGCCCGGCGCGGGAGGTGCTTCTGCCGCCGACAGGCCTGGAGGAGCTGCGAAAGCGTCTGGACTTCGGCCGCTGCCTGCCGCACGTGTCCGACCGCTTTCAGGAGGAGCTGTCGGCCCTGGCGGCGGCTGCCTCCTTCAGCGGGGACGCCTTCTACGTGCCCTTCCTGGCCCAGGGCACCCTGCTTGATTTCCTGCCGGGCCGAAGGTCGGCCGGCCTGCCGGCCCCCGAGGCCGTCGTCGTCTGCGACGAGCCCTCCGACCTAGCGGCCGCCCTCGACGAGCTGGAGGCGCAGGCCCAGGAGGTGCGAGCCGAGCTGGAGGAGAAAGGCGAGCTGCCCGCCGGCCTGCCCCTGCCCCATCTCACCTGGCGAGAGCTGGCGCCCCACCTGGAGAACCACCGGCAGCGCATCGACCTATCCCGCTGGGCAAGCGGCGAGGCCAATGGCTCCCTGCGTCCGCCCTTCCTGCCCGCCCCCGCCTACGGCGGCCGCCTGCGCACGGTCATTACCGAGGCCTTAGCCGGCCTGCGCCAGGGCAAGAGCTTCGTCATCGTGTCCCAGCAGGCGTCTCGATTGTCTGACTTGCTCGGCGAGCAGGACGTGGTTGCGACGCCCAGCAATGAGGTGGTATCGCCCATCGAGCCGGGCGCGCTGGCCATCATTCAGGGCTCGCTGCCGGGCGGCTGGCGCCTGGCCGCCGACTCCTACGACCTCACCCTCCTCACCGATACAGAGATCTTCGGCTTCACCAAGCAGCGGCGGGCCCTCCCTCGGCGGGGGATCGACCGCCAGGCCTTCCTGGCCGAGCTGGCAGCGGGCGACCACGTGGTGCACGTGGAGCACGGCATCGCCCGATTCGTCGGGCTGGTGCACCTGACCTTCGACGGCCATGAGCGCGAATACCTGGAGCTGCGCTACGCCGAGGGCGACCGGCTGTTCGTGCCCACCGACCAGCTAGACCGCGTCAGCCGCTACGTGGGGCCAGGTGATCATACCCCCAGCCTCACCCGCCTGGGCAGCCAGGAATGGGCTCGCACCAAGGCACGAGTGCGCCGCGCTGTCGGCGACCTGGCCCGGGAGCTGCTGGCCCTGTACGCCACCCGCGAGGTAATCCCCGGCCACGCCTTCTCGCCCGACACCCCCTGGCAGACGGAGCTCGAGGCCTCCTTCCCTTACGTGGAGACGCCCGACCAGATCCTGGCCATCCGCCAGGTGAAGGAGGACATGGAGATGCCGCGGCCCATGGATCGCCTGGTATGCGGCGATGTGGGCTACGGCAAGACGGAGGTGGCCATTCGGGCGGCCTTCAAGGTGGTGCTGGACGGCATGCAGGTGGCGGTGCTGGTGCCCACTACTGTCCTGGCCCAGCAGCACTTCCAGACCTTCAGCCAGCGGCTGGCCGGCTTTCCCTTGCGCATCGAGATGCTATCGCGCTTCCGCTCGGAGGGCGAGCAGCGCCAGGTCCTGGCCGACCTGGCGGCGGGGGCAGTGGACATCGTCATCGGCACCCACCGGCTCATCCAGAAGGACGTGCAGTTCAAGAACCTGGGGCTGGTGATCATCGACGAGGAGCAGCGGTTCGGGGTGACCCACAAGGAGCGCCTGAAGCAGATGCGGCGCGAGGTGGATGTCCTCACCCTCTCGGCCACGCCTATCCCGCGCACCCTGTACATGGCCCTGGGAGGCATCCGCGACATGTCCACGATGGAGACGCCGCCCGAGGAGCGCCTGCCCATCAAGACCTACGTGTCGGAGTTCGACGAGCGGCTCATCCGCGAGGCCATCCTGCGCGAGCTGGACCGCGGCGGCCAGGTCTACTTCGTCCACAACCGCGTGCAGAGCATCGACCACGTTGCCCGCCGCCTGCGCGAGATGGTGCCCGAGGCGGAGATCGCCGTCGCCCACGGCCAGATGCCCGAGCACCTGCTGGAGCAGGTGATGCTGGACTTCGTGAACGGACGCATCGATGTGCTGCTGTGCACCACCATCATCGAATCGGGCCTGGACATCCCCAACGTCAACACCATCATCATCCACCAGGCCGACAAGCTGGGGCTGGCGCAGCTCTACCAGCTTCGCGGCCGCGTAGGGCGAGGAGCAAGCCTGGCCTACGCCTACCTGATCTACGACCGCAAGGCCCGCCTGACGGAGGCCGCCCAGAAGCGCCTCCAGACCATCTTCGAGGCCACCGAGCTGGGAGCGGGCTTCCAGATCGCCCTGCGCGACCTGGAGATCCGCGGCGCCGGCAACCTCCTGGGGCCGGAGCAGAGCGGCCCCATGGCAGCCGTCGGCTTCGAGCTGTACTGCCGGTTGCTGGCGGAGGCGGTGGAGCGCCTGCGGGCGGTCATGCAGGGACGGGTGCCGCCTGCGCCGCCCAGGGAAGGGCCGGAGGTGAGCATCGACCTGCCCCTGTCGGCCCACCTGCCCGAGAGCTACGTGCCCGACCTCAACCTGCGCCTGGCCCTCTACCAGCGCATGGCCCAGATGGAGAGCCTGAGCCAGGTGGACGAACTGGCGCAAGAACTGACCGACCGCTTCCAGTCACCGCCGCCGTTGGCCGGGAACCTCCTGTACGTCGTGCGTCTGCGGGTGCTGGCCCTCCAGGCGGGGGTGCAGTCGATAGCCACGGAGGACGGCCAGATCGTGGTGCGCCTCAAGGAGGGCCGCCTACTCCCGGCGGACGCCCTGCGAGGGCGGCTGCCGGAGGGCGTACACCTGGGCCGCACGACACTGCGCCTGGAGCGAGCGCGCCTGGGCCCGGCCTGGCCGCAGGCGCTGCAGCGGGTCATGGAGGAGCTGGCGGGGGCGGCCGCAGCGGTTTGACACTATGTGTCCGCCCGCCTAGGATTGGCCTCGTGGATACGCTAGTCCAGGCTGTGCCCCGACTGGATCGGGCCAACCTTTTAGCCATCGTCCTCGGCGTGGGGATGGCCTTCTATCTGGCCATCGAGCCCACCCAGCCCTGGCTGCTCCTCCTGGTGGCCGGCCTGGCCGCCCTTGGCACCGACGGCGTCCTGCGCTCCCATCCGGCCAGCCCCTTCACCCGCCCGGACGACACCGTCGCCTTCCTCATCCTTCCCGCGCTCCTCACTCTGGGCGGCGGCCTCTTCCTGGAGGACGTGGTGAGCGGCTACTGGTCGTTGGGGGCAGCCTTCGCCACCATCCCCCTGTTCGCTGCCCTGCTCTACGGCCAGTACCTGTCGGTGGACGCCCGCTCGCCCGCCTACACTCCCGCGCGGCTGGTGGCGAACGTCGGCGCCTATGTCGCCGCTTTCGCCTTCTTCTCCGTCGTCTACGAATTCGAGGTGGGCCTGCTGGCGACGGCCTTCTGCGTGGGCGTAGTGAGCCTCCTCCTGTCGCTGGAGATGCTGCGCGAGGTGCAGCTGGAGCCGCGGCCGACGCTGCTCTATTCGACGGCCATCGCCATGATGCTGGCGCAGGTGACCTGGTCCCTCCATTTCCTGCCCCTAGAGAGTTTCCTGGCCGCCGCTTTCCTCCTCCTGTGCCTCTACGTAGCAACGGGCATCGTGCAGAACCACCTCCTCCGTCAGCTCGACCTGGCCACGGCGGGTGAGTTCGCCGCTGTGGCGATTCTCGGCCTGGCCATCGTTGTCATCGCTCACGCCGCCGCCTGACGATACGATCGTGCCCTACCTTGGCATCGACCCCGCGTCTGGCCCGCGGCGGCCCTCGGCCTTCGCCGTCCTAGACGACCAGGGAAGGCTGCACGACCTGGGCCTGGTGCGGGACGACGACGATATCCTAGCCCTCGCTTCGCGCTGGCGGCCGCGCTACCTGGCCATCGATGCTCCCCTCAGCCTGCCGGAGGGCATGTGCTGCCTGGAGGAGAGTTGCCCCTGTGCGCCAGCCTCGCCGGACGGGCTCAAGGCAGCCGAGCGCGCCCTGCTGAAGGAGGGCATAGGCCTCTTCCGAACGACCAAGCGGTCGATAATCAAGGCCATGGTCTATCGAGCGATAGGGTTGCGGCGGGCGCTCGAGGAACGGGGATATGCCGTGATGGAGGTCTATCCGTACGCGTCCAAGGTTCGCCTGTTCGGGCGCCCCGTCCCTAAGAAGACCACGAAGGCCGGCTGGCACTGGCTTCGCGAGAGGCTGGAACGCCTGGTGCCGGGCCTGAGCGAGCACGAGGGCCGCCTGGGCCACGACGAGCTCGACGCTATCGTAGCCGCCTACACGGCCTATCTGCGCGGCCAGGGCCAGGCGGAGGCCGTGGGCGACCCTCAGGAGGGAGTCATCTATGTGCCGAAGGCCAGCAGGCAGCGCTGACGAGTTGCCTTGCGAAGCGTATACGCCTGTGCTAGCATGGGCCTTGGTCGGGGCGTGGCGCAGCATGGTAGCGCACCTGAATGGGGTTCAGGAGGTCGCTGGTTCAAATCCAGTCGCCCCGACCATCCGACTTGTTTCGTCTGAGGCGATGCGTAATGGCAACGTCCGACGTCCTGGGAGCACTCAGAGCGCTCGTCAATCTGGAAATCATGGCGGTGCGCATCTACCGTGGTCAACGCTGGCGGCTCGGACGAAGCGAAATAACCGCTGAGGCGTTGGCGGAGGCCATCGCCGTCGAAGAAAGGCACGTGCGCGAACTCGACTCCCGCCGCCAGGAACTGGGCGGCTCTCGCTCCATGTTGAGCCCTTTCTATGCTGCGGCTGGCTGGCTGATAGGCTTCATACCCAGTCTCCTGGGGCAGCGTGCGGCCCTGAAGACTGGCATCTGGGTCGAGGAGCGGGCCGTGAGGGACTACCAGCGACTGTTGGACCGGGTGCCGTTCGATGACGAGTCACGAGCCCTGGTCGAACGGAATCAGGAAGACGAGAGAGAGCACATCAGGATGTGGGAGGAGTCTCTGGCCAAGCTGGGTCGGCGTGGCGCCTAGAGCGCTGCAGTGAGTGGCCTCGAGGCGCTCGGCGAGCGGACAAGAGGCGAGGGTGTGAGATGCCCCGATGCTCTCCCCCCATGTCCCTTTCGGAGCGCGCCTGGTTGGACAGGACACGGTAATGCGAGAGCGGGAACGGGAGGAGGAACAGGCCCCCGATACGGGCTTCGTTGACGAGGACGGCACCACCTGGGAGCTAGACCCCACCGACCCCAGCCATCCCGATTACGACCTGTCGGAGGCAGCGGGCTATGGGACGTGGGAGCCAACAGAAAAGCGTAGCCCCTGGCTGCGAAGGGCGCTGGTGGTGGTGTCCATATTGATCATCCTGGGGATGCTACTTCCGGCGCTCATTCGGATCCTGTCCTAGTAAGAGAAAACGACCCAGCACGAGGAGGCCGCCCGGTCGGGCGGCCTCGTTTCTGTTCAGGCCGTTGCATCTGGTGACGGCCGGCCTTAAGCTGCCATCCCCATAACCCCCAGGACAGACCGGATCAGGCGAAAGGCCAGCCAAGGGTTGTAGCCGTAGTGGAGGGAAGCGACATCTTCGTCGTTGGGATAGTAAAGCATCATGGGATACATGGCTCCCTGATAGCCGGGCTCCTCCCGGTGTGAGAGACCAGTGCAGTGGCCGAACTCGTGCAGCAGGGTCTTTTCGGGGACGTCCGACAGGAAGGTAGAAGTGTCCGGCCAGACATAGCTAGATCTCTGCCAGAAGATGGCGGCGTTTAGGCTTATCTCACAGTGCTGGTAGAAGCGCAGGTTGAACCAGTCCCACTGGTTGGAGGGCACATCCACGCGGGCCCAGCCAGCCGGCTGAGGTTCGCCAAAGTCCTCGATGACGATGTGCAGGTCGGGTGTCACCCCTGGTACGCACCACGGCCGAGACTCGACCCCCCAGTGGCGAGAGAGGTTGTCCTGCACCCAGGCGTCGCTGACGCCTACGCCGGCCCTGTCCTCGAGGCAGAAGGAGACCTCGTTGTCGTAGAGGGGAAACCACTGGAGAAACTGAGCGGGGGCAGGTTCCTGCTCCCAGTGGGAAGCCACAGGACCGTCGTCGGACAGAGCGATCCTGGCCGTCCACAGGAGACCCAGAAGCAAGCAGCCCACCAAGCCTGCCCCTACCGCCAGCCGGGTCATCAACCAACATACTCTTACCATCGGCATCGGTGATCGCGGAAGTCAGCCTTCCACAATGCCAGCGTAAGGCGGCGGGCATCGTTATGTCAGTTAACAGCCCGTGAACATCTTCCTTTTCCACCATCTGTTCACTTCCCTCTACTGCTTGTTCACCTCGATTGGCCGGCTAACGGGCACACTACGCCACCGGTGAGCGTGCTGATGGCCGGCTACAGAGGGGGCGCTAGCTACGAAAACTGCTGGGGGATAGATCGGGGCTGAGACAGCAGACCTCGGCTTTGGCGACGTTCACCGCGATGACCGCCGCCCTCCAGACGAGGGTGGGATCAGGGAGGTAGGTAGCCTCGGCGTCGGTCAGGGGCACAAAATCCGAGCCGCGGTGGAAGAGCGACGCTCATGAGGTATCGCCAGGATGATCGCTTCCCTGCGGATCTGAGCCATCGGCCAGTTGAACACCTTATCCGACTTGGGCCCCAGACCCCTCGCCTCCACGTCGTGGAGTACAATGACGGGCTCGCCGCGGAATGGATCGCCCCAGGAGGGGTGGCCGTGGCTGCCGTCAGGCGTGATCTTCTTCCCCCGAAGCCGCTTGGCCTACCAAACCGACGACCGCCGCCTCCTTGCCCTTCTTCTGCGAGAAAGCCTTGTCCTCAATAAGCCCTTTGCGGCCGGCCTCGAGGAAGGCCTCCACCACCCTGGGGTCGAACTGGGTACCGGCGTTGCCCTTGATCTCCCTCACAGCAGCGGCATGCGACCCTGCCTTCCGATAGGGACGATCGGAGGTCAGGGCATCGTAGGTATCGGCTAGGGCGAATATGCGCGCCGCCAGGGGTATCTCCTCTCCCCTGAGGCCACGAGGATAGCCACCACCATCGTAGCGCTCGTGGTGGCAAAGAATGATCTCTCCCGCCTCCTGAAGGAAGGGGGCATCCCTCACCATCTCGTAGCCTAGCTCTGGATGCCTCTGGATCTTCTGCCACTCGTCGTCGGTGAGGGGGCCAGCCTTCGCTAGAATCGCCTTCGGTAACTCTAGCTTGGTCATATCGTGGAGCATCGCCGCCTGCTCCAGGTGGCTCAGTTCCTCATCAGAGAAGCCGAGCTCACCCCCTATGGCCAAGGCCAGCCTGGCTAGCCGGAGGGAATGGCCTTTGGTCGCCTGATCCCGCAGGTCGAGGGCGGCGGACAGCACCTGCAAAAGCGACTCGTGGCTGCGCTTCAGCTCTTGGTCACGCAAAATCAACTGGCGCCTTTGCCTGCTCATGACGGCAGAGCCCCGCCCGACGATGGCCAAAAGGACCGCATACAAAAAGCCCAAGGCACCAGCGACCGCTACATAGACGACCGTCTGAGAACTCTCGATACGGTCGGCGATGGGGGCGTAGGCCTGGTGTACCTCCAGGGCGACCGCCACATCGGCCTCACCTTCAAAGGCCAGGGGACCATACACCGCTAGCACCGAGCCGGAGTCGACGCTGGCAGAACCTCCCAGATCATCAGGGCTGTCCGCCACCTGGGAGGCAGTGCTGCCGCTGAAGGCAGCCGCTAGCCTCTGGTCAAGGGGAAAGTCCTGTCCAATCTCGCCTGGACTGGCCGACGAATAGAGGAGGGTGCCGTCCTGGCCCCAGAGTCTCACCCGAACCGTGTCGGCCGAGATGATTTCATCCTGGACGAAGCTATCGAACTCAGCGTACTGCTCTCCCGTCAGGGGTGTGATAGCCTGGCCGGGCGATAGGTGGGTCATGATGAGTCGAGAGACCTGCTCCTGGGCCCGCTCGGCCGCATCATCGATCTCGCTCTCCTTGATGGACTGGGCCAGGTAGAGACTAAGGCCAAAGCCGGTGAGCCCCACAAGCAGCAGGCTGAGCAGGGCGAATACCAGGGTGAACTGCAGAGTGAACTGCCACATGAAGGCGTGGCCCGTCAGCCACCGCCAAAGACTCTTAAGCCTTGCTCCTGGGCCTGGGCTCTCCTTTCCTGGAGCCCCTGCCCTAATGATCGATCCCGGCCTCATTGCCCCACCCCCGTTGCTGGGCAAATGGGGTCTTTTCCGTGCCTAGACCTTTTTCCGCGAGCGTTCGCGGGCGTTGGACAAGGTGCCAGCGTTGTTCTTGCGGGAAGTCTTGGCAGCATACATGTGCGTATCTGCCCACTGAACCACCTCGTCCACGCTATCGCCGCCCCAGGGAAAGCCTGACACCCCCAAGGATACGCTCATCTTGAGGGAATCCCCGTCCTGCTCATAGACAGGGTTAACGTCCAAGGCCCGCTGGAGCCGGTTGGCCACGGCAAAAGCCCCGTCCTTATCCGTCTCTGGCATGATCACGCCGAACTCGTCGCCACCCAGGCGGGCGGGGATATCACTGGTGCGAGTGCACTTCACCATCAGTTTGCCCAGGTTGACCAGGACCATGTCGCCCACCTTGTGACCGTAGCTGTCGTTGACCGCTTTGAGTTGGTCGACGTCCAGCACGAGGATGGCCAAGGGGCTCTGTAAACTGCGGGCCCGGTCCAGCTCTCGCCGTAAGCGCTCGAAGAAGTAACGCCGGTTGAAGAGCTGGGTCAGGTCATCCCGCATGGCCATGTCTTGCAGCTCGAGATTGCGAATGAACAGGCGCGCTCGGTAGCGTCGCTCTAACTCCACATGCGATTTGCGGGAGATGGCAGCTAGCCCATAGGCCATCAGGATGATGGCCATGAAGATGAGGCCGTTCATGGCGTGAAATTCCCAGCCTATATCAGCAGCGTGCGCCAGTGATAGTGTGACACCACCAATAATGGCGAGTGCCGCCCCACCGACGCGCAGCCCCCAGCGTAAGCGCCCCAGATCGCTCCCGGGCTCAGCATCACGTTCGATCCGCCTAGCGATAGTAGACGTACCCGACACGCTGGCGGCTTCCTGTTGGGTATCCTGCATGAGAAGAGATTCCCGCCTGGCCTTTCCTACCTTCTAAAGTAAGACGCCTAGGTCTGCCCATCGGTTACAATTCATGGACAGCATCCTCAGAGGCTGAGCGAGGGATCGCGCCCTTGCGCTTGCTGCTGCGGTGAGACGTGCGGGAAGAAGCGTCGATCTCGCCCCGGTGGACAGCCTTGGCGGCGTACATATAAGTGTCCGCCCACTGCACTATGGCATCGACATCGTCGCCGCCCCAGGGATAGCCCGACAACCCCAGCGATAGCTTTAGCTTGAGCCGCTTACCGTTCTCCTCGAACACCGATGCCGATTCCACAGCCCGCTGCAGGCGATTGGCCACAGCGAAGGCCCCCGACTTGTCCGTCTCGGGCATGATGATACCGAACTCGTCACCGCCGATGCGCGCAGGCACATCGCAGGTGCGGGTACACTGCACCAGTAACCTGCCCACAGTGGCCAGGAGCAGGTCGCCGGCCTTGTGGCCGCAGGTGTCGTTGACCGCTTTGAGGCCATCGATGTCCAGCACCGCCACCGCCAGGGGCCGCTGGAAGTTGCGCGCCTGGTCCAGCTCCCGCTCCAGGCGATTGTAGAAGTAGCGGCGGTTGAACAGCTGGGTCAGGTCGTCGCGCATGGCCATGTCTCGTAGCTCCAGGTTGCGAATGAACAGCCTCGCTTGATATCGCTGCTGCGACTCTTCGAGCCTTCTTCGGGACACGTAAACAGAGGCAAACCCCAATACCTCCAGAGCGGCGAAGGCCGCAACGGCGGCGAGGAACGCCACTGTGTACTCTCGATGGAGGTAGGCCATGATTACGGCAGCCGTGACCACCACGCCCAAGATGGCGTGAGCCAAGAGCAAGAAGGACGGCCGCGGGGGATAGGCTAGTATGTGTTCCCCTGCTGAGCCCTCCTCCGTCTGTGCCCGTACGACCTGCTGGATGGGCCTCTCGGTTGACATGTCCGTATTGTCCCCTCTGCCAAGAAAGACGCACGGCCGCCGCCGTCATTACAGTAGCGATGGGAGAGTGACCAAACAGGCGTGGGAAAGCGAGGGGAACGCCACCTAGACGGCTGAGTCTTTGGGCCAGCAGAAGGCCGATTCCCCGCCTACGAAGGTCATGACCAGCTCTAGACCCTCGTCCAGGGCCTCCAGGTCGGCATCGAAGCCTCGAGCGATGCGGCCCTCCCCGAGGATAACGGTGGCAGGGGGGATCTCTTCGTCGGGGGTGAGAAGGCGGGCGTTGACAAGGGCGATGACCATGGCCAGCCAACGTGTGCCTTCGATTTTGCCTATGCTACTATAGATGCCGTATAGGAGCTAAGAATGGCCTCTGCCCAAAAGTGGCAGCTGATGGTGGTCCCCCACACTCACTGGGACCGCGAGTGGTACCTCCCCTTCGAGGCCTTCCGCGCCCGCTTGGTCGGCTTGATGGACCGCCTGCTCCACCTCCTGGAGACAGACCCCGACTACAAGCACTTCACGCTGGACGGCCAGAGCATCATCCTGGAGGACTACCTGGAGATACGCCCCGAGCGTCGCCAGGATATCGCCCGCCAGGTGCAGGCCGGCCGCCTGCTGGTGGGCCCCTGGTACGTCCTTGCGGACGAATTCCTAGTCGGCGGCGAGGCCCTGATCCGCAACCTTCAGACAGGCATCGCCATCGCTCGCCAGTTCGGGCCGCCGATGATGGTGGGCTATCTGCCGGACATGTTTGGCCAGATCGCCCACATGCCGTCCGTCCTGGCCGGCTTCGGCATCTCGGCAGCCGTCATCTGGCGGGGCGTCGATAGGTCGATCCCCACCTCCGAATTCTTCTGGCGGGCGCCAGACGGCTCACAGGTGCTGGTCATCCACCTACCGCAGGGCTACGGCCTGGGCCGAGTCCTGCCTCTGGAGCGAGAGCCTCTGATGAATCGCCTGCACGACATTCGCCAGGTCCTGGAGCCCTGGGCCAGCACTCCCTATTTGCTGGTGATGAACGGCGACGACCACTTGGAGCCCCAGCCCGAGCTGCCGGCCATCATCGCCCTGGCCAACGAGAACCTGGAGGACGCCGAGCTGGTGCAGGCTACCCTGCCCACGTTCATCGAGGCGGTTCGCCAGGAAATGGGCGCCAGGAGCCATTCCTGGCCGTGCGTCGAGGGGGAGTTTCGTTCGAGCCAGCGAGCCTTGCTCCTGCCCGGGGTCACATCGACGCGCGTGTGGATCAAGCAGCGCAACCAGGAGTGCGAAGACCTTCTGCTGCGCTGGGCCGAGCCTTTCTCGGCCTGGGCGAACCTGCTGCGACAGCGCAGCAGCCAAGGTGGCGAAGAGGCTGCCTCCGATGCCGGCGCTCTGAACATCGCCTGGAGGCTCCTGCTTCAGAACCAGGCCCATGACTCCATCTGCGGGTGCAGCACCGACGAGGTGCACGATGAGATGAACGTTCGCTTTCGGCGCTGCCAAAGGCTAGGCGAGGCCGTCAGCCGCGATGCCCTGCGCTACATTGCCGACATGGCCGCGCCGGAGAGCGGAACGCATGTAGTGGTCTTCAACCCTCTCAACGGTCCCCGCAGCGACTTTTGCACCGCTCGTCTGCCCTCCCAGGATGGTCGCCAGCCGCTGGCCCTCGAGGACGAGGATGGCAGGCGGCTTCCGTTGCAGCCCCTTCGCCGCGCTCTACCCTCACCTGCCGCTACCCGAGAGCGAGTGGAGGCGGGCTTTCTAGCTAGTGAGGTTCCCGCCTACGGGTACAAGAGCTTTGGCGTCATCTATGGCAAGCCGATCCGCTCCAGGCGGCCACGGCCGGCGCAGGCCATCGAGAACGACTACTTCCGCATCGAAGCCGACGCCGAGGATGGGGCCCTCACTCTCACGGACAAGGCCTCCGGCGTGACCCTTGATGGCCTGAATCGCTTCGTCGACGGCGGAGACTGCGGCGACGAGTACAACTACTGCCCTCCCGCCCACGACGAGGTGATAGACGAGCCTCGCCGCCCGCCTCGCATTCGCCTGGTAGAGGACGGTGCCGCCCGCTCCACCCTGGAGATCGCCCTGGACTACAGCCTGCCCCAGCGCCTGACCGCCGACGGCCAGGGACGCTCGGGCCGGCGGCGGACCTGTCGCATTGTCAGCCGAGCCAGCATCTGTGCGGGCGTGCCGCGCCTGGACTTCGAGACGGAGGTGGATAACCCAGTCGAGGACCACCGTCTGCGGGTGCACTTCCCCACCAGCCTGCAAAGCCAGCTCTGCCACGTCGAGCAGCACTTCGGTGTGCTGGCTCGGCCGCTCGCCGTGCCAGAGGACGACGGCACCTGGGCAGAGACGCCGATCGGCACCCATCCCCAGAAGTCCTTCGTGGACGTGAACGACGGTCAGCGCGGCCTGCTTCTCGCCAACCGCGGCCTGCCGGAGTACGAGGTCATCGATGGCGCCGATGGAGCCATCATCGCCCTAACCCTCCTGCGCTGCGTCGGCTGGCTGGCTCGGCTTCGACTGCCCAACCGGCGGGGACTGGCTGGCCCGCCCATCGCCGTGCCGGGTGCCCAGTGTCTGGGGAAGCACGTCTTCCACTACTCGCTGATTCCCCACGCCGGCGGCTGGGAGTCGGCCTTCGTCCAGGCCCATCGCTTCGCCCATTCCCTGCGGGGCGTGACCATCACAGCGGGCAAGGGCCAGCTTGTGCCCAAGGCCAGCCTCCTCTCCATCGCACCCAGTGCCCTCGTCCTCTCGGCTCTGAGAGCGGCCGAGGACGACCAGGGCATCATCGTCCGCTTGTACAACATCGCTTCTCAGCCGACCTGGGGCGAGGTGCGCCTCGAGGAGCCCTACGCGGCAGTCGAGGTGGTCAACCTCAACGAGGAGCCATTGGGCCCGGCCGAAGTCGAGGATGGTGGCGTACGCCTGTCGCTCAAACCCAACGAGATCATCACCCTGCACTTTCGCACGAGCCTTTAGCGACCCCTGCCTCCGCGTGTCACTTACCTCTTACACCTGCCCCTCCCAACCAGGCATTATCGGACGGGAAGAGAACGTATGTTCGACGGCAAGTGGGTCTGGATCTGGAACTGGCCTCGCTGCGACGGCGGGGAGGCGACGAGGGTGGCCCAGCGACTGAAGGCGGCGGGCTGCTGTGGCGCCCTGGTCAAGGCCCACGACGGCCCCTACTGGTTCGACCAGGGCCAGCCCTGGCGGGAGATATGCCGCGCCCTCAAGTCGTTCGACCTGAAGGTAGCCGGCTGGGCCTACCTCTACGGTCATGACTGGCAGGGCGAGGCCCAGCGGGCCATCGAGACGATCCATTACGGGGAGGCCGATGCCTACGTGATGGATGTGGAGAGCGAGTTCGAAGGCCGCCCGGACGTAGCTGAGGCCCTGTGTCAGCGCCTGCGCCAGGGCGTGGGCCAGGGCTTCCCCCTCTTCTACTCCACCTTCGCCATCGCCCGCTATCATCAGCGGTTCCCCTATGCCGCCTTCGAAGGCCACTGCTCAGGGACGCTGCCTCAGGTCTACTGGAACGCCTTCCGCTGGCCGGTGGAACAGGCGCTGGACTGGATGTACGAGGACTACGCTTCCCTGGGGATAGCAGCCGACAGGATCTTCCCCGTGGCCGGAGCCTACGCCCAGGGCTTCATCGCCTATCCCAGCGCCGAGGAGCTACAGCGCTTCGTCCAGATCGCCGGCGAGCGTGGCAGCAAGGGCGTCAGCTTCTGGTCCTACGAGCACATGGACGACATCAGGTGGCAAGCCCTGGGGGCCAACCCCTGGCCAGGCTGGACAGATGAGGTAGAGGAGCTCCGCCAGGAGATAGCCAGGCTTCGCCGCCAGAATCAGGAGCTCTGCCGCCAGAACGTCGAGTTCGCGGGGCGCATCGGCCGAGGGATGGAACTGGCCCGCGAGATGCTCAACGTGCTCAACGGGGAAGCATAGCGACCGGCTGGGCGCTGGTGGCCCCTTCCGTTGAGCGCCCCATGCACCGATAAGGGCCGGCCTGCCTGCTGGCGGGCGTGCTATAATCGCCGCTGAACCTGCTTATCGGCAGGTGGGCTTCGTCGATGGTCGAACAGAGGGTAGTCAACGCTTCCAGCCAGGTGGAACTGCGGTACGCCAGCTTCGAGACGCGGCTGGTGGCCTTCGTGCTCGACGTGATAGTGCTCTTGGCGGTATTCGCGCTGTTCTTTGCAGTCGCCTTTTTCCAGATCCTGCTCCGCACCGACTTTGGTGAAAAGGACACGCCCGACTCGGCCGTATGGGCGGCGGTGATCATCCTCGCGACCTACTGTTTCCTCTTCCTACCCCTGTACTTCATCGGCCTCTGGGCCTGGCGAGGCCAAACGGTGGGCCAGATGGCCATGGTTATCAAGGTGGTGCGGCGGGGCGGTCGCCCCATCGGGCTAGCCAGAGCCGCCGTCCGCGTCGGTGGCCTGAACTTGCTGCCTGCCATCTACGTCGCGAGTCTGCTTGGCCTTGTGGCTACGGGAGCCAGCGAAGACGCTCTCATCGCCCTCATATTGGTGCTTGCTCTCGCAGGGCTCGTCCTGATACTGATTCAGATCGCAGGCTTCCTGATGATCCCCTTCGATCAGCAGCGGCAGGCACTACACGATAGGCTGGCCGACACTATAGTGGTGGAACCGAGATGATGGAACCGGGCCGTGTCTCTGCTGCGCCGCTTCTGCGCGGTGCCCTCCAGTGGCTGTTCGGCATCCTGTTTGCCCTCTCGCTTATCGCCCTCTTCCTGGTGATCAACGGAGTGCAGCTTACCTCCTCCGGCACGGCCCAGCGCATCCTCTCGCGAGCGGTGGCCGACCTCACAGAGATCGATGCCGCCCTGCCCGCGATCCAGGCCGATTTGGTGGAGACGGCCCAGGCCAGCGAGGAGGCCACCGTGGCCGTCCCCCACTTCCCGCTGCTGGTGGAGCTACCGCGGGAGGAGGCGACCACCATCTCGACGGCAGACCTGCGGTCGCGCCTGCTGAGCGAGTCCGCCGAGGCCATCTACGAGGAGGGCATGTCGGTGTGGGCCCTGGCCGACCCCGAGGCCGAGCAGGACATCGATGTCTTCTCGCCGGAGGGGGGAGTGCACCGCGGCCTGGGGTTCCTCAGCGACGATAACCATCAGGCCCTGCGCATCGCCGCCATCGTTCTGGGCCTCTTATCCTTCGCCCTAGGGGGACTGGTCTTCGTTTCGACCCAGGGGATGGGCCGCCTGGTGGCCATGGGAGCCGCCCTGCTGGGGGCAGCGGTGCCGTCGCTGCTGGCAGCGGTGGCCGTTCGCTTTACCTTTCGCACCGCCAGTGAGGACCAGGAAGACTATCTGATGGTGCGCCTCCTCGATCTGGGCAACGACGTGACGTGGCTTGCCCTGCGTAACTACACTATCCTCACCCTTGTGGGGCTGGGGCTGGTGCTGGTGGGCCTGGGGCTGGTGTTGCTGGAGACGCGCCAACGGGCGGCCCCGGCTGCGCCCGCCATTGACAACGGCTCGGCGGAAGCCTAGGATCGTATCTGCGGGGCGGGTGTAACTCAGTTGGTAGAGTACCTGCTTCCCAAGCAGGTTGTCGCGGGTTCGAGTCCCGTCGCCCGCTCCAGTCTATTCTTGCCCCCTAGTGGCAAGCACTTGGTGCACGAGATGCTTTCGGTACTTCGAGACGTCGAGGGGCTTGGCAAGTTAGTCGCTTCCCTAATGGTACGAGAAGGGCGTATACTGTTGGGAGTTGCTGTCTCCCGCGGATCATCTCCCGACGCAGAGGCAAGCTACCCAGGAGTGAGTAGATCTGCCCCCACGGGCAGACCGGAGAGCAGCAGGAGGATACTGTTGGCGAGAAAGCTGTACGTAGGCGGCCTATCATTTGACACAACCGACGAGACTCTCCGTACCTTCTTCGAGCAGGTTGGCAAGGTGGACTCGGCGTCCGTGGTCACGGATCGGTTCTCCGGGCGGTCGCGGGGATTCGGGTTCGTGGAGATGGCCACGGCGGCCGAGTCTCGTAAGGCGATCGGGGAGCTGACCGGCAAGACTCTGGACGGGCGCACGATCACCGTGGACGAGGCGCGTCCGCCGCAGCAGCGGGGAGGGGGAGGGGGCGGCCGGCGTCCCGGTGGTGGTGGTGGTCGGTCCGGAGGAGGACGCCGCTGGTAGTCGCTCCGGCCTGGACGATGTGCGGCTCCTAGGGTAATTCATGCCTTTGTTCGGATCGAGGGCCGACTCTCCGGCGGCTGGCGGTGGCTAGTTAGCTGCAGATGCACGCGGTCACTGGCGACGTCCCCAGGCAACGCCCCGTACTAAGGGGAGTGTTTCACGTTTATGCGGCGATCGCTGCCGTTGCGGGGGCACCCTTGCTTTTGCTGGTTGCGGACTCCCCACGGGCGTATGTCGGCGGGGCGATCTTCGCGGCGAGCCTGATGCTCCTGTACGGGACGAGCGCGAGCTATCACCGGATTACCTGGACGCCCCTCTTCCGGGCGATCATCAGCCGGCTGGACAATTCGATGGTTCTGGTGCTGATCGGCGGCACCTACACGCCGTTCTGCCTGGTTGTGCTGAACAACGCGTGGGGGATCACCATGCTGTCCGTCATCTGGGGAGTCGCAGGTGCCGGAATCCTCATGAACCTGGCCTGGCCGGCGAGTCCGAGGTGGCTCCGGGTGACGTTTTACGTCGTCCTCGGCTGGCTGGGGCTTATCTCGGTGTGGGAGCTGGCGGCCTGGTTCACGCTCAGCCCTCTGCTGCTGCTGGTGGTCGGCGGGGCGCTGTATACGCTGGGCGGCGTGGTATACGCGGTCAGGAGGCCGAACCCGTGGCCGCGGGTGTTGGGATACCACGAGGTCTTCCATCTGCTAGTGGTCCTGGGCAGTACCTTCCACTACTCTCTGGTGGCGATCTACGTGCTGCCAAGCTGACGAGGCTGTGGGGAGCTGGTAGAGTGGTTGCATGATCGTGCGGCCCGAGACCCCGAGCGACTACGAAGCCATCGACGAGCTCCTCAGGTCAGCTTTCGGCGGAGCGGACGAGTCCCAGCTAGTTCGATCGCTACGGGCGTCTGACAACTATGTGCCTGACCTTGCCCTTGTGGCTGAGGAGAATGGCCAGGTCGTCGGACATATCGTGTTCAGCTACGTCACCTTGAAGAACGACGAGGAATTTCGAGTGCTAGCTCTGGCCCCCATGGCCGTGACGCCGGCGCGCCAAAGGCGTGGGATCGGCGGCGCACTCGTCGAGGCAGGTCTGGAGCGAGCTGACGACCGACGCGAACCGCTGGTGATTGTGCTCGGCCATCCGACGTACTACCCACGCTTCGGCTTCGAGCCCGCTAGTCGCTACGGAATTGAGCCACCGTCCGCAGACATACCGGATGCTGCGTTCATGGTCCGGCGGCTGTCACAGTATAGCGAGCGGCAGCGTGGCCGTGTTGTGTATCCTGCCGCCTTTGGTATGACGTAGAGCCACCCGTTTGCGTGGCGAGAGCGGCTGCGACCTTCACACGGTGCAGCGGATCCTTCGCCACCGCAACGTAACCACAACAACCCGCTATCTGCACCTGTTGCCAGAGCAGCTTCAGGAGAAAATGCGGATGTTCTCGCCCCTGGCCGGGATAGCGGAGCAGCGAAGGCGGATGGTTCCAACTCGGTTGACGAGGGTCAAGTAAGAAACAAAAGGGCGGGCCCTTAGCCTCGGGCTCTCTTACCCAGGGCGCTAGCCTATCACCGGGACCCCGCCTATGTACGGAGCGAGGCCATCTGGATACCTTGTCATGAACTTCTTCCGGTTGGTGTCAAACCTTCCGCTACCCTCGACCTCGTCGAGCCACTTCATAGCCCCAGCGACCATGTCTTGGCAGAAGATGCGAACGTCGATGTTCAGAGCGTCGTTGAGGATGTTGCAGTGGAAGATGTTCGTTGTCGCCGAGGGCTCGACGAAGATGACTCTTGAGTATCTGCTCTTTGGATGCTGCGACGTTCCTTGGTGGAGCAAGGAACAACGAAAACGATAGCAGTCTTCACCAGTCAAGAACTGCTGCCCAGCATACGAGTACTTGTGACCCACATATCTCTCAAACCATTCCACGTACTTGGCGCCTGTGGCTTGGCCGTCTTCTGAACCGATTGCTCCACACATGTCTGGGATTGCGAGAGCCGCGAACAAGCTCACGTAATACAGATTGCCCTCCAGAGCGGCCAGAATCTGCTGAAGGAAGTCTCTCATTTCCACCCACCTCCACAGTGTTGCCACGATGCTGTCCGTCACTGCCCTATTCAGAACCCAACCAAGAAAGGAGGGCGGGCCCGGCCAGCCTTCCGAGGCGTGCTGCTGCGTCGTTCCGTCAAGCCTCCTGGCTTGGGTTGTCGGCAGACGGTTCGTGTGGCTCAGCGCCAGCCAGGTATTGCTCCAGCAGTTGCTCGGCAGATCGTAGCGCGGGGCCGAGCTGACTCAGCGTCTCCGCGTCGCCCTCGGCTCTCAGGCCACCGTACATCGTGAGTAGCTCCTCCGGTAGCCCTGGTACCGACAGACTAGCCCACGTCGCGATACTGAATGCCCGTGTCTCTTGGATGATGTCAGGGTAGATCTTGGAGAACTCGTCCCTTACTCTCTCCAACCGCTCGGGGGACAGCTTGTCCTCGGCGCTGAGGCTCTCCCGATACTTATCCAGTGCGAGACTGACAATTTCGCGGCCAGCGGATTGCTTCACGATGTCCAACCAGTCCAGAACCGGCTGTATCCGCTCTCGCCGAAAGTGCCTGATTGCCTGTCTCTGCTCCTCAGCCAATCTCCGCTTGGCGTGACGCTCTTCAGCCTCTCGACTAGCGCTCGTAGTCAAGCGGTGGGTGAAGTAAGCCGTCACGCCGGATATGAGGCCACCGGCCGGGAACAAGAGAAACGCCTGCCACCAGTCCATTTTCTTGTAAGAATCATCTCGTGCGGGCTATCGCGTGTCAAGGGGCGGCTCTACCCTTACCCCCGCTCGCCGCGGCGGCGCATGTAGAAGCGCCGCATCCCCCAGTCGATGAAGCGGGGCGAGATGCCCTTAAGCGTCACGGCTACTCGGTCGAACCAGGTGACGTACACCTCCGGCCGTTCGTCCCGCGCTGCTTTGACAATGGCCTCGGCCACGCGCACGGGCGGTATGCGGCGTACAATCCGGGAGGCCGACGGCGGCTCGATCTCCTTGAGGGCGTTCGCGCGGAACGGCGTTTCGATCGGCCCGGGGTACACGGTGATGACCTTGATGCCGTGGTCGAGAAGCTCCAGCCGCACAGCGTCGGAGATGGCGGTGAGGGCGAACTTGGTGGCGGCGTAGGCCCCTTCGTAAGGCGCCGCTATTTTCCCCGCTACCGAAGAGACGTTGATGATCTGGCCCCTGCGCTGCTGCTTCATGTATGGCGTCACCGCTCGAATGCAGTTGAGAGCGCCGAAGACGTTCACCTCGAACAGACGGCGCACGTTCTCCATGCTCCCCTCGGCGAGGTAGGCGTACAGGCCGAGACCGGCGTTGTTCACCAGGATATCGACGCTGCCGAACTCCTCGGCCGCCCTGCTCACCATTGCCTCCACCGCCTGGCCATCGGTGACGTCGGTGGGAACCGCCAGCGAGCGTCCACGGTAGGGCTGAAGCTCCTGGGCCACTTGGTCGAGAGCCTCCGCGTTCCGCGATGCCAATACCACGTTGGCCCCGGCGCGGGCAAGCAGGCGCGCTGTCTCCCACCCGATGCCGGTGGAAGCGCCCGTCACGATCGCTGTCCTATCGCGCAGCTTCATCGTTCTGCCTCCCCATCTGCCTGTGAACAACCCCGCCAGCCTGTCTCGCTCAGAGCCGTGGGGGAAAGTAGCTGCCGTGCGTATCTTACAGCGCCCTACATGGATGGCGTCAGCGTTTTTCGGACTTTTTCGCGCCTTTTCTGTTGCTGACGAGCCATGCCTTCGGCTCTATCAGAAGCTCGGGTGTCCCGTGCTTGACGCAGGGCGTGGTAGAATTGCATCGTGGACTTGCTTGTCTCAGCTTGCTTGTTCCTGTGGGGTATCGTACGTAGATTCTGGCTTTTGGTGCCGGCTTTCCTGCTGGCTCCTCTCGATGTCCTTGAACGAGCAGGCATACCCGTAGACATCCCGATCTACGCCTTTTATCTAGCTTTGGGCATTGGCGTAGCTGCGGGCGCGGTCTTCACCTATCACGAAGCTAGGATGCAAGCGAAGGTGCTCGAAGACCGCGTGCGCCCCAAGCTAAGGGTTGAGCTGGATGAAGCGCGTCTCAGCCCCGATGGGATGCGTAAATGGGTTAGGCTTCGTGTGATGAACGGCGCCCACCAGCAGCTCAGAGACTGTCAAGGCAAGCTCTTGAACGTGAAACCACTTCAACAGATCGACGTTGAGCTTCCAGAGCCCGGGCAGAACTTGATGTGGACCTCTAGGGGTGGTGGTTCAGCCGGTGTGAAGCGGTCTATTGATGCGAAATCCTTCGACCATGTGGATGTGGCGTTCACGGAGGACTTCGTTGACGAGTACAACGCCGGGAGGATTCAAGACACGCCGGAGATGCGCGCCCGCGTTCGGCAACTCCTCAATGATCCATTTCGCTCACACTTCAACTTCGCATTCCTAGATTACCGATCCTGGCCGCTACCCAAAGGGGCCTACGAGGTGGCCGTCGAGGTGAGCGCTGCGAACGTGGGAACGCCGACACGAATTTGTTTCCGGATCGTCTATGAGGGGGGCCTTAATCTCTACCCAGAAGCCTTTGATACGGCAGATTCTTCGCCCATCGAGGATTAAGGCCCCAAGCGCGCGTCCGAAAAGCGGGTGGCGTACAGTTCTTTCGCTTTTCGGTAGGTAGGCGCTCTTACGCGGCCTTAGTCTTGGGTTGGTAGCTTTGCCAGCGCTTCTCCAGCTCGGGGTCCTGGATGGTCTCCATGAGATAGTCGGCGAGCTCCGATCCCTTGGCGCCGGTGGAACGGCCGGTGACTACCAGCTTCTGCTCGAAGTTACCGCAGATATCGAGGGCCATCTCCAGCTTCTTGCCGCGGTCGGCGAAGCCGATGTGGTTCAGCATCATAGCCGCCGCGCGGATAAGGCTGCTGGGGTCGGCATAGTCGGCGCGGCCCTCTTTGACCATGCGGGGCGCGCTGCCGTGGATGGCCTCGAACATGCCATAGCGCTTGCCGATGTTGGCGCTGCCGGCAGTTCCTACCCCGCCCTGGAACTCCGCCGCCTCGTCGGTCAGGATGTCGCCGTAGAGGTTTGGCAGCGCCATGACCCGGAACTGCGTTCGCCTCTTGGGGTCCACCAGCTTGGCAGTCATGATGTCGATGTACCAGTCGTCCCACTCCACCTCGGGGTAGTCCTTGGCAACTTCTCGAGCCATATCAAGGAACCTGCCGTCTGTGGTCTTGACGACGTTGGCCTTGGTGACGACGGTCACCTTATTGATGCCGGTCCTCTTGGCGTAGTCGAAGGCCAAGCGGATGATCCGCTCGGCGCCCTGGGCAGTGGTCACCGTGAAGTCGATGGCCAGGTCGTCCGTGACGTTGATGCCGTTGCTTCCCAGCGCGTAAGCGCCCTCAGTGTTTTCGCGGAAGAACATCCAGTCGATGCCCTGCTCCGGAACCTTCACCGGCCTGACGTTGGCAAACAGATCCAGCTCCTTCCGCATGGCCACGTTGGCGCTCTCGATGTTGGGCCAGGGGTCTCCCTTGCGCGGCGTTGTGGTGGGCGCCTTGAGGATCACGTGGCACTGCTTGAGCTCCTCCAGCACATCGTCGGGAATGGCCTTGTTGTGCTTGGCCCGATTCTCGATGGTCAGTCCCTCAATGGTCTTAAAGACCACCTTCCCGCTTTCCAGTTCTGGCTTGAGCAGGAACTCGAGAATCCTCTGTGTTTGCTGGCAGATGTAGGGGCCAATGCCGTCTCCCCAGCATACGCCGATGATGATGGGCTTGACTTTCTCGTAGTCAACCCACCCCTCATCCTTCTTCATCCGCTCTATCCGCTCAAGCTGCGCTTCGATCAGCCCTGCGAAGTGCTCCTTTGCCCTTTCGAGCACCTGTGTATCCATATGTCGCCCTCCCTAACGCAGTAGTGGCCAAAGCCAAGCGGTGAGGTACAGGCTCCAACCGCCAGGGCTAGTCTAGCCGATGCAGTAGCTAGGAGCAACCAGTGAGCTGCCTGATAAGGCTTGGCAAAAGCGGCGGGCAAATGAGGGCACCGTCACCCGCTCGCGGCCTGTGGGCTCAGCGTCTACCGCCTCAGGCCGCCCTCGATGACCACATCCACCAGGGAGGGTTCCCCCGAACGCAGAGCCGAGCGCAGGGCAGGGCCGAGTTCCTCCGGCCTCTCCACCCGCTGGCCACGGATGCCAAAGGCCCGGGCGATCTGGCCGAAGTCGAGGACGGGATCCACCAGGTCCATGCCAATGAACTTGCGCCCGGCCATGGCTTCCCCAAGATACTCGAGCATGTTGAGCTTGAGGATGCGATAGCTCTGATTGTTGCAGATGACATAGGTCACGGGAATGTGATAGTGGGCGGCGGTCCACAGGGCCTGGATGGTGTACAGGGCAGCTCCATCGCCGACCACGGCCAGCACGGGGCTATCGGGCCGAGCCAGCTTTACGCCCAGGGCACCGGGTAGGCCGGCGCCCAGGCCACCGCCGGGACAGTTGAAGTACGTCCCGGGCTGGTTGAACTTTAGATAGTGGGACAGGTGGACGGAGGTGGTGATCGCCTCGTCGTAGACGACCGTGCCCGGCTCCAGGCAATCAGCCAGCTCCTTCATGAGGCGCGATACCGCTATAGGCACGGCGTCTCGCGTGGAGCGAGCGGCCTCCTCGAAGGACTCGCGAGCCTGTTCCTTTTGCTGGCGGGCGGCCCGAAGGCGCGCCGCGGCCGCCTGGTGAGCCGCCTCAGAGAGCCTTGAGGGCAACACCTGAAGCAGATCGCGAAGGCCCATCTGAGGGTCGGCAACGATGGCCAGAGTTGCGGGCCAGTTCTTGGCCAGCTCCCAAGGGTTGGCGTCTATCTGGACGATCTTGGTCTGGGCGGGGAAGGGTGGTTCGGGCATGGAATAGACAACGCGGAAGGCGGGTGCCCCTATGATGAACAACACGTCGGCCGCTGCCAGCTGCGAGCGCAGGCCAGCCTCGCGGATGATGTTCACCAGTCCCTGATAGAGGGGATGATCAGTGGGGAAGGCCAGTTCGGCGGAGAAGGAGCTGTACACCTGAGCGCCGATAAGTTCGGCTAGCTGAACGGCCTCCTCCAAGGCGCCGGACAGGGCCAGGCCGTCGCCGCAGACCATTACCGGCGACTGGGCGGCGGCCAGAAGGTCTGCTGCTTCTGCTACTGCCTGCGGGTCGGGGCGCACCCGCCAGCGAGAATAGGTTGCTGCGGCGATGGCCATCTCAGCGGTTTGATCCATCACATTCAGGGGGATAGAGATGAACACCGGCCCGCGGGGCGGTTCAGCGGCCACCTTGAAGGCGCGCCGGAGGATGATGGGGATGTCGGCGGCATTCTGTACCTCCACGCTCCACTTGGTAACCGGCCGCGCTATGCTAACCAGATCGGCGGCCAGGAGGATCTCCTGAATCACTCCCCTGGCTTCGTGCTGGCCAGCGTAGACCACCAGCGGTGTGCCTGCGCAGTAGGAGTTGTAGAGCATGCCCATGGCGTTGCCCAAACCGGGGGCGATGTGCAGCTCGACGAAGGCGGGCCGCCCGGAGGCCCAGGCATAGGCGTCGGCCATACCCAGGGCAGTCGCTTCCTGAAGGGCGAGGACGTACTGAATCTGAGGGTAGTCCTGAACGATGTCCATGAAGGGCTGCTCGCTGGTGCCGGGGTTGCCGAAGACGTACTTCACGCCCTCGGCCACTAGCTGCTCCATCAAGGCCTGCTTGCCGCTCATCTTCGCCATCGAGCCAAACCTCCTTCTGCCTACGTACGGCCATTATATAACCAGCGGGCCGCCTTCGTGATGCATTTCCCTGGCAAAGGACCGAGGCATCGAGCCCTTCAGGCGGATCGTCTCCCCACTCTGGACGGACTTCGCGTCGGCAGGATAGTATAGGGGCGCATCATTGCCGTGCGGCCCTGAATGCTTCCAAGGGAGGGTCACAGATGTTTGATGAAACGCGCTGCGACCGATGCGGCGACTGCTTCGTACGCTGCCTCTATGTGGACTACGATAAGGAGCGCGCCGCCTTCGAGATCGAAGAACTGATAGCCGGGCGGGAGGCACCCATCCTGTCGGCCTGTATCACCTGCTTCGCCTGCAACGAGTACTGCCCGACGGGTGCCCGGCCGCTCGACCTCATCATGGAGCGCCAGGAGCAGTTCGGCTCCCTGAAGGTGCCGCCGGAGCTGGTCGCCAGCCAGGAGGCCACCTTCGCCGTCACCACGGAGGTCAGGGTGCCGGAGGCCAAAGGGCAGGTCCTGTCTGCCTGCGTCTTCAGCCGCAGCGATCCCGACCTGTTCGAGGGGCGGCTATTCGAGGGGCTTCCGGTGGTGAAGGGACGGCACTTCTTCTGCTACATCCAGTTTGACCACCTGGGCGCGCCCTCGGTTACCGAGCGCCATGCCCAGAAGTTCGTGGATAACCTGGCCGCCGCCGGCGCCGAGGAGGTCATCCTCATCCACGACGACTGCTACGGCATGCTGGTCGACAGAGTGCCCCAGATGGACATCACGGTGCCTTTCCGGCCCGTCCACATTCTCGAATACCTCCGCGATTACATTGACGCCCACGACGAAGACATCACGCCGTTCCACCTTCGGGTCGCGTATCAGCGGCCCTGCGCCTCGCGGCTATCTCCGGCCAAAGAGGAGGCAGTGGATGCCATCCTGGAGCGGATCGGCGTGGAGCGGGTCAAGCGGCAGTACGATCGGGAGAACGCGCTGTGCTGCTCCGGAGCGCTGACCGTCCTGAAGCCGGAGGCGGCGCCCGCCCTTCGCGCCCGCAACCTGGACGATGCCCAGGAGGCAAGAGCGGAAGGGATGTGCTATCTGTGCCCCATGTGCCAGCGGACGATGGCCCAGGATGTGCAGGCGCGGGGCCTCGCCAACTATCATATCATCGAGCTCGTCCGCATGGCGCTGGGTGAGATTCCCGCCCCCACACGCGGAAGGTGATGGCCCCCTTCCGCCGTCTGCCTGGCACGGCTTCGGTGAGGGAAAGGGGAACCAATCATGGCTGAGCGACACGACGCCATCGTCATCGGCTCCGGCATCGGCGGGCTGACCGCCGCCGCCTTCCTGGCCAAGGGCGGCGTGCGCCCACTCGTTCTGGAGAAGCACTTCCTGCCTGGCGGCAATGCCATGACCTTCCGCCGCAAGAAGATGTTCGACTTCGACGTCGGCTTCCACTACATCGGCAATTGCGGCCCAGGGGGGCTCTTCCCCACCCTTCTGGAGCAACTCGGCGCCGCCGACCGGGTGGAGTTCGTGCCCCTGAACCCGGACAGCTTCGACGCCGTGCATCTGCCCGACTTGGTCTTCCACATGCCGGTGGGATGGGAGCGCTACCGCCAGCGCCTCCACGAGGCGTTCCCCCAGGAGGCCCGAGCCATTGACCGCTATATTGACTTTGTGATGACGGCCGCCGGTCGGCCGCCTGCCCCCGGGAGGCAGTCGCTGCAAGAGGTGCTGGGCAAGCGAGCGAGCCAATGCACCCTGGCGGAGGTATTCGACGCCCTGGAGATAAGCCAGCCTCTCCGCCACCTCCTGGGCTACCTTTGCGGTATCTACGCCGCCCCCCCGAGTAAGGCCTCGGCGGTCATGCACGCCAGGGTCGTCGACCACTACATGAGCGGCGCCTACTTTGTGCGCGGCGGCGGCCGGCCCATGGTGGAGGCCCTCCTGTCGGTCATCGAGGACGGCGGCGGTGAGGTGCGCCTGCGCTCAAAGGTCGAGCGGATCATCGTGGAGGGCGGGAAGGCGGTAGGCGTGGAGCTGGCCAGCGGCGAGGAGCTGCGGGCGCCTATCGTCCTATCCAACGCCGATGCCAAGCGCACCTTCATGGAGATGGTGGGCGAGGAGCACCTAAGCCCTGCCTTCGCCCAGCGAATCAAGGGCTACCGCATGGCCCTCCCCCTGTTCATCATCTACATGGCCATGGAGGTCGATCCCTCCGAACTGGGCGTGTCCAGCCCCCATCTGCATCTGTTTCCGGAGTACGACGTGGAAGAGCAGTTCGCCGCCTGCTACGAGGGCCGTCTCCCCGATAGGCCGGCCGTGTTCATGCCCATAGCGTCCCTCAAGGACCCGCTGAGCGAAAACATCGCTCCCAGAGGCTACACCAACCTCCAGCTCGTGAGCGTGGCCCCTGCTCAGCCCGAGGCCTGGGGTGCCTCCGAGGGCCCGGCGAGCGCCCCGACGAGGTCGGGGTACCGCCACACGCCGCCCTACCTGGCCGCCAAGCGGGAGATGGAGGAGAGGATGCTGAGGGTGGTGGAAGAGATGATGCCGGGCTTCATCCGCAGGGTGGTCTGGCAGGAGTCGGCCAGCCCCCTCACCCAGGAGCGCTTCACACTGTCCAGCGGCGGCACCAGCTACGGCCTGGAACATACCCTCGACCAGTCCATGGCCAAGCGCGTACCCTACCAGACGGAGGTTCCCGGCCTCTGGATGGTGGGGGCGAACACGGTATTCGCCCACGGCTACGCTGGCTGCATGATGGGCGGGCGAATGGTGGCTAACATGATCCTCCAGCAAAGCCGCTGACCGCTAGCCGGCGTCCATATGGAGGGTGGCCGCGTATCTGGCTTTCGGTGTATACTCGTGACGTTCGCGTTATGTAGCACCTGCCAGCCGCCAGGCGGGAAAGGGGGTGTTGATGGCCGATAGTCGCCCCACTAGTGAATCTGTGATCAACGACTTCGCCAGCTACGTGTCGCCTTCCAAGGTGGCGGCCTACCGGCAGATAGGGTTCGACGTTGTCCCCGGCCGCCGCGAGGGCGTGCGGGTGTGGGACCTGGAGGGCAAGCGCTCCTGGATCGACTGTCGCTCGGCGGGTGGCGTATTCAACCTTGGTCATCGGCCGCCCCGCATCATAGCCGCCCTGCGCCAGGCCCTTGACCACCTGGACGTCGGCGATCACCTCCTGATCAGTCAGTATCGGGCGGCCCTGGCCAAACGCCTGGCCGAACTGACCCCCGGCGATATCACCTACACCGTCTTCGGTGTGGGCGGTGGCGAGGCAGCGGATGTCGCTATCAAGCTGGCCCGCGGCTACAGCGGCAAGGCTGGCATCATCTGTGTTGTGGGTGCTTATCACGGCCACACCGGCCTGGCGCTGGCCGCCACCGACGGCGTGTCCAACAAGTTCGGCCCGCTGGCCCCCGGCTTCAAACGCGTTCCCTTCGGCAACATCGAGGCCCTGGCGGAGGCCATCGATAACGACACTGCCGCCGTCATCATAGAGACCATCCCGGCCACGGGCGGAATGCTCATCCCGCCGCCAGACTACTTCCCGCGGGTGCGCCAATTGTGCGACGAGACGGACGTCCTGCTGATCATCGACGAGGTGCAGGCGGGACTGGGCCGCACCGGCCACTTGTGGGCTATCGATGAGTACGAAGTGGTTCCCGACATCATGTTCCTGGGCAAGGGGATGAGCGCGGCCATCTACCCCGTCTCGGCCACCTGCTATCGGCCCAAGCTCCAGGCCTTCTTCGACGCCGATCCCTTCATCCATATCTCCACCTGCGGCGGCGCCGACCTGGGCTGTGTGACCTGCCTGGCGATGCTGGATCAGATCAGCGAGCCGGGCTTCCTGGCCCACGTGCAGCAGATGGGGCAGCGCTTCGCCGAGGGCCTGGCCGCCCTCAAGAAGAAGCACCCCGGGATCGTGTCCGAGGTGCGCCAGCGAGGGCTGATGATGGGCCTGGACATGGCCAACGACATGTGCGGGCCCCTGATGGCGCGGGCCATGGGCCAGCACGGGGTGATCTCTGTCTACGCCAATCTGCGGCCCTCCACCCTCCAGATCATGCCGCCTCTGATCATCAAGGCAGAGGAGGTGGACGAGGTCTTAGACGCCCTGGACATCTCGCTGGGCGAGGTGACCCAAAGCCTCGGGCTCGCCTAGACAGCGCCAACGTGTGATGTATTTCCTTGTTAACCCGGCGGCCGGCAGAGGCAGAGGCAGAAAGGCCCTTGAGCGAGTCAAGTCTGTGCTCGCACCGGGGGACATACTGGCGATCAGCGCGGGACCCGGCGACTGCGAGCGACTGGCGAGGGAGGCGGCAGCGGCAGGCCAGGCCGCGATCACCGTGGTGAGCGGCGATGGCACTGTCGGCGAGGTGATAAACGGAATCGCCGCTTCAGGCTTCCAGACCGCGCTGGGCGTGCTGCCGGTGGGCACGGGCAACGACTTCGCTGCCAGCCTGGGTATCCCTACCGACCTGAAGCGGGCCCTGGCCATCGCCAGAGCGGGGCACATTCGCCGGGTGGACCTCGGGCTACTGATACGCGGCGACGAGCGGCGCTACTTCGCCACCACCGCCGGCGCGGGCCTGAGCGCCGTCGTCGCCAGACTGGCCCAGGGCGAGGCCGACAAGGCTGCCGGCTCGCCCGTTACGTACATCCCAGCCCTGGGCCGGGCGCTGCTACGCTTCCAGCCAGTCGAGGTGGAGATAGCCGGCGAGGAGCTAATCTACCGGGGCAAGAGTCTCCAGGCCAGCGTCAGCAATTGCCAGACGGAGGGCGGGTTCTGGCTGATGCCCGGCGCCAGGCCCGACGACGGTTTCCTGCACCTGCTGATCCTGGGCGATGTGCCCAGGTGGCAGCGGCCCTGGTACGTGCTTCAGATCATTCGCGGCAAAGGGGACAACCTGGCTAAGGCCCATCGCTATCGCGTCCAGAGAGTAACCCTGGCTAGTCCTGAGGCCCTGCCCTTCTACCTCGATGGAGAGTTCCTCCCTCTGGCCCCGGGCGAAAAGGTAGAGATACAGGTGGAGGAAGGAAGACTAATGGCAATAGCACCGCAGAGAGAAGCGAGCACAAGGAGGTAACGATGTTCCGAACAGCCCTAACAGAGATCCTGGGCATTGAATATCCCATCATTCAGGCCGGCATGGGGGGCGTGGCCATGGCCGACCTGACGGCGGCGGTGTCCAACGCCGGCGGTCTGGGCGTGATAGGCGGGGCCATGCTCACGGCCGATGGACTGCGCGAAGAGATCCGCAAGGTGAAGGGTATGACCGATAAGCCCTTCGCCGTGGACCTCCTGTTGGCGGAGGGGATGCCCGGCCTGGCCGAGCAGATAGAGGCGGTGTACGCGGAGGGCGTGCCCGTGTTCGCCTCGGGCCTGGGCAATCCCGCGCCCTACGCGGCCGAGATGCACCGCCGCGGCATGAAGGTGATAGCGGTCGTAGGCAACGTTCGCAACGGCCGCCGCTGCGCCGAGGGTGGCGCCGACATTATCGTCGCCCAGGGGCACGAGGGCGGCGGCCACACCGGCCGGGTAGCTACCCTGGCGCTTGTGCCGCAGGTGGTGGACGCCATCAAGCCGCTGCCAGTAGTGGCAGCGGGCGGCATCGCCGATGGCCGCGGCCTGGTGGCCGCCCTCGCTCTGGGGGCCTGTGGCATCTGGGTAGGCACCCGCTTTGTGGCCACCCATGAGGCTTTTGGCCATCTCAACTACAAGAACAAGATCGTCGAGGGCAACGAGGAGGGCACGGTGATCAGCAAGGCCTTCACCGGCAAGCCCTGCCGGGTCATCCGCAACAAGTACGCCGATGACTGGCTGGGACGAGAGGATGAGATAAAGCCCTTCCCCTTCCAGCTAATGGTGGACGGTTACAAGATTGACGCGGCCATCGGCCGCGGCGACACCGAGATCGGTTTCATGCCCGCCGGCCAGATCTCGGGCCTTATCCACGGGCTCGACAAGGCGGAGGACGTGGTGCGCGCTTTCATCGCGGAGGCGGACGAGGTGCTGGCCCAGATGGCCCAGGCCTACCTGGGCGTCAAGGCCGGCTAGGGGGAGCTGCCAGCGGAGGTTGCCATGACCTACGAATTCCTGCTCTGCGAGAGGAGAGACAAGGTGGCGCTGCTCACCCTCAACCGGCCGGACAAGCGCAACGCCCTGTCCATTGCCCTGCGCAACGAGATCGACCAGTGCCTGGCAGAGATAGAGGAAGAGGACTCCATCAGCGTCGTGGTGATTACCGGCGCCGAGCCCTCGTTCTGCGCCGGCTTCGACAGAAGCGAGTTCTTCAGCCAGGAGCCCGCTCACCTGAGGGCGCTGCTAGTGTCGACCGATAGCTTCCATCTGCGACTGATGAACTTTCCCAAGCCCATGGTAGCGGCCATCAACGGGCCCGCCATGGGCGGCGGCCTCGACCTGGCGGTGCTGTGTGACGTGCGGGTTGCCAGCGAGAACGCCGTCTTCAGCCACCCGGAGATCAAGTTCGGCGCGCCCACTCTCTTCGGCCCCCTGGCGGAGATCATCGGCGGCGGCCTGGCCCGCGACCTCTGCCTGAGCGGCCGCCGCATCGACGCTCAGGAGGCCCATCGCATCGACCTGGTGAGCAGCGTAGTTCCCCTCGACCGCCTGCTAGACGAGGCCATGGCCGTCGCCAACAGCATCGCCGAGGCGCCGCTGGTGACGCTCAAGCGGGTCAAGGGAATGATCATCGAGCGGTACTGCTGGCGCTACGTGAGCGGCGAGGACATCTTCGCCGGACTGCAGCCGCCGGGCAGCTAGGACGGGGCAGGCCAAATCTAGCAAGGAAGGCACGATGCACATCCCAACGCTCCAAGAGGTCCGCCGCGCCCGCGAGGTCATCGCCCCTTACTTGCGGCCGACTCCCCTGCTTGCCTTTACCGCCCTCAGTCGCGCCCTGGACTGCCAGGCCTATCTCAAGTGCGAGAACCTTCAGGCCGTGGGCGCCTTTAAGGTGCGCGGCGGCATCAACCTCATGGCCTCCCTCAGCGAGGAAGAGCGACAACGAGGGGTGATCACCGCCTCCACCGGCAACCACGGCCAGTCGGTGGCCTATGCCGCGGCCCGCTTCGGCGTGCCAGCCACCGTCCTGGTGCCCCGCAAGCCAAACCCCCTAAAGGTCGAATCCATACGTCGCCTGGGCGCCCAGGTGGTGGAGCACGGCCGCGACTACGACGAGGCGCGCCTGGAGGCGGAGCGCCGGGCCAGAGGCAAGGGTCTGCGCTACATCCACGGCTCCAACGAGCCCCTCCTGATTGCCGGCGTGGGCACCGTCAGCCTGGAGGTCATGGAAGAGGTAGCGGACGTGGAGATCATCATCGTGCCCATCGGCGGCGGCAGCGGCGCCGCCGGCCACTGCATCGTGGCCAAAGAGCTTAACCCTGCCATCCAGGTGATCGGCGTCCAGGCCGAGCGAGCACCCGCTGTCTACCGCTCCTGGCGGGAGAAAAGGATCGTTGAGCTTGATTCCGCCGACACCTTCGCCGAGGGCCTGGCCACTCGCGCCGGCTACGAGTTGCCCCTGCGCATCCTATGGGAGCGACTGGACGATATGCTGCTGGTCAGCGAGGAGGAAATGGGCCGGGCCATCCTCTATCTGCTGGAAACCACACACCTGCTGGCGGAGCCCGCCGGCGCAGCCCCCACGGCGGCCGCCTTCAAGCTGGGCGAACGGTTGGCGGGCAAGAAGGTGGTCCTCATCCTCAGCGGCGGCAATATCACCCTGGAGCAGCTACGCGCCGTCATGGACTCAGCGACACCCTTCTGATCCCAGCCTCTACCCTGCCAGCGGGCCGATGCGCCCCGTGACGTAGTCCTAGGCCAGATACCTCCCGAACTGCTCGGCGGTGATGGCATTGGCCCGGGCGATGTCACGGAGGAGATAGGCGCTGGGTCTCGGCTTCCGCTCCCGTGTCTGCGGATCCATGGCCACGATGCCGAACTTCTGGTAGTATCCCTCGGCCCACTCGAAGTTGTCCGTTAGACTCCAGTGCAGGTAGCCGCGGACATCCAGGCCTTCGCTGATCGCCCGCTGCATCTCCCGCAGGTGGCGGACCAGGTAGCGACAGCGCTGGTCATCGTCCAGGGTGGAGATGCCGTTCTCGGTCACGTAGATGGGCTGGCCGTAGGCCTGGAGACGCTTCAGGAGCCGGTAGAACCCCTCCGGGTACACCTCCTCACCCATCAGGCTGAGCTCGGCCCCTGGGGGCGGCTCACCGAACAGGCTGCCCGACGCCAGCGTCGTCTCCGACATCAGGATGCGAGCGTAGTAGTTGATGCCGATCAGGTCCCAGGTCCCTTTGAGGCCGGGCGCCTCCTGGCTCTGGCCGACCGGCGGCGGGATCAGGCCACGGTCGATGCCTGCCAGGAAGTACTCGTTCATCAGGTCGTCCGCCATCTGGGCGGCCCGTCGGTCGCCCTCCGAGTCGGGGTCCTTGGGCTGGCAGTAGACCATCGCCATGACGATCCCCACCAGCGGATGATGCGTGGTGGCCTCGCGGATGGCCTGGTACATGCGGCCGTGGGCGAGGAGAAGGTGGCGGGCGGCCAGCATCGCCTGGCCCATGTCCTGCCGGCAGGGTGGGAAGAGGCCAATGATGTAGCCAGCGACTACGGTGACCATCGGCTCGTTGATGGTGAGCCAGAAGGGCACCAGCTCGCCCAGCTCCCTGGCCATGAAGCCAGCGTAGCGGGCGATGAGTTCGGGCGCCTGGGGGTCAAGCCAGCCGCCGCGGTCACGAAACCAGAGGGGGTTGGTGAAGTGATGAAGGGTCACGAAGGGAGTGAGGCCATGGCGATGCATCGACTCCAGGACGCGGCGGTAGTGGTCGACCTCCGCCATGTCCCAGCGGCCCTCCTCGGGCTCGATGCGGCTCCACTCGATGGAGATGCGATGGGCGTTGTGGCCCAGCTCCTGGGCCAGGGCGAAGTCCTCATCGAAGCGGTTGTAGTGGTCGCAGGCCAGGCCCGAGACACTGCCGTCGCGGATGTGGCCGCCCTCCTGCTCCCAGGCCCACCAGTCGTTGTTGGTGCAGTTGCCCTCCACCTGGTGGGAGGACGTGGCACAGCCCCAGAGAAAGCCCGTGGGGAAGCTGATGTCGGTGAACTCAGGCATGACGCTCCTTTCCTCGCCTGCCTATTGGCAGGCAGGCCGTCGACGCCATTCTATGCTGGCGTTTTGGTGGCTGTCCACCGCCTGCTTTGGTGGGGAAATGTCCTGCCAGTGCCTGGCCGCTCAGGCGAGGAGGTCAGTCAGAGACACGAGCCAACTGGCGAAGATTATGGAGGCGTATGCCACGCACCAGATGCAGATGGCCTCCAGAACGAACAACTCCACGTAGGTCAGGTAGGCCGCAAAGGCGACGCCCCCTAAGGTCATGGCGAAGCATGCCATGGGCGCCCATTCCTCCGCCATGGACAAACGGGCCAGCCACCACAGCGCCACGGCCAGAAGCCCGGCGCAGAAGAGCACCCCCAGGAGGGCGACCGGGATGCCGGCCAGGATAGCGTATTCACTGGTCTGCACCGCGTCGCATCCGCCGTAGCCGCCGCAGGCTACGGGTTGGTCGGCGTAGTGGGTATATGTCAGGTAGGCGCTTACGGCCATTCCCACAGAAGCCAAGCTACAAAAGACACCGCAACGCAGAAGGGCCATGGCGCCCAGTTCCCTGGCACGGGTCACGGTCTCCACTCTAGCCTCCTCCCTCCGGCTGGGCCGTCAGCTGCTCCTCGATGGCCGCCCGAAAAGTGTCGTAAGGCTTGGCACCCACGATCTTTGTCTGCCCGACGTAGAACGTAGGGGTGCCGGTGACCCCTCTTCGCTCGCCTTCAGCCCTGTCCGCTGCCACCTTCTCTGCGTACTTCTCCAGATCGAGGCAGACGTTGAAGAAAGCGGTATCGAGGCCCAACTCCCGCGCGAACGCCTTGAGGTTCTTAATCGTGAAAGCAACGCGCCCCTGGTTGAGGAAGAGCATATCGTGGTAGTCCCAGAAGCGGTTCTGCTCTGCGGCACACTCGGCCGCCTGCGCCGATAGGATAGACTCCTCCCCTTCAAAGGCGAAGTACTTGAACACCAACTTGGCCTTCCCCGTGGCCAGATATTCTTCCTCTATCTGGCGCATGGTGCCCAGAGCAGCCTGAGCGCAGAAGGGGCACTGGAAGTCGGAGTACTCCACAATCGTCACTGGGGCGTCCGGACTTCCCAATACGTTCCCCTGGACAGGAGCCAGGCGGGGCGGAATATCCGCCGCCCCGCTGGGTACGTCGTCGCCGTCCTGCCCCAGAGTACTGGCAAGAACAATCAGGACGACAACGGCGACGACGGCTGCGCCGATGCCGGCGGCCATTCCCAGAGACCGCAGTCTCCTTCGCGTCTTGCCGCGAACCTTGCCTCGAGCCTTGCCCCGCTTAGCCCGCTTGGCCATGGGCTTCACTCCTTCCTGACTCTGATACCAGGTGCTGGCTCACCCGCGAGCCTCCCTGGCCAATGCCAGCCGCTTCACCCGGCCGTCGGGCGCGAAGAAGAACCGACTGGCCCATAGGGAGACGTACACCAGGCTGACCAGCACCGGCACCTCAACGAGAGGGCCGACCACTGCCGCGAACGCCTGACCGGACTCCAGGCCGAAGACGCCGATGCTGACAGCGATGGCCAGCTCGAAGTTGTTGCTGGCGGCGGTGAAGGACAAGGTAGCGGTGTCGGCGTAGCGAAAGCCCAGGCGCCAGGAGAGGACATAGGAGACGCTGAACATGATCAGGAAGTAGAAGAGAAGCGGCACGGCGATGCGCAGTACGTCGAGGGGAAGGTCGACGATGTACTCGCCCTTGAGGGAGAACATGATGACGATGGTGAACAGCAGCCCGACGATGGCCGTGGGGCTGAGCTTGGGCATGAACTTGGTCTCGAACCAGTCGCGCCCCTTGGTCCGAATGACGGCGAAGCGGGTGATGATTCCAGCCACCAGGGGCACGCCCAGGAAGATGAGCACGCTGCGGGCCACGTCCCACATGGAGACGTGCACCTCTTCGGCCTCTCCCCCGGCCCAGGGTATCCAGGTCGAGGCGACGCTCACAAAGAAGTAGGCGTAGACCGAGTACAGGAGGATCTGAAACACAGAGTTCAAGGCCACCAGCACGGCGCAGTAGTCATTGTCGCCGCGGGCCAGCAGGTTCCAGATGAGGACCATGGCGATGCAGCGGGCCAGGCCCACCATGATCAGCCCGACGCGGTACTCGTCCATGTCCGGCAGGAAGATCCAGGCCAGGAGGAACATGATCACCGGCCCGATGAGCCAGTTGAGCGTCAACGACACGCTGAACATCTTCCAGGCGGTGGCGACCTTGGAGAGCTGCTCGTACTGGACCTTGGTGAGCACCGGGTACATCATCCACAGCAGGCCGATGGCGATGGGCAGGGACACGGTGTCGATGCGGAGAGCATCGATGACGTCGGCGATGTCGGGCCAGATGCGGCCCAAGCCGACGCCCAGGGCCATGGTCAGGAAGATCCACAGGGGAAGAAAGCGGTCAAGCAGGCCGAGCTGTCCGGCGACGCGTCCTGTTTGTGGCTGGGCTTCTGCTGTCACTGGTCTCTTCCCTTCAGCGCCCGTCACCTACATGCCGGCTCGCTGCCTGCGCAGCTGCTGCAAGAACATGTTCAGGTCTCGCCTCTCCATGAAGTGAATGGCGTTCTGCGGACACACCGACTGGCACCTGGAGCACCCGACCGGGCAGTCGAAGGGGCGCGCCACGTCCAGCTTGCCCTCTACCTCCTCGTACACGTCCTCGGGGCAGAACTCCAGGCACTTCAGGCAGTCGTCACACCGCTGCGGGTTGATGATGGGGAACCAGGGGATCTCTCCCCGCGGTATGCCCTGATAGAGCTGACTCATCCCTCTGCCCTCACGACCCGGCGTCCTCCTCCACCAGCACGTTGGCGATGAGGGTCATAACCTCCGAGGCCGACGGAACGCGGCCCGCACAGACCAGCTTTTCGTTCACCACCAGTCCCGGCGTAGCCACCAGGCGGTAGGCGCGAAACTGCGCGGGATCCGTCACGGCCTCCACCCTGCCATCGGCACCAAGCATCGCTAGTGCCTGCTTCGTCGCCGCCTTGACCTGTTGGCAGTTGGGGCATCCCGGCCCCAGAACCTTGATGCTCAGCATCGTGCTCTCCTTTGCTTGCGTCCCGCTGACGTGCGGCCTCCCTGCCGCAGAGCGCGGCGACCAGCGGCCGATCAGGACTGTATCTCGATTTCCGGCTCCATGACGAAAGTGCCGGTGATGGAGTTTGCTACCAGGCTGTATTTGCGGGCCCATTCGAGCGCCCGCTTCAACCGCTTGCGGTCTGCCCCGCGGACTGCAATCCGCGGCCTAAGCACTACGCGCTCGAATATCTCCGTGCGATCCAGGGCTACGACCTTCGTGCCTTCGGCATGGCACTCGTAGCTGATGAGGTGCAGTCGTAGCCGCTCGCACGCCCAGACGAACATCAGCATGACGCACATGTTGACGGCTCCTACGAAGGCATCTTCGGGCGTGAGAACCCCCTCATGGCCCTGGAGATCGGGAGGTGCCGAGAAAGCCAGCGTCGGGCCGTTGCCGCACCTGAGTTCGCCCCAGTGCTCGCCCGTCCAGCGGACGTCAGTGTGGTAGGTAGATGCAGCCATCCCCCGGCAGCTCACTACTCCGTGCTCGACACCGCTGCGGTCCAAAAGCGCTTGTACTCTTCGATGAGGGCCTCTCGGAGAGCGCTTTCGTGTTCCATCGGCACCGCATTGTAGAGCTTGATCTGACGCATTAGCTCGTCGGCCGTTGAGCCGTCGTCGGGAGGCTTGCCTTCTTCCCGCAAGAGCGCAAAAATGGCCGGCAAGGCCGCTAGCTCGAGTGCCTGATCGCCGACGAGCACCTTCGCCACCGGGATGCTCGACACGCACGTGCAGACTGCTTCAGCGGCTTCCGCGTCCCCGCCTGTCGCCTTCGGCTGGGCTGCTGCCACCATTTCTGATCGACCGGCCAGGAGTTCATCCACTCGCTTCGACACCTCATCGGCTACAGCGCGGGCCAGCGCTTCTCCTGCCGCATCGGGACCGCGCAGCCGTTGGGGCCGGCCCAGACCCACAGTGTCAGCGAACTCGCTGACCACGAGGCTGACGGCAGGTCGGGCGCTGTACATCTCGGTAGCTCTGGCCGCGCAGCGCTTGTCGCAGCCGTCGATAGCGATGGTTGGATAGAAGCGGGCAAAGGCCCGCTCACGCTCCTCACCGGCTAGGAACAGCGGCAGGCACAGAGTAACCGTGGCACCCGGCCGGAGCCGCTCCAAGACCAGGAGGGCTGCTTGGCGAGAGACCGTGCCGTCGGGGAGTTCCTCACCACTACAGGCGATAAGGCCAACCTTACGCTCTGGCAGCCGAGGCATGGTCTCACCGCCCCCCTTTTCGCAACTCGTCCACCTTGGCGGCGATGTCCCCGGCAAGGATGCGAGCCAACTCCCCGCCAGCCTTACCAATGTCGGAAACGCTGCGAACTCGGAGTTCCTTATGTCGCCGGAACACGTCAAAGACGCGAAAGGCCGCCGCGGGGGATGTCCCGGCCTGTTCGACGTTTACCCGCGCGCAGCCCGTGGGACAGCCGTCAATGGTAATGGTGGGATGCTTTTGCACGTGGCGCCGAGCGTCCTCATCGCCCAAGGTCAAGAGCGAGAGACACATGGTCTCAGTGCAGCGGGGACGAAGCTCCTCCGTCACCACGTAGGCCGCCTCCCGGCCCACACTGCCGAAGGCCTTGCCGATACCGCTGCATGGGATGATAATGACCCGTTCCTTGCCTCTGCCCGTCATCCCCTTTTCACCTGTTCCAGTGCCTGCGCGCGCATGACCTCCAGGTAGCGCTCAGCGTCCAGAAGGTTGATGCGGTCGGACTGCCAGTCGCGCGGCTCAATGACCGCCAGCCAGCCGTCGTCGTAGGGAGCCTGGTTGATCAGCTCCGGGCTCTCGTCCAAGGCCTCGTTAACCTGGAGGATGGTGCCGGCTACGGGTGAGTCAACGGTGAGGATTGCCTTGGCCGTCTCGATACTTGCCAACTCATCGCCAGCCGCCAGAGCGGTGCCCGCTGGCTGAACGTCGACGAAGGCGACATCGCCGCTAGCCTGCTGAAGATAGTCGCTCACCCCCACCCGGGCTGAGCCGTCCTCCAAGCGAACCCAGACGCCGAACTCCGAGTACCAGCAATCGCGCCTGACGCGGAATACGAACTTGTCGACGGTCGTCTCCAGGAATACACTGGCCATCAGTTTTGCTCCACCGTCTTGCGGCTGACCGCATTAGCGCTGGTCGAGGGCGGGTTCGACCCCACGGGAGCTTCTATATCATCATTTGCTGATATTATCGGCCAAAACGAAAACATTACTACCGCCCTCGAATGCGACAAACCTGCTCAGCGCGCCTCCGGTCGACCGGTGCGGGCTCTACCTGCAGCAGAGTTGTCCACTTCTCACGGAGCGCGGCGACAGCTTCCGGATCCGCCCGATAGAATATCCAGCGGGCGTCCTCCGCATCACGCCGCGCCTTGACCAGGCCGGCCTGACGCAGCACCGCAAGATGGTTGGATACGAGGCTCTGAGAAAGGTTCAGCATGTCCTCGATCTCGCAGACGCACAACTCCTGCCTGGTGAGCAGCGTAAAGATGCGCAGGCGCGTCTCGTCTGCCAGTGCCTTGAGAGGAACGAGAAGGTCTCGCGTCGCTGGCGTAGCGGGTTCAAGCGGACGGCGAGCAACCACGATGCACCAACGGAGTTATCATATCAGCCTTCGTTGATATGATACCGCCCTCAAGTCCTGCCGTCAAGGCCAGTTTGGGGACGGACCGCGGCTACTCGCCTAGAACAGGCGAGGCCTGCCGCGGTAGGAGCGAGCTGGCGGCAGCTCGCCGACGATGGGCAAGTAGATGCCCGCTTTGACGATGCAGTACTGGACGAAGAAGTCGCCCGCCAGCGAGGACAGACCAACAAAGGCCAGCAGCCCTCGCCAGAGGCCGGCTGTGGAGCCGATGGCCCCCAGGACTATCGGGATCACCAGCCCCAAGAAGATGGTGCCGGCATAGAAGGCAGGCGAGAGCCTTCCCGCCACCAGCTCCTGCAGCGATCGCTTGGCGGCAGGGCCGGCGTTGTTGGCCAGGGCCAGGTACAGCAGGAGCAGCACGGCGCTGGATACTACCACCCAGAGCTTGATCGCCTCCAGGAGGTCGATGTCGAACACGTCGCCGGCAGCAGCCGCTGCTACCAGCAGCAGGGCCGCCCCGCCGCGAAGGGCGTAGGCGATGTAGAGCAAGGGCAGGAGGGAGATGCTCCAGAAGGGGATGGCCTTGGAGACAAGGTAGACGAATCCCTTGTGCACCAGTATCAGGGCTACCCCCAGGATAGACACCGCCAGCATCGCTGAACCAAAGGTGGTATCCCTCACCCCAGGCAGGACGTACAGGATGGCCCCTGCCAGGAAGAGAGCTATGCCCAGGAGGCCGCGGCTGATCCAGGAGCTATGGGGCCTGAGGATCATGCGCCAGAAGCGCTGCCAGCGACCGAGAAAGGCCAGGTGGGCACCGCCCGCCAGCACAGTCATCACGACGATGCTGATGATCAGGCCAGCGTCATAGTCCAGGGCGAGAGAGAAGAGCCAGACGCCCGCCCCCACGCCGGAAAAGAAGTGAGCGACGACGACGAGTAGACCTCGCCCCTCGATCCACTCCCTCTGGGGACGGTAGGGCAACGTCAGGTCTTGGAGGCGCTGATCGAGGGCATCTATCGACGGCACGTCATCACCTTTAGGGAGGCAAATAGAAGATCGAAGGGCAGGTGCCCACCTCCTCGCGCAGGCGGAAGGCGCCCCTCTCGTCGATCAAGCGGCTGATCTCGCTCTGGCGGTCGTGCAGGTCACCGAAGGTCCTGGCCTTGGCAGGGCAAGTGACGACGCAGGCCGGCTGCAAGCCCCTCTCCACCCTGCTCAGGCAGAAGTCGCACTTCTCCACGATGCCGGTAGGGTGGCCGGCGTAGGCCATAGCCTCGTATGGGTTAGCGCCGTTGCCGGGGAAATAGGTCCACTCCTCGGCCTGGTAGGAGCGAGAGCCGTAGGCACAGACCATCAGGCAGTAGCGGCAGCCCACGCACTTGTCGGGGTCGACGGTCACGATGCCATCGGCCCGCTTCTGGGTCGCCCCTGTGGGGCAGGCCTCCACGCAGGGGGCCAGGCGGCAGTGCATGCAGAGGAGGGGCAGGGAAAGCCGCCGCACGTTGGGAAAGTTTCCCAGCTCCTGCTTGAGCACCCGCGCCCATAGGGTGCCGGGACGGGTGCCGTTCTCCGCCTTGCAGGCTATCTGACAGGCGTGGCAGCCGATGCACCTCTTGAGGTCGATGACCATGCCGTATCGCACAGACCGCTCCTCTAGGCCTTGTAGACCTTCACCCTGGCATCGCAGTCAACGGTCAGAGACACCAGGTCGATGTGCTTCAGATCAAAGGTCAGCAATGAGTTGAAGAAGACGCCCCTGTCCCTGGCCAGGGGCATGCCCCGTGCCCAGTGACCGCCGTTGCCGGCGACGGCTACCACCTGAGGGTGAATGGCTTCCGTCAGCCTGGCCCTGCCCTTCAGGCGACGGCCCTCGGTCGATTCCAGCCAGATCGGGTCGCCGTCGCTGATGCCCCTATCGCTGGCGGTGCGAGAGTTCACGCAGACGAAGTAGCTGTGGGGCTCGCTGCGGCACACCTCCGCCAGCCAGGGGTTCTCATACGCCTGGGAGAAGGTGTGCCAGGGCGCCTGGTAGTGGATGGCCTGGAGGTCGTATCCCGGCTGGGGCTGGAAGGCCTGGCAGGGACGCCAGTCGGGCAGGGGCAGGAAGCTGGACGTATCGATGTCCCCCATCCCCCTTTCCTCAGCGATCTGTCTGATCTGCTCGCCGAAGCGAAGGACCCACTCATGATAAAGGGGTATGCGGGCATGGCTGAAGGGCTTCCAGTAGGACTCCTCCAGCTGCTTGGGCCAGGTGAGAACGCCGTTCTCCTTGAACCACTCCAGGCCGTGCTCCGGCCCGAACCAGCACTTGTAGACGCTGTCAGCTATCTGCTGCCAGGAATATTCTCCCTCTGGATTCAGGGCGTGGGGCGGCTTGAGGCCGTACAGGAGGTTGGCGCTGGCATTCATCCCTTCGGAGAGGCCGACCCTCTGGCCGATCTCCAGCAGCACCTCGCAGAAGTGGCGTCGCTCGTAGAGGGGCTCCACCGCCGGCTGGCCGATCTGGTAGCCCCAGTCGCCCATGCCCGCCGACAGGTCGTGGCCCAGCCAGCTGGGCAGGGGGTCCAGCCGCTCCAGATAGCAGGCGTCGGGGAGGACAATGTCGGCCAGAGCCTCGGCGGTCTCGTCCGAGAAGAGGTTGAAGGAGATGACGAAGCAGTTCTCGAAAGCCTCAAAGCTCACCTCCGGCCCGGCCTCGCTCATCAGCAGGTTCGAGCCGCAGTTGATGAGCACCTCGGGTTGATAGTCTAAGGAGGACCTGTCGCGGACGGCCGCCGCGAGGGGTGTCAGGCAGGTGGTGATCGGCCAGCCGATAAAGCTGAGCCAGTTGTGGAGCGGAGCAGACTCGGCAGGCTCGTCGCCCATCACTCTCCGAGGCTCAGTGGGCAGGAGAAGGCCGTCGGCATCGGCCTGGGGCGCCCAGCGGGGCATCCCCGTCTGGGGATGGCCGTATGACAGCGGATTGCAGCCCAGGACGCCGCCAGGCACGTCGCTGGCGCCCACCACCTCGTTCAATAGCTCGATGGCCAGAGAGGTGAGCCAGGCATTGCCGTGGCTGTAGGCCCCCCCGAAGTAGGTGACAGCTGTCGGCCGATGAGGCAGCTCCTGCCCCTCGATGAGAATAGTGCTACCGATCCTGGCCGTCTCTCCGAACTCGCGGGCCACTCGGCGAATCGTCGCTGGGGGAATGGTGGTCACTTCCGAGACGGCCTCGGGCGTCCACTTGCGGACCCGCTCCCTCAGGAGCTGAAAGACGGGCTTGCACTCCCTGTCGTCGACGGCGTAGCTGCCATCGATGGCCGCATCCTCTACGCCCTCGTCGAAGGGCTTGGCCTTGCCATCGGCGGCATCCCAGACCAGCGGCTTGCCGGAGGCCTGGTCGCGGGCGTAGTAGCCGTCGGGCCCCACCAGATAGGAGCCGTCGGTGTGGCAGCGGATGTATTCGGCGTCGTAGAGGCCGTACTCGTTGAGCAGAAGGTTCAGGAAGGCGCAGGCCAGGGCGCCCTCGCTGCCCGGCCGGATGGGCAGCCACTCGTCGGCCTTCTCCGCCGCCGGGCCCATGTAGGGAGCCACCGTCACCACCTTCATCCCCCGCACACGGGCGTCGGCCATCTTCTGAGCCGTGGTGGTGAAGGCGTAGTAGTCAGCGAGGCCCACCTCACAGCCGAAGATGAGCAGATAGTCGCAATAGGCGACGTCGGGGTGAGTGGCGCTGGAGGCGTGGAGCCTGCGTGCCATGATGTGCTGAGCGTTGCCCCCGTGGTGGTCCTCGCAGATGAAGCTGTTGGGGCTGCCAAAGGCAGGCATGAACGCGCCCAGAGCGAACGTCAGAGCCGACAGGGAGACGGGCGTTCCGCAGAGGAAGAGCCTGCGGGGGTCCTCCGCTCTCACCTTCCTAAGCTTCTCGACGATGATGTTCAGGGCCTCATCCCAACTGATCTCCTGCCAGCGGGGATCAACGCCGATGCCCTTCTCCGGGTTGGTACGCTTCAGCGGATGGTTCACACGATAGGGATCGTACAGGAGCTGGATGCCGGCGGGACCGCCGGGACAGAGGCGGCCCATCCCCAGGGGGCTCTTGGGGTTGCCCTCAATCATGCTGACGACACCGTTCAGCCGATGGACGAGGATGGCGCACTGGCTGGAACACATGCCGCAGGCGCTGGCCACCCACATGTCTTCAGGCTGCGAAGCTCTGCCCTTAGCCCGAATCAAAGCCCCCCTCTTCGACGCCCGCAGTGCAGAAGTGTCGGGCAGTCGCAGATCTAGCATACAGGGGGCAATGTCCATCAGGCAAAGCGGTCGTTGTGGCTGGCCTGCCTGCGTGTTGACCGTAAGAGCCGCCATTGTATACTCGGACTAGTCGATCCCCTCTGTCAGGTGTGGATGGGGCTACTCAGGGAAGCACCAAACATGGCTTTCCTTCCTCAAGCCCTCTGAGGATCCACCCAGCGGCGGGGACTTCTTGGCGATTACTTAATCACGGATTGCTGACTATGCTAGGAATGCGCCAGGGTGGGAAGAGCAAGAGGCCCTACCCAGCCGTACGAGAAGCTATCCCTCGGGCAATGCGCTTTTTTCACGATCAGTGGTTCTGGGACGTTGCGCTCAATTCGGGGCGCTGTTAAAATTAAACATGGCCGAGTTTTAAACTTTTTCGGGCGAGAAGAACGTGCGTGTGAGCCGGCAAGCTGATTATGCCATAAGGGTGGTGCTGGATCTGTCCCTCCATCGTGAGGCACGGATCAAGGAGATCGCCCGCCGCCAGCATCTTTCACCATCCTACGTGGGCAGGATCTCTCAGCGCCTGGCCAGGACGGGCATCCTGGAGAACAAGCGAGGCCGCTTGGGCTGCCTCGGTCTGGCCTGCTCGCCGGACCAGATTACCCTTCTGGACGTGATCGAGGCCGTCGACGGACCCGTTAAGGTGGGCCGTTGTCTGCTGGCCCCAGACGAGTGTGGCCGGGAGTCCTTCTGCCCCGTGTACAAGGTGGGGCACGAGGTACTGCTCCTGGGTGCGGCTAAGCTGAGAGGCGTCACCTTTGCCGGCTTGCTGAACGGCGACCAAACTAAATAGCACCAAGCCCGGCGAGAAGCACGCTCGCCGGAGGGGTTCACTTTCTGCGGAGGTGCCAAAAATGGCGGGAGTCCTGTCACGCCAGCCGCTGGATAAGGCAACCGTATCGATCCCTCGAGGACGGATATACATCATTCCCGAGCGTTGCAAAGGTTGCAGGTTCTGCATCGATTTCTGTCCCCGAGATGTGCTTGTAGAAACCGCTGAAATGAACGCGAAAGGGTACCACTATCCCATCATAGCCGAGGGCAAGGAAGACGAATGCATTGCCTGCCAGTTCTGCTCCATCCTCTGCCCTGAGTTTGCCATCTACACCGAGGAGATCGTCGAAGAGGAGAGCGTCGAATGAGTGCCGAAGAGCGTGTGCTAACCGGCAGCCATTTTCTGCTGGGCGACCACGCCTGCGCTGAAGGAGCCATGGCCGCCGGCTGCGATGTTTTTGCCGGCTACCCTATTACCCCCTCCACGGAGACGGCTGAGAGGCTGGCCCTCCGCATGCCACCGGTGGGGGCCATCTTCATCCAGATGGAGGACGAGCTGGCCAGCATGTCGGCCCTGGTGGGGGCTTCCCTGTCCGGGGCCAGAGTCATGAGCGCCACATCCGGCCCTGGCTTCTCCCTGATGATGGAGAACATAGGGATGGCGGCCATGATGGAGGCCCCCTGCGTGATCGTGAACATCCAGCGAGGCGCCCCCTCCACCGGCCTCCCCACCCTGGTGGGGCAGTCCGACATGATGCAGGCCAAGTGGGGCTCCCACGGCGACTACGAGATCGTGGCCTACGCCCCCTCCTCGCCCCAGGAGTGCTTCGACCACGTGATCAAGGCCTTCAACACCGCCGACCGCTGGCGTATTCCCGTGTTCGTCATGGCTGATGAGCTGATAGGCCACATGACGGAGCGAGTGGTAATACCGCCCGCCGACCAGATCCCGCGGGTGGAGCGAAAGCGGCCTCGCCATAAGCCAGGCGATGAGTCCTTTCTCCCCTTTCTAGCGGAAGACGAGGACCTGGTGCCGCCCATCGTCCACGCAGGCGAGGGCTACCGCGTGAACTATGACAGCCTCACCCACGACGAGAAGGGCTATCCGGCCACCTTCGCCGAGCCCCATGACCGCCTGGTGCGCCGGCTGGTGGACAAGATCCGCTTGCACGTCGACCAGATCATCGAGTACGAGGAAATATTCCTGGATGACGCCGAGATAGCGGTTATTGCCTACGGCTCCACAGCCCGCTCGGCCCGGCGGGCGATAAACGAGGCACGCCAGGAAGGTATCCGGGTGGGTCTCCTGCGCCTCATCACCGTCTGGCCATTCCCCGAGAACAAGGTGAGGGAGCTGAGCAATCAGGTCAAGGCGTTTGTGGTGCCAGAACTGAATTTGGGCCAGATATCCAGAGAGGTCGAGCGCTTCACCAGCCTGCCGGTAGTCGGCGTGAACCATGCCGGCGGGGTCATGATGGCGCCGGACCCCATCCTGGACGCCATCAGAGAGGTGAACAAGAATGCCTGAGATCGTAGTCGAAAGTCACCCCATCGACACCGTCTTCCGGGCGGACCGACTGCCCCACATATTTTGCCCTGGCTGCGGCATCGGCCCCGCCACCCACGCCTATGCCCAGGCCATCCTGGAGTCGAGCATCCCCAAGGACCAGCACGTGTGTGTGTCCGGCATCGGCTGTACAGCGCGGGCCCCCGGCTACATGGATCTCGACTCCTACCACACCACCCACGGCAGAGGCATCCCCTTCGCTACGGCCATAGCCCTGGTGAAGCCGGAGATGGAGGTAACCGTGTTTAGCGGCGACGGGGACCTTTTCGGCATCGGCGGCAACCACATCATCCACGCCGCCCGCCGCAATGTGAACATCAATGTCATTTGCATCAACAACTTCAACTACG
>JAUWYP010000049.1 GCA_030615765.1 Dehalococcoidia bacterium | reverse complement strand
GGAGGAAATAGCAATGAGCGGGGAGAAGAACACAAGTCCATTATACCAGCAGTTGCTTGAAGAGAACCAGCGCTACGCCGCTCAGTTTGACCGCAGCCAGCTGGCGATGCCGCCAGCCAAGAAGCTGGCGATCGTGGTGTGTATGGATGCGCGCTTGACGGTTGAGGATTTCCTCGGCTTGAAGACCGGTGACGCTCACATCATACGTAACGCAGGCGGCATCGTCACTGAGGATGCACTACGATCCCTGATCATCTCTCAACGGTTGCTAGGCACCCGCCAGGTGCTGGTTATCAACCACACCGACTGTGGGATGCTTACCTTCCAGGACGATGATCTGAGAGACAGACTCACCAAGGAGACTGGCGTTGACGCTAGCCACCTGAAATTTCACTCGTTCTCTGACTTGGAGGCTAATGTACGTGCCCAGGTGGAGAAGATCAAAGACAGTGCATTCATCTTGCCCGATGTTGAAGTCCACGGCTTGATCTACCAGGTGGAAGACGGGGGACTACGTCAGGTTGTATAGGAAGAAGGAGGCATGATGGCGAAGATAGCCAACGACATAACGGAGCTCATAGGCAATACCCCGCTCGTCCGCCTGAACAAGATGGCCCAGGGACTGGAGGCCACGGTGGTGGCAAAGCTGGAAGCCTGGAATCCCTGCGGCAGCGTCAAGGACAGGATAGGCATCTCCATGATCGAGGCGGCCGAGAAGGCTGGCCATATCACCAAGGATACGGTGATCGTCGAGCCGACAAGCGGCAACACCGGCATAGCCCTGGCCTTCGTCTGCGCCGCCAAGGGCTACGGGCTCATCCTCACCATGCCCGACACCATGTCTGTCGAGCGAAGGCAGCTTCTCGCCGTTTTTGGAGCAGAGCTTGTGCTCACCCCCGGGTCGGAGGGAATGCCGGGCGCTGTGAGGAAAGCCGAGGAGATCGTCGCCAGCCATCCCAAGGCCTTCATGCCACAACAGTTCAAGAATCCCGCTAACCCGATGATCCACCGTGAGACCACGGCCGAAGAGATATGGCGCGACACCGATGGTCAGGTGGACATCCTGATATCTGGAGTGGGGACAGGAGGAACGATCACCGGGGTGGCCGAGGTCATCAAGAAAAGGAAGCCAGAGTTCAAGGCCATCGCTGTTGAGCCGGTGGACTCGCCGGTCCTTTCCGGCGGCAAGCCAGGCCCCCACAAGATCCAGGGCATCGGGGCTGGCTTCGTGCCGGAGGTGCTAAACCTGGATCTGGTCGATGAGATCATCAAGGTCAGCAATGAGGACGCCGGAGAGGTGACCAGGCAGTTAGCCAGGCAGGAAGGGATATTGGGCGGCATATCGTCCGGGGCAGCGGCCTGGGCCGCCCTGGAGGTGGCCAGGAGACCCGAGAACAAGGGAAAGCTGATCGTAGTGGTTCTCCCAGATACCGGCGAGCGCTATCTGACCACCTGGGTCTTCCAGCTAGAGAATTGAGCTTCGCAGAAATGTCTCAGCCTCTGTTCGTCATCGAAGACCTCCATGTAAGCGTAGAGGGCAATGAGATCCTCAAAGGGGTCAACCTAACCGTTGAGCGGGGCGAGGTGCACGCCCTCATGGGGCCCAACGGCTCCGGCAAGAGCACCCTGGCTCACACCCTCATGGGCCACCCCCGCTTTCAGGTAACCCAGGGGCGGGTGCTGCTCAAGGGCAAGGACATCCTTTCCCTGCCTACCGACGAGCGGGCCCGTCGAGGGATGTTCCTGGCCTTCCAGTACCCTGTGGAGATTCCCGGCGTGAAGGTGCGCCACTTCCTGCGCATGGCGGTCAAGGCCATCAAGGGCGAGGAGCCCTCGGTCACCGAGTTCCGCAAGCAGCTCTTCGAAAAGATGGCCCTCCTGGAGATGGACCGCTCCTTCTCCGAGCGCTACGTCAACGAGGGCTTCTCGGGCGGCGAGAAGAAGCGAAACGAGATCCTTCAGCTGGCCATGCTGGAGCCCGAGATGGCCGTCCTGGACGAGACCGACTCCGGCCTGGACATCGATGCCCTGCGGTCGGTGGCCAACGGCATGAACAAGCTGGCCGGGCCCCACATGGGGATGCTGCTGATCACCCACTACCAGCGCATACTGAACTACGTCGACCCTCATTTTGTGCACGTCCTCTTCGGCGGCCGCATTGTCCGCTCCGGCGGCATCGAGCTGGCTCAGGAGCTGGAAGCCAAGGGCTACGACTGGATTGCCGGGGAGGCAGTAACCTAGGTTAGAGGCAGAATGGCCAAGAAGACTGTAGACATCCCCCAGGCCGACTACGCTCAGAAGTACGGCTTCCGCGACGCCGAGGAGCCCCTCTTTCGGGCCAGGCCGGGCCTATCGTCGGAGGTGGTAGAGGAGATCTCCTGGATGAAGGAGGAGCCTGCCTGGATGCGGGACCTCCGCCTGCGGGCCCTGGAGGTCTTCTGGAAGAAGCCCATGCCCACCTGGGGCGGCGACCTGTCGGGCATCAACTTCGACGAGATCTACTACTACGTGAAGCCCACCGACCACCAGGTGGGTAGCTGGGAGGACGTCCCTCAATACATCAAACGAACGTTCGACAAGCTGGGCATCCCCCAGGCCGAGCGGGAGTTCCTGGCCGGCGTGGGCGCTCAGTACGACTCGGAGGTCGTCTATCACAACCTGCGTGAGGAGCTGGCCAAGCAGGGGGTCATCTTCCTGGACACCGACTCCGCCCTACGCGAGCATCCCGAGCTGTTCCAGGAGTACTTCGGCACGGTGGTGCCGCCGGCCGACAACAAGTTCGCCGCCCTCAACTCGGCGGTGTGGAGTGGCGGCAGCTTCATCTACGTGCCGGAGGGCGTTCAGGTGGACGTTCCGCTCCAGGCTTACTTCCGCATGAACGCCGAGAAGCTGGGCCAGTTCGAGCGCACCCTGATCATCGCCGAGCCGGGCAGCTACCTGCACTATGTGGAGGGCTGCACTGCCCCCATCTATAGCGCCGACTCCCTCCATGCAGCGGTGGTGGAGGTCATCGTCAAGCCGGGCGCCCGCGTGCGCTACACCACCGTCCAGAACTGGTCCACCAACGTCTACAACCTGGTGACCAAGCGGGCGGTGGCCTACCAGGACTCGATCGTGGAGTGGGTGGACGGCAACCTGGGCAGCAAGGTCAATATGAAGTATCCCGCCGTCTTCCTCATGGAGCCGGGGGCTCACGGTGAAATGCTTTCCCTGGCCTTCGCCGGCAAGGGCCAGCATCAGGACGCCGGCGCCAAGATGGTGCACGCTGCCCCGCACACCTCCTCGGTCGTTGTCTCCAAGTCCATCAGCAAGGACGGCGGTCGCAGCAGCTACCGCGGCCTGGTAAAGGTCTACCCGGGCAGCGTGGGAGCCAAGGCCAGCGTCCGCTGCGACGCCCTGATTCTGGACGAGGAGTCCCGCTCCGACACCTACCCCTACATGGAGATCGACGAGCCCCAGGTAAGCATCGGCCACGAGGCTACGGTCAGCAAGATCGCCACCGAGCAGCTCTTCTATCTGATGAGCCGCGGCCTTAGCGAGACGGAAGCGGCAACGCTGATCGTCAGCGGCTTCATCGAGCCCGTCGTCAAGGAGCTGCCCATGGAGTATGCGGTGGAGATGAACCGCCTCATCCAGCTCCAGATGGAGGGGGCAGTTGGCTAGGCCGGGGGCCGCTTTTTCCTCCCGCCAAGCCTAGCGCTAGACAGGGAGAGCGGGCATCTCCTTCGCCCCAGGGGGAAGGGAGCGATGCTCGCTCCTGAGCAAGAGGAATTGTGCCCTTGATGTCGATCATGAAACAGGCAGCGAAGGGGTTTTCCCGCCGGACGGTGGAGGAGCTCTCTTCCCTGCGTAGCGAGCCTCCCTGGCTGCGCCAGCGCCGCCTTGAGGCCTGGCGGCTCTTCGAGGCCACGCCCATGCCCACGCCGCAGGACGAGGACTGGCGGCGCACCGATATCAGCGCCCTCGCCCTCGACGAACTCCTGCCTTTCGCCGAAGCACCCTACCCTCAGGTGGATGGCATAGCCCAGTTGCCCCAGGAGGTACGTGCCCTGCTGGGCGAAGGCCAGCCGGAGGGCGGCCTCCTGGTTCAGCACGACTCGCAGGTCGTTCACGTCTCGCTGGCCGAGGAGGCGGCGAAGCAGGGGGTCATCTTTGCCAGCCTGGAGGAGGCCGTCCGCAAACAGCCGGAGCTGGTGGAGCGCTACTTCATGACCCGCTGCCTATCTCCACAGCACGGCAAGTTCGCCGCTCTCCACGGCGCCCTCTGGAGCGGCGGCGCCTTCATCTATGTGCCCCAGGGGGTGGAGGTGGCCCTGCCCTTGCGGACCTGCCAGTGGCTGGCCAGGCCGGGGCTGGCCGTCTTCCCTCACACCCTCATCGTCTTGGAGGCGGGGAGCAAGCTCACCTTCATCGCCGAGCAGTTCTCGCCGGAGCTGGACGGCCAGGCCCTCTCCTGCGGTGCCAGCGAGGTCTATCTGCACGCGGGAGCGCACCTCCGCCACGTGGCGGTGCAGCAACTGGGGCGCCAGGTGTACAACATGGAGGCACAACGCCACCTACTGGAGGGAGACAGCAGGCTGGACTCCCTGGTCATCGGCCTTGGGGGAAAGCTCACCAAGCTCTTCGCGGAGAGCGTGCTGCAAGGCCCCGGGGCCAGCGCCCAGATGCGCGGTGTGGTCCTCGGTAGCGGCGACCAGCACTTCGACCACCAGACCTTGCAGGAGCACATCGCCCCTCACTGCTCCAGCGACCTGTTGTTCAAGGTGGCGGTCAAGGATCAGGCTATGTCGGTGCACCTGGGTATCGTGCGGGTGCACCGCGATGCGCTCGGCACTGACGCCTCCCAGACGGTGCGTAACCTCATCCTCAGCGAGGGGGCCAAGGCTCACCCCATCCTGCCTCTGGAGATCGAGGCCAGCGACATCAGGCGCTGCAGCCATGCGGCAACCGTCGGCCAGGTCGACGAGAACCAGCTCTTCTACCTGATGAGCCGTGGCCTCACCCGCCAGGACGCCCAGAAGCTCATCGTGGATGGCTTCTTCGAGCCCATTCTGGAGGCGATCCCTCTGATGGCCATCCAGCATAGGCTGCGGCGGGCGGTAGACGAGAAGCTGGGGTTAGCGAAGCCATGAGCGAGTTCATCAAGGTAGCGGAGACCAGCGACCTCCCGCCGGGGAGGGTGAAGGTGGTTGTTGTAGGCGATAGGCGCATCGCTCTGTGCAACGTGGACGGGCAGCTCTTCGCCATCGACGACCTCTGCACCCACGACGGCGGCCCCCTTGGTCAGGGAGAGCTCCAGGGCGACGTCATCGAGTGCCCCCGCCACGGCGCTCGCTTCAACGTCAGGACGGGCAAGGTGCTGGCCCTGCCCGCTGTCAAGGCTCTCAACACCTATCCCGTCGAGGTGGAGGGCAGCGAGATCCGGGTGGCTCTGTCATGACGCGCGCGTGGATGCGGACGGTGTTCGACGTGCAGGCCATCCGCCAGGATTTCCCCATCCTCAGCCGCCGGGTGCATGGAAAGCCGCTGGTCTATCTGGACAGCGCCGCCACCACCCAGAAGCCCCGGGCTGTCATCGAGGCCCTGGTCCACTTCTACGAACACCAGAACGCTAACATCCACAGGGCCATCCACACCCTGGGCGAGGAGGCCACCGCCGCCTATGAGGAGACGCGGGCCAAGGTGTCTCGCTTCATCAATGCGCCCCGACCGGAGAACATCGTCTTCACCCGCAGCGCCACCGAGGCCCTGAATCTGGTGGCCTCGGCTTGGGGACGGGCCAACGTGAGGCAGGGGGACGAGATCGTCCTCACCCAGATGGAGCATCACAGCAACATGGTTCCCTGGCAGCGCCTGGCCCAGGAGGTGAAGGCCACCGTCAAGTACATAGGCGTCACCGATGAGGGGACCCTCGACCTGAGCAGCCTGGACGATATTATCACCGAGAAGACCAAGCTGGTGAGCGTGACTCAGGTCTCCAACGCCTTCGGCACCATCAATCCCCTGGGCAAGATCATCGCGGCGGCCCATCGGCGGGGTGCCCTGGCGGTGGTGGACGCGGCTCAGAGCGTGCCTCACATGCCGGTGGACGTTCAGGCCATGGACTGCGACTTCCTGGCCTTTTCCGGTCACAAGATGCTGGGCCCCACGGGAGTGGGCGTCCTCTACGCCCGCTACGAGCTGCTGGAAGCGATGCAGCCCTACCAGAGCGGTGGGGAGATGATCAGCCGCGTGCGCCTGGAGGGTGCCACCTGGAACGACGTGCCCTGGAAGTTCGAGGCGGGCACCCCTAACATCGCCGGCGTCATCGCTTTTGGCGCCGCCCTGGACTACCTTTCTGCCCTGGGCATGGACAACGTCCGGGCCCACGAGCAGGAGCTGACTGCCTACGCCCTCGGCCGTCTTCGCCGGCTGGAAGATATCATTAGCTACGGCCCCCAGGACCCGTCCCAGCGGGGCGGCGTGGTGTCCTTTAACTACCCGGACATCCACCCTCACGATGTGGGGACGATCCTGGACCGTCAGGGCGTGGCTATCAGGGGCGGCCACCACTGCGCTCAGCCGTTGATGCGCCGCTTCGATATAGCCGGCACCGCCCGCGCCAGCTTCTACATCTACAATACCCTTGAGGAGGTGGATGCCCTCGTCGAGGGTATTGAGAAAGCGAGAGCCTTCTTCAGCCATGACCGTTGATAGAGATGTCGAGCTGGATGAGCTCTATCGGGAGATCATCCTCGACCACTATCGCAGCCCCCGCAATCGCGGCTCCCTCGACCAGCCCAGCGCCACCAGCGAGGGCGACAATCCCCTCTGCGGCGACGAGGTGAGG
>JAUWYP010000013.1 GCA_030615765.1 Dehalococcoidia bacterium | reverse complement strand
GGGCATACCAAACGGCACCAGCCGTGACCGGAGTCGTGAGGCCCTGCCAGAGGAACGCCGAACCGCTGGCAGCGGACAACGAAGGATCTGACTCCCGGCGGGCCGCATAGCCGAAGAGGGGCTATGTAACACGCCGGGAGTGTCTTTTTGGCTACGGCAGAGGTGCCGGACGAAAGGGGACGCAAGGGAGAAACTCCAATAGCCAAACCGGAAAGTGGGGTCTCCAACCGGGCGCGGAGGCGCGGGGCCAGACTAAGGAGGAGTTGAGGCTCGATGAGGCCACCAATTGAAAGGAACAATCATGGCTACAACGAAGATAGGCCCTGACGGAGGCAAGGCTACCCGTGGTGCGAGGGTGCTCACGAGAACAAAGACCGTCGCGGGGACTACGGTAGAGGAGACGCTGCGGAAGGTCGAGCACGAACTCCGCGAGCGGGTCAAGGAACTGAACTGCCTCTACGGCATCTCCGGTCTCGTTGAGACGCCCAGCACCTCGCTGCAAGAAATATTGCAGGGCACGGCCGACCTGATTCCCCCGTCCTGGCAGTACCCCGAGGTTACGTGCGGACGAATCATCGTCAATGGTCAAGAGTTCAGGACGGCGAACTTCAGGGAGACCGCCTGGGGGCACGTATCCTCAGCGTGGTGGATGTGTTTGACGCCCTGACACACGAGCGTTCCTACCGGAAGGCCTTGAGCAGACAGGAAGCCATAGGCGAGCTGGAGCGGGGTGCTGGCACTCAGTTTGACCCTGTGGTGGTAAAGGCATTCCTGGCGTTGGTGAAAAGACGAGGCGGGAGGCCGGCAGCGCCCGCACAAGCAGCGAGCGAGGACAGGCAGCTGGCGGCTGCCAAAGCGGGGGCGCGGAGGAAAGGATAGTGACGGGCCGACAAGACACGGTGGAAGATTCGCGACCGGTCGACTCCGCTCGACAGGAGCGCCGCAGCGAGGTGGAGACAGAACTCCAAGACCAGGCGTGGCAGGAGGCAGCGCTCGCCGAACTGGATCAACCCGCCGTGGCGGGCGAAGACACGGAGCCCGTGCGGGACGACCAACGCCTCATACCCAGGCAGCACCAGGCTGTCGGGTTGCTTGTGCAGGGGATGACGGTTACCGATGTGGCTCGAGAGCTGGGGCTTCATCGCTTCACCATTCACCGCTGGCTGGATGCCCCGGACTTTCGGCTGAAACTCGAGGTGCGGCGCGAGGAGCTCCTGACCAGCATGCTGGACGAGCAGCTTCTGGCAAGCCGTATGGCGACCACGAAGTTGATCGAGCTGCTTGAGTCTGAAGACGAGCGGGTCGCCCTTCGGGCCGCTATCATCCTGTACTCCGGCGGCCAGCGCATCTACCATTTTGCCGACCTGAAGAAGCGCATCGAGCTGCTCGAGAACAACATGCAGATATTCTACGTCGGGAAGGTGTGATGCATGGGGATTAGATACGTTGAGAGACGCCTCGCCCCTGAGCTCTGCTACGAGGCAGTGGCCCAAGCGGTGCATGAATACCTGGAGGAGTGTCGGGAAGCTGGTGAGGTTCTGCACCCTTTCGAGCATCTCATGTTCCCCATAATAAGGGCTGGCTTCTATCCTCGGGGCTTGCACTCCGTCAAACATTTCATCTACCGTCATGAGGAGATGGCTCGAGCGGAAGCGGGGCGTACTGGCGAAGAGCAAAGAGAGCTTCGCCTGCCCGGCGAGGATGAACTCATCGAGCAGATAATGCGGCCTTACCCTACGACGCGTCTCCGTGCATACTGGCGCCGCGTACATAAGCAACTGGGAGCGTACCGGCTGGCCGAGGAACAGCGGGCGCGGGATGCGACGGAATGCAACAAAATGCGACACATTACCAAGAAGTCTCCATCATGAGCGGCTGATTGTTTTGTCGCCCATTTGTCGCCATACTGGGCGACACGCCCTTGGACGAAAACTGTCAGAGGGGACGAAGCCGACAGTTCTTAGATACGGAATTGGCACTACTGGGACGCGCCAGGACAGGGCGGGACAGGCAAGGCGGTCTTCAAAACCGATGCGCCCCGATAGCATCGGGGTGGGTGGGTTCGACTCCCATGCACTCCCGCCAGCATTCCGAAAGGTTGTCAGGCCGGCGCGTGTTTGTGGACTGTCTTGGCGGCGTACATCTGGGTGTCGGCCCGCTGCACTATTGAATCGACGTTGTCGCCAGCCCAGGGGTAGCCAGACACCCCCAAAGACACACGTAGATGCACCTGTACGCCGTCGTCATTGACGACCAAGGGCCCTTGCAGGGCCTGTTGCAGGCGCTCGGCGACAATGAAGGCACTCTCCTTGTTGGTGGCGGGCATGATGACGGCGAACTCATCGCCACCGATGCGGGCCGGCACATCGGAGCCGCGCACGCCCTCTGGTAGCAGCTTGCCCACGTGGGCCAGGACTATGTCGCCGGCCTTGTGGCCGTAGCGGTCGTTTATCCTCTTGAACCCATCGATGTCCAGCACGAGCACGGCCAGATGGCGTCGGAAGTTGCGGGCCAACTCCAGCTCGCCCTGCAATCTGGTATAGAAGTAGCGACGGTTGGGCAGGCCGGTGAGATCGTCCCGCATGGCCATGTCTTGCAGCTCCAAGTGGCGGGCGGTGGTGCGGGTCTCAAACTGCTGTACCGATCTAAGGAGGAGGCCTTGGCCCAAGGCACCGAAGGCGAAGCTGAGGACGCCAACGCCCAAAATGACGGACGCTACCACCAGCAGATCGAACCGCCCTGTGCCGAACGCCTCGTGCGCTAGCACGACCGCCAGACCGATGGCTGCCGCTGCAAAGCTTGCGATTGGAAACAGGAAGGCTGGGCGGCTGAGGGCAGGGCGTTGTTCGCTGGCGTCAGTTGTCCGCGCCTTCTGACGGCGCTCCTGTTGAGCGGACTCGGCCGTTGGCGAATGTTCCACCGCTTCTTGGCAGGCGGGCATTATCGTTTGCGCCGCCCCGGTGGTCTGGCAGCCACGAGGTGCTGGTCTTCGCTCGCTGCTTGTGGGGGTGCTGGCAGCTCCTCGCCTGGCCTCTTGAGCAGCGCTAGAAATGCCTTTGCTACCGCGGGATCAAACTGAGTGCCAGCACCGCCCTCCAGCTCAGCTATGGCCGTCTCCCTGCTCAGGGCCTTGCGGTAGGAACGCTCGTGTGTCATGGCGTCGAACACATCCACCACGCTGAGGATGCGTGCCTCCAGAGGGATATCGTCGCCGGCCAGGCCGTCGGGGTAGCCCTTGCCGTCGAGGCGCTCGTGGTGGTGGCGAACTATTGGCGCTAGCTGCTGTAGGGTCTCGGCCTTGGAGATGATTATCATGGCTCCGAGAGGGGCATGCTGCTTGACCTTGGCGAACTCTTCTTCGGTGAGCTTGCCAGGCTTGTTGAGGATGCCCTCGTTGATGGTGACCTTGCCAATGTCGTGCAAAAGGCTGGCCATCCTGATGTTCCGCACCCGCTCGGGCGAGAGCCCCATTTGCTCGGCGAGGGTCGACGCCCAGAGGCTGGCGCGTTCCTGGTGTCCATGGATGTAGGGGTCCTTGATCTCGGCCGCTGCCGCCATAGCGGCGATAGCGCGTAGGTCCAGATCTGCAACAATCTCAGGCGTACCGAGATCCTGGAGAACCGCGGCCAGGGAACTGGCTGGGGTAGAGGGCGTTCTTGGCTGCTTCTCGTCAGGGGTCTCGGATGGGAATGCCAGTGACTCGATAGCCTGTCTCTGGCCCATCACGCCATGAGGCTCTTCTACCCGCTTAGTGTCGTACAGGGCGGCGTCTGCTATCCTCACGAGCTCGTCCGCAGTTGTAGCGTCCTCGGGGAAGCAGGCTACGCCGGTGCTAAGGTTTAGCCACGCTGCAGCGGGGTCATCTATCTCCTTCAGCCTTCTGGCGATGAGTCTATTTATGCGTTTGACGATGGCCTGCGGTTTTGATGAGTCGGCATGCAGTAGTATAGCCGCAAACTCATCGCCGCCGTAGCGGAAGGCGATGTCTGAGCGGCGTACTCCCGTCCGGATGCAGCCAGCAATGAGGTTCAGAGTCAGGTCACCGGCCTGGTGGCCGTGGGAGTCGTTGTAGTATTTGAAGTTGTCGATGTCCATCATGACTACGGCGAAGCGCAGCTTGTAGCGCTTGGAGCGCTCTATCTCCTCAGCCAGGCGCTGGTAGAAGTGGGCGTGGTTGTAGAGGCCGGTGAGGCCGTCGGTGATGGCTCTGCGCTCCAGCTCGGCGTGCAGTCTCTCTCGCTCCTCCTCCATCTGCTTGCGCTCGGTGATGTCACGGCCCGTGATCTGGACTCCGGTGTACTGGCCCTCCTCATCGAAGAGGGGATAGCCGTTCCATTCCACCACTCTGGTTCCCATCGGTGTGACCTGGCGGTTCACAAAGCCGCGAACTGGTTTCTTCTTTGCTCTCATCTGTCGGATGGCCTGGGCGGTGGACTCTAGGTCCTCGGGATGCGCACGAGCTCTGGAGTCGATACCGAGGAGCTCCTCTCTCGGCTTCCCATAGAATTGGCAGGCGGCGTCGTTGAGGAATGTCCACCTGCCACCCCTATCCATCCTGCAAATGATGTCGCCCGTCAGGTTGGTGGTAGCGATGTATTGGTCGGCGGATCTTCTGAGCTCCTGGGTATAGCGCTGCAATTCGTTATGCATCTGCAGTGCCTTGACGGCCGTCGCCACCTGGGAGACATAGCCCTGGAGTAAGCTGACCTCGTCCGGAGGGAAGGTGCGGGGCTTGAAAGAGACGAAGGCCATCGTCCCCAGGAACTCGTCCTGAAACAGTAGAGGAAAGTCCGCCACAGACCTCAGGAGGCTCTGAGCGAAGAACTTCCGCACGTGTTCTGGATACACCGGATCGTTCTGCATGTCGGGTCTGAGGGCGGGTTTTAAGGTGGTCATCAGCTCCACGTTCCAGGGGTCCGGTCGGTCCGGGTTCAAGCCAGCCTCCCAGATCTGGCCAAAGGTCCCGCCGGTATAGCGTTGTTCGCTGAGGACGCGCAGGAAGAAGCGGTTGGTAGTGGCGTCGTAGGGGTCGATGTTCACAATATACTCGAAACCTGTGGAGGCGGAGATAGCGGTGGCTAGGTCTCTTAGGGCGGTTTCCACATCCTCTGATCGGGTGAGCACCTGGGCCGCGTTGGCGAGGGTGCGCAGTTGCTCGCCCAGGCGCTGGCTGCGATTGGCGTTGAGGAGCCGCTCCAGAATCATGGTGAGGGCAGGGGTCGCGGATTCCATGAAGCGTAGGATGCGAGTGCGGGCCTTGTGGTCCCAGGCCCCCCGGAGGATGCACATCTCGGCGGCGCTCTCAGTGGTAGGCACGGTGAAGGCCAAGAACTGGCGGTCATCGTCGCTGAGGGCGCTGGTGAAGTCCTCCACGCGGCGGCCTACGAGGTTGAAGGCCACGGGCTCGCTCGTCTGGGCGGCGTGACGCTGGATCCAGGTGAGGGCGCCCAGCCTCAGCTCGGTAGCGGGGCCACCGCCGGCATCGCTGCAGGTGAGGAAGTTCTTGTCCTCGGCATAGACCACCATCGCCTCGGCCGCGCCCGTGGCCTGGCGGATGATGCTGGCCGCCCGAGCGAGGGTCTCCTTGGCGGCGGGACCCTCGATAGCGATTCTAGCCAGCTTGTGAAGCGCCTCGACGTCTTGTCGCATTTATCCCCTCCAGAGTCGCTACAGTGGCGATGGCTGCCCGGACCAGAACGAGCGCCATACTTGCTAGGACAGCTCGCCCCCGCGCTGATCTGGGAGCAGACATTGTCGGCAGCACCCCTCCCTCGAGATAGGGTTTGGCCTGGGCCAGTTCGCCAACGGGTAGGCAGCGCCGGAGGCCGGTTGGCCTTCGCGGGGTGCACTGGGGGAGTGTCCAGCAAGCCCGTGGTGAGGCGGCTGCGCGCCTTCAGCAAGAAGCTGCATTTTCCTTTAGCTCCACTATTTAGGACGCTCAGGTGAGAAATGAGTTACAGGTCTTGCGCTGCGTCGGCGGTGGACAGGGTGGTGTAGGGGGCCAGCGTGGAGCAGGGTGTGAGACATCAGCAGTTGGTGGCTGTCGGCGTCAGCCTTTCTTCCGGCCCGCCGCTTTGGCAGTTGCCAGGTGCCTGGCTTTACGCGCTGCCTGTGGGGGGGCTACCGGTTCCTGGCCTGGTCTCTTGAGCAATGCCAGAAATGCCTCTACCACCGCGGGATCAAACTGAGTACCAGCACCGCGCTCTAACTCAGCTATGGCTTCCTCTCTGCTCAACGCCTTGCGGTAGGAACGGTCGTGTGTCATGGCGTCAAACACATCCACCACGCTCATGATCCGCGCCGCAAGGGGGATATCTTCGCCAGCCAGGCCGTCGGGGTAGCCCTTGCCGTCGAAGCGCTCGTGGTGGTGGCGGACTATTGTCGCCAGCTGTTGTAAGGCTTCGGCCTCAGAGATCATCATGGTGGCCCCGAGCGGGGCGTGCTGCTTGACCTTGGCGAACTCGTCTTCGGTCAGCTTGCCAGGCTTGTTGAGAATACCCTCGCTGACGCTGACCTTGCCGATGTCGTGCAAGAGGCTGGCAATCCTGATGTCCAGCACTCGTTCGCGGGGGAGCCCCATTCGCTCGGCGAGGGCAGCGGCCCAGAGGCTGGTGCGTTCCTGGTGTCCACCGATGTGGCGGTCCTTCAGCTCGGACGCTGCTCCCAGGGTGGCCATGGCGCGGAGGTTCGGCTCTGCAACAAGATCAGCCGCACCGAGATCGTGGAGAACCGCGGCCAGGGAGTTGGCTGCGGTAGAGAGCATTGCTGATTGTGCGTCGTCCACGAGGCTGGGCAAGGCGGGCAGCCACTGGGCAGCTTGCTCCTGCCCTGTCATGCCACGAGCCCATGCCAAGCGCTTGGCGTTGTATAGGGCATCGTCTGCTATCCTGACAAGTTCGTCTGCAGTGGTTGCGTCTTGTGGGAAGGAGGCTACGCCGGCGCTGACACTTAGCCATGCGGCAGCGGGGTTGTTCATCTCCTTCAGCTTTGCGGTGATGCGCTTGTTTATGCGGTTGACGACGGCCTGCGCTCTTGATGAGTCGGCATTCGGTAGTATCGCTGCAAACTCGTCGCCGCCGTAGCGGAAGGGGATGTCTGAGCGCCGCAGACCCGAGCGGATGCAGTCGGCAACGAGGCGCAGCATCTTGTCGCCCGCCTGGTGGCCGCGGGAGTCGTTGTACTGCTTGAAGGCGTCGATGTCCATCATCACGACGGCGAAGCCGTGGCCGTAGCGGTTCGAGCGCTCGATCTCCTCGGCCAGGCGCTGGTAGAAGTGGGCGTGGTTGTAGAGGTCGGTGAGGCTGTCGGTAATGGCTCTGAGCTCCAGCTCGGCGTGCAGGCTCGCGCGTTCCTTCTCCACCTGCTTGCGCTCGCTGATGTCACGCGAGACTCCCAGAAGCCCCAAGGGCCGGTCATCCTTGTCGCGCAGGAAAGTCACTATGATCTCGGTCCAGACGGTGGAGCCATCCTTACGATACATCTCAGCCTCCAGCGTCCGCGACCGGAGCGTGTCCTTCTCCTCCCGCTCTTCCAGGGCCATTTCTTCTGCGAAAGTCTTCCTGATAACCTCAAGGGAGGCAGGAGTCATGGTTTCGCTCAGCCTGGCGCCTATTACTTCCTCAGGACTGTAGCCGCGCATGCGCTTGACGGAGGGACTGACATAGGTGTATCTGAGGTTGAGATCCATGGTCCAGATGAGGTCTGATGCGTTCTCGGCAAGTAGACGGTAGCGTGTCTCACTCTCGCGTAGGGCCTGCTCCATCTGCTCGCGCTCGCTGATGTCACGGCCCGTAATCTGGATTCCGACGTACTGGCCTTCCTCATCGAAGATGGGATAGCCGTTCCATTCCACGACCCTGCTTCCCATGGGTGTGATCTGGCGGTTGACAAACCCCGTTGTTAGCTTCTTTCTTGTTCTTGTCTCTCGGATGGCCTGGGTAGTGGCCTCGGCGTCCTCGGGATGGGCAGCAACTCTGGAGTCGGTACCGAGGAGTTCCTCTCTGGGCTTTCCGTAGAATTGGCAGGCGGCGTCGTTGAGGAAGACCCATCTGCCATGCTTGTCCAGCCTCGCAATTATGTCGCCCGTCAGATTGGTAGTAGCGACGTATTCATCGGTGCGGCGACGGAGCTCCACGGTGTGGCGAAGGTTTTCCAGGGTCAGACCCAGAATCAGTCCGATAGGGGTGAGAAGTATCTTGTCCCGAAGGTCAGAGGCTTTGCGTCCGCCAACCAGGATTAGGAGGCCAACCACCTGGTCCAAAGAGAGCAGGGGAACATAGGCTACCCAGCTACGCTCGTCGGAGCCGGGTTGCCAAGCACGGCCCTGGCCCGCTGAGGCCACGATAACCCTGCGCTCGTCCATCGCCTGTCTGGCAGTCTGCTGCCACCAGGATAGGGAGGCTGGCAGGGGCACGTCCTCAGGGGGAATACCATGTGTGGCCACGGTGGTCAGCGAACCGTTCTCGTCGTTCCTCCACGCCAGGACCACCTTTTCTGCGTCCAGCAGTTCGGTCAGCATCCACACCGTCCGCTCGCAGGCCTGAGCGAAATCGCCAGTTGCGCCCAGTTCCATGGCCAGCATGGTGGGGTAGCTCGCCTCCTTGCGAATCTTGAAGCCATACCAGAAGCCAAACTCAATGCCCAGCGTGGCGACGAGGTAGCCTCCGACGCCGTGGCTGATAATCGCTGACAGCCAGGGTGACCCCAGGAGGAGGTGATCCAGAGGAATGAGAAGGGTTACGGCGGGGTAGACAATCAGGCGTGTCCACCGCTTAAGGACCCGCATCGCGTCCAGCGGGTCGCGCGGGAAGGGGTAGTTGTCGCTGCGCTCAGGCATAGACTCCTTATCCTTGAGCCGCTGGTGCTGGCCAGCTCATGGACTACCGCTCTTCGCTCTCCTGCTGCCAGAAGGCGCGGTTGCCTTTAGCTTCACTATTAGGACGCTTAGAGGGAAAATCAGTTACAGATTTCCCCCCTCCATCGGGGGATGAATGGGGGTAGTGTGGGGAGCCAGTGGGCAAGAGGGTGTAGGGCGGCAGCAACTGGCTGTTTGGGTGAGGGGCATCGTTGCTGGAGTAGCATGTCGGTTCCCGCTGGGTGCGGGGATCACGCGCGAGAAAGCGGGCGCTTAGTGTTGAGAGTTACCCCTCGGCTGATATATGCTCGCAGCGGCCATGCTGTACGTTCTGTACGGCCGCGACGACTTCTCTCTGCGGGAGGAGCTGGCCCGCATTAAGGGCGAGCTGGACTCCGACGGCATGCTTTCTTCCAATACGGACGTGCTCGATGGGCGTGAGGTCAGCCCGGAGCAGCTTATGGCTATCTGCGACACGGTGCCCTTCCTCAGCGCTCATCGCCTGGTGGTGGTGGAGGGGCTGCTCAAGCGATTCGCCCCGCCCGAGCGGCCGCGTCGGGGCAGCCGCGGTGCGAGGGGCGGGAGCACGGAAGCTCTGGAGCGCTGGCGGGGCCTGGCCGACTACGCCCAGCGCATGCCGGACACGACCACGCTGGTTCTGGTGGACGGGGAGGTCGCGGGCAAGAATCCGCTGTTGGAAGCCCTCAAGTCGGCAGGGCAGGTGCGGGAGTTCCGCTCGCTGCGGCCGGGGGCGGTGCTTCAGTGGATCCTGGAGCGGGCGCAGAACGAGGGCATCGACATCTCGCCGGCGGCGGCTCGTCTCCTGGCCGACCTGGTGGGGAACAACCTGTGGGTGCTGGCCAGCGAGCTGGAGAAGCTAGCTGCCTACGCTCAGGGCCGACGCATCGAGGGGGCGGATGTGAGGGCTCTGGTGAGCGAGGCGCGCCAGGTCAACATCTTCGCCATGGTGGACGCCATTGTCGAGAGGCGGGCGGCCGTGGCTCTGCGGCTCTTGCGGCAACTGAAGACGGCGGGAGCGGAAGGGGGCTACCTCCTGGCCATGGTGGTGCGCCAGTATCGGTTCATCATTCAGGCCAGAGAGCTGATGACGGCCGGTCTGTCGAGCCGGGAGATCGGGCAGCGATTGGGGGTCGGTTCCGAGTTCGTTCTGCAGCGCATTCTCGATCAGGCTCAGCGCTACTCGCTGTCGCGTCTGAAGGCGGCCTATCGGCGGCTGCTGGAGGCCGATGTTGGGGTGAAGCGGGGGCAGTACGGCGAGGAGCTGGCCCTGGAGCTGCTGGTGCACGACCTGGCCAGGATATGAGCGCGGCCGCTGGGCGCGGACTCCCCCAGTCCGGCGCCTGTTGGTGGACGAGGTGACAAGGGTCCCGGGAAGTTTCTATTGCGGGGGTCGCCAGGTGCCCAGGACCTTCCCCTGAACCTCTACGTTGGCCGAGTCGGTGTAAATAGGGGCCATGGTCTGGTTGGCGGGCTGGAGGCGGATGCGGCCGCCCTCCTGGTAGAAGCGCTTGAGGGTGGCTTCCTGCTCTCGCTTGAGCCAGACGGCCACCATGTCGCCGTTGTCGGCGGTGTTGGCGGCCTCCATGAGGACGATATCGCCGTCGTTGACCAGGGCGTCGATCATGGATGTGCCCTTCACCCGCAGGCCATAGACATTGGGGCGGCCGCCGATCATGTCGCGGGTGACCTCGATGGATTCGGAGTAGTCCAGGCTGCTCCAGGTGTCGGCGGTGGGTACCGGTATGGGCTGGCCGGCGGCGATCTGGCCGATGATGGGTACGGCGAGGGCACGCGGCCGGCGGCCGCCGCGCTCTAAGAGCTCGATGGCCCGCGATACCTCGCGGTCGCGGCGGATGTAGCCCTCGCCCTCCAGCTTCTTCAGGTTGTAGTCCACCACCGAGGTGGAGCTGATGCGACAGCCATCCTGGATCTGGCGAATGCTGGGGGGATAGTCGTGCTCCTCAATGAACCGGCGAATGAAGCGAAGGATGCTCTGCTGTTTGGGCGAGAGGTCTTTGGCCATAAGCCCCTCCTTTATGTCATCGAACTTGTGTTCTGTCGAACAAGTATACTGGCAGGCCGACGACTTGTCAATCCCCAAGGCCGCGTGGGCGTCGCACAAGAATCAGCCGCGGCTGTCTGTGCCAGAGATGCAGGACATGAGCTAAAAGGCTCAGGAAATTTTGTAGGATTGGGCGCAAAGTGGCGGTTGCGCTATTGACAAGGCCCTGCGAGTTGAGTAGAGTGACTTTTAAAGGATGATAGAACAGCTGTTCTGCGCAACAGGCAGGGGCTATCAGGGTTGAGTCATCGAATTGTAGTAGGTCTGACAGGGCCTTTCGGGGCTGGGTGCACTACGATAGCCAAAGATCTTAGCGACCGGCTGGGGTGGCGCAGATACTCTTTAACCGAAGCCATGCGCGAACTGGCGCCAGCGCTTCTGGCGGATGTGGACGAGGGTAGACTGATTTCCCCCAAACAGAGGTCATATCAGCAAGATGTGGGCGACCAGATACGTGAGAAGAACATATATGCAATACCGGCAAGAGTTGTAGACAAGATACGGGAGGACGAGGAGTCCGATAACAACCTGGCGTCGGTGGATATTGTGGTGGACGGTATCAGGAATCCGAGCGAAATGGCGTACCTCAGGGACACATTCCCGCACTTCTTCGTGATCGCTGTTTTTGCACCGTTCGAGGTCCGATGGAAGAGGAGAGAGGACGACTACGACGGGAACGTGTGGCCTTTTCGAAGGGACGACGAGCGTGACTCCGGCGAGTTTGAGCGGCCGTGGGGGCAAAAGGTGCAGCTGTGCGTAGATCGGTCGGACGTGCTGATCAGCAACGATAGACAGTTCAGCGAACCCTGGATCAGGGCAGAACTGCAACAGAACATGGCTTCGTACATAGAGTTAATGAAAAATCCTGGGTCCAGGGGACCTCATCCTTGGGAACTGAATATGGCGCAAGCTTATGAAGCGAGCCTCATGTCGAGCTGTTGTAAGCGAAGGGTGGGAGCGATCGTTGTTAGAGAGGAAACTGGCCAGCGTCTATCAAGGAGTTACGTAATTGCAAGCGGATACAACGAAGCTCCGCTAGACATCCCTTCCTGTACAGATAGGGGCGGCATGAACAGACCCGACTACTGTTACAAAGACGAGAAGATAAAGGCCGCTCTGAAGGAACAATACAGGCTGTGCCCAAAATGTGGGACGGAACTCGAATTTACCGAAGATTTTGATTTACCCTTCATCTGCCCGAATGATGACTGCCGCGCTAGACTAGGCAGCGACTTCATCCCCGGCAGGATGCTTGATTTGTGTATCGCTATACATGCTGAAGAAGCAGCGGTTCTACAGGCGTCGAAATTCGGGGGAACACAGGTTGATGGCAGCACCTTATATACAACCACGTTTCCTTGTCCTCTGTGCGCCAAAATGATCGTTTATGCTGGAATAGAAAAAGTCTTCTTTGCCGAACCATACCCGGAGGATGAGGCAATCAATGCTCTTCGCGAAGGAGATGTCCCGACGGAGCTATTCGAGGGCGTAAAAGGGAGAGCCTACCACAGGCTGTTCGAGCCGCCAGCCTACAAGCCAGAAGGGGGATGACCAATGGCAGCGAAGCTGTGTCCTCAATGTCAACGCTATTCGGTTTCATTTGACTTTGGTCGCGGTCTGGAGCTGTGTCGCTGGAGGGACTGCGGCTGGGTGAACACCCAACGCCAGGACTTGCCGGTTGGTCACGCAACACTGCTTACCTCGCGGGCGAGCCAAACAACAAAGGATGCGTCTACAGCGCAAAAGGAACTGGCGCGGTAGGAACCGCCCTGCACCGTTTTGCGATTCGCGCGATTTCGTCACGGCCGTCGCCAGGGGTACGCCCTGGTGGAGGGCGAGCTGCTCAGGCCGATAGCCGGCAGCCCTTTCGGCCGCTGGCGGTCGGGGGAGGAGACCGTACCCCTATCGCAGGTGAGGTTGTTGGCCCCCGCGAGGCCGTCCAAGATCCTGGCAGTGGCCCTCAATTACGGCAGCCATCTGGGCCAGTTCGACCAGAGTGCGGCGCCAGCGAACCCGGAGCTGTTCCTCAAGCCGCCCTCGGCCCTCATCGGGTCTGAGGAGGCGATCGTTCTGCCCTCGACTGCCGGGCGGGTGGACTGCGAAGGCGAGCTGGTGGCGGTTATCGGCCGCTGGGCCAAGGATGTGAAGCCTGATGAGGCCTTGGCCTATGTGCTGGGCTACACCTGCGGCAACGATGTCAGTGCTCGCGATTGGCAGCGGAACGACCTGCAGTGGTGGCGGGCAAAGGGCTGCGATACCTTCGCTCCTCTCGGTCCCTGGATTGCCACTGACCTCGATCCGACCAACCTGGAGCTGCAAACCCGTGTCAATGGAGAGGTCGTTCAGCGCACCAATACCTCTCTCCTAATCCACGACGTGGCCCGCCTGGTGAGCTTCGCCAGCCAGGCGATGACCCTGGAGCCAGGCGATCTACTCTTCACTGGCACGCCGGGGATGACGCCGCCCCTGAAGGGTGGTGATGTGGTGGAGGTGGAAATCGGCGGCATCGGCGTCCTGCGCAATCACGTGGAGACGGCGGTGTAGCAACTCGATAGGCGTCCTGTAATTGGAACGCTTGTCGGGACCTTCCGACTGTTTCTCTTATTGGAGCCAGCTAACCCCAACTCACCTTCCGAGTGCACCCGATACAAGCAAAAACACCCCGGCTGGCGGGGTGCCGTGGAGCTTCGGCCGAGGGTTTCTCTCTAGTTCTCGCTGCTGTCCGGCGAGGTGCGGCTGCCCACGGACTGCAGCACTTCTTGGGCCTCGGCCGAGACCCCTGCCGCGGCGCAGTCGCGATAGGCGGTGAAGATGGCCCGATCGAGCAGACGCAGGCCGTCGGGCTTGAGCTGGGCCCTCTGTTGGTGGCGCAGGCGCAGCAAGCGATTCAGCCGCCGTAGGAAATGGAGCTGCAAGCTGGAATAGCGATCCTCCGGCCCTTCCAATAAGGCGGCTAGGTCATCCCTGACTTCGTGCTGTGCGCCTAGATACTCCATGCCAACCCTGACCTCGCCTGGGGCAACGTTCACTAATAGCATAGCCCTTTTCCCCTTGAGAGGGCAAGGGCCTTTGGGCAGAGGATCGGTGAGAATTTGGTTAATTGGGGAAGAACTCAGGAGGGAGTAAGCTCTTGTTGGCGGTAACGATAATACGCCTCGTAAGCGTTGGCCACAGCCGTGCAAAGAGCTTTCTGAGAAGGACAGACGTAGCGCTGCCTAATCTCTTCTACGGCCTCGTGAGGCCCATCGCCTATGCTTCGACCGGCGAGCACGTCGTCGAGAAGTCTGGTTCCCAGGGGTAGAACGCCCTTGACAGAGGTGCCCAGGATGGTCCCGCTGGCTACCTCCGCCTCGAGTTCCACTGAGACTACGGAGGGGGAGTCGCGCGGCGCCAGACTCTGGGGCAGGCGGGCGTGGCCCACGAAGATGACGGTTGTCTCGATTTTCCGCGGCGAAACACGGCTTTCCTGGGTGGGCACGCGAGCCTTTATCTGCATTCGCCCATCACCCTCCTTCCACCGTCAAGCCTGCCGGGGCTACAACCGCGACGGTGCTACCAGGGCTTCTATTGGTCAACAACGAAGTATCGCCCATCAGGTATCGCAACTGGCATTCCCTCGACGCGAAAGAAGTGTGCAAGTTCTGTGAAGTATGTGAAGGACGAAGCGCGCGGCGGTGGAACCGCTGCTGCTGATGGCGTGGCGGAGGGGGTGCTCGAACCCTTGCTCTGGGAAATCCGGTCGTGACGCTCTAGGCGTCCGCTGGCTGCCCGCGCAAGCGGCTGCGCAAGTCGTCCACCAGGCTGTAGACCACGGGAATCACCAGCAGGGTGAGGATGGTGGAGGTGAACAGCCCGCCGATGACCACCGTGCCCAGCTCGGCGGCGATGAGGACGCCCTCGTTGAGGCCGAGGGAGAGGGGGATGAGGGCGAAGATGGTGGCTACAGCGGTCATCAGGATAGGGCGGGCGCGGGCGCGTCCGCTGTGGATGAGGGCCTCACGGGTGGGAAGGCCGCGCGCTCGTTGTTGCTCCACGAAGGTGATGAGGACGATGGCGTTGGTGACCACAATGCCAATGAGCATCAGGAAGCCGATCATGGCCGGCAGGCCGATCTCGCGCTGGGTGATGAACAGAGCGAAGAAGGAGCCGATGGTGGCGAAGGGCAGGCTGGCCAGGATGATCAAAGGGTTCACCACCGAGCCCAGGCTGGCCACCATGACGATGTAGACGACGAGCACGGCAACGATCATGACCATATACAGGGAATTGAAGGCCTCCTCCTGCTCCTCAAAGATGCCGCCCTTTTCGATCTGCACGCCGGGAGGCTTTTCCACCTGATCGATAGCGTTGCCTACCTTGCCGGAGACGGCGCGAATGTCGTCGCTGGTGATGATGCCGTAGATGGTGGCAGCTCGCCTCTGGTCGACGCGGCTCACCTGCACTGGCCTCTCGGTCACCGTCACCGTGGCGACGTCGCCCAGGATGGGGGTGCCGCCGGGGGCCAGGGGCAGGAAGGGCAGCAGGGCCGCTGCCTCTTCGTCGCTGTCGCTGCCGCCGTAGGCCACCCGCACGTAGACATCGGTTGTGTGACCGTCTAGCTGCGCCTGAGTGGCCTTCTGGCCGAAGAGGGCATCCCTCACCCGCTGCGACACGTCCTCGGCGCTGAGGCCATGGGCTGAAGCCCTCTGAGAGTCCACCTGCACATCTATTTCGGGCCGGGCAGATACGAGGTCACTGCTGACATTCGCCAGGTCTTCGACCCCCTTCAAGTTCGAGAGAAGCTGGTCATTGGCATCCTGCATGTCCTCGAGGCTGTCGGCGGTAATGGTGATCTCCACCCGGTCGGTCTGGGCGATCCCAGAGACCCGCTGCACGCTGACCTCTGTCTGGCCGGCCTCTGACTCCTCTTTCTCTCGCTCTTCTACCACCGTCTCGCCTTCCTCCTGCTCGGTCGCGCTAGGGGGCATTTGGGACGGGCGCGGCAGGATGATGGTTTGGCCCTGGTAGATAAGGCTGGGCTGGGGCAAGTCATTGAGGCGCAGGAGTTCTTCCACGGTGGTGTCGTGCATGCTGGCGATCTCGGACAGGGTATCGCCGGGCTGCACGATGTAGGTCTCCGGCGGGCTGGGCTCCTCCGCCGGGCTCGGCTCTTCGGCCGGGCTGGGCTCCTCCGGCGGTTGGGGGGGAGGCTGGGCGACCAGGGCGTTCAACCTGTCCCGCAGGCGGTCTGTTGCTTCATCGATGTCCACTCCGTCGGAGTAGTTGAGCCACATGTCGATCGTGCCGGTGGTGGGAACGCGTCCGGAGGCAAGTTGGGTGGAGGTAAAGCTGCCGCCAGGGTCGGGTTGGCCGATGACTAGGTCATAGATGTCCAGCCCCGCTGTCTGGCTCAGAACCTGCTCCTCGATCTCCTGGGCCTTGGCGTCGGTGGTGTCCAGGCTGGTGCCTGGCGGAAGCTCGACGGTAGCATGGATGATATTGGGCCCTCCGCCTGGCAGGAAGCTTATGCCGATGAAGGGGAGGAGGGCGAAGCTGCCGATGAACAGTACGACGCCCGCCGTGAGGGTGACCAGGCGGTGGCCCAGGGCCCAGCGGAGGACGGGGGTGTAGATGCGTTGTAGCCAGGTCTCTTCCTCTTCACCGTCGCCGGGCGATGGCTGGGGCTGCCTCAGGCCGAAGGGGAGCAGTCGTCGAAGCCAGCCGGGACGGCTGCCCTCTGCGGCTGTCGACGGCAGAAGGTAGCGGGCCAGGACAGGTACTACCGTCAGGGCCACCAGCAGGGAGGCCAGCAGGGCGATGGTGACGGTGAGGGCGAAGGAGAAGAAGACCTCGCCCACCAGCCCTCCCGCCAGGGCCAGGGGCAGGAAGACGGCCACCGTGGTCATGGTGGAAGCGAAGACGGCCGTACCCACCTCGCGGGTGGCGGTATAGGCAGCCTCCGATAGCTTCTCACCCTGGCGGGCATGACGGTAGATGTTCTCCAGGACGACGATGCTATCGTCGACCACACGGCCGATGGCGACCGTCAGGCCGGCCATGGTGATAATGTTAAGGGTGATGCCCTGCCAGGCGAGAATGATGAGGGCGATGATGATGCTCAGGGGAATGGAGACGGCGGTCACCAGGGTGGTGCGCAGGCCGGTGAGGAAGAGGTAGATGATGATGACGGCGAAGAGGAAGCCCAGGGCTCCCTCTCGCAGCAGGGCGTTGATGGACTCCTCGATGTAGTCTGACTGGTCGAAGAGGGTATCAATCTGCACGCCGGCCAGGCCTTCCTCGATCTCGTCAAGCTTGTCCTGAACGTTGTTGGCCACCTCCACGGTGTTGGCATCGGCCTCTTTCACTACCGAGAAGGCCAGGCTGGGATTTCCGTTGGTGCGGCTTTTGCTGGCAAAGGGGTCAGTGTCCATCCCCACCTGGCCGATGTCGCCCAGCAGGACGGGCGAGGCGGCCTCGACACTGGCCACCGCCAGGGTACTGATGTCCTCCAGCTTTGTGTAGCGAGAGGTGGTGCGCACGGGCAGCACCCACCCGTCGCTCTCGATGATGCCGCTGGGGCGGGAGACGTTATTTTCCTGAAGGGCCGTGACTATCTGCTGGGTGGTCAGCCCGTACTGGGCGAGCTTTTGGGGGTCGAGGGTGACCAAGACGAGCTGGGCGGCTGCCCCCTCGATGCCGACGCGGGCCACACCGTCTATTTGCTCCACGGCGGGCAGCACATCGCTGCGGGCGATGGCCTCCAGTTCGGAGACCTCGCGGTCGCCGGAGAGGCTGAAAAAGATGATAGGGAAGTCGGACAGGTCGATGCGGTCAACCGTGGGCTGGCCGGTGCCGCTGGGCAAGACGAGGTTGTTGACGCTGGCCTCGATCTCTTGCTCCATCTTTTCCATGTCGGTGCCGTAGTCAAACTCGGCGATGACCACCGACAGGTTCTCGGTGGAGATGGACTCGAGCTCTTTGAGGTCGCTGCCGCCGGCGACGGCGTTCTCTACGGGTATGGTGACGTCCTGAAGGACGGCGTCGGGGCTGGCGCCGGGGTAGGTGGTGGCCACGGTGACCACCGGCAGGTCGATGTCGGGGAAGAGCTCGGTCTTGAGGCGAAATATGGCGAAGACGCCTGTCACGATCACCAGAAGGGTGACCAGGAAGACGACGGCCGGCCTGCGCAGGGCCAAACGGGTGATGCCGGTTATCCAGTCCACGCGTGCTGCTCCTGGCGGCTGAGGGCTCTGACGATGATGGTCAGGGCTTGCTCGATGGTCTCTAGGTCGGCGCTGTCCATGCGGTCGAGGAGCTCGGACAGCCAGTCCTGGCCCGAGGTCCACAGCCTTTCGATGAGCTGGTGGCCGCGGGCGGTCGGGCTGTTGAGGATGCGGCGACGGTCCTGGTGGTCAGGGCGGCGGGCGATGAGGTCCTGATCCTTCAGGCGCTCAAGCACACCGTTCATGGTGGGCAGGGAGACGCCCACAGCCTCGGCCAGGCTGCTGCAGGGAAGGGGCCCGTCGACAAAGAGGGAGAGGAGCACCTTCAGTTGGGGCATGGTCAGGTCGAGGCGGTGCCAATCGCGGGGCACCTGGTTGCGGCCCGCTTTGAAGACGTCCTCGGCCAGGGAAAGGATGCGCTCCTTCTGGCCGCCGTCGGGGCAAGTCATGGCCGCTCAACCTCCAGGCAATATGCTTAGGGCAGTGCTAAGTATATTGTCTGGCCTTGGCCGAAACAAGCCCTTCAGGGCCTGATTTCCCTTGCTGGGGAGGCTTCAAGCGGGGACAGAAGGGAGGGTGGCCACGCTCTGGCGGCCCTCCTTGCCGTTGCGGCGCGCCTGCCTAGTGGCAGGTTTGGTTCTACAGTCGGAGCTTGCCGTGAGATGGCTGCCGTCGACGCTGGCGGTGGGGTGCCCCTTCCTCGGCCAGGAGCTCTTCGGGGGCCATGGCACCGACTTCATAGACGTAGCCACAGCAAAGGCAGGAACTGTACGAGCCGTACCAGTCCTGCTCCATGATCATGGAGCCACGACAGCGAGGACAAACTCTGGGCGGAGCGGCTTGCATCGCTACTTCGAACCCCCTTCGGTTGGCCGTGTCGCCCAGAGGCTCGTTCCTGCCTGGCCAAGCAGGGCCTCGGGCAGCACAAAAAAGGCCTTTTGCCAGTAACCGCCGGCAAGGCCTTCCGTGCGCCTCCGAGGTTAGTTGACGGATTCGGGTTGAAAGGCTAACCCTACCCTCGCCTCAGCGAGAGATTCACCCCAGAACTTGGTCCCCCGTGTCGCCTACGGCGACTTCGGCGCGGGCGATCGTGACTTCAATCACATGTTATAGCAATAACAAAAACCTGTCAAGGGAGATGCGGACTATTGCCTGTTGCTAGCCTCTGCCTACCTATGGGCTGCCCCCTTGACCGAGCGAGAAGCGGGTGATACTTTCACTGCGCCGATGATATGATGGCAACACTTATCGCAGACCGCTAGGGAGCAGGGCCAGCCGTGCAGCAGTACATCGTTCGTCGCGCTCTTCTTAACGTGCTGGTGATCTTCATGGTCATTACCATGGTCTTCCTCGCCCTGCGGGTAACGCCGGGCGACTTTGCCCTGCGTCAGGCGGGGGCTCAGATCCCCGGCCATTCGGCGGAAGAGGCGACAGAGATCGTCCGCCACGATCTGGGCCTGGACAAGCCCGTGCTCAAGCAGTACTGGGAGTTCGTGAGCGGCATCTTTCAGGGCGATCTGGGCGAGTCCTTCGTCAGCAAGGAACCCGTCATGCTGGAGCTGAAGGATCGATTGGCCCCCTCCATCGAGCTAGGAATCCTCCAGATCATAGTGGCAATAATAGTAGCTGTGCCCATAGGCATTATCTCGGCTGTTCGCCAGGACACCTGGCTGGACTATGTTCTGCGCTTGTTCGCCATCTTCTGGCTGGCCGTGCCCTCCTTCTTTGTGGGCGTGCTGCTCCTTTACTCTTTGGCCCGCTGGGCTCACTGGAGCCCGCCCATTACCAACTATAAGGGCTTTTTTGATGATCCTCTCTTGAACATGCAGGCCATGTTCCTCCCGGCTCTGGCGGGAGGGCTGGCCATCGGCGCTATTATTATGCGGTTCTTGCGGTCGCAGCTGTTGGAGGTGCTTCGTCAGGACTACGTGCGTACTGCTTGGTCGAAGGGTCTGCGGGAGCGAGCGGTAATTCTGAGGCACGCCCTCAAGAACGCTCTTATTCCTGTTATTACGGTTATCTCGCTCCTCCTCGCCATGGTCGCCAGCGGCAACATAGTCCTGGAGACCCTCTTTCAGCTGCCGGGCATTGGCTTTTACGTTGTCAATGCCATTCAGCAGTATGACTATCCGGTGGTCCAGGGGGTAGTGCTTGTAGTGGCCGCAGGTTTGGTGTTTGTGAACCTGCTGGTGGATATGGCCTACGCCTGGCTGGACCCCCGGATTCGCTACGGTTAGCGGGCTGCTGGAAGGAGGCGTCCCGTGCTGGCGGGACAAGAACGGGCCGAGGTGGAGGTCCTCGCCGTCGCGGAAGAGTTTGAGTTGCCGCGGCGGCCGGGCTGGATTCTCCTTATCGGTCGCTTCGTACGGCGTAAGCCTCTGGGCGCTTTCGGGCTGGCGGTCGTCTTGCTGATGGCGGCGGCCGCTGCCGGCTCGCCTTGGCTGTCCCGCTATGACGCCGAGGAGACATTTCGGGTTGTCAACCCTAGCTACGTGCCCGGTTCAGTGGAGCCGGAGGAGAGGCTGGACAGCCGCTCGGGCCCCAGCTGGGAGCACTGGTTTGGCACTGACCAGTTCGGTCGCGACAACTACGCGCGTGTGGTCTGGGGCGCCCGGCGCTCGCTGGGAGTGGGGCTGGGAGCGCTGCTGTTCGCCATCATCTTCGGCACAACCATCGGCATCGTCTCCGCCTACTTCCGCGGCTGGTTCGACATGCTCGCGCAGCGGATCATGGACTCCATCCAGGCCTTTCCGCCCATGCTCATCCTGCTGCTGCTGGTGAGCCTCACGGAGCGCAATCTGATCACGTTGACCATGGGCTTGGGCTTTGTGGTCATCACCGGCGCGCAGCGCATCGTGCGCAGCGCCGTCCTCTCGGCTCGTGAGGATCCGCACGTGGAAGCGGCCAGGGCCGTCGGCTGCTCGCCCTTCCGCCTGATGGCGGTGCATATCCTGCCGAACGTGGCGGCGCCCATAATTGTCATTTTCTCCATCGGCATTGCCGGCGTTATCCTGGCGGAGGCCGCTCTGGCATTCCTGAACCTGGCGCCTATCGAGCCGCCATCGTGGGGCATGATGCTGAACGAAGGGCGAGGCTATATGACCAGTCAGCCCGCGACCATGCTGGCCGGCGGTGCAGCGATAACCCTGACGGTGATGGGCTTCAACCTGGCGGGGGATGCCCTGCGCGACATCCTCGACCCCCGCATTCGCCTTACTTAGGAGGGGGCGCCTAGAGGTTGGTTAGCGGGACGAGGGATTCTGGATAAGGCAAAGGAGGTGTGACTATGGCCGAGTCAAGGTATTGGCGGCGCTTCTGGGCTCGGCGGCTGTCACGACGGCGGATGCTGCGAGCGGCTGCTCTGGGCGGCGCTGGCCTGGCGGCGGCGGCGGTGGTGGGCTGCGCGGAGGAGGAGGAAGCCACGCCAGCGGCGCTGCTCAGCCCGACCGTTGCTGCTAGTCCCACGCCCTTCAAGTACGAGCCGGTGGCCTATCGCGGCGGCACCCTCCACTTGCCCGGCTACGAGGCCTTCGTGTTCGATACCCTGGACCCTCACCAGACCGAGTTCGGACCGGTGTTCAGCTCTCATTCTGCGGTCTTCAGTAAGGTCTTAAGGTACGAGGACATCGAACGGGGGGTCATCGTTCCCGACCTGGCCCAGGCGATGCCGGAGACGCCCGACCCGGATGGGCTCACCTACATCATCCGCCTAAGGCCGGGCGTGCGCTTTCACCAGCCCAGCGCCGTCCTGGAGCGCTCGCCTACCGCCGAGGAGCGGGCGGTGGGCGGCCGCGAGCTCACGGCGGAGGACGTGAAGTACAGTTTCGAGCGGCAGATGAACGAGGAGAGCCCTCGCTGGCCCCTGTTCAAGCGCGCCCATCAGTATCAGACCATCGATAGCATAGAGGTGGTTGACCCGCTTACCCTCAGGATCCGCACCAAGCGGCCTACGGCCCCCTTCCTTCACTTCCTGGCTGATAGCAGCGCCTTCATCGTGGCCAAGGAGCTGGTGGACGAGAGCGACGAGATGAACCGGCAGGAGGCGATGCTGGGCACCGGCCCCTTCATGTGGGATGAGCTCAAGCCTCTGGTGAGGTCGTCCTTTGTGAGGAACCCCGACTGGTTCGGCTGGGGCGAGCCGGAGCTTGACAGGCCCTACATCGACGGCTACAAGTCCCACTTCCTCTTCGACGACGCCTCTATTGAGGCTGCCTTTCGTACCAAGAAGCTGGACGTGGCCTTTCAGGTGAACAATCCCGACTGGGTGGCCAAGCTGCGGGAGGACGAGCCCGACCTGATCAGCGTCGATATGGGCTTTGCGGCCTGGATCAAGGCCGCCTTCAGGATAGACCAGCCGCCCTACAATGACATCAGGCTGCGGCGAGCCATCCACCTGGCCAGCGATCGTCAGCAGATGCTGGAAGCTTTCTGGCAGGGCTACGGCAAGATGCAGGGCCCGGTGGGGTGGGTCCTCAAACAGTGGGCCCTGCCGCAGGAGGAGCTGTTCAAGAAGCCCGGCTATCGGCTGAGCAAGCAGGAGCGGGAGGAGGACGAGCGGGAGGCGCGTCGGCTCTACGAGGCGGTGGGAAGCCCTGACCTGAAGGTTATCTTCGCAGATCAGCCGGCCTACATCCAGCAGTTCGCTCCCCAGTATAAGCGACAGCTGGAGAAGGTTCTGGGGGCCAAGGTCGACTACGATATATGGACCTACCCCCAGATTTCGGAGGGGTCGCAGCGGGGCACTGTTCCCTTTGCCTTCGCCTATGACAACGGCTGGATCGACCTGGACGACTGGCTCTATCCTTACTTCCACACCGATGGGCCCAAGAATGAGTCCGGCCTGTCGGACGTCACCCTGGACCGGATGCTGGAGGCCCAAAGGGAGGAGTTCGACCCGGAGGAGCGACAGCGGCTGGGCTATGAGATCCAGCGCTATCTGCTGGACAACGTTCTGACTCGCGTGGACTTTGTCGCCGCTATCTGGCTGTGGGTGGCCTGGCCCTACTACCGCAACTTCCGGCCAACGCCCTTCTTCGGGAACTCCTTCCTGATGGCCAATGCCTGGCTGGACCAGTCGAATCCCATCTGGGGGAGCAGGCCCTAGGGGGTTCTGTCACCGAGTTGCAGTGACACCCGGGCGTAGTATGCCGTCTGGAGTGAGACCCTTCGCTACGCTCAGGGTGACAGCATGGCCTAGCGTCATTCTGAGCGGAGCGAAGAATCTCAGCGGCGATGTGCGCAAAATGGCAAGAGTCTGCCCTGAGCAAAGCGAGGGAGCCTGCCCTGAGCGGAGCGAAGGAGCCTGCCCTGAGCGGAGCGAAGGGATGTGGCGCCACATCTTGGAGACAATACATCCTAGGGGCTGGCCTCTAGAAGACGGCGGTGGTGCTGCCACCATCCACCTGGATGGTGGCGCCGCTGATGTAGCGAGCCTTCTCCGAAGCGAGGAAGACGACGAGGGCAGCGATGTCCGCGGGCTCGCCGAGGGAGCCGGTGGGCGTCCCGCTCTTCTCTTCCTCGAGCACCTCCTGGAAGGGGCGGCCCTCCCTCTGGGCGCGTGCCTCGAACAGGGAGAGGAGCCGCTGGGTGGCGATGTTGCCCGGGCAGACGTTGTTCACAGTGATGCCATCCTTGGCGACCTCCCGCGATAGGGTCTTGGCCATGCCCACCACTCCCAGGCGGACGGCGTTAGAGAGGATCAGGCGGTCGATGGGCTGCTTCACGGTCACCGAGGTGATGTTGATGACCCGCCCGCCTTGTCGCCGCAGGTAGGGCAAGGCCTCGCGGATGGTGCGCACGGCGCTGAGGAAATTCTGGTCGACGGCCTTCTGCCACTCCTCCTCGGCGAAGTCGTCGAAGGTGCCGACGGGGGGGCCGCCGGCATTGTTCACCACGATATCGATGCGGCCGAAGGTGTCCGCGGTCTCATGGACCAGGCGCTGGATGTCGTCGTAGCTGGACATGTCGCAGACCAGCGGCAGGACGCGGGTCCCGGTCTGGGAGCGGATCTCCCCGGCGGTCGCCTTGAGGTCCGCTTCGCCGCGGGCGCAGATGACGACATCGCACCCCTCCTGGGCGAGGGCGAGGGCGATGGCCTTGCCGATGCCGCGGCTGGAGCCGCCCACTATCGCTACCTTTCCCGTCAGTCCTAGTTCCATTGTTGTGCCACCTTGCCTTCTATCGAACGCTGCTCTTCAGGTATGGTATTCCATTTGGCGGCAGTGTCAAATGGCTGTTGCGCTCCTTGACAGGCAAGGGGGCGCACGCTATAGTCCAGGTGGTTCCTGTACCTTAGTAATCGAATAGTCGTTGGCAAGGGTGCCCCGCGTGGCTTCCGCCTCAGGCGGAGGCCGGGGTTAAAAGCGAAGCCGGTGTGAGACCGGCGCTGTCCCGCAACTGTAATCCGTGTTGGGCGGAGAGTCAGGTCGCCTGCCCTTGTCAGATGTACCAGCCTTCGAGGGAGAGGCATGGGCACAGGCGGTAGAAGAGAACGCGAACCCTTGCCAGTCTCAAGGCAAGGGTTTGTTCTTTCTTCTGCCCGAAGGTCTATTCGCAGAGTCCTCCGCCTCGAGATTGGCGGAGGACTTTTTTCGTCCCTCAGAAGGGAGGAGATGTGACCAGTCTTGTTCAGCGTGGCCTGCTGTTGCTGGCTCTCGTCGTCGCCTTGGCGGCGGCTGTCGCCTGCGAGGACGGTGGTGTGGAGCCGACGCCGGAGGCATCGCCCACCGTCCTGGGGGCCGTCCAGGTTCCGTACCCGCTGGCCATCGTCGATACGGTGGGGCGGGAAGTGACCATCGAGGCAGAGCCGCAGCGCATCGCTTCGCTCTCGCCAGCGGCCACGGAGACCCTGTTCGCCATCGGCGCCGGCGATCAGGTCATCGCGGTCGACAAGTTCTCCAACTATCCGGAGGAGGCCACCACCCGCCAGCAACTGGATGCCTACGAGCCCAACCTGGAGGCCATCGCCGGGATGCAGCCGGACTTGGTGCTGCTGTTCTACGACCCGGGGGAGCTCGCTGATTCCCTGGAGAGGCTGGGCATCACGACGGCGGTGCTGGGTTCTGTGGCAGAGACGCCCGAGTCGGTGGAGGCCGTGTTCGACCAGATACGGCTGCTAGGCCAGATGACCGACCACGTCCAGGAAGCCGAAGCCCTGGTGGCGGAGATGCAGGACCGGGTTGAGGCCATCGAGGAGGCTCTGGCAGACGTGGAGCAGGGGCCGCGCATCTTCCACGAGGTTGACGCGACGTTGTACACGGCAGCGCCCGAGAGCTTCGTCGGGGGTCTGTACAAGATCCTCAAGGCCCAGAACATCGCCGCAGAGGCCGACCAACCTTTCCCTCAGCTCACCCAGGAGGTGATCATCGAGAAGGACCCGGAGGTGATCATCCTGGCCGACGGCGCCTACGGCGAGTCGCCGGACACAGTGAAGGCCCGTCCCGGCTGGGGGAACATCGCGGCGGTGCGCAACGATCGCATATTCGTTATTGACCCGGACATCGTGAGCCGACCGGGGCCGCGGTGCGTGGAGGCCCTGGAGACGCTGGCCGAGTACCTCTATCCGGAGAGGTTTGAGTGAAGCCCTTCGACTCCGCTCAGCGCAGGCTCTTCGGGTCTGCGGTCGGAGCCGAACCGCTGCCGGAGGCCGCCCTCGGGGCCCTGCTGGGGCGAGCGCTCTGGCCGCGCCTGGCTGTGGGCCTCGCTGCCCTGCTGGGGGTAGCCCTGCTGGGCACCGCCATCGGGCCGGTAGACATCCCCGCCGACGCTGTGGCTCGCATCATCCTCTCGCGGCTGCCCGGCGTGAGCCTGGCCGACAGCGTGCCGCAAAGCTGGCGGGACATCGTGTGGGAAATCCGCCTGCCGCGAGTGGTCATAGCGGGGCTGGTGGGGGCCACCCTGGCCTTCTCCGGCGCCACCTACCAGGCCGTCTTTCGCAACCCGCTGGCCGATCCCTACCTCATCGGCGTGGCGGCCGGGGCCGGTCTGGGAGCCACCGCGGTCATGGTCTCGCCGCTGGACTACACCGTCGGCGGTCTGAGCCTGGTGCCCCTGGCTGCCTTCGGCGGCGGCCTCACTGCGGTCGGCCTGGCCTACGCCCTGGCCCGGGTCGGGCGTACGGTTCCCACCATCACCCTGATCCTGGCCGGGGTAGCCATATCGTCTATCGCCACCTCAGCGACGACCTTCCTGATGATCAGCCACAACGAGCGGGTCTTGACCACCCTGACCTGGCTCCTGGGCGGCTTCAACCTGAGCGAGTGGAGCAAGCTGTGGTGGGTGCTGCCCTACGTGCTGCCGGCGGCGGTCATCATCCTGCTCTACGGCCGCATCCTGAACGTGCTGCAACTGGACGAGGAGCAGGCCCAGCAGCTTGGGGTGAACGTGGAGCGGGTCAAGCTGTTGCTCCTGGCGGCGGCGTCGCTGGCGACGGCGGCGGCTGTCTCCGTGAGCGGGATCATCGGCTTTGTGGGGCTCATCGTCCCCCACGCGGTGCGCCTCCTCTGGGGGCCCGACTATCGGCAGCTCCTGCCCATGTCCATGGTCGTGGGTGCCGCCTTCCTCATCCTGGCTGACCTCCTGGCCCGCACCGTGAATTCGCCCAGCGAGGTCCCCGTGGGCATTATCACCGCCTTCTGCGGTGCGCCCTTCTTCCTCTATCTGCTGCGGCTGCGCCAGCGGGCGGTTTTTTGAGGGCGACATGCTGGAGATACGCGACCTGACGGTAGCCTACGGCGAGTTCGTCGCGCTGCGGCAGGTGAGCCTGTCGCTGGGGGCGGGCGAGATGGTGGGGCTAGTGGGGCCCAACGGCTCCGGCAAATCCACTCTGATTCGGGCTATCACCCGGCTGGTGCGGCCCCTGGGCGGCCGTATCCGCCTCGATGGGAAGGAGGTGGGCCGCCTCTCGCAGCGGGAGCTGGCGCGCTGGGCGGCGGTGGTGCCCCAGAACCCCTATCTGCCCGATGCTTTCACCGTGCTGGAGGTAGTCCTCATGGGCCGCACTCCTCACCTGGGTCTGCTACAATCGGAGGGACGGGCCGACCTGGCAGCGGTGCGGCGGGCCCTGGAGCAGACCGATACCTGGCAGCTGGCCGGCAGGCGGATGGGCGAGCTCTCGGGCGGCGAGAGGCAGCGGGTGGTGATAGCCCGCGCTCTCGCTCAGGAGACGCCTCTCCTGCTTCTGGACGAGCCTACCGCTCACCTGGACATGGGCCATCAGGCGGCGGTGCTGGATCTGGTCAGGCAGCTCTGTCGAAGGGGGGGCAAAGCCGTGCTGGCGGCCGTCCACGATCTGAGCCTGGCCGGTCAGTACTGCGACCGATTGGTGATGCTGAACGAAGGCCGCATCGTTGGCGAGGGCGAGCCGCAGGAGGTGCTATCGCCCGAGCTTCTGGCCTCCGTCTACGGAACGCGGGTCTGGGTCTTTCCCCATCCGCTGACGGGTCGGCCGGTGGTGACGCCGGTGTCGGAAGCCGCCTGTCCAGGCCTGGAGGCAGAGGGAAGCACTGGCACATTCGGGAGCTGAAGGATGTCGGCAACAGAGGCCGGACGCAAGGCGCTGGTGATCGTCCTTACGGGTCAGGGCAAGGGCAAGACCACCGCTGCCCTGGGGGTGGTCTTGCGCGCCTGGGGGCGCGGCATGAAGACGGTCGTCCTGCAGTTCGTCAAGGCGCGCACGGCCAACTACGGGGAGAATCGGGCGGCCAGGAAGCTGGGGATCGAGATGATCCCCCTGGGCGAAGGCTTCACCTGGCTCTCCAAGGACATCGAGAAGGACAAGGCCACCGCCCGCGAGTGCTGGGAGCTGGCGCGGCAGAAGATCGACTCCGGCCAGTACGACATCGTCGTCCTGGACGAGATGACCTATCCCATGACCTACGGCTGGATTCCCGTCGAAGAGGTAATCGATACACTGCGCCAGCGGCCGCAGGGCCTGCACGTGATCATCACCGGGCGCGATGCTCCCCAGGAGCTGATCGACTTCGCCGACCTGGTGACGGAGATGCGGGAGGTCAAGCACCCCTACGAGAAGGGTGTCAAGGCCCGGCCAGGCATCGACTTCTGAGGTGGCGATGACCCGGGTCTGGTCTCGGCGGGGTGCGGCGCTGCCATGATACCCATCGGCGATAGCGTACGCGCCCGCACCTTTCCCTACGTCAACATCGCCCTCATCATTGCCTGCTTCCTGGTGTTCTTCTATGAGGTGGGTTTCGCCAGCAACATCAGCAAGCTCTTCTTCGACTGGGCGGTAGTGCCTGCGAAGCTCACCGACTATCTGGACAACCCGGGCGATTACTCGCTGCGCGTTCTCTTCACGCCGATGACCGCCATGTTCCTCCACGGCGGCTGGTTTCACATTGGGGGCAACATGATCTTCCTGTGGGTGTTTGGCGACAATGTAGAGGATGCCCTGGGGCATGTTCGCTACCTGGTGTTCTACTTCGTTTGTGGTATCGCCGCGGCGGCGGCTCAGGTATGGGTGGACCCTGACTCGGCGGTGCCGATGGTGGGGGCCAGCGGCGCCATCGCCGGCGTGCTGGGGGCCTACCTGGTGCTCTATCCGCGGGCCACCATAGCGACCCTGATAATGCCGTTCGTCTTCTGGACGGCGTACGTACCGGCCTTCTTGCTCATCGGCTTCTGGTTTTTCATCCAGGTATTCAACGGGGTGGCCTCGATCGGCTATGCCGTAGGGGCCAGCGAGGGGGTGGCCTGGTGGGCACACGTGGGCGGCTTCGCGGCCGGCTTCCTGCTGCTCTGGCTCTTCCGCCCTCGCCGTCCCAGCGCTACCATTGGCCAACCGCGGTGATAGGTTGGCTCCTGTCCTTGATGCTTGGCTGATTCCCCACTACGCCTCAAGGCGTCAGATGGCAGTTTCACTTGGACGGGCGGTCTTTGGAAACGCTGTGCTGCACGGGAGATGCGCCCGATTTGCTGGCCGGAGCACGTGATGCTTGGGTCTGACCTCGTCTTGAGTAGCTGAAGTCATTGGAGAACTGGCGGCGAGCGCCGCACCACTTGCAGACGCCTTCGGTCGTGGGGCCATTTGGGTTTCCAAGCAACCAGTGATGGGCGTCGTGCGAGCAGGCCGGACTGGCCGCGGGAATGACTGCCGCGCTCTCGTCGTCTACCATCGTCCGTGCCCGTAGCTCGATCCGCGTGAAAGGCCGCCCTCGCAAAGCTTGTGCGCCATAAATGATTCCGCCTCTCTTCACCCCTTAGGCAGCCAGTACCCAGTCTCGTCCGGTTCCGTACGCGAATTGCTCGACTTCCCTACCCCGCTGGACGGAAAGAGGGGGGCACAGCCCCCCTCTTTCGCTGTCAGACCTAGTAGCGGCGCGAAGAACTGGCGGGTTGCTGCCGGAAGCAGTCGCTACAGTACACTGGGCGATCGCCACGGGGCTGGAAGGGGACTTCGGTCTGCTTGCCACACTGGGCACAGACGGCGGGGAACATCTCTCGCGGGGATCGGCCGTAGCCGCCGCCGCCGCCGTAATCGCGTTCGCTGCGGCGCGATTGACGGCAAGACGAACAACGCTTGGGCTCGTTGGTGTAGCCCTTTTCGGCGTGATAGGCCTGGTCGTCAGCGCTGAAGGTGAAAGACTGACCGCAGTCTTGACAGGTAAGAGTCCTATCCTCGTAACTCATCGATGACCTCCTTTCGCTCAATAGTTGGCGAAGGCTTGGTCACCGGAGTTCAGGACACTGGGGAACGAAGCCGTGCAACACTAAACGATCACCACTGACGGAAGCATATCACAGGATGGAGAAATGCGCAAGGGCGCTTTGCTGGTGGGCCTAGGCCCGAAACTCGATGCGGCTGAACAGGCGCCGCTCTGCCTCGGCGGCTATCTCCTCCACCAGGCCGCTGGCCACCCGACCGACCAGCCGCTCCAGGATGGCCCGCCGGGGCCGCAGGTAGGCCAGCCGTCGCGGTACCCTGCCCAGCTCGGTGGCCATGTCGATGGCTGTGTCCAGGTCGCCTAGCTCATCCACCAGGCCCAGCTCCTTGGCCTTGCGAGCGGTGAATACCTCGCCGGTAGCGAGGCTGCGCACCTTCTTTGGCTGCAGGTGGCGGGTGCGGGCCACGGTGTCCACGAACCAGTCGTAGTACTCGTCCATGAGGGCCTGGAGCTTCTTCTGCTCCTCGTCGGTGGGCTCGCGGAAGGGCTGGAACATATCCTTGAAGGTGCCGGCCTTGGTCACGAACACCTTGACGCCCAGGCGCTGGAGGAGCTCGCTGATCACCGGCCGAATGGAGATGACGCCGATGGAGCCCACTATGGCCGTGGGGATGGCCACTACCTTGGTGGCGGCGCAGCCCGCCAGGTAGCCGCCGGAGAGGCCCGAACCGCGGATAAAGGCGATGACAGGTTTCTTGGCCGCTACCTTGGCTATGTCCAGGTGGATCTGCTCGGCGGCGGCCGCCGAGCCGCCGGGCGAGTCGATATCCACTACCACCGCTTTCACACGCGTGTCGTCACGTAGGGTGCTGAGCATGCGACCGTAATCGGGGCCGCGGATGGTCGTCCCCATGACGCCGAAGAGCTCCACGACGCCGATCCTGGGGACCAGCCACGGCAAGCCTACCGAAGGAATCTGACTCACGTTCTAACCTCGCAGAACTCGCCATGCCTCGCCTGCCTGCTGGCAGGGTCTCTAGCAAGTATAGCGCGGACGGGCCTGAAACGAAACCGAAGCTTTTGGCGGCGGCTTTGAATATGCTATCATGAGCCTGCCTGCCTGTGGGGGGAGGTGCTTGGTATAAGGTGCGCATAATTCTTTTCACTGGCAAGGGTGGGGTAGGCAAGACCACCATGGCAGCCGCCACTGCCCTGCGTGCGTCCCAGCTAGGCCATCGCACTGTTGTCCTCAGCACCGACGCCGCCCACAGCCTGGCCGACTCCTTCGACTTGCCCCTGGGGCCTGAGCCGGCGCCTATCGTTGCCAACCTGTGGGGCCAGGAGACCGACGTCTACTACAACCTGGAGAAGTACTGGGGCAAGGTGCAGCAGTGGTTGCGGGCCCTTCTCTCCTGGCGCGGTCTGGACGAGCTGGCAGCCGACGAAGTGGCCACCCTGCCGGGCATGGACGAGCTCTCCAACCTCCTATGGATCAACGATCACTATGACAGCGGCCGCTACGATGTGATTATCGTGGATTGCGCTCCCACCGGCGAGACCCTCAAGCTCCTGAGCTTCCCCGACATCGCCGGCTGGTGGGTGGACAAGATCCTGCCTGTCCATCGACGGCTGGTGAGAGTGATCCGACCGATGGTGCGGCCCTTCAGCGATATCCCTTTGCCCACGGACGAGGTGTACGGGGTTGGTAAAGACCTCTTCCGTCGTCTGGAGGAGCTACGCGCCCTTCTGAGCAGCGTCGACGAGACATCGGTGCGTCTGGTTCTCAACCCCGAGAAGATGGTCATCAAGGAGGCCCAGCGCACATTCACCTACCTCAACCTCTACGGCTACGCTACCGATGCCGTGATCTGCAATCGGCTGATTCCTGCGGAGGTGGAGGATCGCTACTTCCAGGGCTGGAAGACGGCTCAGGAGCAGTACCTCCGCCTTATCCAGGAGTGTTTCTCGCCTCTGCCTCTGTTCACAGCGCCGCTCATGGAGCAGGAGGTAGTGGGCCTGGAGATGCTGGAGCAGGTGGGGGCCGCCCTCTACGACCAGAAGGACCCCACCCAACTCTTCTTCCGCGGCCCTGTTCAGGAGGTGACGAGCGAGGATGGTCGCTATGTGCTGACCATCGCTCTTCCCTTCGTCAGCAAGGAGCAGCTTTCGCTGATGCGGCAGGGCGACGAGCTCATCATCAGCGTGGGCAGCTTCAAGCGCAGCATCATCCTGCCGCGCATACTTCACGGTCTAAGCACGCTGGGGGCCAAGTTCGAGGGCAGCAAGCTGCGCATCGCCTTCGGTGAGGCCTCGCAGGAGGAAGACTCGCCATGATCGGCGGGACGGACGCTAGCGAGCCTGGGTCGCGTCGTGGATGATCCTGCCAACGTCCATTATCATAACCTGGCCGTAGACCGTATAGCCCAGGAGGGCTTCCCGATTGAGGGTATAGGCGTTTCGCCGTCCCACCTTGTGCTTGGTGATGAAGAGGCCCTCCTCCAGCTCTCGCACGATCTGATAGATCGCGCGCTCCGTTAGTCCCGTGCTCAGGGCGATCTCCCGCAGGGTAGCCTGAGGGTTCTGGACGATGTGGAGGATCACCAGGCCGTGGTTGCTGAGGAAGTTCCATCTCTTGGGCATAGCCAACTCACCCTTCTCTAGAGGCGAAGCGGCCGCTTCGCCTCTGCTGTTGAGCGCCTCTGGGCAGTCGCCGCTGGCGTCCCCCGAGTCTCAAATAGCCGGGCCATAGCCGGGGAATCGAAACGGCGCTGCCTGCGGAGGACATGCCCGTTCAGTGAACAGGCGGCACGACTAGCAGGGGACATAGGTTTGGCCAAGAATTTTCACCTTTTTTCACCTTGGGTATTGACAAACGGTGTCAGGGCTGCTATCTTTGTTTCGTCAATATAGAGTTCCAATTCTATATTAGCAAGGTAAAAAAGTCATATTAGTAAACTGATATGTGCCCAGGAAAACCGGACTTGTCGGTTTCATTATGCAGAAAGAGCGCGCTTGTTGTCTAGTGGTGTAGTTCTATAGAAAAGGTTCTAGGAAACGTAATCGGGATTCTTCGATGGCAGGATAGAAGGAGAGACAGTACTTGAGAAGCGTCGGCGTACACGAGCCTCTCAGCCGGCCGGGGGACGTGACCGTCGGTGACCGCATCTTTCAGGACTTCGCCGAGCGTTACCGCCAGTACTTCCCGCGAGTGTTCGCCTATGTCTACGGGCGAATACGGGACGTCCAAGCAGCTGAGGACGTAGCATCAGAGGCCTTTGAGAGGGCCTTCGTCAAAGCGGATACCCTTCGTCACGAACAGGCCTTCGGTACCTGGCTGTTTACCATCGCCAGGAATCTCCTCATCTCCTACTGCCGCAAACGCAACCGCTTTGGCGGCCCAGTCAACACTGATCTGGTGGACTCCTTGCCGGCGGACGCTGCCCCTGAGGACGACTTTCTGGAGCGCGAGGAAGTGGCCAAGATCATGGAGCATGTCCGTGGGTTCCCGCGGAGGGAGCAGGACATCATCGCCCTCAAGTTCGACGCCGAGCTGACCAACGTGCAGATCGCCTCGATAATGAACCTGAGCGAAAGCAACGTGCGGGTCATCCTCTGCCGCACACTGCAAAAGCTAAGGAAGATTCTCCAGGAAGAGGGCTAGCTCTCCTCACCTCCAGCGGCCACGGCAGGCCTATCTCCTATGCGCCACTCTCTGGTCTGAGACGGGGTATATAGGGCGTGAAGCATGGCAGGCTGTCCCGGTTGTTATGCCCAGTAATCGTCTTCAAGGCCGGGATCAGGTGCTTGTATCGTCCCCTCACCAAGGGGGGCGCGGCACCGACACTCGCCGCAGGCGGGGCACACGAAGAGGCCGCATCCATCGCAGCGGGTCGCCTCGGCGGAATCGATCTGTTCCGCACAGTTCCAACATCGCGTGATATATCCTGGATACCCCGTCGTTCTCACGTAGTCGCGCGGGGGCCTCGGAGGGACTCCTTCGTCTGGAACTGTAAGCCGCTCGAGGCCTAACCGGGCCGTGCGATTCTGACGGTTAGCCTCTAGGGCTCGCCGGTAAGCCTGTCTGGCGGACCAGTGCTCACCAAGCTGCTCTCGTGCTACGCCCAGACCTGCCCAGTCGCGGTCCGACCCACGCACCTTTGCGAGTTGGGCGAGTAGGGCAGCAGCTTCCCGCCAATCGCTGGTCTTCATTCGCCATTTCGCTTGACGTATCAGCCGCGCGATGCGCTCTTCTTCAGAGGCAAAGCGAGAGCCCATAGACCTCTCGTCCTCCGGCTGAATCGCCCATCAGGCATGCCCCATCGTGGCGTCGCGCCTTAGGCCGCGGCAAGCTGGCGGATGCGCTCAACCAGCAGCGGCAGGGAGGTGCCCGCCGGCGCCCGCAGGATGATATCGCATAGGGGGGTGAGGGCCGTCTCGTTGATGTTGAACTCGATCAGCTTGCCGCCAGCCATCTTCACGTCCTGGGGGAAGCCGGCCGCCGGGTACACTACCCCTGAGGTACCCACCAGGAGCATGCAGTCGCACATGCGCGACTGGCGGATGCACTCCTCCAGGGCGTCGGGGGGTATCGGTTCGCCGAACATCACCGTGTCGGTCTTGACCATGCCGCCGCACTCGGGGCACTTGGGTGGTAGCTCCTCGATGGTGAAGTCGTCGACGGGCCAGCGGGTGTTGCAGGCTATGCAGCGCAGCTTCACGCGGCTGCCGTGGATCTCGGTGATAGCGACAGTGCCTGCCTCTTGGTGCAGGTTGTCGATGTTCTGGGTGATGATGTGTTGAAGCTGGCCCAGTTGCTCTAGCTCGGCCAGAGCGTAGTGTCCAGGGTTGGGCCGCGCTTGGGCCAGGGCATCGATGAGCTCCTGCAGGGGGCCCGTGCCGCTCATCCTCTCCTCCCACCACTTCTTGGGGTCGCGCATGAAGCTCTGGTAGCCCAGCATGTCCGGCTCGCCGTACTTGGTCCAGAGGCCGCCCGGCCCTCGAAAGGGAGGGATGCCGCTCTCCACCGAATGGCCGGCCCCCACCAGGGCCACCACATGGTTGGAGGCCACCACCAGGCGGGCCGCTGCCTCTATGGCTTCCTCGAGTTGCTCTTCGCTGGTCATCTCTTTCTCCTGCCTCTCAGGGCTGACCGGCTCGCCCCTCGACCGTTTCGCCGGGCCCGGCGTCGTGGCTGGGGAGCACCTGCACGACGACGGTCCTGTCGCGGGGTCCATCGAACTCGCACAGGAACACGCCCTGCCAGCGGCCCAGGGCCAGGCGCCCCTTGTCGATGGGCACCGTCAGGGAGAGCCCCGTCAGGGTAGACTTGATGTGGGCGGGAGCGTTGCCCTCGAGGTGGTGGTAGCTGCCCTTGGTGGGGACCAGGGCCTCCAGTCGGTCCAGGATGTCTCGGCTCACTGAGGGGTCAGCGTTCTCGTTGATGACGATGCCGGCAGTGGTGTGCGGCAGGTAGAGGTAGCAGACGCCTTCCTCAACGCCGCTGCGGCGGATGAGGTCGTTGACCCTGTGGGTGATGTCCTCCATCGCTTCCCTGCCCCTGGTGAAGACGTTTATGTGCGATAGCACGATCGATGCTCCTTCCCCTTTTCCGCTGCCTCATTATAGCGTGAACTTCCCTTGTTGGCGCCAGCGTTGTTTTCTTGACGGTTGTGAAGCCGTCTGCTACGTTGCCGGCGAGAAGTGATGAAAAGCACGGTCATGACCATCGCTGGCTCCGATTCCAGCGGCGGCGCCGGCATTCAGGCCGACCTGAAGACCTTTGCCGCCCTGGGCGTGCACGGCACCTGCGCCATAACCGCCGTGACCGCTCAGGACAGCACGGGGGTGCAGGCCATCCATGAGCTTGCGCCAGAGCTGGTGGCCGCCCAGATCGATGCTGTGGTGCGGGACATGGGCGTCGACGCTGTGAAGACGGGGATGCTGGCCAATGGCGGGATCGTTCGTGTCGTGGCGGAAAGAGTGCGGCAGCATCGCCTGCCGAACCTGGTGGTCGATCCGGTGCTGGCCGCCAAGAGCGGCGACCGCCTGCTAAGGGAGGACGCCCTGAACGTTCTGAAGGCAGAACTGCTTCCTCTGTGTACTGTGGTCACGCCCAACATCCCCGAGGCGGAGGCATTGCTGGACCGCCGCTTGAAGACGGACGAAGACCTGCAGCGGGCGGCCCAGGAGATAGCGGCGCTGGGGGCCAAGAACGTGGTGATCACCGGCGGCCACGCCTCGGGGCCGGAGGCGGTGGACGTGCTGTACGACGGCAGGGGCATTCGGCGCTTCTCGGGGCCGCGCCTGGCCACCAGCCACGGGCGAGGCGTGGGATGCACCTTCGCTTCGGCCATCGCCGTGTGGCTGGCCAAGGGGGTCAATGTTGAGGAGGCGGTGGCGCGGGCCAAGGAGTATGTGACGGCGGCCCTGGAGCATGCCTTCGCCCTGGGGAAGGGGCCAGGGCCGGTACACCACTTCTACCGCTGGTGGGAGAGCGAAGCTCGTTGACATCTGTTCGCCTTCCTGCTAATCTGGAAGTACCAACTGAATAGAGCCGTGCGGGAGCTCGGGTAAGCCGGGCTGAGAGGCCCCGATATGTCGGGGCGACCGTCGGAACCTGATCTGGGTAATGCCAGCGTAGGGAATCGGAAGAGACGTCCTGAACAACGCGCTGCTGGTACACCCAGCGGCGCGAATCTTTATAACAGGGAGGGCATCTCTAGAAAGGAGCCAGTCATGGCTTCCAAGGACAAGCCGGTGACGCAACTGTACCAGGCCCGTCAGGGCGTGATCACCGACGCCATGCGGCGGGTGGCCGAGAGAGAAGGGCTGGAGCCGGAGGTGGTGCGCCAGGAGGTGGCCAGGGGCCGGATGGTGATCCCGGCCAACGTGAGCCATCTGGCCATGGAGCTGGACCCCATCGGCATCGGCCTGGCGGCCAGCATCAAGATCAACGCCAACATCGGGAACTCCGCCGTCAGCTCCAACATCGAGGAGGAGCTGGAGAAGCTGCGCCTGGCCGTACGTTTCGGCGCTGATACGGCGATGGACCTGAGTTGCGGCGGCGACATCGATGCCATCCGGGTGGCCATCATCAACGAGAGCACTGTCCCCATCGGCACCGTGCCCATCTACCAGGCGGTGACTCTGGTCGACCGGGTGGAGGACCTCACCGCGGAGGACCTCCTGGGGATGATCGAGCACCAGGCTCAGCAGGGCGTGGACTACATGACGATCCATGCCGGCGTCCTTCTGGAGCACATGCCGCTGGTGAGCAAGCGAGTGACGGGCATCGTCAGCCGCGGCGGCTCCATCCTCGCTCAGTGGATGTTGTACCACCACAAGCAGAACCCCCTGTACGAGCGCTTCGACGATATCTGCGACATCTTCCGCCGCTACGACGTGACCTTCAGCCTGGGCGATGGCCTGCGGCCGGGCTGCCTGGCCGACGCCAGCGACGAGGCCCAGTTCGCGGAGCTGCGCACCCTGGGCGATCTGACCCATCGCGCTCGCGCCAGGGAGTGCCAGGTGATGGTGGAGGGACCGGGCCACATCCCCCTGGACGAGATCGAGATGAACGTCAAGGTCCAGCAGGAGATCTGCGACGAGGCGCCTTTCTACGTGCTGGGGCCTCTGGTGACAGACATCGCGCCCGGCTACGATCACATCACCTCGGCCATCGGGGCCACCGTGGCCGGCTACGCAGGGGCCAGCTTCCTCTGCTACGTGACGGCCAAGGAGCACCTGGGCCTGCCCGACCTGGACGACGTAAGGGAGGGGGTTGTCACCTACAAGCTCGCCGCCCACGCCGCCGACGTGGCCCGCAAGCACCCGGGGGCGCGGGCGCGGGACGACGAGCTATCGCGGGCGCGCTACGACTTCGACTGGGACAAGCAGTTTGCCCTCTCTCTGGACCCCGAAACGGCGCGCAGTATGCACGACGAGACCCTGGGTTCCGACGTCTTCAAGGGGGCGGAGTTCTGCTCGATGTGCGGGCCCAAGTTCTGCGCCATGCAGATCTCCCGTCACCTGGGCGAGGAGACGTCGAGGCAGGTCCAGGCTGAGCAGGAGAGACTGGCTAAAAGGCACACCAAGTAAGGGTTCGTCCGGAAGGGGAATCGCTGCCATGGAAGACCACCTGGAGATCGCCGGGAAGAAGTTTCGCTCTCGCCTGATGGCGGGGACCGGCAAGTACCGCACCACCGAGGAGATGCTGGCCGCCCTGGAGGCCTCGGGGGCGGAGATCGTGACCGTGGCTATCCGCCGCCTCAACCTGGACAACCCCAAGGAGAAGACCCTCCTGGACCTCATCGACTGGGGCAAGTACACTATTCTGCCCAATACCGCCGGTTGCCGGACGGTGGAGGAGGCCCTGTTCGCCGCCCGCCTGGCGCGCGAGGTCACTGGCTCCGACTGGATCAAGCTGGAGGTGATCCCCGACCCCAAGTACCTCCTTCCCGACGCGACGGGCACGCTGGAGGCCGCTCAGGTGCTCATCGGCGAGGGCTTCACCGTTCTGCCCTACATCCACGCCGACCCCATCCTGGCCCGTCGCCTGGAGGAGGTGGGTTGCGTCACTGTCATGCCCCTGGGCTCGCCCATCGGCTCCGGGCGGGGCATCTTCACCCTGGAAGAGATCCAGATAATCGTGGAGGAGGCCAAGGTGCCGGTGGTGGTGGACGCCGGCCTGGGTGTGCCCTCCGATGCCTCCCTGGCCATGGAGATCGGGGCCGACGCCGTGCTGGTCAATACGGCTATCGCCGAGGCGCAAGACCCTGCTCTGATGGCCGAGGCCATTCGCCTGGGGGTGGAGGCTGGGAGGAAGGCCTACCTGGCGGGACGCATTGCCAAGAAGGCTTACGCCTCCGCCAGCAGCCCCATCGAGGGCGTGGTCCGGCCGGCCGCTGGTTCCTGATGAGGCTGCCCTTCCCCTGCCTGACCCTTATCACCGACCGCCGCCTGTGCCAGAGCCTATCGCTGGGGGAGGCGGTGGCGCGAGCAGTGGCCGGCGGCGTCAACGTGGTGCAGCTGCGGGAGAAGGACCTGGCGGCGGCCGAGCTCGTGCCTCTGGCCGACCGCCTGCGGGCGATAACGCAGGACAAGGCTCTTCTGATCGTGAACAGCCGTCTCGATGTGGCCCAGGTCTGCGGCGCCGACGGCATCCATCTGCCGGAAAGGGGCGCGTCGGTGGCTGTGACCCGCCGCCTGGCGGGGGATGGTCTCATCATCGGGCGCTCCGTGCATAGCGCGGAGGAGGCGGTGAAGGCGCAGGACGAGGGCGCGGACTACGTGCAGGTAGGGGCCATCTTCCCCACGCGCTCCCATCGCGGCCCTCCCGCTGGGCTGGGGCTCCTGGAGAGCGTCGCCGCCAGGGTGACCATTCCCATCGTGGCCGTGGGCGGCATCACCGCCGAGAACGTGGGCCAAGTGATGCAGGCGGGGGCCAGGGGCGCCGCCGTCATCTCCGCCATCCTCGATTCGCCCTCGCCGGGAGCGTCGGCCCGACGGCTGGCTGAAGCGATGGTCGAGGCGGCAGCAGCGCCTGCCCGGAGGACGAGGTCGTGATCAGCCTCACGATCAACGGCGAGAAGCGAGAGCTGGAGGGGCCGGTCAGGCTCACTGCCTTCCTGGAGACCCTGGACGTCGATCTCCGCCACGTAGCCGTGGCCCGCAACGGGGCCGTGCTCCAGCGCCAGAAGTGGTCGGAGGTTGTGCTTCAGGACGGCGACGTCCTGGAGATCGTGCGCATGGTGGGTGGGGGCTAAGGAGCTTTTTTGCATGGCAGCTCCCGATGTGATCATCGTTGGCGGTGGCGTTATCGGCTGTGCCATCGCCTACTATCTGGCCGAGGCGGGCGCGAGAGTGACCATCCTTGAGCGGGGGGAGGTCGGCGGCGAGGCGTCGGGAGCCTCGGCGGGCATCCTGGCTCCCCTGGAGCTGACTGTGGAGCAGGGCCCTCTCCTCGACCTCTGCCTGGCCAGCATGCCGTTTCATCCCTCGCTGGCCGACACGCTACGCGAGGAGACCGGCATCGATGTCGAGTACCTGCGTTCGGGCATCTTGCGGGTGGCCCTCAGCGATGAGGACGCCGACGATCTGCATGCGCTTGTGGAACGCCAACAGCCGCGGGACGTGATGCAGTGGGTGGACGCAGAGGCGCTGGGCCGTCTGGAGCCGCGGTTGGCGGCGACTCGCGGGGGTGTGTACTCCCCTCACCTCCACCAGGTGAACGCGCACCGCCTGACCCAGGCGCTGGCCCAGGCGGCGGTCGCTCGCGGCGCTGCCCTGCGCCAGGGGGTGGCGGTGACAGGATTCGTGACCAGCGGCTCGCGGGTGACGGGGGTGCGCACTGGCGAGGGGAGGATGATGGCGGGGCACGTGATTCTCGCCGCCGGCTCCTGGACGGGCGCGCTCGGCCGTCGATTGGGCGTGAGCCTACCGGTGAGGCCGATGCGGGGGCAGATGCTGGCCTTCGCCGACTTCTCCTCGCCGCTGAGGCACATCCTGTTGGGGGAGGACCGCGGCTACCTCGCGCCCAAAGCCAACGGCTTCCTGTTCGTCGGGGCGACGGTGGAGGACGTGGGCTTCCGCAAGAACACCACCGCCAGGGGTCTCGCCGGCCTGCGAAGGATGGCCGCCACCCTGGTGCCGAGTCTGGCCTACGCCGAGGTGGCCTCGAACTGGGCTGGCCTGCGGCCGGGCTCCCCCGATGACCTGCCCGTCCTCGGCCCTGTCCCCGGCTGGGAAGGGTTGAGCGTGGCCAGCGGCCACTTCCGTAAGGGGATTCTGCTGGCACCCATCACCGGCCGCTTGATGGCCCAGTGGCTAACGCAGGGCAGAACGGAGATGCCCCTGGAGCCGTTCAGTCCTGCCCGCTTCGCTGCCGGTGCTCGCTGATCCTCTCGGCGAGCCGCCGGGCCGCCTCGCGCACGTTGGGGGCGGCCACCACCGCTCCGATGACCGCCACCAGGTCGGCCCCCGCCTCCAGGACGGCGTCGATGTTCTCTTCGCTGATGCCGCCGATGGCCGCCACGGGGATGTGGACCGCCTGCTTGACGGCGCGGAGCGTGTCGAGGGTGGCCGGTCGGGTATCGGCCTTGGAGCCGGTGGGAAAGAGGCGTCCCACCGAGACGTAGCTGGCGCCGTCGGCCTGGGCGTGCAGGGCTTCTTCGACGTTGTTGGCGGAGCAGCCGATGATGGCGCTCGGCATCAGCCGCCGCACGATGCTCACCGGCAGGTCCTTCTGGCCGACGTGCACGCCGTCCGCTTCCACGGCCAGGGCCAGGTCTACGTGGTCGTTGATGATCAGGGGAACGGCGGCCTGGGCGCAGATCTCCTTTAGCCTTCGGGCCACCGGCAGTTGCAGGCCTTTCTCTTGCTGCTTGTCCCGCAACTGGACAAGCCTGGCCCCGCCCTCGATGGCTTGGCGGGCTATCTCCTCGTCCGGGCGACCGCCGGCCACCTCCGGGTCGATGATGAGGTAAAGCCCTCGCGGTAGGGAAGCGATTCTATCTTTCATGGCAGCCCATGCAATAGAATGATAGCAAAGCGCGTTCTTCGCCGAAAGCTTATGGGACGTTATCAGCGAGCCTTCTTGATAATAGGCATCTTCCTGGTGCTGTCCGTGGCCCTTCTCGCCGGGCTGTGGGCCAACAGGTACACGCGGGTGGCCGTGACGACGGCCTCGATGATGCCTGACCTGTTCGTTGACCTGCCAGTAAGCCCCCTGAAGCTGACGACCTCCGAGCCCATCAAGGAAGAGGTGACCTTCCACTACGGCCAGCAGGAGGCGGTGGCCGACCTCTATCGGCCCAGCGACGGCGGTCGCCACGGAGCGGTGGTGGTGGTCATCGGCGCTGCCCCGCGGGCGCGCACCGACCCGCGGGCGGTGCGCCTGGCCAGCAGTGCCGCCCGCGCCGGTGTTGTGGTGATGATCCCCGACCTGAAGCATCTTCTGCGCGACGAGATGGTGCCGGAGGAGATCGAGGCGCTGGTGGCCGCCTTTCGCTATTTGCGGGGGCAGGAGTTCGTGGACGCGGAGCGGGTGGGCTATCTGGGCTTTTCGGTGGGGGCAGGCATGGCTCTGGTGGCGGCCAGCGACCCCCGCATCAGCGAGGATGTGGCCTTCTTCGGCTCCTTCGGGGGCTACTACGACCTCTTCGACGTGATCGCCGCCATCACCAGCGAGACCATCACCGACGACGGCCAGCGGGAGGACTGGAATCCCGACGAGAAGACGGTGCGCGTCCTCCGGCGCAGCCTGATCCACTACGTCGATGACGCGGGCGACCGCGACATCCTGATCCGCATCTTCCTGGAGGACGACCAGTCGGCCAGGCAGGAGTTGGACGACCTCTCTCCCCGCTCGCGCGTCATGTTCGACGTGCTGGACAATCGCGACCCCGATCGGGCCCAGGAGCTGCTGGCCCGGCTCTGGCCGGAGGACGTGGCGAGCCTGCGGCGCCTTTCACCGAGCGCCAGCATCGACGGCCTTCAGGCGGAGCTAATCATCGTCCATGACCGTCAGGACAAGTTCATTCCCTACGTGGAGTCGCGGCGGCTGGCCGAGGCAGCGGGAGAGCAAAACGATGTCTACTACGCCGAGCTGGACCTCTTCCGCCACGTGGACCCCACCGTCACCGCCAATCCGCTCACCTTTCTGGCCGACCTCATCGAGCTCTTCTTCCAGGCCTACCGGCTGATGCTGCAGCTGGTCTAGCGCCCATTATCCGCGAGTTGTAGCGACAGCGGGCTGGTTGAAGCGAGACCCTTCGCTGCGCTCAGGGTGACAAGCACGGCTAGCGTCATTCTGAGCGCAGCGAAGAATCCCAGCAAGGGGCGGCGTTCTCCATAGTTGATGCATACCCACGAACGCTGCCCGTCTATCGCCGCTAGGAGGCTGCCTATAACTGTCCCCTGGCAACAGGGAGACAGTACAGTCTAGCGCCTGAGGGAACTTTTTCCCTCGCCCCAACGTCCTACCAGCAGAGAATCCAAGCGCCTGAGGAGGGCGCGGACTCCGGAGGTGTTAGGATGATTGGCATTTTGCGAGGGACAGCCGTTTTCGCTGGGGCGCTGGGTGCGTTGCTCCTGTTGGCCCAGTCGGCGTTGGCGGACGGCATAGTCATCCCTGAGCCGATAGAACCGATCCCGCCGGACCACATTGTGGTTCCGTTCCTGCCCATCAAGTACCACCGGGTGCAGGTGGAGATCGACAACCAGGTGGCGCAGGTCGAGATCGACCAGGTGTTCCTTAACGAGGGCGACTTCGAGCTGGAGGCCACCTACGTCTTCCCTTTGCCTGAAGACGCCGCTATATCCGACTTCGCCATGTATGTGGATGGCGAGCGCCTGGAGGGACGCATCCTGGACAAGGAGAAGGCCCGCGCCATCTACGAAGACATCGTGCGCCGGCGGCAGGACCCGGCGCTGCTGGAGTACGTGGGCCGGAATATGTTCCAGGCGCAGGTATTTCCCATCCCGGCCCATAGCGAACGGCGCATCCAGATCGCCTACACCGAGGTGCTGAGCCAGGATAGCGGCCTCGTTCGCTTTGTCTACCCCCTGAACACGGAGAAGTTCTCGCCTCGACCGCTGGAAGAGGTGACCATCAGCGTGGACGTGCGCTCCGAAGCCCCTATCAAGGCTGTCTACTCGCCCAGCCACGACATAGCCATCAGCCGCCTGAGCGAGACGCACGTCACCGCCAGCTATGAAGCCAGCGACGTGACCCCCAGCACCGACTTCGAGCTGTTCTACTCCCTGTCCTCTGAGGACATCGGGGTGAGCCTCACCACCTACCGCCAGGGGGATGAGGACGGCTTCTTCCTCCTGCTGGTGGCGCCCAAGGCGGACTTCGGCCAGCAGGAGGTGGTGGCCAAGGACGTGATGGTGGTGGTGGACGTCTCGGGCAGCATGGCCGGGGAGAAGCTGGCGCAGGCCCAGGAGGCCGTGCAGTTCATCCTCGACCACCTCAACCCCGACGATCGCTTCAACATTCTGGCTTTCAGCACCAGCGTCGACCTGTATGCGTCGACCCTTCAGAGCGCCAGCCGGGCTGACGACGCCGAGGGCTTCGTTCGAGGGCTGACGGCTATGGGCGGCACCAACATCAACGATGCGTTGCTGCAGGCCCTGGAGAAGCTGCCCGGGGAGCGGCCGGAGATCATCATCTTCCTGACCGATGGCCTGCCTACCGTAGGCGTTGAGGAGGCGGGGCCGATCATCGCCAACGTTCGGGAGGCGGCTGGCCCGACGGTGAGGCTGTTCGCCTTTGGCGTGGGCGATGACGTGAACACGGTGCTGCTGGACAGCATCGCCCAGGAGAATCGGGGCACGAGTGACTACGTGCGGCCAGGCGAGGACATCGCTCAGGTAGTCTCGGGCTTCTACGAGAAGGTGAGCACGCCCGTGCTCACTGACATCAGCCTGGACTTCGAGGACATCACCGTCCTCGACGTGTATCCGCAGCCCCTGCCCGACCTGTTCGCTGGCTCCCAGCTTGTCGTCGTGGGCCGCTATCGAGGCGAGGGAAGCGTCACCCTGGGCCTCAGCGGCGTGGTGAACGAGGAGGAGCAGACCTTCTCCTACGGCGGCCAGGTCTTTCCGGCGGAGTCGAGGGAGATGGAGTTCCTGCCCCGCCTGTGGGCCACCCGCAAGATCGGCTACCTGCTGAACCAGATACGCCTGTACGGGACGGAGCAGGAGCTTGTGGATGAGATCGTGGACTTGAGCCTGCGCTACGGGGTGATGACCCCGTACACATCCTTTCTGGTGGAGGAGGAGGAACTCGAGATCTTCTCGGAAGAAGGGCGAGAAAAGGCCGCTTCCGATCTGGGGCGGGACCTGCCGGGGATTTTCGCGCCCGCATCCGGCGCTTCAGCTGTGGAGGGCGCTGTGACCATCGAGGAGTATCGCCAGGCTGATGCGGTGGCGGACAGCGGGTCGGCCAGGGCCAAGGTGGTGGGAGACAAGACCTTCGTCCAGCGCGACGACGCCTGGATCGACAGCCGCTATCAGGAAGGGATGGCCATCAGCAGGATCGGCTTCGGCAGCGACAACTACTACCAGCTCCTGGGGGAGCGGCCCGATTGGGGCTCCTACTTCGCCCTGGGCGAGCACGTGATCTTCGTGGTCGGCGGCCAGGCCTACGAGGTCACCGAGGGCGACTACCCGCCGGTGGAGGCGCCCGCCAACGCGGACGTTCCCGACCCTGTGGGGCCAAACCCAGACCCCGCGCTGCTTGCGGCCGTCCGCGGTGACGGCGGCACCAACTGGGCGCTGGTGGCGGCTCTGGGCGCCGTTGGGGCTGTGGCAGTAGCAGGCGTAGGCGGCCTGGTGGTGCGGAGCAGGGTTCGCCACAGCAAGGAGGGCTCGCAGAGCTAGACGGACCCGTCTGCCAAGGCGCAGCGTGGCGCCTGCCTTCCCGATGCCCTTGACTATCGCGAGTTCAACGAGGAAGGGCAGTTCTATGGCGGTGACTCGGCGTCCGCCTCTACAGCTGCTCCTTCGCTGAAACGCTGCCCGCTTATCGAGACCCTCGGCCATCCTGCGATCCGCCGCTCCCATCGTGCGGTTCAAAGCTCTGACAGGGTGGCGATAGCTTTTGCCCTTGCCAGCCCTCGCGCCTGCGAGTGCGATGACGCGCCTGAAAGGGCGTGAGCTCAGGAGAAGTCTTGATGAACTTGACAAAATCCCTCAGGGGAGTACTATATTCCAGCGCTACCTTTGTAGTCGCTCTCTGCGTGGCCGGTTAGCTTCTTGACGAGCCTACTGCCGATACGGGCGAACAGGAGAATTTGGCGACATGCGGAATTACTTCGGCGTGCTGAACATATTCCTTAAAGCAATCCTGTGGTCCTATGTTGCACTCTTTCTATTGGGGTTTTCACTGCCCTTCTACTTCGGCGCGTTCGTGGCAGGGTGGTGGTTCTTAATCGTGCCGGCCTTGCTGATTAATGGTCTATTTGTCGCGATCGCAACACGCGTGGGTGTGTGGGGCATCTTCAGAGACGTATTCACTCGCCGCACCAAGCTGGAAGGTCGCGTCAGTCGAAAGTGGATCAAGCAAACATACACTCAGCCTTCAAGCGACTATCCGGGTGGAACCACGAGGGACTACCACATTGTTGTCGAGGGCGAGGAGTTCACTGTGTCCCGTAGAATCTACAGCTGGCTCTCCCAGGGTCATGAAGTCGTAGTCCACCATTGGCCACATTCAAAGACCGTGTCGAGGGTTGACAAGATAACCGCGAACAGGAGTGCTCAAGGACAGAGCTAGCGCCGTCCGGTCTGGAACGTGGGTTTGGCCGGGTCGTGAGTCGTGGGATAGTGAATCTTGTTCGAGACGCTGCTCTTGCTGGCCAACGCCATTGCCTGGCTCGCGGTGGCGTGGGGGTGCCTTACTTGCCTGCCAGCCCTCGCCCCTGTGAGTAGAATGCGCCCGTGGACGTGGGTACGCACGTCACCTTCGGGCCTACATCCCCAGCCGCTGCCGAAAGCTCAGGTGGCAAACCTTTTCCCTCGACCAAGATCCGAGGCCAAGAAGCACCCAGCTAGCCCAGCAGCGCAGGTAAGGTCTGTCACGCGGCTCTCAGGCCTCGCTGTGGCCAACGGGGCGGCTATGGTGTGAGCGGCCACTGCCAGTGAGGCGAGTAGCCATGTGTGACGAGGAGCTCGTCGAGATCGTGGCTTCTAAGGCCGGGATTCAACCTGTGACTTGAGACGGGGTAGCATGCGCGTTTCCTGCCACCGAACGAACGGCCAGCCAAGCACTATTACGACCTACGTGAGCGGAATTGCGGGAAGCAATCAGGGCGAGACGCGAGCCCATTCGTGGCCCATTGTAATCCGGGTACCACCGTTGGATGACTGCACCTCTATGAAATTACGCATGCGGACACTTGGCGTCCGTCCCCCTATGGGGAGCTCGCTCTAGCGGGCTACGCGGTAGGCTAAATAGAACAGGCCTGCAGCTACGGGAAGGGCTAGTACTACCAGTGGCCCGACCAGTATTCCTAGGACAATCGCTGAGACGATACCTCCAAATGCCGCAACTCCGACGCTCACCAAGACTCGCCGGAATCTGCCAAAGGGCACGACCGTGGCTAGCGCAAAGGGCCCGCCGATAAGCGCGAAGCCGAGACCATACAGGATGGAGATCACGAGGACCATCCCGCACGCCTCAGGATTGGCCTCGCACTCTCCTGTTGTCGATAGGTAAAGACCGAATCCGATTAAGAATAATCCAAAACCGACGAGAGGTATACCAACAACCCCCGTGATCACACGGCGCCAGGCGCTGGGCGGCTCCCGCCCCGCCTTCGCCGCCGCATTGCACTGGGGGCACAGCGTCCCTGGCCCTGAGAACGTTACGCCGCACGCTGAGCAGGTGCTCATGAAAAGTCCCCCTCTAGGGCGTACCAATTATACGCTGGCCCTAGGCTCGTGTGCAATCTGTGATGTGTCAGGACATGTGAGACAGAGAGGAGGTAAACGGGGCCTAGACTTGGCACACCGTCGCGTAAGCCAGACCAGGGCGATCGCCCCCTACCTATGCGGCGGTGAGCTCTTGGGGCGGCAACGTGAGGACATACCTACGGCAGCCGCTTAGTCCGCCCCCACGTCCGCTAGCTGCTGCCGAAAGCTTAAGTGAGGAACGTTTTCCCTTGACCAAGACCGAGGGAAAATCTTATTAACTGGCGCAACCCCCCGCAGCATCCTCTAGCTATCTCGGGGAACCCTTTGGGCGAACCCTGTTGCGGACCACTTTGAGGTCAGTCCGCTGATCAGGAGGGGGTATTCTCACTACATAGCGTAGCGCCGAGGTGTATTTTGATACCCCTCGTCTTGACTGGCAGGAGGGCAGGCGCTATTTTGGCTTCGACTGGCTGGTAGACGTAGGACATGCGTCGCTAGTCTAACTGGCATCACAGATCAAAGGTAGGTTTTGTCCCATGAAGGCGCTGTACGTGAAAGTGACCGCCCCCCGAATGCTGTCGACTCGAATGCTCGCTCGCCTGTCCAAGAAGACAGCCTATTTCGGCCCGTGGGCTCCCCTGCGGGAGGAAGATATTGCGTCGTCGCCGTTGCCCGACCCGCACTATGTGCGCGTCCGCAATCGGCTGGCGGGCATCTGTGGCTCGGACATCCACTTCGTCCAGGCCGACGGCGATTTCCGCATCGCGCCGGCGGCTCTACCGGGAATCACTCGCATCTACCTGGGGCACGAGGTCGTGGGCGATGTGGTGGAGGTAGGGTCAGAGGTCAAGGACTACAAGGTGGGCGACCGAGTGGCGGCCCAGACCTTGGCCGGGAGCTGCCTAGGCCAGGGCAGGGAGCCGCTCTGCCGGTACTGCGCGGTGGGGAACTACGCTCTGTGTGAGGAAGCGCGGCAGCAGGACCCTCTTAGCGTCGGGGGCGGGCATGCCGAGGAGTGGGTGACCCACGAGGGCAGGCTGTTCCACGTGCCCGACGACCTGAGCGACGAGCAGGCCGTCCTCTTGGAGCCGGCGGCCTGCGGTCTGCGGGCGGCCCTGCGGCGGCGGGCCCAAGCAGGCGACCGGGTGATGGTTATCGGCTGCGGCACCATCGGGCTGATGACCCTTCAGTGCATCCGCGCCGTCCAGCCGGACTGCGAGATCACGGCCCTGGCCCAGTTCGACTATCAGGCGGATATGGCCAGGAAGCTGGGAGCCAGCAACATCATCATGCTGGGCAGCGATGCCTACGGCGAGGTGGCCCGCCTGACTGGCGGCCGCCTGTATCGGGGACGGCTGGGCAACCGCATTGTCATGGGCGGCTTCGATCTGGTGTACGATTGCGTGGGCAAGGCGCAGACCCTGCGCGATGCCCTGCGCTGGGCGCGGGCTGGCGGGGCGGTGGTGCTGGTGGGCGTGTACATGGCTCCCATGAAAATCGACCTGACGCCTGTCTGGTATTTCGAGATCGACCTCGTCGGGCTGTTCGCTCACGGCGGCGAGGAGTGGCAGGGGGAGCGGGTGTCCACGTTCGACCTGGTCGTGCGGCTGCTCAAGGAGGGGAAGCTCAACTTCGACGGCTTCATAACCCATCGCTTCCCCCTGTCCCAGTACCGAAAGGCGTTCATGACGGCCATGGATCAGCGCGGTAGCCACCCCTTTAAGGTCATCTTTGACCACGGGGCCCAGGCGTCTGAAGGGAGGTAGTTGTCATGCCCAAGCTCATGGCCGGGGCGGCCAAGAGGATCATCACGCCGGAGGTGAACCTGCGCCTGGCGGGATACGGGCCGATCTTCAGGCCCGGGCCATGGGGCCACCGGGTCGCCAGCGGCGTTCACGACGACATCTTCGCTCGCTGCCTGGCCCTGGGCGACGGCGAGAAGACCCTGGCCTTCGTCGTCCTGGACCTCGTCAGCTTGTACCAGGTCGACATGGAGGCCATCCGGGAGCGAGCGCGCCAGAAGACGGGGCGGGAAGGCCTGATGGTCGCTGTCGGCACTACCCACAACCATTCGGCTCCCGACGTGATCGGGGCCTACGGCGGCGTGCCCAGGCGCTACAAGCGGCTCATCCACGAGCGGGCATCGGACGCCGTAGCCGAGGCGGTGGCCAACATGGCGCCGGCGCGCATCGGCTTCGCCACGACGCGCGTGGAGGGCATCGTCAGGAACAACCGCGACCCGGAGGCAGGGCCGCTGGACGAAGAGGCAGCGATGATGCTGGTGGAAGGGAAGGATGGCGGCACCCTGGCGGTGCTGGTCAACTTCGCCTGCCACGTCGATGTCCTGGGCAAGCGCAATACGCTTATCACCGCCGACTTTCCGGCCTACCTTCGGCGCGACCTGGAGCGAGAACGGGGCGGGACGGCCATCTTCTTCAATGCCGCTCAGGGGGACATCTTTCCCCGCCAGACCGTCGAGGACCACGATGACGAGAAGGGGCTGCGTACGTTCGAGGAAGCGGAGGCGGTGGGCTCTGCCATCGCCAAGGCGGTCCTGGACGTGCTACCGAAGGCGAAACTGACCGCCGATGTGACGATCGACGTGCAGGTCACCTATCCGGAGGTGGCGGTGGACAACCTTATGATGAAGATCGGGCGCCTCCTGCGGAGAATCCCCCGCAAGCTCTACAAGGGCCGCGCCCGCTCGGAGACGTGGGTGGTCAATATCAACGACGCCCAGATCGTGACCCTGCCCGGCCAGTTCTTCTGCCGGCTGGGGCTGGAGCTGAAGGAGCAGATGAAGGGGACCTACAAGTTCCTCTTCGGGCTGACCGGCGACGATCTGGCGTACGTGCTGCCGCCGGACGAGTGGGACCCCACGCGAGAGGGGGAGGAAGAGCCGCTCTCTCTGGGGATCAACACCTGGCCGGCGATCAAGGAGCAACTGCCGCCGCTGTAGCGCCCGAGAGGCGCTTATCATGCCCGCTTCGAAAGACGGGGAGCCCTCCCTTGCCAAGCCTCGCGCGTACGGGTAGTATGGAACCGCCGTGGTGACTCAGGACTAGCCGTGGGAGGCGATGGGCATGCAGCTAGAAAGCGTCCGCGTGAGCGGTTTTCGCAGTCTCCGGAAGGCCGAGCTTAGCGGGCTCAAGCCGCTCAACTGCTTGATCGGTCGCAACAACTCCGGGAAGTCGGCGGTACTCGACGCGCTACTGCTGCTGCCATTCATTCGGTGGGGCGATACACATCTCGAAGCCGTTCCACTCCCAGGACCTGATCGCAGGCGAATGGATGAGTGGCTCGAAGATTCGGTGACCGACCATGACCCAAGCAAGGCGATAAGAGTCGAACTGGATTTTGTCCCTGGCGACGAGCAGATGGGCCACTTTCACGAGTGTGCTGGCGCTGAGGCAGCCCAGCCTATCAGGGGGGGCTTGATGCTCCGCTATGCGCTCGAACTACGTCGTGCAGCCCCTCATTGGGATCGGCACAAGCTGTACCTTGCGGAGGTCGGGCTATCGTCGAAGGGCGACTCCATGGGCCTCCTTCGCCAACGGCGCGGGGAGGAGGGTGGACCTGAGATACCCGATCGGTATGACTGTGCCCGCAATGGCGCTTTGCGGGCCTGGCTGCTCGGAGAGAGCGCGCCAGCCGAGTACCCGGACCTGGGAGAAGGATCTGACGCATTGATTCGAGACGCGCTGGCTGGAGCTGGGCGCCACGAGGTCCGGTGGTTTGCGCAGTGGGTGGCGCGGCTGCGTCATGTCAGACGGGATCGTCACATAGACGACATCGTGAGTCTGGACGAGTCGCCAACGCTGGACGCGGACGGGTCAAACCTCGCGCGCTTCCTTCAGCACCTCATGACAAACGAAACCCTGCGGATGCGCGAACTGGTTGCGGTGTTCAGGGGCTTGGTACCTTGGATCGAGGACGTTTTCACTCCGGTCGTCGGGGACAAGGCGACCACAACACGAGTGGCTATCAACGCGAGCCAGGATGTGGACGACGCGTTCGCACTTTCGAACATGGGCTCGGGCGCTATCCACGTGATGATCATCGGCGCGATGATCTGGTCCATGCCCGACGGTGGGCTAGCCTTGGTGGAGGAGCCGGAGACGGGGATTCATGCGACGGCCCAAAGGGATCTGCTAAAGTTCCTGCGCGACCATTGTCGGGCGACCGGGAAGCAGATAATCTTCGCCAGCCATTCTCCGCTTTTCGCTAGGGTGCACACCGACATGGCGACTTTTGTGACCCTCTACGATCCGGCCGATGGCACGACATTTCGCACCGTGGAACGCGGTGGAGAGGCCACCGTCTTGGGCGAGTTGGGTGGCCGTATGTCGGACTATTTTGCGTACAACGCGATCTTGCTCATAGAGGGTCAGACCGAGGAAGCCGCGCTACCACCAATCCTCGACGCCTTGGAAATCGATCTCGAGACACTGGGCATTGGCCTGGTGGTCCTGCGTGGGAGCGTGGCGGAAAGGCTGACGCGCGCAAAAGAACTCGTTGGGATGCTGGCGGGTACTCATACGGCGCCGTTCGTTCTCGTGGACGCAGACCCGGGTGTGCCAGAAAAGCTGGCCGAGTTGGAGCAGCAGGCAGTCATCTCAGCTAAGAACTGGTGGACGTGGAAAAAGGGAGACGGAGGGCCTGGGGAATTTGAAGATAACTTCGCGCCCAACGAACTAATCGATGCCGCTAATGAGGTTGCCGCAGAGGCGGGACAACCTCGATCTCTTGAAGGCAGTGAGTTTGAGAAGCGTCTTGGGGAAAGCCCTGGCGACAAGACTAGTCGCGTTCTCTCGCGGTACTACTGGGACACATACGGGGCAGGTCTCTCGAAGCCTAGGCTGGGCTACTTCGCGGGGCAGGCGGCCGCTGACACGATTCGTAGCGGCGGTGCTGAGCACAAGCGGCGGTACCAGTTCGAGGAGGCACTAGCCAGCCTTCTGGCCCTGCTGCCGACGTAGCGCCTCGGCGGGCGGCTAGGCCAGGGCGCCGTAGATCCCTCGCTCGCTTCCCGGTATGAGGAAGGCGCCGCAGACCTTCTGGTAGTACTGAGCCGGCCCTACGCCACCGATGACGGCATAGGCGTAGCCCATCTCCCGCATTGCCTCCAGGCAGCGAAAGAGCAAAGCCGCACCCACTGCCTTGCCGCGAAGATCCCGCTGGACACCGGTGGGCCCGAAGAAGTTGGGGCGGGTGCACTCGTACACGGCGAATCCGACGACCGCGCCCCCGGACGTGGCCACAAATGCGCTTATGGGCAGGCGGGTGAAAGCGACGTCGACCTCTAGTGTCCAGAAGGCGTTACCGAACTCGGCCTCCACAAAGCTTCGCAGCCGTGGCCGGTCCCAGGGTTCGGCTCGCCTGATCACCACGCCGGCCTCTTCTGCCCGCCGATAGTACTCCCGGGAGCTGGGGAGGTCGTAGAGGCGAACGAGCATATCGGGCATCGCAGCGTGGCTCGCGCTCGCTAGTACTCGGGGAACTTGACCCCTTCGAACCAGAGAGCGTTCGCGGTAGCGAGGTCGGGCGGGTTGAAGTTGGCCTGGCCGTCGACGATGACGTCGAGGAGGGCGGGCTTGCCCGAATCCACCGCTCGCTTCAGGGCCGCGGTGAGGTCTTTGGGGTCCTCCACGCGCTCGCCGTACCAGCCGGCGGCTTCGGCCATCTTGTCGTAGCGCACGTCGGCGAAGTCCACGCCGATGTAGCGCTTGGCGAAGCTGCCGTCCTGAGTGTTCTTGATCATGCCGAAGGCGCGGTCGTTGTTCACGATCATGACGATGTTGGTGCCCAGGCGGACGGCGGTCTCCAGTTCCTGGACGTTCATCATGAAGAAGCCGTCGCCGCAGATGGCATACACCGGCCGGTCGGGGCAGAGGAGCTTGGCGGCGATAGCCTTGGGGAGGCCTCCGCCGCCCTGGCCGGAGTCGGCGGCCCAAAGGTAGGCGGACGACTCGTACATGGGGGTCAGGTACTGGGTCCAGATGCTGGTGTTGCCGCCGTCGGTGACGAAAAGGGCATTCCGGGGAAAGAAGGCGCGGGCATCCCTCACCACGCGCAAGGGGTGCATGGGCACAGCGTCGGAGCTGGCGAGATTCTCGAAGTTCTGCAGCCAGGCGGCCTGGGCGGCTCGATATTGGGCGAATTGAGGGCTCTCCTCTCGCGGCTCGATCATGGTCTCCAGAGCGGCGTTAATGTCGCGCAGTGTGGCCTTGGCGTCGCCGAGGATGGCCAGGTCGACCGGTCGGTTCTCGGCAATGCTCTCCGGGGCGGTATCGATCTGGATGATCTTCTGCTCCTCCGGCTTACCCCACATCGGCGGCTTGCCCCAGAGGTCGAGGCCTCCCAGACGGGAGCCGATGACCAGCGCCAGGTCGGCCTGGGCGTGGGCGGCGATGGCTCCGAATCCCAGGGGTATGAGGTAGAGGGGATGGTCTTCGGGGATGGCGCCGCGGGCGGTGATGCCGGTGGACATGGGGCATCCCAGAAGCTCGGCCAGGGCGATGATCTCGGGGCAGGCCCGCGACTGCAGCGCTCCCCCGCCGGCGTGGATGATCGGGTTCTTGGCCTGGGCCAGCATCTCGGCCGCCTGCTTGACCAACTGGGGGTCGCCGCTGGGGGGGACGGTGGGACGATAACGGGCGGGCGGCAGGATGCTGATGTCGTCTTCTTCGCCCTCCTCGAAGAGAACGTCCACCGGCACGTCGAGGTGGACGGGCCCGGGCCGGCCGGTGGTCGCCTGGCGAAAGGCCTCCTGCACCATCTCGGGGATTCGCTTCCAATGGGAGACGAGAGCGTTCCACTTGGTGATGGGCTTGAACAAGCCGATGTGGTCGCATCCCTGGGTGGAACCGTGGTCGGGGTAGGATTTCCAGGTCTGGTTCTGGGCGGTCAATACCAGCATAGGTATGCTATTGACGTAGGCCTCGTAGACCCCCGGCACCAAGTCGACTGCCCCCGGGCCCACGGTGCCCAGGCAGACCCCCACCTTCCCCGTCAGCCGCGAGTAGGTGTCGGCCATGTGGGCGGCTGCCTGCTCGTGGCGGGTCATGATGAAGTCGACGCCTTCTTCTCGGCCGAAGCGATGGATGGCGTCCAGGATGGTGGTTAGCTGGCCGCCGGGGATGCCAAAGATGAAGCGTACGTCCTCCTGGATAAGGCATTTGACCAGGACATCGGCTCCCAATATCTTGCTCACAGCGCTCTCCTTTCTGTCCCTCACATAATCCATAACTGGGCTGGGGTTGTCAAACGGGGCACGTGTTCGCGCCAGGTCAGCCGACTGCTTTCCCATCTTGCAGTCCGCAGATCCAGGAGGGCCTGGCTGGTCTTGCATCTTCTAACACTGCGCCTGAGCGACCCAGGGCAGGAAAGCGCTATTGTTCTCTCGGTTCGATTAACACTCACAGCTAGTCCGTGTCGGTGAACTCGAAGGCCTCGAGGCGACGTACTGCGAGGAGGAGAGCGACGGCGGCGGCCATGGCGACGAGTATCAGGCCCTCGAGCCCGCCAAGGTCGGCCTCGAAGTCCCCTTTGCTGACCGTCGAGATGAGGTCGGCAATGCCGAGGCAGTACTGGCGGATGCTGAGATAGCGGGTGCCGGAGAAGAGCTCGGTGACGAGCCCCTCCCAGATGAAGACGTAGGCGATGCCGAAGAGGAGGGCGCGGCTGGTGGCGACGCTGAGCAGCATGAAGACCGCGGTGTAGGCGAAGACGCCGAACAGGGTGGCGACGGCGAAGCCCGTGGCGATGCCTTCCTCCGATACGCCATGGAGGCCGATGAGGCCGGAGATGGCGGTGGCCGGCACGATAAACGCGGCCGCGACCAGCGCCGCAGCCGCGAACTTCGCGCCGACAATCTCGCGCCGGCGGACGGGCTTCGCGAGGATGTAGACAGCGGTGCCATCCTCGATCTCGGAGCCGAGGGCGGAGGTGCCGAGGATGAGGCAGACGAGCGGGAGGATAGCTGTGACGACGAAGTAGGCGAGGAAGCCCGCGGTCTCTTCGTGCTGGTCGGCGTGCTCGCCGAGCCGGTAGATGATGGCGAGGGCTACGGGGACGAGCGCGAGGAGGAACAAGAGGAGGGAGCGGCGCTGCCCGGCGATCTGTCGGAGCGTGAGCGTAAAGACGGTGGCGTTCATCGCTTCACCAGGTAGGAGAAGACGCTCTCCAGAGACTCGTCGGTGGGCAGCAGCTCCTGGAGGGTGATGCCCTCCGTCTTCGCGATTCTCGGCGCCGCACGGATGAAGTCGGCGAATTGCGACGTGCGCACTGTCAGATGCTCGTCGTTCAGTTCGACTCCGGAGACGGACTCGTCCGCTACAAGCGCGACCGCGAGCCGACGGTTGTCACTGGACCGAACGGTGAACGTATGCGGACGGTCGGTCATCAGACGACGGATCGCACGGAAGTCACCGGAGGCGGCGAGCCTGCCAGCGACGATCACAAGGACGTTATCGGCGAGGCGCTCGACCTCGTCCAGGATGTGGGAGGAGAACACGATCGTGTGGCCCTCGGCGGCCATGCGGCGCAGGAGCTCCATCGTCTGCAGCCGCTGGGAGGGATCGGTGCCGCTCAATGGCTCATCC
>JAUWYP010000034.1 GCA_030615765.1 Dehalococcoidia bacterium | reverse complement strand
TCCTCCTTGCCGCGGCAGACATTGCGCAGCAACGGCTGCTGGACATAGGGCTGGATGCCACCGTCCAACCGTGCACGGACGCGTGTATACGCGTCTTTTTCGGGAGCGAAGCGGTATGATTCCTCGTGATTTCGACGCGGCAGCTTGCCGTCCAAGACCCTCCCAATATCCACCATGACCGGCTGAAAGAAGGTTTCACGGACGTGGGCAAGGAGTGACTCTTGACATAGGCCAGAGTGGCCCGCACAAGGAGGCGACAGATGCCTGACAGAGCCCACAAGAATTTCAGCGCCGAGCAGTGGAAATCGATATTCGTAGAGCTGAACGAGCGCGGGACATCGTATGGGCTGCCGGCGCAGCGAGTGGACAGCCTTGTACTAGGGAGCTGGAACCTGCGACAGTTCGGCGACATACACCTGGACGCCAAGAATCGTCCCAGGGAGCCAGAGGCGTTTCGATTCATGGCCTCAGTGCTGATGCATTTCGATCTGGTAGCGATCCAGGAGATCAAGGACGATCTGGACAGCCTGCGGCTTCTGCACCGCTTTCTGCCGGACTACGACCTGGTGGTGTCGGATGTGACGGGAAATTACGAACGGCTAGGGTTCTTTTCGAAGTTCGAGAGGGTGAGAAGGACGAATCTGGCGGCAGAAATAGACGTGCCGATGGTGCGGATACGGTCGATAATCCAGGAGAACTGGGAAGAGTTCCAAGAGGAGCTTGAGCGGTACGGCAAAGAGGTGGCCACAGGTAAGAAGGCAAAGATAGATCTTCCGGCGTTCTTGGGGTTCGACCGGGCCCCGTTTTGCGTGAGCTTCGAGGCGGGGTGGCGCCATGCGCCCCTACGCTTCCTGGGGTACAACGCGCACATCTACTACGGCGACAAGCACGAGGACCGGACGAACGAGTTCACCGCCTTGTTAGACTGGCTATTTCGACGCTGGGGCTACGCGGAGACGATATTCTCGCCCAATTTCATTGTATTCGGGGATATGAACACGGAGGTGGTGGGGAGGCACGCGACAACGCTAGAGACGCTCCGCACACACATACTGAAGCAGGCGAAAGCCTCGCGGCGGGGTGCCCTGTCGCGGGCGCGCAAAGAGGGAGACTCGCAACTAGTGGACGCTATCAAGAGACAGCGCGTCCTCTTTCCATTTCTCACAGGCATGGACGACACACCACCGCCATCCACCGGGTCGAACCTCACGGGGACAGAGCGGTTCGATCAGATCTTTCTACTGATGCGATCTAGAAGGGCCAGTACCCTGAGAATCGCGGAGTACGGCGTGTTCGATATCCCGTCGCTGGTGAAGAGTGCGCTGAAACGGTCCCGGCTGTCGGACAAGACGCGGAGGAACCGGATCTGCCAGCAGATTTCCGATCATGTGCCGATCTGGATACGGCTGAAGCTGCCGGACCCGCTCGCGGTGAAGGAATCGGGTCCGTGAGGGCGTCTCCGTAGGCCTTTGCCCCATACACAACCGGCTGCTCTCATCTCGCCCTCGCCGGGAAAAGCCCACCGGGACCAAACAAAGTAGCGAGGATGACTACACTATGAAGTCTTAGTGCTGATATGAGGATGACTATCCGTAGCGGGCGGTGGGGATCCAACCCACGGCCGTCTGCTTGGGAAGATTAGGGGTGCCCCGTCGTATCTATTTGGAGCCGAAATGGCCGATTTCGGCCCGTCTCGGCCCGTTGTCTCCAGACCGCCGGGCCCTTTGTCTCCGGACGGCTGTAGCCTAGCAGCCCACCGGAATTGTATCAAGAGGGCAGTGGCACCCTGAGCGGGGGGGCCGTCAGGCGTACGGCGGGAATATGGACAACCTACCTGACCCCAACAGGGGACTCGCCAACCATGACCCCCCGATCGGCGCAGGCTCTTTTGACGATGGCTACGAATAGGGCACTTAGATCCGTTCGTCTCCAAGAGCGCTTGCCCAAAGTCGTTCTCGGCTAGTCTGCGACGAACACCTCGCCCTGTATGGGCCCCAGGTCTAACGAAAAGCTTCCATCATCGGAGATCTGAATACCTTTTGCCTTCTCGCGATGAGTGGAAAAGATCAGCCTCAGTGACTTCCCCGCGAGCTGTGGCAAACGAATGGTTTCACCGACCGGCTCTCGGCCGAAATTGAGGGCGGTGATCATCCAGCCAAGATCTTCGGGCCGCTGCAAGAGCATCACCACCACACCGCGGCTGTCGACCTCCGGCACCGATATAAGCTTCGAAAACGCAATCCGGCTTGCTTTGCGAGCGCGAAACATTCGCTCTAGTTGCGACGCAAATGAGTTGGGATCAAGTAGCTGCTCCGGAAGTGTACCGTAGATGGCCGCGGCCCGGGGCAGACCGCTGCGCGAGGCGTTGGCACCTGAATTCACTCCCATGAGGTCAAAGGCGCCGCGGTTCATCCAGCGGCAATCGTCCTCCATCCACGAACTCAAGTCCTCCGGCTGAACCTCAAGGGCTCCCACCAGATCCCATCCCGAAAGTGCAAACACGCCCGGCTGCATGGCGTTGAAGGTCGCCGCCAAGAGGTGCAACCGCTGAACCTCAGATTTCTGGGAAGGAGTCATATTGTAAGGGTCCGGGATTCCTAATGCCGCCGCAGCAAAACCGGCCAGCGTCCCGCAGAAACCGAGGTTTGAGAATTCCCGGATACAAGTGGCTTCGCTGCCCATGATCTTGTCCTTCGCCCGCTCGTACATACCATCGTAGATTGCCCTGCCAGTCATTTCCTCTCCGTTCACCGAGAATTTCTCATCTCCGTGTTTGCGCAAATGGGTGAGATCAAACATGAGCTCGTCATGGTTCTGCAGAGCGTGAACGAGTATGCCTTGATCGAGTCCTTCCTTCTGTATCAACCGCAGCATCAGGCGTAGTGGGCCAGCATCCCCTGTCGCCATCGCATACAGGTAGGGAGGACGGGTGAAGAAGTCGTAACTGAGGTCGGGTCCCCAGGTGATGAATCTCTTGAGATTCTCCAGAGGTTGGTTCAGCTCTTGAAACGAGTAACCCCCAAGTTTCCGGATCATCATCGCGATCATGTTGGAGCCGCCCTCAGCCAGTGGATGCCCCTCAACCCACGACTTATCAAGGCCAGGTCTGCCCTCCACGCCAAGGAGTGGGTTGGCGTCCAGCCGAAGTCCTGACGCGCCCAGTACATGCAAGGCGTGCACGACATCAGCCATGACGATCCGTTGCGCACCGAAAGTGGGGTCCAACCAGTTGAGCGATGGTTGCCCGTCTTTGAAGACGTGGAGATAGACCCACCGCCGATGGCGGCCGTCTACCCCAGTAACAGTATCGGTAGCACTCCAGTTGGTATCTTTGATGCCCGGATCGTAAAATGGTATGCACTCCAGTGGTCCGGGAATGTACCCCTTGTTCTCTAGCAGTTGGACAGTCTCCAGAGTCAAGTTGACGCTGTCGTCACCTTCCGGAACGGAACCGAGCAGTTCCCAATCCTCTTGGGGAATTTCGACCATGACGTATAAACCCTCGTAATTCTTGTAGGCTCGTTCCGCCAGGCGGAAATCCGGCCCCTTCCCAGTGTGAGCCGGCACGAGATCACCGATGACGGCGATGTCAAACTGCTTTGCGGCTCGCGTCATCCGTTTGTATTGGTCATCTGTCCCAAAGAGAGGATCGATGGTTAACTCGATCCGGTCGAATAGCCCATCAATTGAGGATGTGTACTTGCGTCCAGTGATTCCGCCAGCCCGCCTCATGGGACCCGTATGTAGGCCCTCGATCCCGATTTCGTGAAAAGTCGACAGCAGTTCCTTGCTTCCTAGAGTTTGCAAGACGCTTTTGTCCGGGTGGCTGATTATTGCCTTTGCATAGCTGGTGAACCAGACGGACGCAGCACGGACAAAGTCCTGAGGGCGCGGATGGCCATAAGCATGCCGCCATTGCAGGTGCTTACCTGCGATGAGATCGCTCAAGTGTTCGGCCTGATACAGCATCGAGCGGGATTCCAGCCATTGAATATAGTCTGCGCTAGGCTGGTCCGAGCGCTGCTCTGGCGTAACTTGACCAGAACTCCCTGCTTGGCCAGAGGTGTTGCGTGCCTTACTATCGGAAGCGTGCATGATGTTTCTCCCTCTACTGCTGCGGCACGAGCAGAATTTGCCCTGGGCCGATGGATGTCCCGGCTGTCATGCAATTCGCCTCATGTATGATGGTTGGCGTGGTATCGTAGCGACTAGCTATCCTGTCAACGGTGTCCCCGTCCTTGACTGTATATCTGATGAACTCGGAAGGTATCTCTTTCAGCATCGCGGAATACTTTTCTAAGACGGTAATGTCCTCGCCATCCCGAATCAATCCCTGAAAAGCACCGTCGAGGATGTTTTCTGCCAGGGTCCACTGCGGCTCGGTCGGTCTGGCTTCGGCGCGAGCCATAGCGTCTTTGACAGCCTCAAAATACGGGGCTATCTCAGGCGGCACCCCATAGTAGGCATCGAGTCTCACCGGCAGCCAGCGCAGACGAGAGAGCATTGTTTGCTGGGTTTCTTTTGTTAGCAGAAGCTTAATCAGCTCGATCGCCGTATCTGCATGGGCGGCACCTTTTGGCACAGCCAGCACATCGCCCCCCAGGACGTGCACCTCCCCTTCTGGTCCACTCCATCCTGAGTAGGCCTTGATCTCCTTCTTGCCTGCGTCTTCAACGACTACCCCGATGCCGAAGGTCCAGTTGCTGACCAGATAGACCTGCTCGTCTATCAGGAACTCGTTGGCGGTATTAAACGTTGTTTCCTTGTATTCCGGTGCCAGATACGGCTCCAACTTTTTGAGGAAGGTGACTGCCTCCGTGGACCCATCATCGTCCAGGGTGAGAGGGTCACCTCCCGCTGCCCTGACGAATTCGAAGAATGTTACCGCGGCCGCTGCCCCGGGCTCTCCCTGGATTGCGACGCGGCCTACACCTTCCCTCTCCTTGAAGACCTTCGCCACCTCCAGCAACTGATCCCAGTTTCGGGGTGGCTCGAGACCATACTGGACAAACTTGTGCTCATTGTAATAGGCGATTTTTACATTGGGGCGGAAGGGCGCAAAGTAGAATGTGCCCTCGAATCTGAGTAAGGGGCGTAGAGAGTAGATAAGGCTATCGGGAACGAGCTCAACGTATTCCTCACCCTCTGGTAGCTCCTCAACCAAGTCTTTCGCCGCCAGCACGCCAAGCATGTTGTTGTCCACGGCGATGAGGTCCCACTTCATATCGCCCGCAGCTCTCATCTTGTCCAGGCGAGAAACATAGCGGCTACAGTCAACATTCATAAGGAAAACCTGGGCTCCCAGCTCCGGTTCGAGCTCATCCAGGATGTCCCTGAAGACGAGCATCTCCGTATCGTCGAGGCTGACGACAAAGGTGATCCGCTCACCGGGTGGCGACGGGGAGGACGTTTGCAGGTTAAGAGCAAGCAACGTGATGGTAGTCAAGAAAAAGATTGTGGTGAGAATTCGCCAAGGATAGGTTCGGACGAACCTTACCAGGGGCTGGACCGTCGCAGGCGCCGATAGGTGGAGTCGCTCTGGCCCGAAGCGGAGCAGCATGACGAACGCTGTCAGCGCCAGGAGAATGCCCAAAACGACAACACGTTCCACCCAAGTCCCCCGCAAGAAGGCAGAGAGGAGGGAAACGCCAAAGAACACGGACGCAACGAGGGGCCAGCCCAGCAGATTGGCGAAACGTCGCGCTGCCCCCCACGCCACTTTGCGGGCCAAAAGAGCAGCAGAGCCTACGATGCCGGTTGCAGCGAGACCGGCGATCAGGTCTGATACAACGGACGGAATCAAGTCCATTTGCCGGAACCCCGCATAGATCCTTGTTCTCGACAGCGCTTTGGCGTTCTCGCCATAGTCCGGACTCTCACGAACCTCGTGGTCGAGTGAGGGATACAGCCCAACTCGGACCTATTGGCTGTCGACCTGCAACAAACGCTCGACGCGACCATTGCTGCCGCTTCTCTTCGTGCAGGGAAACACTACCCTCTCGATAAAGAACTTGTCAAGCTCGGTGACTATCTGGCCGCGTGGAACGGCCACGATAGATCGCTGGGTTTGTCTGGGTTCCGAGGTCGTGTACTTCTCAGTCAGGACGTGGAGGCCAGAGGGATCCTCTGGGCAGCATGCGGGTCTTCAGGGAGCGACAGCAAGCCTTGAGGCGTTCACTCCATCCCCCGCAGCACCCACGGCCCGCATGCAGACACCCGCACCACGGTCGTCCCGTCCGTTGCCTCCACCGACTCCAGTGTCCCATCGCCCTCAACCTCCACCCCCACAACTGTCTGCGGCTCCACGAACCGCACCTCGTAGCCCTGCCTGCTGGCGGCCAGGGTCTGCTGTGCCCCGTCGACACTTAGCTCGATCCGTCCGTCCTCCCGCGTCGCCCTGACCCTGATCTCCTCCTGCGGGCTCCATACCCTCGCCTCCGCGAGTGACGCCAGCCGCACCTCTAGCGTCAGCGGCTCCCACTCCCGCTGCCCCACGTACTCCATCTCCGGCGCCATCGCCAGTACGGAATCGTTCCGCACGTACAGCGGCAGCCGCTCTATCGGTACCTCCAGCCGTATGTGCTTCGGCCCCCGGTGCGCCTCCCCCGTCCACCAGTCGAACCACTCCCCCTCTGGCAGGTACACCAGACAGCGCCCTTCCTCGTTCATCACCGGTGCCACCAGCAAGTACGGCCCCAGCAGGTACTCGAAGTCCGCCGTCGCCGCCACCGGGTCCTCCGGGTACTCCAGCAGCAACGGCCGAACCACGGGCATCCCTGACTCCGCCGCCTCCTGCGCCAGCGAGTAGATGTACGGCAGCAGCCGGTAGCGCTGCCGCGCGAACTCCCGCACCACCTCTACCGCCTTCTCCCCAAAGTGCCACGGCTCCCGACCGTGGATCCCGTGGAACCGCGAGTGCGACGACAGCAAACCCCACTGCGCCCACCGGATGTAGAGCGTCGCGTCCGGCGCGTGCGCGTACGGCGGCTTGCAGAACCCGCCGATGTCGTGGCTCCACATGCTGATCCCGGAAAGGCTCATGCTCAGACCCGCCCGCAGCGCCGCCGCCATCCCGCCCCACGTGCTCGGCGTGTCCCCCGTCCAATTGATCGGATACCGCTGCGAACCCGCGTATCCCGATCGCCCGAACACTATCGCCTCCCCCCGCTCCTCCCGCACCACCTCGAACACCGCCCGGTTGAACAGCAGGGGATAGATGTTGTGTACCTGCTTGCCGCTTCGCCCATCCGCAAACACGGCATCCGGCGGCACCGCCTCCCCGTAGTCCGTCTTGAAGGTCGCCACACCCATTCGCAGGTACGGCCGGTGCTTCTCCTGCCACCACCGCACCGCTTCCGGGTTAGTGAAGTCCACTGGCGCCGCCCCATCGTAGTCGAGCGACCTCGCGACGCCTCCATCATTAGATCGCACCAGGTAGCCGCGTTCCTCACCCTCCCGGTACATGTCCGTATCTGTCCACACGTACGGATTCTCCCACAGGCTCAGCTTGAACCCCCGCTCGTCCAGCCACCGCACGAACCCCTCCGGGTCAGGGAACGCCTCCTCGTTCCAGACGAAGTCGCACCCGTCCCAAGGGTGCGTAAGCCGCCCCGTCAGCCACAGCGGGTCCACGTGCATCACGTCGGCCGGAACCCCTAGCTCGCGGAGCCGCTCTGCGATCTCCTCCACCTCCGCTCGTGTGCGGTACATGCACCGCGAGAACCATGTCCCGAACGACCACAGCGGCGGTACCGCCGGTCGCCCCGTCAGCTCCCCGTAGCGGCTCAGCACCTCCTTCGGCAAAGGCCCGTACACCAAAAAATAGTCTAGGTACGGGTCCGCCACCCGGAACGCGGCCGTCTGCACGGACGGCTCCCCCAGCTCATACGTGATCTTCGACGCGTGGTGCACGAACACCCCGTAGCCCCGGCTGCTCATGAAAAACGGAACGTTCAGGTAGCTCACCGTCGAAGTCATCGTCGCCGACGGGTCGCGGCTCCACGACACGATCCGCTGCCCCCGGTGGTCGAACGACCCGAACTGCCCCCCAAGCCCGTACAGCCTCTCCCCCGGCTCCAGCGAGAACACCTCGTGGAACGCTAGCCGCCCCTCTCCATCCCGTGAGTACCCCGTCGGCAGCGCCACTGCCCGGCTCAATTGCGTGTCCTCCCGCCTCAGCTCGAACAGCGTCCGCCCGCTGCTTTCGCTGATCGTCACCGACCACGGACTCCGCGCGACCCGCACTTGCAGGACATCCCCGTCCAGCGTCACCCCCTCCTCGTCCTCTATCACCCTCGGTGGGACAGGCCTTAGCCTGTCGCCCTCCACCAGCATCGGCGAGTCCCTCGGCGGCTCCTCCGATAGCCACGCCTGAATGCGCACCACTTCCGCCGTCACGAACACGACCCTCACCCTCACCAGCTCCCCGCCGTCCGTACGCGCCTCGAACTCGGCCCCGCCCTCTATCTCCCCGTGCGACACCATCTCCACCAGATACGCGTACTCCCGGCTCGGATCGGCGAAGATCGCTGTCCAGTCCTCGCTGAACTCCCGCAGAACCCCGCCCGGCCTCATCTAGCTGCTCCTTCTACCCAGGATTTCCCATTTCAACCTGGTGACCCCGAAATGGGCTCCGCCCCTGGCGGACTGTATCCTACCCCTGACTCCATATGGCGTCAATTGTGGGTCGTCAGCAACTTTCGGAATCTGCACAGGCAGTTCTTAGGGGCCACCTGAAGGCTTGCTCTCGCTCCCCAGAGGGCGCTAGGGTATCGCCCGCAGGAAAGGAGCGAGCAGTGGTGCAAGAGCGTTCCCCCGCGGAGATTCAGGCGGAGGCCAAGACCGAACATGCCGAGGGTGGACCGCCATCATCGCGTCACTGTTTGAGGGACGTCGCTATTTCCTCACGGACGAAGACAAGAATGTGGAGAGGGTTCAGGACGTAGCTTGGGACAGCTAGCCGGTAAGGCGGCCGAAGGCCTCGCAGCCCTGGGTATTGGGAGCCGGCGCTATCTTCCAGTCGCCGTCCTCCTTCTGGAACGCGGCCTGGATCTGGTATTCACTCTGGCCGGCTATTTCGCCCACTATCACCGCCTGGGCGGATGAGCCTTCGATCGTCACACTCTCCGTGCGTTTGAACCGCAGGAGCCGTAGGTCATCACCTAGCTGGATGGCGGCGTCTTCTCCTAACCGGTCGAACTGCTCGCGAGGGCATCGCTGCTGGAATTCGCTGCTGAAGGAGTCGTAGAGGGATGGCCACTGTCCCGCCGGCAGGACCTCGATGGACCTCCGGGCCAGCCACTGTATCGCCTGTTCGTCGCTCGCCGCTGGTTGCGTATCGTCTGTGGTCGCGCCGTTGGGGATGATGGTTGCGCCGCCGTTGCCCGTTCCGCCCGACGCCAATAGGGCTATCCCCACGAGAAGCAGCGTGAAGGCCGCCACCAGCCCGGCGGCGGCTACCTCATTGCCGTTCAGCAGTAGCCTGCCGGGTTTGGTATCGGCAGCGGCGGCAGAGGAGCGCGGCCGCCGCCGTCGGCTACGCCGGCTCCTTGACCTAGCGGCCATCAGGATGTGCGTCGGAGGAGACCCGAGTGGGAAAGACATTCTAGCCGTACCAGCCTTCGTCGGCTCGAACGGCAGCTTCTCGCCGGCCAGGGCTGCATGCAGCATACGAGATGATACTCACGATGATACTCACAATGATAAGGGAAAAGCCCACAGTCCATCAAGGACGGCAGCTCGCCCGGTGCTTCGTTGACCGCTCGCTCCCCTTTGCTGCGATGGCGCTGCCAGCCGCGTCTGCTTAGTGGGTGGCTTCAGTTAGACGACTCTCTGTACCATCTCTACCACAAGGAGGAGAATGACTGGTGGTGGCCTGGTCGGCGGCGGTCACCCGCTCTGACTTCACGTCAAAGGGGTTGCCGCCACCACCACAGGCGACCATGAAGAGTAGGAAGAGTGAAATGACCGCGAAAGCAACAACGCGAGCGCTTCTTCCCATAGTGCAGAACGTATCAGACACCGCACTTTAAGGCTAGGTGGTGGGGCGGTTGGCGCTCTTTCGACGTCCTCACGTATACCAGGGGCGGAAGCACCTGCACAATCAGACAGACGATGGGAGTCGATCCCTGCCTCTGCCGTAGGCGATGAAGGCCCAAGCGGCGTGGATGGGGCGATGAGGCTCAGAAGCCGAACCGCGTGGCGTAGATCACGAAGAGACTGCCCATAAGGACGGCGGATCCCGCTAGAAAGACCTGGTGGACGGCCTCCGTCCGGCCCAGCCGAGCCATGACCAGGAATAGTGGGAAGACCACCAGGAGATAGCGAGGCATACTGATCTGGAAACTGGCGGACATGAGGAAGATCAACCCAGCCCATGCGTAGATCTGGTAGGACGGCCGCAGCCAGCGTGCAGCACTGATCAGCAAGAGAGCGGCAAGGGCGATGGAAGCCAAGCGGAACTCGAAGACCGTTGTACGGTAGGGGCCAGGCGGGTCTGAGCCAATGTGGCGCAGCGCATCGGTCAGAGACTCCCAGGGCCAGATGGCGCTATGGTTCCAGTGGTCCCGCTGTATCTCGACGAATTCGAGGGGGTTACCCAGGACCACCCAGTTGAGTCCCAGATAGGCCACGAAGCCAACAGGGACCAGCAGCAGCCAGAAGGCGCGCAAAGGCGCGCGCCACCTTTCCTGCCAGACCGCTTCAAAGGCCAAAGCGGGAACTAGTGCCAGGCCTTGCATCCTGGTGGCGCAGGCCAGCATACCGAGTGTTCCGGACCAGGTCCAGCGTCCGCGGCGGGCTGCCAGGAAGGAGCCCAACACGAGGGCAACGAAGAGCCCCTCCGTATAGGGCAGGAAGAGGAAATAGGCTGTCGGGAAGAGGAAGAAGTACCAGAGGCTGCGGTTCGCCTCTTCCTCGTCAACGTCCAGCCTCGCCAGAGCTTGGAGAAGGAAGCCAGCCGCGACTGTGGCCAGTGAGGAGACCACCAGGGCAGAGACAAGATAGCTAGGGATGACAAAATGCACTATCCGGATAGCAAGCGGATAGAGGGGGAAGAACACAATGAAGAGGCGGTCTTCACCTTCGGCCCGATAGCCCACCTCAGCGATGCGGAGGTAGTGGGGAGCGTCCCACCTGTTCAACACCTCCAGCAGAATATCCGCTAGGTGCGCGTTCTCTCGGCCTATGATAATGAGCCCGATAACGTAGCTCGCCAGGAGCAGCCCCACCCACACGCCTAGGGCCAAGAGCAGTGCTCGCCAGAGGAATCGCCATTGCTCCTCGCGCAGCCTGAGCCTCGGCTTGAGCATTTCCACACTGGGGAGTCTGATCTCCAAAACCCTCCCAAACACCGAAAGTCATGCTCGTGTTACGTGATCGCGCCCCAATGGGCCCTACCAGCCCAGCTCCGTCGCCCAATGCCGGCCCCAGAAGCCGGCGACGATGGCCACTGCTACCAGCAGCACCTTGATTCTCGTGGAGGCAGGGGACTGGTTGTCCTCGAAGCCCAGGGCCGTCAGGATCAGCAGGAAGGGCGCGAAGTCCAACAGGTAGCGATACCCGAACTGCACCCAGCCTTGGCAGTAATAGGTTACCGCTGGTATGGAGACCAGGAAGATGGCCATCCATGAGCCGAGCTTCAGCGGGTCGTCGCGCTTCACGAAGGCCGCATATATGAAGGCCGGGGAGGTGAGCAGCACGCTCATCCCGTACGGCGAGGGCCGCAGGATCGACCAATCCGGGTGGAACTCCGGCGGCATCAGGAAGATCGTGTACAGATGAAGGGGAATGTTCCGTACGTCCAACATGTCGAAACGGATGGCGTCCGGGAACTGGCTGAGGTAGAAGCTGTATGGAATACCGCCGTAGCCGTCGTAGAGCTCTTCCAGGCCGGTGTCGAAGGGCGAGCCGAACCTGACGTCGTTATACCAGAGGGTGAAGAGGACGAACGGCAGCAGCGTGCCCAGGAAGAGCCCCATCTGCGTGAGCGACTCCCTATTGAATAGGGCCTGCCGGCTGAGAATGGAGGGGTGCCCCTGCCGGACCATCCAGTAGAGGAAGACCGGGGTCGCCAGGATAGTGGACTGTCGGCTGAGAAAGGCGAGCGCCAGGAAGAGAGCAGGCAGCACCGGCGAGGTCCGGCGCAGCAGGAAGATGATGGAGAGGAGGAGAAAGAAGACTGCGGCAACATGGTTGTAGAACCAGAGCGTGCCGGTGGTCGCGGCGTAGAAATGGGCGGTGCCGAAGGCGAAGAAGGGCACCAGCAGGAGCTTGGTGGTCCTGCTCACGTTCAGGAGGCCCAGTAGATACCAGACTAGGACCACATTTATCGCTCCCAGGGCCATGCTGAAGTAAACTTCGGAGAAGCTCGAGCCCCAGATAGCAACGAAGGGCACCATGAGCACCGCGGGCGCAGGCTGGTGGGGGAGGTATTTGCTCGTGCCATCCACCACCAGGTCATGATAGAAGTCAGGGATACCGACCGACGCCACGTCGAGGGTTCCCTGCGTAATGGCGATGGCGAGATAGACGTAGTGCTTGTACCAGTCCAGCGGCTCGCTGTTGGACAGGTAGTATCCCAAGAAGGCGACGGCGAAGATAAGGACAGGGACCCCGGCCGTTCGAGCCAGCGAGGCCAGCGGCGCCAACCGGGTCGTTAACTTGACTTCGATCGCGCTCATCTTGTCGGCTGGCGTCCTCCTGCGCCCCTTCCGGGCACCCCTACCAGGTCTGCAGGCTGACCGGTGTTCCTTCTCGAACCACGGCCATCAGTTGGCCCAGCGTGGTTTTTGGGACTATTATGATACCGTCTTCTTCTTTGACAACGCATCTAGGTACATGCACGTCTTAAGGTATACTAACGCTATTAACGAAGTATTTCCATTTGCTTTGACGCCGTCCCGCTACAATAGGTGCTGAAGTTGTCGTTCGTTCTTACCGGTCTAGCCCCAGCCCACCTGCTATACCGATGTCTGAGCCAGTAGGGGGCCCGGGCGGGCCGAGGGGGAGTTCCAAGTCACAGTGAAGGTCGAGGACAGGGCCACGCTGCTGGGGCTGACTCTGCCCATCTCTCTCAGTGCTCGCCAGGTCCTGATCATCAGCCTGCTGATCAGCCTGGTGGCAGCGGCGCTGTTCACCCGCTTCTGGCGGTTGGGTACGCCAGACGAGATGTACTTCGACGAGGTGTTCTTCGCCAAGACCGGCCAGGAGATCCTGCGCGGGGATCCAGCCGCCTGGGAGTGGTTCGGGCACGAGAACACACATCCGCCGCTGTCCAAGCTGTTCATGGCGGGCGGAATGGCCTTCTTCGGGGAGGACAGCCCTTTCGGCTGGCGGTTCTTCGGTGCCCTGGCGGGTATCGGGTCGGTCATCTTCATCTACCTGCTGGGGAAGCGGCTATTCAGGAGCGAGATCGTCGGCATGGCCGCCGCTTTCTTGATGGTCTTCGAGGGGCTCTTTTTCGTCCAGTCGAGGATGGCTACGCCCGACACGTACCTGGTGTTCTTCATCCTGGGGTCTATCTATTTCCTCGTATCCGAGCGGCCATTGTTGTCCGGGATCTTCTTCGGGGCGGCCATCGCCACCAAGTGGTCAGGCATCCTGACGCTGTTCCCGGTGGGTCTCTATCTGGTCTACAGATTCCTGCAGACCGATAGGTCGCAGTGGCGCCAATTCTTGAGAGAAGCCTCCATCGCTGTGCCCCTGTTCTTCCTCGTCGTCCCCCTCTCCATCTATCTCCTGACGTACGTCCCCATGCTGTTCAGCGGGCACACGCTGGGGGACGCGTGGGAACTGAACCGCCAGGCGTACCAATTCCACTCCGGTCTGGAGGCCACCCATCCCTACCAATCGCCCTGGAATACGTGGCCAATCATGATGCGGCCCGTTTTCCTCTACGTGTCCTCGAGTGGTGCCAACATCTACTCGTTGGGCAACCCGCTCATCTTCTGGCTGGGCCTTCCGGCGTTGGCCTTCGCCTTGTGGCAGGGGCTCGGCGGGGTGCGGCCCAAGCTGGACGAGGCGATTGGAAAGCTCTCTCTTTCGGGCGCCATGGGCCGAGAACAGATGGCATTGCTATTTGTGGTGCTCACCTACTTGGGGTTCTTCCTGCCCTGGGCCATACAGCCCCGATGCATGTTCATCTATCACTACCTGCCCAGCTTGCCTTTCCTGCTGCTGGCCCTGGCGTACGCCGTCCATAGGTTATGGCAACGGCCCTGGAGTCGGGGCGGGGCCGTCCTCTTCCTGGGAGCGGCCGCGCTGACGTTCGTCTATTTCTACCCTCACCTGGCGGCGGTAGATGTCTCTGATTCCTTGGCGGAATCATATTTCTGGTTCTCATCTTGGCGCTAGATGGCCTGAGTAACAATTGTCGGCCGCTGCTCGTCGTTTCTGACAGAGCGGGATGGCGGTCCTGCGAGGCCTGCGGGCTTACGGCGGGCAACCGGTAGACTAGGGTACAAGCGTTCACCGTGGATACGAAAGAGACAGACACTGCAACCACCAGGATAAGTTTCACCTTCCAGATTAGCCCCATGGCCGTCATACTGGCGGTCGGCCTCGTGGTGCGGCTGGTCGCAGCTGCTCTGCCGGGCTTCGGCATCGACCTGGGCACGTTTCAGTTCTGGAGTGTGCAGCTGGGTGAGCGGGGGGCCTGGAATTTCTACAGCGACGATTTCTTTATCGACTGGTCGCCGGGGTATCTCTACGTGCTCTGGTTCCTGGGGAACCTGGACAGCCTCTTCGGCTTTGGCGGCGACCAGTTCTGGTATCTTCTCAAGCTGCCTTCTATAGCGGCGGACCTGGCCTCCGCCTACCTGCTGTACCGGATCCTCGACGGGCAGAAGCTGACGGTCCGGGTGGGGGCGGCGGCCCTGTACCTGCTGCATCCGGTCGTTCTCCTCGTGGGGCCGGTATGGGGCCAGGTGGACAGCATTTTGGCCTTCTTCCTCCTCCTCAGCGTCTATTACCTGGCTCAAGGCCGCACGTTGGTGGCGGCAGTGGTGTATACCACCGGGTTCCTGGTGAAGCCACTGGCCATTGCGGCGCTGCCGCTGTTTGCCTTTTGGGGCCTGCGGGACGAGATCCGCCAGGTCTTACCTGCTCTGTCGGAGGCGTCTGAACCGCTGGCCCGTCCTGTCCGGTTCGGCGTTGATCTCGCCCGCCGGCTTTGGCCCGTGGTAGGCGCATCCCTGCTGGCTGGACTTCTCATCGTGCTTCCCTTCTTCCCCACGAACCCGCTGGGGATATTCGATCAACTGGCGGACGCGGCGAAGGTGTATCCCTATAACTCCTTCTACGCCTACAACTTTTGGGGCTTGACTGGCTGGTTAAAGCCGGACGACATGACCTTCTGGGGGTTGGCCTATCGCTGGTGGGGCATCATCTTGTTCGTGGCGGCCAGTCTGAGCATCATCTGGACGTTTCGCGACGTCAAGAGCCCGGGCCTGATGGCCCTGGGCGTCGCGCTCTCCGTTCTGGCCTTCTATCTCTTCGTGACGCGGATGCACGAGCGCTATCTGTTCCCCTCCATCCTGCTCCTGTTGACCGCAGGGGCCGCTCTCAACGCTAAGTCCATCTGGGCTGTGTTTGGAGTCCTAAGCGTGGTGCATTTCTTCAACGTGTACTACGTGTACATCACCTTCACTGAGGACAACTATCTGAGGATGGGCTGGCTGTTTGACTGGATCGACGATAGGGTGTTCCTCCTCTCCCTCCTCGCTTTCCTCGCGTTCCCAGTACTGCTGGCGAGCGGTCGCTTCTTGGCGATGCGAGAAGAGAGGGCAGGGGGAGAGGCAAGCGGTGGTTGAGTTCAGGACGAGGCTTCCGCACATGGGGACCGTCAGCAGCTATGTCTATGGCACACCTAGGATCGTCAGGTTCTTATCGGTGGGTGCCGCCGCCAGCCTGCTACACTTGCTCCTGCTGTACCTTATTCAGCTCAGCGGTATGTCGAGGCTGCTGGCCAATTTCTTCGCCTTTGAGATCTCGGCCCAGGTTAACTTCACTCTCAGCTACTTCATCACATGGTACGACCGCACGCCGGAAAGGCCGACGGTCCGCTATGTCATCGAGCGGCTGCTAGGCTTTAACGCCATGGCTGTCACGACCCTGGTCATCAACATGTCCGTCTTCGCCCTCATGCTCCTATACATCCACTTCATGATAGCGGGAGTTGTGGCGATTCTCGTTGCCGCCACTGCCAACTTCATCGTGAGTTCCCTTCTCATTTTCAGGCGCCGCGAGGGATTCTCACGGGGAACCTCAAGCCGCTGGCGCTTCTGAGCGGTCGACGGGCTCGAGGGCAAGGCTAGCCATCCGCGCCAGGCGCCAGGCAAGCTTTCGTCAGGGGGAAGACCCAGCAGCGGCCTCATTCCACTCGCAGCCGCGAGGGTTGCCACTGGTAGGGAGCTAGAGAACTAGGCTTCCCGCCACCGCACCTCGTACAGCCGCACCGGGTCCTCGAACCCGCGCAGCATTACATCGCCCCGGTCGGCGAACAGAAAGCCCTTGCCCGCAATGAGCTGCTGGAACTGATCGGAATTCGGGACGATGGCGCTCATGACGAGAGCTTTCTAGTGCGAGCGATGAAATCGACAATCACTCTAGCGAGCCCTTCGCCTTTGTCCTCTTGAAGGAAGTGGCCGGCGCCCTCGATGGTCGTATGCGGCTGGCCCTTGGTACCCGGAACCATCGACTGCAAAGCGCGGTCGCCGCCGCGGGTGATGGGGTCGGAGTCGCTGAAGGCGCTGAGGAAGGGCTTCTCCCAGCGCCGCAGGACCTCCCACGCCTTGCGGTTCGGTCCGGCGGCGGGGTCGTCGGGCGACGTAGGCACGAGCATCGGGAACATGCGCGCCCCCGCCTTATAGCTATCATCGGGGAACGGGGCGTCATAGGCGGCGATCACTTCAGGGGACAGCTCCGTCACACAGCCGCCCTTGACGATCCCACCGACGCGGAACTCCGGCGTCTCCTGGGAGAAGCGTTGCCAGCGTAGGAATGCCTCCCCAGGAGGCTGGTCACCGGTGGGAAGAAACGTGTTGGCGGCGACGATGCGGGCGAACCGGTCCTCGTGCTCAGCCGCCAGCCGCAGGCCGATGAGCCCGCCCCAGTCCTGCCCAACGAGGGTAATGTTGCTCAGGTCCAGCGCCTCAATTAGGGCGCGCATCCAGTCGACGTGGCGTTGGTAGGTGTAGTCCTCGCGGCGGGTCGGCTTATCGGAGCGGCCGAAACCCACGAGGTCGGGGGCGATGGCGCGGTGCCCAGCCTCGACGATGACAGGGATCATCTTTCGGTAGAGGTAGCACCAGGAGGGTTCACCGTGTATGAGAAGCACTGGGTCAGCGTCCCTCGGCCCCTCGTCCAAGTAATGGATGCGCAAGGTGCCTCCGTCGCCGGCCGCGACCTCCATGTATTGAGGTTGAAACGGGAAGCCGGGCAGACCGGCGAAGCGCTCGTCAGGGGTGCGCAGCACTTCCATTGACTTTCCTCCTTCGGTACGGCAGCTAGCATGCTATACATGGCGGGTGCGCTGCCCGCCTGTGCCAGACCAGTCAGCCGCCTAGGCCCGCCACACCACCTCGAATACCCGCTGGCGGCCCTTGATGCCCTTGAGGTGCTTGCGGCCGGCGTCGCGGAACTCCACCCCGGCCAGCGAGCCGCCGACGGTGCGCACAACCTCTGACACCAGGATCTGCCCGCCCTGGGCCCTGTCGGCGATGCGGGCGGCCAGGGTGACGGCGGTGCCGAAGTAGTCGCCCGCCTCCTCGATGGACTCGCCGGTGTTGAGGCCGATGCGGACTGCGATGGGCTCCTCGGCGTGCTCCTGGTTGTGGGCGGCGAAGGCCTTCTGGATGGCCACGGCGCAGGAGAGGGCCCT
>JAUWYP010000024.1 GCA_030615765.1 Dehalococcoidia bacterium | reverse complement strand
GACATCCTGGGCCTTGGCATCGCCCAGGCGCTGGGTCAGCGAGGTGGAGCCCTCCATGTCCGTGAACAGGATGGTGACAAGGCCGGATGGGACGGCCCCCGCTGCGGCCTCCTCACCCTCGCCCAGGAACTCGTCGATGGCGGTGAACACTGCCTCTAGGTCGCCCACCCACGGCGCGATTGATGTCCCCTCGAGGAGGGCCAGGCGAGCGTCCGATATCTGGGAGGCAAGGTCTCTGGCTACACGCACCTCTGGGTAGGGGATCTGCCGGCGGTGAAGCACCAAGGTGGGTGACCTTACCTGGGCCAGCAGGTTCGTAACGTCGAACCCCTCAATTGCGCGATGGGCTGCCCGCCCGGCCTCCTGCGTGACGCTTTCCCGCATGAGGGCAGCCATCCCGCGCGCCTCCTCAGCTTCCGACCATCCCAGCCCGGCATGGGCCGCCGTCTCCGTGTATGTCTGCCAGTCCTTGTCTCTAAGTGCGACGAGCGACTGAATTCGTGGCGACCCGAAATAGTCCGAGCCCCGCGCCCAGGAGCACCACAAGACGAGGTGCGACACTCGCTCCGGGTGGCGGGCCGCATAGGCGATGGCCGCTGGCCCCGAGTGAAAAGGCGCGAGCAGAGCGAACCTTTGCAGCCCCAGACGGTCTACTACGGCCTCTAGGTCCGTTACGTGGGCGTCCAGGGAGAAGTCAGCCACGTCCCGTTCGGACAGCCCAGATCCTCTCGGGTCGTAGCGGACTAGCTTTCTGTTCTGGGCTAGGCTCTCATACCAGCGGCGCCATCCAGAGAGCTGCCACTCCATCTGGATATGGCTGAATGGAATCGTCGGCATCTGCACAAAGGGCATGCCCTCCCCCAGAGTCCAGAAGGCGATGCTCACCCCGTCGGCGGTATGGGCGTACTGGATGCGCGGCTCCATAGTGCCACTATCCTACTCGCACGCGGAAGGGTTGGCAAGGTCGACTCCCTCGCTTCCTCCCGCCGCCGACCTCCTGGAGACTGTAGACGTAGGGCTGCAGCGAAGAAGCTACACCCGCCACGACCCAAGCGAGGGCGTTGACCGGTGGGAGGGGGTCAGTTCGTCGGCCGTTATCCGCCGCAGCTCGTACCCGGGCTTTGGCCGCAGGTGTTCGACTACGCCGCCGAAGACGAAGCGATCCAACGCTTCGGAGGCTGGCCCAAGACGCCGACGGCCGCCGTTGAGTTCACTGGTCGACCCAGAAATCACGCGCCAACTTGCGCCGGCGTCGCCAAAGCTCATTCTTCGCACCAAACCCCGAAACACCAGCGCCTTGGTCCGCATCCGGAACTTGCCACCGGCCGCTCACTGCCCCCGTCAGCGCTGCGCCCAGCGCCTCGAAGCCTTGCGCCGTATAGAGGTCGCATTCAACGCCGCGGTTAATCATGAACTTGAGCTGCCGCAGACCCTGCTGGTTCTTAGACCGAAGGACTTCCAGTAGTCTTTCCACTTCGGCTTCCAGACCATCATTCGGCACCACCCGGTTCCAGAGACCGAGCTCGGCAGCCCGGCGAGCAGGATGCAGCGCACCCAGCATGTTAATCTCCTTGGTCATACGGCGACCGATCAGACGCGCCATGCGCGTGGTCCCGCCCCAGCCCGGCGTAATCCCCACGTCGACCTCCGGCATACCCCACCTGGCGCGTTCAGTGGCAATCACGAAATCGCACGCCATCGTGATCTCCAGTCCCCCACCAACCGCGTAGCCGTCCACCGCCGAGATTGTAATCTTGTCTAGCTCCTCCAGCTGGTTCGCCATGTTCTGGTAATAGCGCACCCGCCGCATGACCTCGTTGGCGTTCCCCCAGAGGTGCATCTCGCTGATGTCATCGCCCGCCGAAAACGTCTCGCCGGCACCAGTGATGACCAGGAACTTGAAGTCAGTTGACTGGCGTACCCGTTCGATAGCGTCGACCAGCTCATCGGACAGCTTCATACTCAAGGCGTTATTGGCCTCAGGCCGGTTCAAGACGATCCGTGCTAGGTCACCACGATCCTCGAAGACCAAGAATTCATAGGACATCGGTTCCTCCAACGTATACATTTTGGATGAGCACCATGATGATAACACGTAGGGAACTGGCCGCGGCCAAGGCCTCCTCCTCGCCACCAACCACACGATGCCCTTGGGCAGCGGGCGGCGGCGCTCTCGATGAGAACCCGCTCGTCCTACCATCGACTTGTAGCTGCCCCGATGCATCGGGGCCCATCGCTCCACCCGTTGACACACCGCCTCGGCGGCTGTAGACTCGCCCTAGTTTTCTGTGTGAGGTATGTACCTGTGACGATACCCGCTTTTGGCCGCTCGTATAAGATGGAGTTGCTGCGAAACGTACCGCTGTTTCGCACCCTTAGCCAACGCCACCTCAGTGCCGTTGCCAAGTACACCGACGCCCACCGCGCCCGCCAAGGGGCCATTCTGACCAAGAAGGGTCAGCACGGCCTGGAAGCGTTCGTCATAGTCGACGGTAGGGCCCGAGTGGAGGTGGCTGGCAAGGTGATCGCTGAGCTTGGCGCCGGCGACTTTGTGGGAGAGCTGTCGCTCATCGATGGAAAGCCCCGCACCGCGACGGTCATCGCCCAGACGCCCATGACCCTGCTCGTGGTTCGTCGCCGCGATTTCAAGTCCTTGCGCGACACCGTTCCCGGCCTTCAGGAGAAGCTGCTCATCACCCTTTGCGAGCGGCTCCGCCAGGCGGACCAAGCCCTCACCCACTAGCGCTCGATTTCCCCCTGGGACGCCGCCACCAACCACGCGATGCCCTTGGGCAGCGGAACGCTGGGCAGCGTCACGCGAGAGAGGCCAGCCGCTTATGCGGCTGGCCTCTCTCCGAACGGCCCTTGCAGTACTACGGCCTTGCTCTTCGGCCCTGGTAGACCAGCAGCAGCCCCGCCGTTCCAGCGGCAGCGGCTCCCGCTACCGCCAGCGGCCACCACGGCCACGAGCTGCCCGATGTGGTGCCCGCCCCCGTACGTGGTGGAACCTCGATAACAGCCTCCGGCGTTCCGGGTGCAGGCTCGACAGGTGCAGGCGCGATGATAACATCCTCCCCGTCGGGCGCGGGTGTCGGCAGCGGCCCTGGCTCCACTGGCCCGCACGAGACGTGGTCGATGTAGCTCTTGGCCTCCAGCTCCGCCTCCACCGTCTGGCAGAAGTCGGCCACATCGGTCGTCAGTAGCGCCCGGCCGATGGGCGGCCACGACTCCATGATCACGTACTCGAGCTCGTCGTCATAGGCACGCAGCACCGCGCCGACCTCATCGTAATCGTCCTGCGTTACCGACGTGTTGAACCCTACCGTCACCTCGTATCGAGCCGCTCCGCCCGTGCTGGGCGTCTCCACGTCCGGCGCCGGCGGCGTCTCCTCGACGGGCGGAGCAGGCGCCGGTGTCTCGTCGACGGGCGCCGGTGTCTCCTCGACGTCCGGAGCGACTGCCGTCTCTACCACAGGCGGCTCTGGCGCTGCTGTCGGCGTCGGGCTGGCAGCGCACGCTGGCAGGCTCTCGCAGGCGATGCCGTCATCATCATCATCCAGCTCGTGCGGATCGCCCGAGTCGACCACCTCGTAGAAAGCCTGGGCCTCCTCTTGGCACTCGAAGTCAGAGCAGTTGCAGTCCTCGTCGCCTGTCGTCGCGCAGTCTGGAAGTTCAGCGCGAACGGTGGCTGCGCCCCCCAGAACTAGACAAGCGCTCAGTGCCGCTGCAACGAACAACGCTAGGCGTGACATGTTGAACCTCCACAAAGTTTTGGCTCCATCCTACTCGCAGGCGCAAGGCCTGGCAAGGCCCGCCTGCTCTCTACTTCCTACGACGCCAGAGCAGGCCAAAAAGTTCCCACGCCCAGCGCCCGGCCCGCAGCCATCCGATAGCAGACAGCCGAAGCGCATGGAGGGGATAGAGCCGCCAGTCAATCCGCTCGCGCCCAGGCGATGTATAATAGGGCAACGGTCGTTAGTAGTAGAGGAGGAGCCACATGGCCAAGGTACTGCGCTGCAAGGACGCAGGCTTCGACTGCGCCGAGGAGATCCGCGGGCAGACCGAGGAGGAAGTGCTCCAGAAGGCAGCCGAGCACGCCAAGAAGGTCCACAACCTCGAAGTGACGCCTGGGATGGCCGCCCAGGTACGCGCCCTCATCAAGGACGAGTAGACGGTCCGCTGCCGCCCGACCGGCTTCACCCCTGCCCTACGGCTCCAGGCTAGAGCCGTAGCGCCTGTGATCGCGCCCCGCGCCCTCCTGCCGCGCGACCCATCGCCCATCGCCCTGGACAGACGCTCGCCAACAGGATAGACTGGGCCTACCAAAAAGACCTGTGCGGATGCCACGTGCTGGCGCACAGCGCGCGTCTACGTGATATAATCGGGTCTCTCGCCTGCAAGGATATGGAGGAGACACATGTCGCTCGGTATCGTCATCAAAGGACCTGAAGGGCTGGTATTGGCGGCTGATAGTCGGGTGACTCTCGGGGCACAGCCGCCGCAAGGCCCGCCTATTTTCGTGAACTTCGACAATGTCACGAAGGTACTCTCTTTCGATAAACCGCACGCTCACGTTGGCGCGGTGACGTATGGCGCCGCCGTCATAGGACTAAGAACCGCCAGCAGCTTTGTGCCGGAATTTCAGGCGGACTTGCCCAAGAAACGCATTCCCGTTTCGGAGTTCGCGCAACTGCTGAGCGACTTCTTCCTGAAGCATTGGAAGGCACAGATGCCAATGCCACCAAAGTACAAAGAGCCTCCCATGACCTTCGTGGTTGGAGGCTTCAACGAGGGGGAACCGTACGGTCGAGTCTTTGTGATTGAGATACCAACCACCCCAACACCTCGGGAGGTGAATCCAAACGTCGAATTCGGTATCACTTGGGGCGGCCAGCGCGATTTCGTTGACAGGCTAGTCCGTGGTTATCATGAGCAGGTTCCTGATCTCGCGGCCCAAGCCCTTGGTCTGACGGCTAAACAGAAACAAACGCTCCTGAACGCTCTAATCCCTCTGGGGATGCAGATTCCATTCCAGGCATTGGCCCTACAGGACTGTGTGAACCTGGCCATCTTCTTTATTCGAACCACGATGGACGCGCAGAACCTCACTGTGGGCCTTCGGGGTGTGGGAGGCCCTATCGATGTAGCAATCATCACAGGAATCCGGGAAATCGAATTCATACAATGCAAGGAGATCGTTGGGGAAGGAAGATGACCGAAAATGCAGGGTGAACCATTCGGCGAACTAGACATCCCGCGTAGAGCCGAGAGCCTGACTGCCACATATGTAGCGAAGCCATGGTTTGAGATCAGGAAGTCGTGGACATTCACGACGCACTCACCACTGGACAAACCAACGGAAGTCATTGGAGAGGGGCCATCGCCCGCACCTCAGCAGCGCAAGCAATCGGGCCTTGACACTGCGTTACGAGCCCTGTCGACCGGTGGACTAAGTCTGATTATCAAAGACGACGAGTAGACCAGTCTTGGGGGTCGCCCGATTTGTCCACCTGGGAGACCTTTCTGTTCGGAGCACTCGGCGGCGGCTTTGCGTATGTGGCCCTCTTCGTAACGCCCGAGCTTAAACGGTGGATTGAAAAGGGCACTGGCTGGCAATCCCGCTCCCAGTTCTACGCCGCCATCGCACTTCTGGTTGTTTACGTCATCATGGCCGGCGTGTTCGCGGCATTCATAGGTGGTGCCACTGAACCGAGGCATGCCATTGCCTACGGGATAGCATGGGAAGCGGGGTTCAAGGGACTGGCAACCGGAGCGGAAAGCCTCAAGGACCTTGCCGAGCGCCCGTGACCCCTAAGCCGCCCTCACCTGCAGGGCGAACCTCACCCTCCGCCCTGGCTAACCGAGCCGCGCCAACCGGCCGGTCGCTAAAACTGCCGCCCCGCCTGCGCCACTTTCCCCTTCCACCTCTCGCCCGCCCGTCCTACCATTTTCTTAGGCCCACCGCCCCCGTCGGGGGTGCAGGGGGCAGCGCCCCCTGCCGGGGTTCTAGGGGTGTCCCCTAGAATCAATAACTATTGAAGGGCGGGTGGGTGGGACTAATTTCCCGAAGGGAGCCTCCACCCATGCCTGTCCTGAGCAACGCCGAAGGGCTCAGCGCCTGCCCTGAGCGTAGCCGAAGGGGCGGCAGACGGCCCGGCGCCGGCGCCCCCATCGGCAACCTCAACGCCCTCAAGCATGGGCGCCACTCCGCCCAGCTCAGGGCCCTCCTCGCCCTCTTCCACGCCCCCGCCGTCCAGGACCTCATCGCCCGCCTCATCCGACGCCAGGCCCGCCGACACCGTCACCTCCAGCGCGACGCCGCCGCCCTCGGCCTCTGGCTCCACCACCTCGATCCCGAAGCATCCCCCTCCCTCATCCCCCTCCCCCCGCTCACCCGCCGCCAGACCCGTCTCCTCGCCGACACCCTCGCCCACCGCCTCCTCCATCCCCCAGTTCAATCAACCGAAACCGCCCCCAAAACCGCCGTCCCAGATACACCCGACGCAAGAAATTCCCGAACACAATCAAACCCCCCAGATAGCGATTGCCCCCCAAATGCGAAGGCCGCCCCCCGACGTGTCGGGGAGCGGCCCACCGGCCTGCACGCGTAGCTGCAGGGCTTCAGCCCTGCCTGCCTTCTCTTCCTAGTACTCCATGCCCGGTGGTGGCATCCCCGGCGGCCCCGCCGCCGGCGGCTCCGGTATCTCCGAGAGCAGCGCGTCAGTGGTCAGCAGCAGCGTCGCAATCGAGGCCGCATTCTCCAGCCCGCTCCGCGTCACCTTCACCGGGTCGATGATCCCCCGCTCGAACAGGTTGCCGAACTCACCTTTCTCCGCGTCGTACCCGTACTCCGCGTCCTTGTTCCTCCGCACCGCGTCCACCACCACCGAGCCCTCCTGCCCCGCGTTCTCCGCGATGATCCGCAGCGGCTCCTCCACCGCCTTCCTCAGGATGCGAATGCCGGTCAGCTCGTCGCTGCTCAGCTTCTTCTCCAGCTTGTTCAGCGCCGATACCGACCGCAGAAGCGCCACGCCGCCCCCAGCGACGATGCCTTCCTCCACTGCCGCCCGCGTCGCCGAAAGGGCATCCTCCACCCTCAGCTTCTTCTCCTTCAGCTCCACCTCAGTGGGCGCGCCCACCTTCACCACCGCCACCCCGCCGGCCAGCTTCGCCAGCCGCTCCTGCAGCTTCTCCTTGTCGAACTCGGACGTGCTGTCCTCCATCTGCGCCCTGATCTGCTTGATCCGGCCCTGAATCGCCTCGTCACTGCCGTGCCCCTCGATGATGATCGTCTCCTCCTTCGTCGCCACCACCCGCCGGGCGCGGCCCAGGTCAGACACCTGCGTGCTGTCCAGCTTGCGCCCCATCTCCTCGGTCACGTAGGTGCCGCCGGTGAGGATGGCGATGTCCTCCAGGATGGCCTTGCGCCTGTCCCCGAAGGCGGGGGCCTTTATCACCAGAGCGTTCAGAGTACCGCGCAGCTTGTTCACCACCAGGGTGGCCAGGGCCTCCCCGTCGCAGTCCTCGCAGATGAGGATCAGGGTCTTAGTCACCTGGAGCACCCGCTCCAGAACGGGAAGGATGTCGGCCACCGCCGATATCTTCTTGTCGGTGATCAGGATGTACGGCTCGTCGATGATGGCCTCCATCCGCTCGGGGTTGGTCACGAAGTAGGGGGACACGTAGCCACGGTCGATCTGCATCCCCTCCACGAACTCCGTCTCCAAGCGAATGCCCTTGCCCTCCTCGACGGTGATCACCCCGTCCTTGCCGACCTTCTCCATGACGTCGGCAATGATCTCCCCGATCTCGGGGTCGTGGCCGGAAAGGGTGGCCACCTGAGCGATCTGCTCCTTGCCAGCCACCGGCCGAGCCACATCGCGCAGGGCGTTCACAACCGCCTGCACACCCTGCTCCAGGCCATGCTTGAGGGCCATAGGGTTGGCGCCGGCCGCCACGTTCTTCATCCCCTCACGCACGATAGCCTGAGCCAGGACCATGGCCGTAGTAGTGCCGTCGCCCGCGACGTCATTGGTCTTGGTAGCCACCTCGCGGGCCAGCTGAGCGCCCAGATTCTCGAAGGGGTCCTTGAGTTCGATCTCCTTGGCCACGCTGACCCCGTCGTCCACCACTGCCGGCGGCCCGAACTTCTTCTCCAACACCACATTGCGGCCGCGGGGACCCAGGGTCACCCGCAGGGCATTGGCCATCGCGTCCACCCCGTCCTTGAGCTTGCGCCTGGCCTCCTCATCGAAAACCAGCATCTTGGCAGGCATACCTCTCCCCTCCTTGACCTATCCCTGACGAAGAGATTACGGGAACAACAATCGCTTTCTAGCCTTGCAGGCGGGCCAGGATATCGCTCTCCTTAAGGACCAGGTACTCCTCCTGATCGCCGGGCAGGATGCCCCGCGGCACCTCCTGGCCGGAGTACTTGGCGAAGAGGACGCGCTCTCCCACCTTCACCTCGATGGGAACACGCTTGCCGTTTTCATCCAGGCGGCCGGGCCCGACAGCGATGACCTCGCCCAGCTGAGGCCTCTCTTTGGCGGTGTCGGGGATGACGATGCCGCTGGCCCGTACCTCCTCCTGCATGATCTGCTTCACCACGACGCGATCGCCATAGGGAATGACCTTGGCCGACGGACGCTTCTTCGCTGGCGGACGCTTCTTGGCTGGCACAACCATCCCTCCTTTGCACAGTCACCTACTTAGGACAGACAATTTAGCACTCTCCTCGGAAGAGTGCTAAATTGTCAATCGCATATTAGCCCATCGTCCCTCTGCGAGCAAGGGCAACTAGCGGTAAGGAGAGCGAGAGATCTCGCCTCAGCTTCTATGCAGGCCTATCTTCTTGTACTACCTCGCTCAGGCTCCCATGATCTGGCCAGCACGGCCTTGGGCCAACTCAGGTCCCGCCCTTACCCCTTGATCTGCTACACGGAAGCGTGTAAGATCCTTGGGCAATGGTAGCCAAGGAGAGGCGAAGGAGAAAGCCTGTGTGGGACGCCCAGCGGGTGAGGGCCCTGCGGCAGCACCTGGGCCTGACCCAGGAGCAGATGGCCGCGGAGATGGGCAGCCGTCAGCAAACCGTCAGCGAGTGGGAGACGGGCCAGTACCAGCCACGGGGCACCTCGGCCCGCCTCCTGACCCTTATCGCTGAGCGGGGGGGCTTCCGCTACCGGGCCGAGGGTCAGGGGTCAACGGTCGAGAATCAGGAGCGAGACAGGGATTGAGCACAATGCTCTTGGCTCAGCGAGGCCTCATTAACGAGCGAGCAAACGCGGCCAACGAAGGGGCCCATCCCCCTGGTCCTCGCTGCCTGTCCGCTGCCCCTAGCGAGGCCGAGTTGGTGTGCCTGTGGGAGGGACAGCGCTTTCCCACTCAGGCCCTGGTCAGCGGTGACGGTGCGCCCCTGCGAGTGGTCTTTCGCGGCCGTCCTTGCACCGGCGGCCCCGGCCCCGACTTTCGCGATGCCGTCATCGAGCTTCGCGGCTGCCAGGTGCGAGGGGATGTGGAGCTGCACGTGCTGGCCAGCGGCTTTCACCGCCATGGCCACCATCGCGACCACGCCTACGACAACGTCGTTCTCCACGTGGTCTTCTGGGACGACGATGGGGAAAACACCCGTCTGGCCTCGGGCCGGCGGGTACCGGTGGTGGCCCTGGGCCCCTGGGTGGCCCGGCGGGCGGAGGAGTTGCAGGCTTGGCTCTGTCGTCCTGCTCTGTGGCAGGAGCCCTGTAGCGGCGCCAGGAAGCGGCTGGGGGCGGAAGCGGTGGGCGCCATTTTGGATGGTGCGGGCGACCGTCGTTTTCGGGAGAAGGCGGCTACCTTCGCCAGCGCTCTGGCCGAGGAAGACGGCGAGGAGGTTCTCTATCGAGGCATCCTGGAGGCCCTCGGCTACAGCCAGAACCGCGAGCCCTTCCGCCTGCTGGCGCAGGCCCTGCCCTGGCGTCAGCTCCGCCCCTGCATCCGAGCTCATCCACGTCAGGAGAGGGTGCTGGTGGCTGAGGCTATACTTCTGGGCAGGGCCGGCTTTCTTGACCCGTTGGCAGGAGACCTGGGCGCTCTCCCCTCCTGGGCGGCCCACAGGAACGGGGTGGAATCGCCCGCCCTGGTCTGGTGCCTGGCGGGGATCAGGCCAGAGAACCATCCGGCCCGGCGTCTGGCCGGGGCTGCCCGCCTCTTGGTCCGCTACCTGGGAAAGGGGTTGTTGGCTGGTCTTCTGGAGAAGGTAGCGGAGGCGTCGGTGGAGGGGCCCCAGGCGCTGACGACAGCCCTGCGGGTAGACGAGGGCCTTATTGGACAGGGACGGGCCGACGAGATCGGGGTGAATGTGGTGCTCCCCTTTGCCCTGGCCTGGGCCCAGGCCAGGCAAGACAAGCCTCTGGCCCAGGCGGCCCTGATCCTCTACCAGCGTTATCCAAAGCTCTCTCCCTACGGCATCGTGAGAAGGCTGACCGCCGTCCTTGGCCGAGAGCTGACTGCGGGCGCCCGCCGCCAGCAGGGGATGCTCGACCTCTTCCACCGCTACTGCCGCCAGGGTGGCTGCAACCGCTGTCCGCTGGCGTAGAGGGTCGAGGGGCGAGTATCTGGCGGCCCTTGACCCCTGTCTTAGAGTGAGGGTAGGATGGGCGTCGCCCTGATCGGCGGCAGTCAGGACGTGAGGGCGAAGTCTGGAGGATAGGCCATGAGACCGAAAACGGCTTTTCTACTAGTCTTGGCTGGCTTGGGTGCGCTGGTGGCTGGCTGTGGCGGTGGTGAGGAGGAGACACCGGCCACACCCGACGCCAGCCCGTCGCCTGCCAGCGAGGAGACGCCTACTGTCTCCCTGCCCGACCCTCGTCTCAAAGGAGAGATGAGTCTGGAGGAGGCAATCCTGAGAAGGCGGTCCAGGAGGGACTTTAAGGATTCCCCCCTAACTTTGGGGGAAATCTCCCAGATCCTTTGGGCTGCCCAGGGCATCACGGGCAAGACAGGGCTGAGAGCCGCTCCTTCGGCAGGAGCGCTTTACCCCCTGGATCTCTATTTGGTGGTAGGCAAGCAGGGGGTGGATGGACTAGGGGAGGGAGTATACCACTATCTTCCCCAAAGCCACTCCTTAGAGCCTACCCTGGAAGGAGACGTTCGCCAGACCCTAGCTCGGCTTAGCTCAGGACAGATGTCCATTGCTGAGGCCCCGCTGAGTTTGCTGATTACTGGGGAGTATGAGCGGACTACGAGCAAATATGGGGAGCGGGGGGTGCGCTATGTCCACATGGAGGCGGGACATGTGGGACAAAACGTTTACCTTCAAGCGGAGGCTCTGGGGCTGGGCACGGTGACCATTGGAGCCTTCCAAGACGAGGAGATCTCTCAAGCATTGAACCTTCCCTCCAGTTACAGGCCCCTTTATGTGATGCCTATTGGCCATCCAGAGCCGTAGCAATGGGGGGCCAAGCGAGCGCGGCTCTGCTCTTGGGCCAGCGGCCGGGGGGCTCCCTGACCCCCTCAGCCTAGGCGCAGCCCCGGTTCGACGTCTAGGTCGAGGCCGTCGCGCTGGCCCTGGCGCAGGTGATAGTAGGCGCAGGATGCCACCATCGCCGCGTTATCGGTGCACAGGGAGAGGGGCGGCACCCGCAGCGGCAGAGATGAGCGCTGGGCTAGCACCTGGCGGAGGAGGCTGTTGGCTGCCACCCCCCCGGCCAGAAGGATCTCCGTCGCTTGGTTCTCCTGGGTGGCCCGCACGGTCTTGGTCGCCAGGGCGTCCACTACTGCCTCCTGGAAGGCGGCCGCCGTCTCCGGCACTGGGGGCGTATCGCCCACTTCTCCCCGGACAAGGCGCAGGACGGCGGTCTTGAGGCCGCTGAAGCTGAAGTCGTAGGGGCCAGCGACGCGAGCGCGGGGCAGCCTGAGGGCTGGCTTGGCTCTGGCAGCGTGCCTCCCGGTGGGTAGAGCCGCCCTTTCGATGGCCGGGCCGCCGGGGAAGCCCAAGCCCAGCAGACGAGCCACCTTGTCGAACGCCTCGCCGGCGGCATCGTCCAGGGTATGGCCTAGGCGACGGTAACGGCCATGCCCCTCCATGATCACCATATCGGTGTGGCCGCCGGAGACCACCAGGCAGAGGAGGGGGAAAGACGGCTCCGGGCCTTCGACCAGCCAGTTGGCGTAGATGTGACTCTCCAGGTGGTTGATGCCGATTAGGGGAAGGGTCTGGACCATGGCTATGGCTTTGGCCACGTTCAGGCCCACCAGAAGGGAGCCTGCCAGGCCGGGGCCGTAGGTCATGGCCACCGCGTCCAGGTCGCTGAGGCGGCAGCGGCTGACCTCCAGAGCGGCCTCGATCACGGGGACAATGTTCTCTAGGTGCTTGCGGGAGGCCACCTCGGGCACTATGCCACCGTAGCGGGCGTGGAGGTCGGCCTGGGAGGCGACGATGTTGGCCAGGATGCGCCGGCCATCCTCGACTACGGCGGCAGCAGTCTCATCGCAGGAGGTCTCGATGGCCAGAACCTTCATGGTTCGATGGGCAGAAAGGCGATCAGGAGGGCGGCGAATTCGGGCAGATGGCGCACTAGCGAATAGAGCTCGGGGAGGATATCCTGCGCCTCGAGGGCGAGGAGGCCCTCCATGACGTGGTCGTTGGCGATGGAGGGCAGGGAAGTACTTGTCAGGAGAAGGACATCCCCAGCGGTCACCTGACAGCGGCTGAAGGTCGGGTAGAACTCCGCGGCGATGCCGATGGGCTCGACCGCTGTTGCCTCCTGAGGGGATAGCGACCGCAGCTTGCCCTGGCCGCGATAGTAGGCAAGGGCCGGCCCGGCCTGGGCAAGGTACGCCTCGGCCCCTCGCAGCGCCAGACAGGTGGCGCCGGCGCCCACCCGGTGCTCCCGCAGACTCCTATCGTTCCAGTCCCGCAGGTGGTTGTGAGCGGCCCGCAGAGAGGCCAGGAGAGCGCCGGTGACGGACAGCCTCTGCTGGCGGAAGAGGCGACCTATGACTGCCACTAGGGGCTGGCAGAAGTCCTCGCTGCCCGGGAGGGCGGGCTCCACCAGGACGTAGAGGTCAGTAGCGAGGGCGCTGCCGCGAGCGGGGAACATGCCCAGCCAGGGGCCCTGCTCGCGGGCCTCGCCGCCAACGATGCAAAACTGACCGACCCAGATCTCGGTAACCATTCTCCCGCCCAAGGATTATAGCACCTGGGGGTCGATCATAAGCACCCCGCTTCTCGCCAGAGGCTGATCACAAGACCTAGGACTACTCCGGGCCCGTTGCACGCTGCATGGCTGGACAGGAGGAGCCTCAGCTCGTGCGCTTACTTGACCGCCACATGCAGGGCGATAGGCCACAGACGGTAGAGACGATGGCCCACGCGGCGAAAGCCCCTATTTCGCATCGCCTCGGCCAGCTGCCGGGCATCAGGAAACTGGCTCAAAGATATGGACAGGAATCTGTACGCCTCGGCCTGGCTGGTCAGCCAGCGGCCCAACGCGGGGATGAGCCTGGCCAGGTACAGGGCGTGAAGGGCGGCCAGCGGTCGAAAGGGAGAGCGAGTCAATTCTAAACAGACCACTCGCCCGCCAGGACGCACCACCCGATGCATCTCAGCCAGGGCCAGCCCCAAGTCAGCGACATTGCGCAAGGCGAAGGCCGTAGCCACGCAGTCGAAGGTGTTGGCGGCGAAGGGCAGTCGCAAACCGTCGGCCAGGAGAAATTGAAAGCGGCTTGCCCTTGGCCGGATTCTGGCTTTGGCCCGGGCGATGGACAACATCTGGGGACAGCTGTCTACAGCTACGACCTGCTCGGCTCGGCCTGCCAAGAGGAAGGCCAGCTCACCGGTGCCGGTGGCCATATCTAGAGCCAGGCGACAGCCCTTGGGAGCAGCCAGGGCAGCCGCGGCCTGACGCCAGGCGGCATCACGGCCGAAGGTCATGACCCTGTTGAGCAGGTCATATCGATGGGCGATGCGGGAGAACATCTGGCGGTTATTCTCGGCATTAGCAGTGCCGCCTGGGAGCAGGCAGCAGGTGGGAGGGTGGTCTTGGGAGCTAAGGGGTGCCTTCATCAGCGAGGGGGCGAATGCGATAGGTGCAGGCCTGCTCGCCACGCAGCACGCATCGCACTAAGCGCGTGTCGGCGCTGGTGAGGAGACGGACGAGGTCGAGGTGAAGGGTGCAGACCGAGCTGTCCTGTTTAGCCACCTTGGAGAAGGGACAGGTGAACTCGTGCAGGAAGAACTCCCCGTCCCGCTGTTCCCAGTCCACCAGGCAGCCCTGCTCCCGCAGGATGGCCGCCGTCTCCTCCACTCGCTGAGCCAGGCTCTTGCCCTGCACCCGTTCCCGGAAGGACTCAGCCATCCGCTGGGCTACTCGGTGCAGGAGCTGATAGAGGCGCTCGCTGCCCTCGCTGGCCCGGATCTCCTCCAGGAGGGCGGTGGCCAGTTCATCGTAGCTCCTGGGGAAGAGGGAATCGGCCTTCTCGGTGAGGGTGTAGACCAGCGTGGGGCGTCCCACCCGGCCGCGTTCCTCGCGCGCCAGTACCAGGCCGTCGCGTTCCAACACGGTGAGGTGCTGGCGAATACCGGTGGGAGTCAGGTCCAGAAGCTCCTTCAGCTCCTTGACGGTAGCCCGTCCGTGCCGCTGCAGATGCTCCAGGATCTGTTGGCGTGTCGTCTGCATGACGTCTCCGCTTTGCTCGGGGCGGGTGAAATGCCATATTGATTCCAGGCCGGCCCACCCGGTTTAGACCGTTTACACCAAAGATTCTATCATATCTGTCAAAAAACGTAAACTCTCGGGAAGCCTACTTGGTGAATCAATGACCTCCGACGATTTCGACCCTCTGGCCCAGAAAGCCCGGGCCGATGCCCTCGTCGAACAATCAGCCCTGCGCCTGCGAGAGCTACTGCGGGAGGCGGTGAGCCATCTGGACCCTTTCCCGCCTTTCCCCGGTGCCCTCTTCACTCACGCCATCGAGGCTGAGCCCACTCTCGCCGCCCATGGCGAGCGTGGCTGTGTGGTGGTCTGCCCCGATGGCGAGCTCTACGAGCTGGTGATAGGGGCAGAGCCTCCGTCCTTCCCTGATGAAACGGCCGACCCTGTGGCCCTGCGCAAGGAGGAGCTCAAGAAGCTGGATGACCTCCACCCGCGCGATTACCTGATCTACGCTTATAGCGCCTTGACCCGCGTGGTGGAGATACTGCTGGAGCAACGGGAAGCGAAGGGGAGCTAGACGAAAGTGCCGCCTACTCCAGCACGATCTCCCCGCTCTTGCCGCCCGACTTGCGCGCCAGGCGCACCCCCTCGATGCGCATCTGCCGGTCGACGGCCTTGCACATATCGTAGACGGTGAGCGCGGCCACCGCCACCGCCGTCAGGGCCTCCATCTCCACCCCCGTCTTGCCGGTGGTGCGCACGCTGGCGGTGACGTGCAGGGCGCTCTCCTTTTCATCCGGCTGGAGCTGGACATCGATGTCGGTGAGGAGAAGGGGGTGGCAGAGGGGGATGAGTTCATGGGTTTTCTTGGCGGCCATAACGCCCGCCACCTGGGCCACCGAGAGGACGTCGCCCTTGGCCACCTGCCCGGCTCGGATGAGGGCCAGGGTCTCGGGTTTCATGTAGATGCTGCCCTTGGCTATCGCCTGGCGGGCCGTGTCAGCCTTGGCGGTTATATCCACCATGCGTGGGCGGCCCGATTCGTCCAGGTGGCTGAGCCTACGCGCCATGACTAGAGAATTCTTTCCCCCGCCTGGGGGCCGGAAAGACTGTGGACCTCGCTGACCTTCACCCGCACCGCTGCCTTGGGCTTCCACTCGGGGGGAAGTCTGCTGGCCTCCAGGTCGTATAGCTCGCCCGACTCGTGGATCTCAGCCTCGCCGATGAAGCGGAACCCCGCCCGGCCTGCCCAGTCCACAACAGCGATGGCCACGCGAGGGTCCCTCTTGACGTTCTCATAGTGGTGCTTGGCGGTGACCTCGGCGTAGGCCAGGCTCTCGTCGTCGAGGACATGGGTCGACATCTTGGGACCTACGTTGGGCGTACCGTCGGGATTGATGGTGGCCAGCACCTTGGCCACCTCGGCCCGCCCCACAAGGTCCTTCATCTCTTGGGTCAGTTTGGCCATCGCTGTCTCCTTGCTAATGGGCCAGGGTCATCAACGAGCGCCGCCGGCAGCTCTCTACCCTCCGATCTGGGCCATCTTGCGCCGGCGGGGGCGATTGCCGTCCCCCAGGTGGTGGGCATCGGGCTTGCTGTGTAGCGCCTCAAGGACGCGCTGGCGCAGATCATCGTCGCTGCCGCCCCGGCGTAGCGTCTCCTTCAGGTTGACCTCCTGGTCGGTGAGGAGGCAGGGGCGGATCTTGCCGTCGGCGGTGAGCCGCATGCGATTGCAGGTGGCGCAGAACTGGCCCTCGCTGAGAGGGCTGATGAAGCCGATGAGTCCCCTGGCCCCGGGCAGGCGATAGTACTTGGCCGGGCCGCCGCCTGCGGTGGACTCGGCTACCTCTAGAGAGCCCAGCGCCTCCTCGATCTGCCGTTTCACCTCCTGGCTGGGAATGAAGCCCAGGGCCCGGGAGGTGTCCCTGATGCAGGTCTCCTGCTCGTCCATGAAGGGCATAAGCTCGATGAAACGAACCTGCCAGTCCTCCTCCAGGGTGGTGCGGGCGATCTCCGCAATCTCGTCGTCGTTGACCTCCCGCATGACGACCACGTTCAGCTTCGTGGGAGACAGACCTGCATCGCGGGCGGCGGCGATGCCCGCCATAACGGCCGAGAGGTCGCCGTGGCGGGTGATCTGCCGAAAACGCTGCGGCCGGAGGGTATCCAGGCTCACGTTGACTCGCTTCAGGCCGGCGGCGGCCAGCTCGTGGGCGTAGGAGGGGAGAAGGATGGAGTTAGTGGTGAGAGAGATGTCCTCGATGCCGGGCGTCTGGCTGATCCAGCGCACCAGGTTGACGACGCCTTTGCGCACCAGGGGCTCGCCGCCAGTGAGGCGCACCCTGCGCAGGCCCATGCCCGCCGCCACCCGGATGACGCGGGCGATCTCCTCCAGGGTGAGGATCTCCTGGTGGGGCACAGAGGGGATGCCCTGCTCGGGCATGCAGTAGACGCAGCGCAGATTGCAGCGGTCGGTCACGGATACCCGCAGGTAGTCGATCGAACGCTGAAAGGGGTCAATCAGCGGCGTGCGCGGTACGAGGCCGTTGCTGGTGCTCATACAGCAGTTCTTTCAGTGTCTCGCGGGCTATCTGGGCCGCCCGCCCGCGATGACTAATGGCGTTCTTCTCCTCCGCCGATAGCTGGGCCATGGTCAGGCCTCGCTCCTGCAGGTAGAAGATCGGGTCATAGCCGAACCCGCCTTCCCCTTGGGGAGCCTCGGCCACCACGCCCTCGCACTCCCCCCGACACAGCCGCATCCCGCCCTGGGGATCGGCTACGGCGATGACACAGACGAAGCGGCAACCGCGCTCCCGAGGCGGCACCCCCTCGAGGTGCTCCAGGAGGAGGGCCATCTTCTCCTGGTAGGTCGCTCCCTCGCCGCCGAAGCGGGCCGCCCGTGGCCCCGGCTCGCCTCCCAGGGCGTCCACCTCCAGGCCGGAGTCATCGGCCAGGGCATGAAGGCCGCCCACCTGAGCGGCCTTCAGCGCCTTCATTCTAGCATTCTCTTCGTACGTATCGCCAGTCTCCTCGGCGGACAAGCTCAGGCCCAGCTCGCTTGGCGCTACCAGCTCCCACCCGCAGCCGGCCAGAAGCTGGCGGTACTCGGCGACCTTACCGGGGTTGTTGGTCGCCAGGAGGAGCTTGGGCACGCTAGTCTAACGGCTCCCAGCGGTCGGTCAGCTTCTTGGCGATAGACGGCATGGTAGTGTACTCCATCTCCTCCAGCGGCAGGCGGTGCGGCTCGAAGGGGCCGTGCGCGCGCAGGTAGTCGGCTATCTCGTTGGCCTTCTGGCGGGTGTGATCGTAGCTGGGGTCATCGAACATGTCCCTGGGGCCCACCAGCTTGCCGTTGGCCAACTGGAAGCCTAGGGACACGATTCGCGGCGGCCCATCGAAGCGAGTGGGGTGGGCGTCCTTGAGCCCGACGGGCATCCAGGGGCCGTGGTGGGAGCCGCGCATCCAGCCCTCGACCATAAAGGGCACGCTGAAGGGGTCCAGAACCTCCCCCACGGCGGGGAAGTTCCCCTGAGAGCGCACCACGCACACCGGGTCGTCCTTGCCGACGTAGCGGCCGGCGATGAAGGACAGCCGGTCGGTGCTGGACACGGCCGCTATCTCCCCGCTGGTCCGCGAGAAGACTCTCTTCACGGCGTAGCGGGACGGTGCCCCCAGGAAGATGAGCAGGTCGTATATCTCCTCGGGGGCGTTGAGGGTGATCTTCTTGTGCTCGACGACATCCTGCACCTCGAAGCTGAAGCCCTGGTGGAGGCTGTCGGCGATCACCAGGCCGGCGGTGGTGAAGGGGTCAGCGAACATCTTGTAGAGGGGCATGTTGAAGGAGCCGGCCGATGTCTTGTCGCCCATGAAAACGATGAGCGGCTCGGAGGGGCGCTCCTCGATCTCCATCTCTGCCGAGCCAGGCCCGGCGCCGCGGATGTTCCCCGAGAAGGCATCGGTCAGGAGGTCCTGGCCGGCACCGTACAGCTTCAGTTTCTTGGCCACCTCAGTGCATTCTATGAACGTGTCCCAGGCCAGCCGATGCACCGGCTCATAGTTCTCCCCATGCTCGTGGGTCATGATCAGGAACAGGTCATCGCCACAGTAGCTCACATGCTGATCGATGAGGAGACCCTGCTGGCGCGCCTTCTCCACTTCCTCACGGCCCTTTTCTAGCACCTCGGGGTGCATGGCCGAATGGCCCACATAGCCGCCGACGTCGGCCTTAATAGCGCTGATAGTGATCACAGCGTACCTCCCTCCCGCTGAAACGGAGAACCAAAACGGTTGCCCCTGCGGTAAGGGCGACAACGATCCTCAGGTATCGAACCGCCGGTTCCTTTCCGCACAAGCAAGGCCATGTTACCTACGGTCGCCCAGACCGTCAACCCTGCGCGGCTGCAGCCGCTGACGCCTCCAGCCGCCTGAGCACCCGCCGAGCCAGGCGGCGGGCCGGCCCCTCCCACTGGCGATGCTCTTTCCGGGGGGCACGGCCCAGAAACTGCCGTAGCTCTTCCGCCATCGAGCCGGCCTTCCGGCCAGCGTCCTCATCATCCAGCGGCTTGAAGCCCTGAAGCTTGCGGGGGCCCTCTCGGCCTCCCTCACTAATGTACCAATCGCGGAAGCTGGCGCCGCAGCCGCTCAGAAAGAGGAGGTAGCCCAGAGGCGTGGCCACCGGCGGCACGCCCAGGGCCAGCATGCGCTCGCTGAGCCGTTGCCCCTCCGACTCGTATTCCACCATCAGGTGGCCGCCAGGCGGGATGAGCTGACCCAGCAGGCGGAACAGGCGGCGGTCCAGCCCATCCGCGGCCAGGTCCAGCCCTTCGCCGCCCTCAAAGGTGGCGCTCTCCTCATAGCGGATCACGTCGATCCAGTTGTAGGCGGGATAGCGCCCGCTGTTGTGCAGACCCAGGAGCAGCGGCTCCACGCTCAGGCGACCGTCGGCGAGCCTGAGGAAGGCCTGGAAGTAGACAGCACCTACAGCATTCTTCGGCCCCAGAAGCATCAGCAGCCGGGCCGGGCCGAGGGCACGGCCTTGGAGTCGACCCAGGGGGTGGTCTCCCCGCGCTGGCAGGGACCAGCCCCGCTCCAGAAGGGCGCCGATGCGTCGGCGGTCGCCCTCGTGAGGCAAGATGCGCTCCAAGTACAGCTGGGCATTGCGTTCGCTCATAGCCCCGATTGATCATACAGTTCGCACGCGCCCCTGTCTCGTTGAGCCAGCCGAAGAGGCGATGCTATAATCCAGCAGACCATCGGGAAAGGAGACTGGGAGCATGAATCTGGTCATCAAGCTGGCCTATGGGGCAGCGATCGCCGTTCTCATGGTGCTGACGGTCGTCTTTGCCATCCGCGCCGCCTACGAGCCACCGGAGGAGCCCAGATATGGCGATCCGGCCCGAGCGTATAAAACTGCTCCCGCACAATATGAAGAGGATCGGCAGGACTACCGACGCAACGTCTTCCTCATCGCGGGCCTCGTCGGGCTGGGCTCCATGGCCGCTGGTGTAGCATTGGCCAAACGCCTGGATGCCCTGCGGCTCGGCCTCATCCTGGGGGGTGTTGCCACCTTTATCTACTCCTTCAGCCAAGCCGGCGAAGACATCGACGACATCGGCACTACCGCCATCCTGCCAGTGGCGGCGGTGGGACTTGTCGCCCTCCTTCTTCTGGGCTACCGTCGGCTGGCCGAAGGGGATGAATCAGCCACCGAAGGGTCTTGATACCCGTCCGACTATGAACTACCGTCAAGCCATCGACTACATCCTCAGCTTCGCTGATTGGGAGAGAGCGCCCGCTCAGGCCTTCGCCGCCGTCAACTTCGACCTGCGCCGTGTCCAGTCCCTGCTGGCCCGCCTGGGCAACCCCCACCTGGGCCGCCGGACCATCCACGTAGCCGGCAGCAAGGGAAAGGGTAGCGTAGCCGCCATGATCGCCTCCATCCTGCAAGCGGCGGGACATCGAACCGGCCTCTATACCAGTCCTCACCTCCACGACGTCCGCGAGCGCATAGTTGTGGACGGCCAGCCCATCGGCCAGGACGAATTCGCCCGCCTAACCGAAGTCCTCGGTCCTCACGTGGCCGCCGAGAACGAAGATGGCCACTTCGGCCAACTCACCACCTTCGAGCTGCTGACCGCTCTGGCCCTCCTCTATTTTCAGGACAGGGATACCCAGTGGCAGGTGCTGGAGGTGGGCATGGGCGGCCGCCTGGACGCCACCAGCGTGGTAGATGAGAAGGCAGTGTGCGTCATCACCCCCATTAGCCTGGAGCATACGACCGTCTTGGGCGATACTGTGGAGAAGATAGCGACGGAGAAGGCAGCCATCCTCCGGCCAGGGACGACGGTGGTGATGGCACCCCAGCCCTACCCGGAGGCAGCCGCTGTCATACGGGGGAGGGCAGCGGAACTGGGCGCTCCCCTGCTGGACGTAGGCGGAACCTACCCTGTGCAGCGCCTGGGCTGGGAGCTTACAGGTCAGAGCTTTCGACTGGCAGGCCCCGGCTGCTCGCGGCAGTTGTGGCTGCCCCTTCTGGGTGCCCATCAGTTGGAGAACGCTGCCACGGCGGTGGCCACCATCGATGCCCTGAGGGAGGGAGGCGTCGCCGTATCTGATGAATCGATAGGAGAGGGCCTTAGCGGACTGTCTTGGCCGGGCCGCCTGGAGGTGCTGGGGGACAGGCCTCTCATAGTGGTCGATGGTGCCCACAATGGCCACTCGGCCCGCCGCCTGCGGCAGGCGCTGCGAGACTACTTCGCTTTCGGCTGCGCCGTTCTGGTGATGGGCGTATCGGGAGACAAGACAATAGGCTCCATGGCTGAAGAGCTCGCGCCCCTGACTCACCTGCTGATCGCCACCCGCTCGCAGCACCCGCGGGCAGCCGAGCCCGAGGCGGTAGCGGCCGCCTTCGCCGCCCAGGGCGTGACCAGCGAGACCTGTCCCACGGTGGCGACGGCTCTGGATCGAGCCCACGCCCTGGCTGGACCTGACGACCTCATCTGTGTGGTGGGCTCGCTGTTTGTGGTGGCCGAGGCGCGAGAGCAGGTGCTGGGCCTGTCGGTGACAGCCAGCCAGAGCGACAGGATGGTGCCATGAGGAGCGAGAGGGCGGCCATCTTCGACCTGCCTGCCGACGGACAAGGGGAGTAGGCCATGCGTGTGCTGGTAGTGGGAGGGGCCGGCTACATCGGCAGCGTAACTGCGGCCGAGTTGCTGGCAGCCGGCCATCGGGTGACGGTCTACGATAGCCTTATCAGTGGCCACGCCGCCGCCGTCTCCGACGAGGCCGAGTTGGTGGTGGGCGACATCCGCGACCAAGAGATGATGGTCCGCGTCTTCGCCGACCGCCGCATCGATGCCGTCGTCTACTACGGCGGCTTCATCGTCGCCGGCGAGTCGATGAGTGAGCCCGGCCGCTACTTCGCCAACAACGTCGGCGGCATTATCTGCCTTCTGAACACCATGCTGGAGTACGACGTGAGACGCTTTGTTTTCAGCTCCAGCGCTGCCGTCTACGGCCAGCCGCAGACTGTCCCCATCCCCGAGGACGCGCCCATCAACCCCGTCAACCCCTACGGCGAGTCGAAGGCGATAGCGGAGCGGCTGCTGCGCTGGTACGATAGCCAGTGCGGCCTGCGCTACATATCCCTGCGCTACTTCAACGCCGCTGGCGCCACCGCCACCCTGGGCGAGGACCACCAGCCCGAGACCCATCTCATCCCCGTCGTCCTCCAGGTGGCCCTGGGTCAGCGAGAGGTCGTCCCCATATATGGCACCGATTACCCCACCCCCGACGGCACCTGCGTCCGCGACTACATCCACGTGCTGGACCTGGCTCGCGCTCACGTGCTGGCCCTCGACCGCCTTAAAGAGGGGAGCGCCGTGTACAACCTGGGCAACGGCCAGGGCTTCTCCAACCTCCAGGTGATCGAGGCCGCCCGCAAGGTCAGCGGTCAGGCCATCCCCGTGCGGGAGGAGCCGCGGCGGCCGGGCGACCCGCCGGCCTTGGTGGCCTCAGCAGAGAGGGCCCGCCGCGAGCTGGGCTGGCGGCCCCAGTTCGCCACCCTCGAGGAAGTCATCGAGAGCGCCTGGCGCTGGCACCGCGAGCACCCCAACGGCTACGACTAATCACCTAGAGCGGAGTCAGGGAATAGATACGATGAAAGTCATCACTTCCTGGAGCGGAGGAAAGGATAGCTGCTTTGCCTGCTACAGGGCTCTGGCACGAGGCTATGAGGTCTCTCACCTCCTCAATTTCATATCCCGGGAGTTCCGGAGGGTCTCCTTTCACGGGACCAGGGCTCACCTGATCTCCTGCCAGGCGCAAGCTATCGGCATTCCCCTGGTCCAATACACGGTCCTGCCGGACATGTCCCTTTATGAACAGCGGTTTAAGAAAGCCGTATCAGCCCTGAAGCGCAAAGGCGCGGAGGGCATGGTCTTCGGCGATATTTACCTGCAGGAGCGCAGGGACTGGATCGAAAGGGTTTGCAGGGAACTAGGTATCACCCCCATATTGCCTCTATGGACCATGACTCCGGAGTGCGTGCTCGGTGATTTTCTCCAGGCAGGCTTTGAGGCCATAGTAATCTCAGCCAAGGCGGACATCTTCGGTGAGGAGTGGCTGGGCCGAAGGATAGACCGCAGCTTCCTGTCTGACCTGAAAAAGCTGGGGCAGGAAAAAGAAGTAGATGTCTGTGGTGAGCAGGGGGAATATCACACCCTGGTGTTGGATGGTCCGCTGTTTCGTAAGCGAATGCAAGTGACATACGGGGTCAAGGTGCAGAGGAACGGATACTGGTTCCTTGATATCCCCAGGTGTGAGCGTCAAGGGAATTCGGCTCTGCTGTGATGAAGGAAAGAGTAGAGATGGCTCTTGATGAAGGACCAGAGGAGTCCCTCCCAGATGACCTCCAGCATCAACCCCTCAGATCTAGCTCAGAGGGAAAGCGGCCACCCGTTCATACACGGCGCCGCCAGGGCCGAGGATGCTACGCATCAGACTGAGTTCGCCGATGGTCACGGCTGGGGCGGCCGGCACCTCGATGGTCTTCGCCAGTTCTCTCAGGGGCTGCCTTTCGCCGCTGCCCACGCTGTCCGGCACGCGGGCCAGGGTGAGGTGAGGCGAGAAGGCCCTGCGTTCGGGTGGAAAGCCCAAGGGTTCGAGGGCTTTCTCCACCCGCTGCTGAAGGCGGCCCAGAGGCTCCAGGTCGCCTTGCATGCCCACCCAGACAACGCGAGCGCCACGGCGGTCACCGAAGGTGCCCACCTCAGCCAGCGATAGCGCCAGCGGTGGTATTCCCTGCACCGTAGGGGCTAGTGCCTCGCAGATGGCGGCCACCTTCTCCTGGGGCACCGCCCCCAGGAATTTCAGGGTCAGGTGGATGCCCTCCGGCCGCACCCAGCGCAGGCGCGGCGCTCCCTTCTTGCGTAGCGCCTCCTGCAGGCTGGCCAGAGCCGCCTTCATCTCCGGCGGCAGCTCGCAGGCCACGAACAGGCGCAGCGTTGGCTCGCTATCTCTTCTCATCATGACCTAGCCTCAACAGTCGACAGGCGTTCTCTCCCAGGACGAGCCGCTTGCCGTCTTCATCATCCCTAAGACCGTCCTCGATGGCTTGTCGTTGGCGTCGCTGCGATATGAGTGGGTAGTCGCTGCCGAAGAGAATACGTTCGGCCCCTACCAGTTCGGCAACCTGCCGATAGACCGCTGGGCTATAGAGGAAAGGGGTGGCTGCCGTATCGATATAGACGTTGGCCAGCGCCTCCCTGACCTCGGGCATGAGAGTATAGAAGGGAAGGCCGCCCGCCCAGTGAGCGCCCACCGCCGTCAGCCCCTGATGGCAGCTCACGAATTGATAGAAGGCCGCCAGGCCCAGGCCACTCTTGCCCGGATAGGCGTGGCCCACCGGCTCGCTCACGTGGAAGAGGAGGGCGAGGTCGTGACGGAGGGCCGCCCCAGCTAGGATGTCGCCGGCACCCTGGTCCAGCGAATAGCCCTGGCTCTCGGGCCGAAGCTCGCCCAGGCCGCGGGCGCCGCCGCGGACGCAGCGCTCGATCTCTGCCAGGGCATCATCCCCGGCCCGCGGCTGGATGACGCAGAAGGGGATGAGCCTGCCGCCGCTCCGGGCTGCCGCCTCCAGCAGGTATTCGTTGTGCTCACGGCACAGCTCCTGCTCGGACCAGGCAAAGCCCAGGATCACGCTCGTGTCCACCTCCGCTCTCTCCATACTGGCCAGAAGCTCCTCGGCGGTGGCGATTTGGGCCTTGGGACTACTATACATCTCGGCGAAGGCAGAATCGCGGCGCAAGTAGTCCTCCCGTCGCTCGCGCATCTGCGATGGGAAGATGTGGGTATGGAAGTCGACCACCATGGAGCCATAATAGCATCGGGCCGTAGACATTAGGAAGGGCGATTCTTATAATGACAGTGCCTGTGGGCGGATAGGCTGTAGGTGGAGTAGGTGCCCTTGACCCCAGTGAGTGGTGTTTCCTTGAAGGAGCTGGAGGCCCTAGCCAAGCGCGTTCGACGCCACATCGTCGAGATGACCGCCGCCGCTGGGTGTGGTCACCCTGGCGGCTCGCTGTCTTGTGTAGAGATCCTGGTGGCCCTGTACTGCCATACCCTCCGCCATGACCCCCAAAACCCGCAGTGGCCGGACCGCGACCGCTTCATCCTGAGCAAGGGGCACGCGGTGCCCACCGTCTACGCTGTCCTGGCCGAGTGCGGCTATCTGCCGGTAGAGGAGCTGATCACCCTGCGCAAGCTGGGCAGTCGCCTTGAGGGACACGCAGTGGCCGGCAGCCCGCCGGGAGTGGATATGACATCGGGCTCTCTGGGCATGGGCCTGTCCTTCAGCCTTGGTCAGGCCCTGGCGGCTCGCCTCGACGGAAAGCACTATCGCGTCTACTGTCTCGTGGGCGATGGCGACCTGAACGAGGGTCAGACCTGGGAGGCCGCCATGGCCTCTGCCCACCATCAGGTAGACAACCTCACCGCCATCATCGACTACAATCGCATCCAGAACGATGGCTTTTCCGACTACAGCCGCTACGAAGACAAGAGTCGCCCCCAGCGCACGGGCGGCTGGGTGAGCGAGGGAGGCCACACGGTCAACATCATGGACCTTCAGCCCCTGGAGGAGAAGTGGCGGGCCTTCGGCTGGGAGGTGCTGGAGACCGACGGCCACGACCTTTCGGCCCTCATCGAGACGCTGGAGAAGGCGAAGGGGATTAAGGGGCGACCCACCGTAATCATCGCTCACACCATCAAGGGGAAGGGCGTGAGCTTCATGGAGAACAACCCTGCCTTCCACGGCAAGGCGCCCACGCCGGAGCAGGCTGAGAAGGCCCTGGCGGAGCTGGCCTAGGATGACCGCCAAGGCGGCGGCCACCCGCGCGGCCCTGGGGCCGACCCTCATTCGTTTGTGTCGTGAGGGGCTGGACATCGTGGTCGTGGATGCCGACCTGGGCAGCTCCACCACCGCCCGCCAGTTCGGCAAGGTGTTCCCTGAGCGCTTTTTCGCCGTGGGCGTGGCCGAGCAGAACATGGTTAACGTGGCGGCTGGGCTGGCGGCGGCGGGCAAGACCGTATTCATCAGCACCTTCGCTGTCTTCGCTCCCGGCCGCTGTTTCGACCAGCTCCGCCTGGGCATCGCCCAGCCTCGCCTGAGTGTTAAGCTGGTGGGCAGCCACGCTGGCATCATCACCGGCGAGGACGGTGCCTCCGCTCACGCCATCGATGACCTCTCCCTGATGCTCTCCCTTCCCGGCTTCCGGGTTATTGTGCCCGCCGATGTGGTGGAGGCGGAGCAGGCCATCGAGGTAGCCGCCCGTAACTCCGGCCCCTTCTATGTCCGCTGTGTGCGCCCCAAGATCCCCGTCATCTTCGACGAGGGCTACAAGTTCCAACTGGGCAAAGCTCACCTGGCGCGTCCCGGCAGGGACGTAACCGTGATGGCCAGCGGGGTGATGGTCTGGAAGGCCCTGGAGGCGGCCGAGCTTCTCGCCCCGGAAGGCATCGATTGTCGCGTTCTCAACATGTCCTCCCTCAAACCCCTGGATGTGGAGGCGGTGTTGGCAGCGGCCAGGGAGACCGGCGCCATCGTCACCGCCGAGGATCACTTGCTCCACGGCGGTCTGGCTAGCCTTGTGGCCCAGACGCTGGCTCTGCACCAGCCGACGCCTATGGCCTTCATCGGCATGCAGGATCAGTACGCCGTTTCCGGTCGCTGGGACCAGTTGCTGGAGCACTACGGTCTCACCGCCGAGAAGATCGCGGAGGCGGCCCGTAGTGTCGTCGCGCGCAAGAAAGGCTAGCCCAAGCCCTCCACTCGCGGCCGCTGGAGCGACATGAGTATCGCCGTTCGGGCTGCCTCCCTCTCCCTGATAGTCACCCTGGGGCTGCTGATCCTCAAGCTCACCCTGGGCCTCATCAGCGGCAGCATCGCCGTCCTGTCCGATGCCCTGGACAGCGGCGAGGACCTCTTGGCTGCCGCCGCTGCCCTGTTCAGCGTGCGCATCGCCGCCCGCCCGGCCGACTGGGAACACCCCTACGGCCACGGCAAGGCGGAGGGCCTCTCGGCGACCGTGTCGGCGGGGGTGGTCGGCCTGGGCGGCGGCTTCATCATCTATCAGGCCCTGCGACGAATCATAGAGGGCGGCGAGACCATCGACGTAAACCTGGGCCTGGCGGCGATGGTGACCAGCGCCCTGCTCAACGTGGTGGTGTCATCCTACATGCGGATGGCCGCTCGCCGCACTGACTCCCTGGCCCTTTCCGCCGAGGCCCGCCACTTGCAGACCAACGTCGTTCAGGCGGTAGTGGTCATTATCGGCCTGCTGCTCGTGCGCTTTACGGGCGCTGAGGTTTTCGATCCCCTGGTGGCCCTGGCCCTGGCTGGCTACATGTGGTGGATGGCTTTCGGGTTGATCAGGGGCGCCCTAGGCGAGATCATGGACGTGCGCCTGCCTGAGGAAGACGAAAGGCAAGTCCACCAGAGCATCTTCGAGTACCGCCCCCAGGTGCGAGGCTTCCACCACCTGCGCAGCCGCCGCTCCGGCCGCCTACGCTACATAGAGCTGCATCTCCTGGTGGACCCAGCGCGCTCCATCCAGGAGGTGCACGATCTGTGCGACCAGATCGAGGCTGATATCAAGAAGCGCCTACCCGGCGCTATCGTCACCATTCACCCCGAGCCCGACGACGGCCGCGACCGAGGGCCGCTGGAGCGCATTGAACCCTAGGCCCGGTGGCCGTTCCCCTCCTCGCCCTCCTCCTCCTCTTCCTCCTCCTCGGCGAAGTCTTCGTCGGAGTAGACGGCCGCCTCCCGGCCGGCCCAGACGGTGACCACAAAATCCTCGCGGAAGGGGTCGGTGGTTAGCACCAGCTTCTCGTCGATCTCGCCGATGAGGTCTCGCGTTTCCTCCTCGGACAGGCCTTCCCCTACGCAGAGGGTGGCGTAGGCTAAGCTGGCAGTGAAGTGAATGTCGACCCGCCCGATTTCGTTACCGTCCGCCTCGATGGCGTAGCATTCGGAATAGGGAGTGCGGCACTCCCTCTCGAAGTAGTAATCCCTCATCTCCTCCTCCTATCCTAGGGGCGAGTCTGGCCGCTGCCCAGAACGATCCACTTGTAGGTGGTGATCTCCCGCAGGGCCACCGGGCCGCGAGCGATGGTCTTCTGAGTGGAATCGATTATCTCCGCTCCCAGGCCGAACTGGGCACCGTCGGTGAACTGGGTGCTGGCGTTCACGTAGACCACAGCGGTATCCACCTCGTCCAGGAAGCGCATGGCCGCCGAGTAATCCTCGGTTATGATGGCGTCCGAGTGGCCGGTGCTATGCTCGTAGATGTGGTCGAGGGCCTCGTCCAGGGAGTCGACTACCCTGACGGAAGCGATCGGGGCCAGGAACTCCTTGCCGAAGTCATCGACCTGCGTCGGCTTGAGCGAGAGGCCGGCGACATCCGACGCCTCGAGGATGCCCAGCGAGCGCTGGTCGCAGCGCATCTCGACGCCGGCTTCCGCCCACGCCCGGGCGATAGCGGGAAGAAAGGTCTCAGCGATGTCGGCGTGCACTAGAAGGGTGTCCAGGGCGTTGCAGATGCTGTACCTCCGACACTTAGCGTTGTACGCTACCCGCGCGCCCATATCGATGTCGGCAGCCCGGTCCACATACGTGTGGCAGACGCCGGTGCCGCCCACCAGAACGGGCATACGGGCGTTCTCGGCCACGAAGCGGATCAGCTCGGCGCTGCCGCGGGGAACCACCAGGTCGATAAGCTCGCGCATCTTGAGCATCTCGCCCACCAGGGCGCGGTCGGTGCTCTCGATGAGCTGGACGGCGTTGTCGGGGGCGTCGGCGGCGGCCACGGCGTCCCGCACCACGGCGGCCAGCGCCGTGTTGGAGTGGATCGCCTCCTTGCCTCCGCGCAGGATGCAGGCGTTGCCCGACTTGAGGCACAGGGAGGCGATGTCCACGGTGACGTTGGGTCGGCTCTCGTAGATGGCGGCGATGACCCCCAGGGGGACCCGCTTGCGGCCCAACTGGAGGCCGTTGGGCAGGGTGCGCATGTCGGACACCTCGCCCAGGGGGTCGGGCAGGGTGGCCACCTGGCGCACGTCGGCGGCTATCCCCTCCAGCCGCTCGTGGGTCAGCAGAAGCCGGTCCAGCAGCGCCTCCGAGAGTCCGGCGCGGCGGCCGGCCTCCATGTCCTTGCGGTTGGCGGCCAGGACCTCGGCCTTGCGCTCCAGCAGGTGGCTGGCGATGTTGCGGATGGCACCGTTGCGCACCTCGGCGGAGACGCGGGCCAGGGCCCGTGCGGCGTCCCGCGCCGCCGCGCCCTTGGTCCGGAGCTCGGATGCGGTAGTGGTCATGCCGCCTTCCCCGCCTACGCCTTCTCCTCCCGCACGTCTCCCTCCGCCCGCTTGCGCGCCAGGCGGATGACACTGCGGCCGGAGAGGCCCATGATCAGGCGGGCCTGAGGCTCCTGGCTGGCCCGCACCCACAGCTCGAAGGCGCCCGGGTTGTGGCTGTCCGGCGCGAGCTCCGCTTTGATCCCCTTGGCCTCCAGCGCCTCCAGGCCGGTCTCGGCGTCGTGACGGGTGGGCATGCCCGCCACCTTCACCAGCGGGTCGGCCTCCCGCTCGCCACGTCCCAGGACGCTCCTTAATCGCCTGAACATATCGGGGTCTCCGGCCCGCCTGTCGGGGGGCGGGCCTCACACACTCAACGGTGCTACTTGTGCCTCCGCTGCCAGCGTGTCTCCTTCAGCCTCTTGCGATGCTTGTGCTTGCTGATCTTCTTGCGCCGCTTCTTGATGACTGAGCCCACAAACCCTCCGTGACTTCGTGGAACATGCTTCAAGGAACCGGGAATAAGGGAGATGTTACCCTGTTCCTTGTTCCCTGTTCTGTCAGTTCATCTCCGGTCCCACCAGCGGTTCGAACTTGAGTAGGGTGAGGTCGGGAGTAACGTCATCGTAAGCCGCCCGCACCGGCATGTCCACCCTGACCTCCTCCGGCGCCGCACCAACGATGTTGGTGGTGAGCCGCGGCCCTTCGTCCAGTTCCACGATGGCCAGCACGTAGGGGACGTCGTCCCGGAACGCCGGGTGCATGGCCCGCCGCACCACCGTGTACGAGTATACCTTGCCCTTGCCGCTGGCGGTGATCCAGTCCAGGTGCTCCGACAGGCAGAAGGGACAGATGACGCGGGGATAGAAGATATGCTTGCCGCAATCACGGCAGCGCTGGAGACGGAGCTGGCGAGCCCGCGTCCCCTCCCAGAAGGGGCGTGTGGTCTCATTGGGCTCTGGCAGGGGCTTGCGGTACTCTTCTTCGGCCATGAAGCTACCTCCCTAAGACCAGCGAGGCCTGCTCGCTCATGACTCCGCCGTTCCCGTTGACGAACGCCAGCTCACAGTTGGGCACCTGTCGGTCACCGCTGCGGCCCTGGAGCTGGCGAACCGCTTCCGTGATGTGAGAGGCGCCGCCGGCCAGCCCCGGCTGCCCGAAGGAGAGCTGACCCCCATGGGTGTTCAGGGGCAGGTCGCCGCGGTAGCTGAGATCGTGCTCCTCCACGAAGGGCCCGCTGCGGCCTTTGGGGCAGAAACCAGCGTCCTCCAGCGTGACCAGCACCGTTATCGTATAGCAATCGTACACCGCCACCAAGTCCACGTCCTTGGCCGAGACCCCGGCCATCTGGAACGCCCGCGGCGCCGTCGCCGCGATGGGCGAAGTGGTGATGTCACCCGCCTGCGACAGCATCATGTGGGTGGCATACTCGGCGGCGCCCAGGAGCCACACCGGTGGCCGGGGCGACCGGCGGGCCACCTCCGGGGAGACGACCACGAAGGCTGCGCCGCCGGTGCAGGGCATGACGATCTCCAGCAGGTGCAGGGGGTCCACCACGAGCGGCGAGTTCAGCACATCGTCGATGGTGATGGGCCGGTCGAAGAAGAGGGCGTCCGGGTTGGCGCAGGCGTTGGTGCGCTGATCGACGGCTACCCTGGCTAGCTGGCGGGACGTGGTGCCGTACTGGAACATGTGCCGCTGGGCGATGAGTGCGTAGCCGGAGTTCACCCCCATAGGCCCGTAGGGCACCTCGAAC
>JAUWYP010000051.1 GCA_030615765.1 Dehalococcoidia bacterium | reverse complement strand
CTTCTGCATATCCGTGTTCAGGCTTCGTCTGGAGCTGGCCGGGAGGTAGAGGTTTGTGCTTTTTGAGGAAGGAGGATAGCCAATGAAGGCTAAGCTTAGTGTGATACGCCCTCTGGCAGCCTTAGCGGTATTGCTGGCGGTGGTTGTGGTTGTGGCCCAGTGGGACACGGCCGAGGCTGTCACGTACAATCCGACGTTTGCTGCCAGCATCTCCGATGCTGAGGCGGGAGCCAACGCAGACGTCACCACGTTGTTTAACGTTCCGGTAGGTGACGCCAACTTCGATGTGCTCATTACCTTCACACCGCCGGACTTTGCGAGGGGCGCCGGGGACGTTCCCCTGGGGGCATACGTGGCTGGAATAGAGGCGCAATCCACCCTGGGACTTCTCAATAACGTCTGCATCACTGCCTTGCCCGTCTCCTTCACCATGATGAACGCCACAACCAGCACGGCGGATACCGTCAGCTTCGACGATGGCTTCGCCGACCTCGATGGCGACACCCTGCCGGACGCTGTGGGCAAGTACCCCGCTTTCCTCAATACCATGTTCCCAGGCCTCACCCCCATCGCCCGCTCCTACGGTCAGACCAGCGTGGCCGGCACACCGGTGTCCATGAACTACGTCATCTTCGCGCCGGGATCGGCCCTGCCGGGCCTGCCTGCCTTCGACGCCAGCCTTGGCTACATCTCGGTAAGCGCGCTCAATGACCCCACCGCCGAGCTGGCACCCGGGTCGATAACCGACTTCTGCACGCCTCTGGGTAGCGCCTCCACGACCTTCGGCATCAGCAAGGACAACCCAGAGACGACGGCGGCCGATGAAAGCGGCTTCGTGGTGCGCACCAACCCCACGGCCGGCGGCGACTACACGTTCAGCAGCTTCGCCCGCTCCATTCCGGACGCCGATAACGACGGCATCGACAACGACATGGACACCTGTCCCTTTGACGTCAACGAGGGCGATTCCCGCGTCGCGGGCGATGGCGACAACGACATGGACGGCATCGACAACGTGTGCGACCCCACGCCCGACGAGGCCGACCAAGACCACGACGGCGATGTCTACCTGAACCGCGGCGACAACTGTCCCCTGGTTAACAACCCTGACAACGCCGACAGCGACGGGGACCGCATCGGTGATGCCTGCGACCCGAGCCCGAACACGGTCGACGGCGAGCCCATCGAGGTCTGGGGGACGGTCGTGGTGACCATTACCGGCGAGGTAGTGGCGGAGACGCCGGAGGTGACGCCCGAAGTGACTCCGGAGGTCACGCCCGAGGTGACGCCCGAGGTCACGCCTGAGGTGACGCCCGAGGTGACGCCCGAGCCCACGCCCGAGCCTCCCGTGGTTGGCGGAGCCGGCCTGCTGGGCTCCGACGATGGCGGCTTCCCTATGTGGGCCATATACGTTATCGGTATGGCAGCGGCTCTGATGCTGGGCAGCATCGGCACGGCGGCTACAGTCGTCTGGCGCCGCAGGCGTTAGAGCTTCTTCTACCTTAGCTAGACTCTAAGGGGCCGGCTCCGCTTGTCGGAGCTGGTCCCTTATTCTCAAAAGCGGCCAACAAGCCAGTAGCTGCCCTTCAGGCAGCTACTGGCTTCATTTGTAGAGCGAGCAGGGCTATGGCTGTCAAGCTGAGCATGATGCAGTGCTTGAAAGATCTCGCGATTCCTGGGATATACTAAGGAGACCGTAACGGAGGAGATTCCGCGGCGTCCTAGTTGATAGCCTGATTCCAAAAGCCCATAAGGAGGATCCCACTATGGCAGTAAGGGTCGGTATCAACGGCTTTGGTCGTGTTGGTCGGCAGGTGTTCAAGGCCATTCGCGATTACCACAGCAGCGCCCTGGAGGTGGTGGCCGTCAACGACCTCACGAACCCCAAGACCAACGCTCACCTCCTCAAATACGACAGCAACTACGGCGTCTTTCCCGCCCACATCGAGGCCAGGGAGGATGCAATCCTGGTGGACGGGCAGACGGTGAAGGTTCTGGCCGAGCGCGACCCGGCGAGGATCCCCTGGGGCGATTTCGGGGTGGAGATCGTGGTGGAGGCGACAGGCCTGTTCACCGATGCCCAGAAGGCAGTAGCTCACACTCAGGCGGGGGTCAAGAAGGTGATCATCACCGCCCCCGCCAAGAACGAGGACCTGACCGTCGTGCTGGGTGTCAACGAGGAGATGTACGACCCCCAGAAGCATACGGTCATCTCCAACGCCTCCTGCACCACGAACTGCATCGCCCCGGTGGTGAAGGTCCTGCATGACAACTTCGGCATCCAGAAGGGGTTCATGACCACCATCCATGCCTACACCAACGACCAGGTCATCCTGGACACGGTCCATAAAGACCTGCGACGGGCTCGTGCCGCCGCCCTGAACATCATCCCCACCACCACCGGGGCGGCTCGCGCTGTGACCGTGGTCATGCCAGCGCTGAAGGGCAAGCTGGATGGCATGGCCTTGCGAGTTCCCACGTCCACCGTCTCCCTGTGCGACTTTGTGGCGACCCTGGAGAAGGCGGTGACCAGAGAGGAGGCAAACCAGGCCTTCAAGGAGGCAGCCTCGGAGCCGCTGCGGGGCATCCTGGAGTACAGCGAGGAACCCCTGGTGAGCATCGACTTCAAGGGCAATCCCGCCAGCTCTATCGTCGACGGGCTAAGCACCATGGTCCTTGCTGACGATATGGTGAAGGTGCTGGCCTGGTACGACAACGAATGGGCCTACGCTTGCCGCACAGGCGACCTGTGCTCCTACATCGTCCAGAAGGGCCTCTAGAACGCCGGGACGCGCCAGGCGCCAGCGGCCAGACTGGGAAGGGTGCGAGGCCAGTGCCTATCCTGGCTTCTCAGCGTAGACCTTGAAGTACACCGTCCCCAGACCTCCGTGGTCTAGCCCTGGATCAAAGCACTGTGAGTGCCTAACCCACACCTCGTTCGGGTCTACGCCCTCGACGAGGCGGTCCCACATCATGTGGACGCGCTCCATCATGGGAGCAAGCGCCCCGATGCAGAGGGGACAGGTCGACTCCTCGACGTTCAGGAGGGGCTGAGGACCAAAGACGAGCTTGTCCCCCGGCTTGCAGCCCGCGAAACAGTACTTGGCGTCCGTGACTTCGGCGATGATCCTGTAGTCGACCACCTGGGGAACCGCCGAGAGCAGCTTCGCGATGCCCGGCGGTAGCCTGTCCAGGTCCTCATCGGTAATGCCTATGAGCTGCTTGAGCATAGAGCGCATCGGCTCCTGCATGTCTATTCGCCTCCTTCCTTGCCGCCCGTCAGGGCAGGGTGCTGTGTCCTCCTACTGCAGCGGCAAGACAATGTGACGTATTGTCCCCAAGGATACCAGAATGTCCCAGGCTGTTGCTAGCTGGGAGTTTGGACTGCCGTTTGACGGCGCTCTGCTGCCGCTCTAAAATCGGAATAGTCATGTTCGAAGGGCTAACCGAAAAGCTCCAGAAGGTGTTTGGCCGTCTGGGCAGCCGCGGCACCATCACCGAGAAGGACCTAGACGAGGCCCTGCGAGAGGTGCGCCTGGCCCTCCTGGAGGCCGACGTCCACTTCCGGGTGGTGCGGCAGTTTGTCCAGCGGCTGCGAGAGCGAGCGCTGGGGGCCGACGTGCTGCAGAGCCTCACCCCCATGCAGCAGGTCATCGATATAGTCAACAAGGAGCTAATCGAAACCCTCGGCGGCAGCCAGAGCCAACTCCAGCGGGCCAAGCAGTCGCCCACAGTCATCATGCTGGTGGGCCTGAAGGGCTCGGGCAAGACCACGACCGCGGCCAAGTTGGCCCTCCATCTGCGACGCGGCGGCGACCGTCCCCTTCTGGTGGCGGCCGACCCCCAGCGCGTGGCCGCTGCCGAGCAACTGGAGGCCCTGGGTAAGCAGCTCAACATCCGCGTGTACAGGGAGAACGGGGGGAGCCGCCCGCTCCAGATCTGCGAGCACGCTTTGAAGGAAGCCCGTCGCCAGGGCATCACCACGGTCATCGTCGACACCGTGGGCTATCTGCAGATGGACGAGGAGTCCCTGGCGGATGTGATCGAACTGGGTCGCCGCCTGTCGCCCACCGAGGTGCTGATGGTGGCCGACGCCATGACCGGCCAGGAGGCGGTGCGGGCTGCCGAAGAGTTCCACAAGGCTCTGGGTCTTACTGGCCTCATCCTCACCAAGCTTGACGGCGATGCCCGCGGCGGTGCCGCCCTCTCCATTCGGGCCGTGACCGGCGTTCCCATCAAGTTTGTGGGCGTGGGAGAGAAGGTCGACGCCCTGGAGCCGTTCTACCCCGACCGCCTGGCCTCGCGCATACTGGGCATGGGCGATGTCCTCACCCTGGTGGAAAAGGCCAAGGCCACCATCACCGAGAAGGAGATCGAGGAGCTGGGGACACGAGCCCGCCGAGGCGCCATCACCCTGGAGGACTTCCTGGTACAGTTGCAGCGGGTGCGGCAGATGGGGCCTCTCAGCCAGCTTGTGGGCATGATACCGGGCCTCTCCAGCGCCGCCGGCCGTCTGGAGGAGGTGGACGAGAGCCACCTCGAGCACATCGAGGCTATCGTCTACTCCATGACGCCCTTGGAGCGTCATCACCCCGACATCATCGATGCCAGTCGCCGCCGCCGCATCGCCCGTGGCAGCGGCACCACCCCCACCGATGTGAATCGCCTTATCAAGCAGTACCGGGAGGCCAAGAAGATAATGCAAATGGTGGCCTCGGGACGTGGGCCACGCATCGCGCCAGGAGCACCTTGGCTGCACTAGACTGGAGAGCGATTTCTGCTATTCTTTTACGGGAGGTGACCGCTTGCTGAAGATCCGTCTT
>JAUWYP010000025.1 GCA_030615765.1 Dehalococcoidia bacterium | reverse complement strand
TAGTTCACGTTTTCGGGGTGCAGCCGAACCTTGTCCTTGAAGGTAGTGACGCGGGTCAGCCAGCCCAACGGGGTGATCATGCCCAGGAACATGGCCAGCTCCAGCACCTCCGGCACGTGCGACTGCACATAGAGGATGGTGCGCTCAGGCTCGATGCCGGCGGCCAGCAGGTCGAGCACGGTCTCCCACACGTTCTCCCGCAGCTCGTCCGGCTGCCAGGGTGTGGTGATGGTATGAACATCGACGGCGGAGTAGATGCAGTCGTATTCCTCCTGGAGCGCCACGAAGTTCTGGATCGCCCCCAGGTAGTTGCCGAGATGCTGACGACCCGTGCACCGGATGCCCGCAAATACGCGGCCCTTCTTGGTCATGAGCTCACAACCTCGCAAAGTTGGGTTAACGGAATACTAGCATGCGGCGGAAGCGGGGACAAGGCAGCGCTGGCTACATTCGCTCCGGCGCCGACACGCCCATGAGGCCCAGCGTTCGGGCCAGGGCGTTCTTGCAGGCTGCCACCAGCTTCAGTCGCGCCTTCGATAGGGGCAGGTCATCGGAGACTACTCGGCACTTCTCGTAGAAGTCGTGGAACACGGTGGCCAGCTCGAGGGCGTAGTGGGGCAGATGGTGGGGCTCCAGAGTGCGGGCCACGCCCTCCACCACCTCCGGCAAGAGCAGCATCTTGCGGATGAGGACCAGCTCCGCCGGGTGGCTCAAGAGCGCCAGGTCGCCGTCAGCGTAGTCGACACCCTCCTCGACGGCGTGCGCCAGGATGCCGGCGATGCGGGCATGGGCGTACTGCACATAGTACACGGGGTTCTCAGCGCTCTGCCGCTTGGCCAGCTCCAGATCGAAGTCCATGTGGGAATCGGCGGCGCGCGCCACGAAGAAGAAACGACAGGCGTCCGCGCCCACCTCCTCCACCAGCTCGCGCAGGGTGATGATCTCCCCCGTGCGCTTGGAGAGACGAACGATCTCCGCGCCCCGGTGCAGGGTCACCAGCTGATAGATGATGATGTCCAGCCGCTCGGGATCGACGCCGAGAGCGGCCACGGCGGCCTGCATGCGGGGCACGTGGCCCTGGTGATCCGCTCCCCAGACGTTGATCACCCGCTCGAAGCCGCGCAGCAGGAACTTGTCGTAGTGGTAGGCGATGTCGGAAGCGAAGTAGGTTGGAGAGCCAGTAGAGCGCACCAGCACGTTGTCCTTGTCCTCGCCCAGAGCCGACGAGGTGAACCAGATCGCCCCTTCCTTCTCGGCCACCACTCCCCTCTCTCGCAGAAGCTCCATCGCCCGCTCGTAGCTCCCGGCGGCGGCGTAGAGACTCTTCTCGTTGAACCAGACGTCATAGTCCACGCCGATGGCCGCCAAGTCGTCGCGGATGATTGCCAGCATCTTGGCCACGCCCACGTCGTGAAGCTCGGACGGCCAGGGCTCACCCGGCGGTCTCAGAAAGGCCTCGCCATGCTCCGCCTTTAGCTCCTCAGCCAGCTCCACCACATAGCGACCAGGATAGCCCCCTTCCGGGATGTCCACCTCACGCCCGAAGAGCTGCTGATAGCGGGCATATAGAGTGCTGGCGAAGGTCTCGGTCTGAGTGCCCGCATCGTTCACCAGGTACTCGCGCTCCGCCGCGTAGCCGGCAGCAGCCAGCACGCCGGCAAGGGTATCGCCGATGGCAAGGCCGCGGCCGTTACCCACGTGCAGGGGGCCCACCGGATTAGCGCTGACGAACTCCACCTGGAGACGCTGACCTTGGCCCAGGGGCACATCGCCGAAGCGCTCGCCCTGAGCGAGGATAGCGTCTACCTGGCGCGCCAACCAGGCATCGCTGAGGCGGAAGTTGATGAAGCCAGGTGGGGCCACCGCCACCTCGGCGATGGCATCGCTTGGCCGGATATGGTTCGCGATGACCTCGGCGACAGCCAGGGGATCCGAGCGGGCGGCCCGGGCTAGCTTCATGGGCAGACTGGCAGCATAATCGCCGTGCTCTTCCCGTGCCGGGTGCTCGACGGTGACCTCCGGCAGGGCCAGCGGCGGCAGGTCTCCCTCTTCCTGGGCCCTGGCAACGGCATCTGCAACGAGACCGGCGATTTCGTGCTTGATCAGCATCGTCTCAGCTCACCTCCGCCGTCACCCGTTCCCACAGGTGCGACACCTGACGCTCCAGCAGACGATGCTCTGGCCGAGCCAGCGAAGCGTCTGCCTCCAGAAGGCGAGCGGCCTCCGCCCGTGCCCTCTCGATGAGGTCGATGTCCGACAAGCGGGCCACCTTCAGATCCGGCATGCCCGTCTGACGGGTGCCGAAGTACTCGCCGGGGCCGCGCAGACGCAGGTCTTCCTCGGCTAGGCGAAAGCCGTCGTAGATGGTCTCCATGAGGCCCAATCGCTCCTGGGCCTCCTCCGACGGGTTCTCCGACAGGAGGATGCAGTAACTCTGGTGCTCGCCGCGGCCCACCCGGCCGCGAAACTGGTGAAGCTGAGCCAGCCCGAAGCGGTCGGCACCCTCCACCAGCATTATAGTGGCGTTGGCGACATCGATGCCAACCTCCACAACGGCCGTGGCCACCAAGACGTCCAGATCGCCGTCACGGAATGCCCGCATCTCCGCCTCTCTCTCAGCAGAGGGTAGGCGACCGTGCACCAGGCCCAGGCGCAAGTCGGGGAAAACATCGCGGGCCAGCTGCTCGTACTCCTGCACCGCCGCCTTAGCGGCGATCGCCTCCGATTCCTCCACCAGGGGGCAAATAATATAAGCCTGGCGACCCTTGGCCACCTCCTCCCGCACGAACCCGTGGACCTCGTCCCGCTCGTGAGGGAGAGCGCGGATGGTCTTCACTACCTTGCGCCCAGGCGGCATCTCGTCGATGAGGGAGATGTCCAGATCGCCGTAGACGGTCAGAGCAAGGGTTCTGGGGATGGGCGTGGCGGTCATCACCAGCACGTGGGGTGACAGACCCTTGGCTCGCAGAGCGGCCCGCTGCATCACGCCAAAGCGATGCTGCTCGTCGACCACCACCAGGCCCAAGCGAGGAAAAGCGACCTCGGCCTGGATAAGGGCGTGGGTGCCTATGGCGATATCCACCTCGCCGCGGGCGATGGCCTCCTGAACGGCTGCCTTCTCCCTGCCCCGCAGGCTACCAATGAGAAGGACAACCCGCAGGGGCTTCTCCACGTACGGCGGCCGGAACATGCCGCCGTCCAGGATAGAGTCCCGCCCGTCGCCAAGGAGGGCACAAATAGTGCGGTAGTGCTGCTCGGCCAGGATCTCGGTGGGAGCCATCATCGCTCCCTGGCAGCCGCTGGCAACAGCAGCCAGGAGGCCAACGGTAGCCACCGCCGTCTTGCCGCTGCCCACATCGCCCTGGAGGAGACGACTCATGGGCACCTCGCGGCTGATATCGGCTGCTATTTCGCCTATGACCCGCCTCTGCGCCTCGGTGAGCGTGAAGGGAAAAACGGCTAGGAAGCCGTCGAGCGCCTTCTGGGACAGGGCCAACGGGTAGGCCCTGCCGCTCTCCTGCCAGGCCCGGCGGCGCTTGAGGACACCCAACTGAATGATCAGAAGCTCCTGGAAGGCCAGGCAGCGCCGGGCCATCTGGGCTGTCTCCAGGGAGTCGGGGTAGTGCATCTGGCGCAGGGCGTAAGGTAACGACCAGAGGCGCAGGCGCTCCTTCAGCTCCGGCGGCATAGGGTCAGGAACGCTATCGGCGAAGTTGTCCAAGGTCTCCCTCGCCAAGCGGCGGACGATGCGCGGCGAGAGACCCCCGGTGAGGGGATAGACGGGCACCAGGCGGGCGGTGTGGATGAGGTCGTCGCTGGCTAGCAACTCGTATTCGGGCGACTCCATCTGGCGCTGGCCGCGATAGACGCTGACCTTGCCACTGAGGGCCACTCGTGCCCCCGACCGCAGCTGACGGGCGATGTAGCGCTGCCCCCACCAGATTACTCGAAGGGTGCCCGTCTCGTCGCCCACGATCGCCTCGGTGCCCTTCAGGCGGCGGCCGATGGTTGTCTCCGCCGCCGACCACACAGTCGCTAGCACTGTCTGCTCCTCGCCCACAACGAGCTGCGATATGGAACGAATGTTGGCGAAGTCGTTGTAGCGATAGGGAAAGTGAAAGAGCAAATCGCGGATGGTCTCCACGCCCAGGCGAGCGAAGCGGGACTCGGTAGCGCGGCTCACGCCTCTGAGAGCGGTGATGGACGAATCGAGGGAAGCTTGCCCGACCGTCTGCACGGCCCGCCTGGCTGCAACGGGCCTCGCCTTCTTCTTGGCACCGCTGACTGCTGGCCGTGCGGAAGGAGCAACTGTCTTTGGCCTGACCCCGAGCGGTGGCTGGCTGCCAGCAGCGCGATCATCCATGATCGCCAGCAGTCTCTCCAGCCAGCGGCGGCGCCCCGACGAAGGCAAGGAGGCGTAGCCGCCGACAGGAAGGGAGCCTATCGCTGCTGCCAACTGCTGATTCGAGGGTAGCACCTGGCCCTGGGAGAACCGATGCAGATAAGCGTCCAGTCCCCCCATCACAGCGCTATCGGCAAAGCCCTTGCCTCGCTCCAGCTCCAGAACCTTGCGCAGGTTGTCTATTGCCGCTTCGGCCAACCCCCGCCTACTCTCCTTCCATGATGCCAACGCCTATGGTGCCAGGTCCTCCATGGGTGCCAATAACAGGCCCGAATCGAACCAAGTGCACCCTGACATTGGGGAAGGCCATCGCCAGCCTTTCCCTGATGCTCTCCGCCTCGTCGAGAGTGGTAGAGTGAGCTACAACAGCCCGTTTCACCTTCTGCTGCCTGACGGCCCACTGAATCATGCGCTCCAGACCACGCGTCCGCGTGCGCACCCGCTCCTCCGGATAGACCTCGCCCTCGCGGAACGAAAGGATCGGTTTGACCCTGAGGAGCGTTCCCAGGTAGGCGCGGGCGCGGCCAATGCGCCCGCCGCGACGCACGTACTCCAGTGTATCCAGCATGAACCGGACGTGGGTCCTCTGAACAGCGCTCTCGGCTGCCGCCTTCACCTCAGCTAGCTTGGCGCCGGCGCGAGCAGCCTCCACTGCCTCCATGACCACGAAGCCGACGGCCACAGAGACCGCCTGACAATCGACTATCTCGATGCGCTCGGGATTGGCCAACGATTGCCTTGCAGTCTGAGCGGCCTGTACGGTGCCCGAGAGCTTGGCCCCGATGTGGATGGAGACTATGGAATCGACCTCCTCCAGCAACCGCTCGTAGACCTCCTGGAAGTCGCCCACCGAGGGGGCAGAGGTGGTGGGCAACGGGCGGCTCTTGACCAGCCGCTCGTAGAACTCCTCGGTGGTGATTTCCACCCCTTCCCGATAGGCCTCATTGCCGAAGATAACCTGCAGGGGCACAATGGTCACACCCAGCTCTTCAACCAGCTCTGGCGGCAGGTCAGCGGTGCTGTCGGTCACGATGGCTATTTTGCGCGCCAAGCCCTAAACCCCCTGCTGGGTAGTATACCAACGGCACCTGCCCTGCAAAAGCGCCCCCTGCTACACTGTGATGGGGCACAATGAAACGGGTTCTGTTCGTCTGCGTCGGCAATAGCGGCCGCAGCCAGATGGCCGAGGCCTTCTTCAACCATTTCTCCGGCGGCGGCTCCCTGGCTATCTCGGCGGGAACACGGCCAGCCACATCGGTGAGCCGCACTGCCATCGCCGCCATGGCCGAACTGGGCATCGACATGGGCGATCAACGGCCCAAGCCCCTGACACAGCAGATGATCCAGCAGGCCGACCGGATCATAACCATGGGCTGCGACGTGGCGGAGAGCTGTCCGGCAGGGCTTCATGCTTCTGAGGACTGGGGTCTGGAGGACACTCAGGGCCAACCTTTGGAGAAGGTGCGGTTCATCAGAGACCAGATACGCGAGCGAGTTCTGGCATTGCTGGCGGAGCTTGACAAGCCTTACTCCGCCGAGACGATGTAGTAGTAGTGGGGCTGGCCACCGTAGACAACCTCCACGTCCTGCTGAGGATGCAGTCGACGCAGCTCCCGGGCTAGTGTTCGCGCCTCCGCCTCGCGGGTATCGGCACCATAGTAGAGGGTGATCAGGCTAACTTCCTCCATGGACAAGTGACCCAGGGCAGCCTTCACCGTTGCCTCCGGGGTCTTTCGAGCCACCTTCAGCTCCCCGTCGACTACCGCTATGCACTGACCCTCCCGGATGCGCAGGCCGCCAATACTAGTGGTGCGAATAGCCCGCGTCACCTCCACCGTGCGAACGCCGGCCTTGGCCTCCTCCATAGCTTCGACGTTCGCCTCCAAGTCCTCGTCTGGACTGAAAGCCAGAAGAGCGGCCACTCCCTGTGGCACGCTGGTCGTCTTGACAAGGCGCACCTCTTTGCGAGTCATAGGGAGCGTCTGTTCTGCCGCCATGACGATGTTCTTATCGTTGGGCACAAGCACCACACGGTCCGCGGGGCACCGTTCGATGGCTTCCAGGAGCTGGCGAGTGCTGGGGTTCATCGTGGGCCCGCCCTCGACAATGGCGGCGACTCCCATGCTCTGGAACACCCGCTCCATGCCCTCACCAGCTACCACCGCCACCGTGGCAATGTCCGCGGACGGAGCGGCAGCCTTCTGCTGCTTGTGCGCGGCCAGGAACTCCTCAGCCTGCGCCTGAATGTTATCCACCTTTATCTGATTAACGGAGCCCACGGCGGTGCAGTAGCTCAGGGCGGCACCGGGATCGTCGGTGTGGACGTGCACCCGCAGCAGACTCTCGTCCCCCACTACCAGCACCGAATCGCCCAGCTCCACCATCCGCCTCTGGATGTCATCGCTGCGCAGATTGCGGCCGCAGACCAGGAACTCGGTGCAGTAGCCATAGAGGGACTCGCCCACCTGGTGCATCTGGCTGGTCACCGTAAGCCAGTCGCGCTCGATCTCCTCGCGGGCCACCGGCGGGCCAGCCGGAATCTCCTCCTCGCCCTTGAGGTAGCGCAGGAAGCCCTCCAGCATTACGTAGAGGCCCTGGCCACCAGCGTCCACCACCCCCGCCTCGGCCAGCACCGGCAGGAGGGTGGGCGTCTTGGCCACGGCCTCGCGGGCCGCCTCGGTGGCCGAAGCCACTACAGCCAGGATGTCCCCCTCATCCCTCTGGGCCTCGCCTTCAGCGGCGGCAGCTGCCTCCCGCATCACGGTGAGCATAGTGCCCTCGACAGGCTGGCTGACCGCCTTGTAGGCGGTACCCGCTGCCTCGACCAGACCAGCCGCAAGGCCGCGGGCGTCCAGATGCTGGCGCTCTTCGGCGACGGAGGCCAGGCCGCGAATAATCTGGGATAAGATGACGCCGGAGTTGCCACGGGCGCCCATCAGGGCTCCCCTGGACATGGCCGCCAGCACCGCAGCCACACTATCGCTGTCGGCGCGATAGGCCTCCTCCAGGGTAGAGCGCATCGTGAGGTACATGTTGGTGCCGGTGTCGCCGTCGGGTACAGGGAAGACGTTGATGGCGTTGATGGCCTCGACGTGGCGCTCCAGCCAGGCGGTGGCGGCAGCGAACATCGCCCGCAATTCGCTTCCCGACAGTGTACTCAGCACCGATGAGTTGGCCATGGAGCGACTCTTCGGAGGGGCTTTCCTTCTAGGACCCGGCTACCCAGAACGCTCTCGACGGGGCGTAGCGGATCACCTTGCTCTTCATCGACACAGAATGATATGATGCCTGCGTGCTGAATTCTACCCCCGCCCGCTGACGGGTGCAAGGGGCAGGGAGCGAGCTTCGATGGCCAGATGCGCTATCTGCGGCAAGGGAACCATGTACGGACACAACATCCGTCACAAGCACGCCGGACGGTGGGAGCGACGCGCGCCTAAGACCAACCGCGTCTTCCGGGCCAACGTCCAGAAGCGCACGGTGACCATCGACGGCCGCCCGGTGCGAATCGCCATCTGCACCCGCTGCCTGCGCACCCAGCTCAAGGTAGCAAAGTAGCTCGGCGCCTTCGCCAATCGAAAACGCCCTGGCAGAAGCCCAGGGCGTTCATCTACAAACGAAATCAGCCCTACACTCTCGGCCTTACCTTGCGCACGCTCTCCTGAATGCGCGCCATCGCCGCCGCCACGCCGTCCGCGCTCTGAAACACGGCCGAGCCCGCCACCAGCACTCGTGCCCCTGCCTCCACCACCAGGGGTGCCGTCTCCGCCGTGATGCCGCCGTCCACCTCCAGCTCTGCCGCCAGACCCTGCTCGTCCAACATCCGCCGCAGCTGCCGCATCTTGGGCAGAACGCTATGGAGGAACTGCTGGCCGCCCCAGCCGGGGTTGACCGTCATCAGCAGCACCAGGTCCACCTCCGCCAGCACCTCCTCGATGAGGGCGAGAGGGCTCGCCGGATTGAGGGCGACGCCGCTGCGCAGGCCCAGACCCTTGATCATCTGTACCAGCCGATGGAGATGAGCGCTGGCCTCCGGGTGGACGGTGAGGATGCTGGCCCCCGCCTGGGCGAAGGCCTCGATATGCCGCTCCGGCTCCTCGATCATCAGGTGAACGTCCAGAGGCAGGTCGGTCGCCCGCCGCAGGGCCTCCACCACCAGCGGCCCAACGCTGATGTTGGGCACGAAGCGGCCGTCCATGACGTCGACGTGGATGTAGTCGGCGCCGGCGGCAGCGACCTCCCGCACCTGCTCCCCCAGGCGGGCGTAGTCGGCAGCGAGGACGGACGGAGCCAGCTTGATGCCGTTGATCATAGTCCTGCGCTTTCTAGCCGCCGGCGGGCGCGCTTCAGGGCCGCCGCCACCCGCCGCGGGGACGTCCCGCCGGGCACGTCCCTGGCCTCGATGACCGAGCGCACGTCCAGCTTCAGCACGCCTTCGTCGAACAGGGGCGAGAAACGGCGGTACTCCTCCACGGAGAGCTCCGAGAGGCCCTTGCCCCGCTCGTCGGCGTATCTGACAAGCTGCCCCACGACGCCATGCGCCTCGCGGAAGGGCAGACCCTGGCGCACCAGGTAGTCGGCGACATCGGTGGCCAGAGTGTAGCTCTCGCTGGCCGCCGCCTGGCTGCGCTCCGCATCTACGCGAATGCCCGGCAGCATCGCGGCCACCACAGCCAGGGTGACCAGAAGGGTGTCGGCGCTGTCGAACAGGCCGGCCTTGTCCTCCTGCAGGTCAAGGCAATAGGCCAGGGGCAGGCCCTTGAGCACCGTCAGAATCGACATGAGGTTGCCATACACGCGCCCCGTCTTGGCGCGAGCAAGCTCGGCCACGTCGGGGTTACGCTTCTGAGGCATGATGCTGGAGCCGCCGACGAAGGCCTCGTCTATCTGGATGAAGCCGAACTCGGCGGTGGACCACAGCACCAGCTCCTCGGCCAAACGCGACACGTGCATCATGGTCAGCGCCGCCGCCGCCTGGAACTCGACTACGCAGTCGCGGTCGGAGACGGCGTCCAGGCTGTTATCGCTGACGCGGCCGAAGCCCAGCTCGCGGGCTACGAACCGCCGGTCGATGCGATAGGAAACGCCAGCCAGGGCGCCCGCGCCCAGAGGGAGGACATCGACCCGCCTGAGGCAGTCCTGAAAACGGCCGACATCGCGGTCGAACATCTCGAAGTAGGCCAGCAGGTGATGGGCGAAGAGCAGCGGCTGCGCCCGCTGGAGGTGGGTGTAGCCGGGCATGATCACCCAGCGATTGGCCTCCGACAGGTCAAGAAGCGCGCCCTGCAGGCGACGCAGGCTGGCCACCACGCCGGTGATGGCGTCCTTGAGGTAGAGGCGCAGGTCGGTTGCCACCTGGTCGTTGCGGGAGCGCGCGGTGTGCAGGCGGTCGGCGGCCGGGCCGATCTTCTGGCGCAGGCGGGCCTCGATGTTCATGTGGATGTCTTCCAGCTCGCGGCTGAACTCGAACCGGCCGGCCTCGATCTCCTCGCCTATCTCCTCCAGGCCGCGCACGATAGCCTCGCCGTCCTCCTGGGGGATGATGCCCTGCTTGGCCAGCATGCGGGCGTGGGCGATAGAGCCGGCGATGTCGTACCTCGCCAGCCGCCGGTCGACGTCGATGGAGGCGGTGAAGGCCTCGGCCTGCGGGTCGGTGGCCTTGGCAAAACGGGCGGCCCAGACCTTGGCGGACTTCTTCTTAGCCATGACTAAGGATGGATAGCTGGGTCAGCTCCCAGAGATTGTCGATGATGTAGTCGGGGGCGATCTCGCCCTCCACGTCCACCTTGTCGGCGCCGACTTCGGTGGGCTCGTCCAGCGGCGGGCGCTTCCACACGGCGACCATCCCCATGGCCTTAGCCCCGGCCACGTCGCAGCGCAGGGAGTCCCCCACCATCACTGTCTCTTCGGCCCCGACCTCCAGAGCGTCCAGGGCGTGCTGAAAGATCTTGGGATGCGGCTTCACGTAGCCCACGTTCGAGGAGATGGTCACCACCTTGAAGTACCCGTCGAGGCCATATTCCTCCAGCTCCGCCAGGAAGCGCGGCCCGCCGTAGGCGCGGTCGGTGACGGCGCCCACCTTAAGGCCCCGCTCCTGCAGCCAGCGCAGGGTGTCGAGGGCGCCGGGGAAGAGAGTCCTGCCGAAGAACTGGCCGCCCAGGTTCCAGGCGTCCCATAGCTCCTCCGTCTGGCGAGCGTTGATGGTCAGGCCCAGGCGAGCGGCCACCTCCCGGCAGAGGGCCGGATAGTCGGGGCTGACCAGGTCGGTCTGATAGGCCCTCTCCGTCTCCTCCTCCACCGCCACGCGGATGTCACGGCCCAGGAAGAAGAGCGGGCCCTCGGGCTCGATGCCCCAGCGGCGCAGAACGTCGCACACACGCCGCACCGTCTCCTGCTTCACAGCGAGGCGCGGCGGCATGTTGGGGAAGTGCCACAGGGTATCGCCCAGGTCGAAGAGGACGGCCTTGATGGCCATAGCCGTAACTACTCGCCCTCCTCCGCCAGCATCTGGGCGCGAGCCTGCACCCGTACCGGCAGGCCCCAGATGTGAATGAACCCCGGCGCCGCGCTCTGGTCGTACACGTCACCCTTATCATACGTGGCCAGGGAGAAGTCATACAAGCTCTTGGGCGACTTGCGCCCCACGACCATCGCCGTCCCCTTGTGCAGCCGCACCCGCACGCTGCCCGTCACGTGCCGCTGGGTGCTCTGCACGTAGGCCGCGATGTCCTGATGGTGGACGGTGAACCACAGGCCATTGTAGATGAGATCGGCGTACTCCTGGGCGATGCGCTCCTTGAGGCGCACCTGCTCCTTCGACAGAGTCATCTGCTCCAGCCCCTCGTGCGCCCGCAGCAGGGCCACTGCCGCCGGCGCCTCGTATATCTCCCGCGACTTGATCCCCACCAGCCGGTTCTCCATATGGTCGATGCGGCCCACGCCGTGCTCGCCGGCCAACTCGTGCAGGCGGTTCACCAGCGACACGGGGTCGAGCTCGCGGCCGTCCAGGGCCACGGGCATCCCCCTCTCGAAACCGATCTCCACGTAGCCCGGCTTGTCCGGCGCGTCGGCCACCGACTTCGTCCACTCGAACACGTCCTCCGGCGGCTCGGTCCAAGGGTCCTCCAGCACGCCGCACTCGATGCTGCGCCCCCACAGGTTCTCGTCTGTGGAGTAGGGGCTCTCCTTGGTCACCGGCACGGGGATCTCGTGCTTCTGGGCATAGACGATCTCCTCATCGCGCGTCATCCCCCACTCCCGCACCGGGGCGACGATGCGCAGGTCGGGAGCCAGGGCCTGCACGCTGACGTCGAAGCGCACCTGGTCGTTCCCCTTGCCGGTCGACCCGTGGCCGACGGCCGTCGCCCCCTCCTGGCGGGCGGTGTCCACCAGCACCTTAGCGATAAGCGGCCGCCCCAAAGCGGTGGCCAGAGGGTACTGCTTCTCGTAGACGGCACCAGCGGCCAGGGCGGGGAAGGCGAAGTGGCGGATGAACGTCTCCTGCGCCTCGGCCCAGCGGAAAGCGACGCCCCCCGCAGCCAGGGCGCGGCTCTGCAGCGTCTCGCGATCCTTCTGCATGCCCACGTCTACCGTCAGGCAAACGACGTCGTAGCCCCGCTCCTCCTTCAGCCAGCGCACGGCCACGGAGGTGTCCAGGCCACCGGAATAGGCAAGGATCAGTTTTTCAGCCATTTCTATCCCCTTTTCTCTTCCTCTAGCTTCGCTAGCACCTTATCCACGATCTCCACCGCCTGGTCCAGCTCCTCCTCGCTCACCACCAGGGGCGGCATGAGGCGCAGGGCGGTAGGCTTCACGTTGTTAGCGATGAGCCCCTCCTTCAGACACATCCCTACAGCTCGTTGGGCCAACTCGCCGTCCAGCTCGATGGCCCACAACAGGCCGCGACCGCGCACCTCCGTGACAACAGGATGGCGGTCGGCCAGGCTCCGGAGGCGGCGCTCCAGGTGCTGACCCTTCCTGGCCACCTGGCCGGGGATGTCGTTATCGATGACGTACTTTAGCACGGAATAGCCCACATGCGTGCACAGAGGATTGCCCCCAAAAGTGCTGCCGTGGTCGCCGAGCACAAACACGGCGCAGTGTTCTTTGGCCAAGAGAGCACCAATGGGCACGCCCCCGGCCAGGCCCTTAGCCAAGGCCATGATATCGGGCTCGGCGCCGTACTGCTGATAGGCGAACAGGCTGCCCGTGCGTCCGATGCCCGTCTGGACCTCGTCCAGGATCAGCAGAATGCCCGCCTCATCGCACCAGGCCCGCAGCCGGCGCAAGTAGTCGTCGCGGGGAACGTTGACGCCGCCCTCGCCCTGGATGGGCTCCACAAGGACGGCACAGGTCTTGGCGCTGGTGGCCTTGCGGATGGCCTCCACGTCGTCGAAGGGCACGTGGACGAAGCCCGGAGGCAGGGGCACGTATGGCAGCTTATACTTCTCGGTACCGCTGGCAGTAAGGGTGGCCAACGTCCGGCCGTGGAAGGCGTTGTCGGTGCAGATCACCTCGAAGGCACCGTCCCTTTCTCCCTTGCCCCACTTGCGGGCCAGCTTGACGGCCCCCTCGATAGCCTCGGCACCGCTGTTGCAGAAGAAGACGCGATCGAGGCAGCTATTCTCCACCAGAAGCTGGGCCAGGCGAACCTGGGGGACGCTGTACACAAGGTTCGAGACGTGCATGAGGACGCTGGCCTGCTCGCCCAGGGCCGAGACCACCACCGGATGGCAGTGGCCCAGGCTCACGGAGGCGATCCCCGCCACGAAGTCCAGGTACTCCCTCCCCTGGTCGTCCCAGACGCGCACGCCCTCGCCGCGCACCAGAGTGACCGGCTGGCGCTTCGCAATGGGAAAAAAGTGTTGGGCCTCCAGTTGCTGCCAGTCGGTCATGACCCCTCCTCGCCCGGGCCGATGGTCGTTCCCAAGAACCGGCCCTGCTGAACTGCCGCCAGGAGAGCATGCGGCTGGCGACCGTCGATGATGGCCGTGCGCGTGGCGCCCTCACAGGCCCGCAGGCAGGCCTCCACCTTGGGGATCATCCCTCCCGAGACCGTCCCCTGGTCGATGAGGGCTGCCGCATCCTGGCCGGACAGGTGCGCCACCGAGCTGCCGTCGCTGCCGCTGACGCCCGCCACATCGGTCAGGAAGACCAGCCACCGCGCCGCCAGGGCGAAGGCCACCTCGCCCGCCACCGTATCGGCGTTGATGTTCAGGATCTGGTTCTGGAGCCTCTGGTTCTCCCACAGGATGCCCAAGGGCGCGATGACAGGCAGATAGCCCGCCTCGAACAGCCGCATGAGCATATCGCCGTCCACCCGCTCGATCTGACCAACGTATCCCAGCTCGGGGTCTAGCTGGCGAACGCGGATCAGGCCGCCGTCGGCCCCCGAAAGGCCGATGGCTCGGCCGCCCAGGGCACTGATGGCCGCCACCAGCTCCTTATTGATCAGGCCGGCCAGCACCGCCACCACCACTCGCAGGGACTCAGCATCCGTGGCCCGCAGGCCGCGCACGAAGCGAGTAGGCGCATCGCGAGAGTCCAGCCATTCGCTTATGGTGGCCCCGCCGCCGTGCACCACAGCCGGACGCCACCCCTCCCTTTGCAGCGCTACCAGGTCCTCCAGGGTGGTGTCGTGGCTGCCCAGGGTGCTGCCACCAATCTTGACCACAATGATCGGCGATTCGCTCATCTCACGTTGTGTAGGCGCTGTTCAGGCGCACGTACTCCTCGGTGATGTCACAGCCCCAGGCGGTGGCCGCGCCCTCGCCCAGGCCCAGGTCCAGCCGAAGATCGACCTCTGCCCCCGCCAGGGCAGCGCGGGCGGCCCTCTCATCGTGGTCCAGAGCGCGGCCCCGACGATACAGACAGACATCGCTCAGGTAGAGAGTAGCCTTGCCTTCAGTCATGTCGGCACCGCTACCGCCCAGGGCAGCCAGGATGCGCCCCCAGTTGATGTCCTCCCCGTAGACCGACGTCTTGACCAGCAGTGAGCCGGCCACTCCCCGCGCCGCTCGGCGAGCATCCGCTTCGCTGGCCGCCCCTTCCACTCGTACCTCGATTAGCTTGGTTGCCCCCTCACCGTCGCGGCAGATGGCCTTGGCCAGGTCAGTGCAAACCTGGGTCAGGGCATCGCAGAAAGGCTCCGCCGCCGGATGCCCGGCGTCGAGCGGCTCCCCTCCGGCCAGACCGTTAGCCAGCACCACCACCATGTCGTTGGTGCTGATATCACCGTCGACCGTGATCATGTTGAAGGAAGCATCCACTGCCCGCCGCAGGGCGACGTCCAGGAAGTCTTGGCCAGCAGGCGCGTCAGTAGTCAGAAAGCAGAGCATCGTGGCCAGATGGGGATGGATCATCCCCGCCCCCTTGGCAACCCCACCCAGGGTGTACCGACGCCCCTGGCACTCGAAGCGAGCAGCGATCTGCTTGGGCACCGTGTCGGTGGTCATGATAGCCAGGGCCAGGTCGTCGCCTCCCTTGCTGGAAAGCGCGATGCCGCCGATGCCCGAGCGAACCCTGTCCATGGGCAGGCAATTGCCGATGACGCCGGTGCTGGCCACCACCACATCCTGTGACTGGATGCCCAGCTTGCCAGCCGTCAGTTCGGCCATCTCATAGGCTTCCCGCAGGCCCTCCTCGCCGGTGCAGGCGTTGGCGCAACCGCTATTGGCGACGATAGCCTGGGCCCGCCCGTCGGCCAGATGCTTCTGGCACACGACGATGGGCGCTGCCTTGACCCGATTGCTGGTGAAAACGCCCGCCGCCGAGCACGGCTGCTCCGAATGAAGGATGCCCAGGTCCAGCTTGTCTCCGTCCTCCCTGATGCCCGCACGGACGGCGCCGGCCAGAAAGCCGCGAACGCTGGTGACGCTCCCCTGGGGAATGACTACAATCTCCGAACTCATCGTCGAGAGGCCCGACCCGATCGGCTCACGGGTAAACTGCGGGCAGGTCGAGGCCGGTGGCCTCGGAGAAGCCCACCATCAGGTTCATGTTCTGGATGGCCTGGCCGGCCGCCCCTTTCACCAGATTGTCGATGCAGCTCACCACTACCAGGCGACCCGCTCGCGTGTCCACCGTGGGATAGATCAAGCACAGGTTATTGCCCCAGGTGTGCTTCGTCTGAGGCGGCTCGGCTGTCACCCGCACGAAGGGCTCGTCCTTATAGAAGCCCTCGTACAGGTCACGTACCTTGGCTTTCGTCCACGCCTGCCCGTCGGCCAGGCGAGCGTAGCAGGTGGTGAGGATGCCGCGGGTCATGGGAACGAGATGCGGCTGAAAGGTGACCCGCAGCGAGGCCTCGGCCTTCGACCACAGCCGCCCCAGCTCCTGGACTATCTCCGGCAGATGGCGATGGCCTTCCATCGCATAGGCGACCACGCTCTCGTTGGCCTCGGCGTAGTGGTAGCTGAGCCCCAGGCTGCGGCCCGCCCCCGACATGCCCGACTTGGCGTCGATGATGACATCGGGCTCGATGATGCCGTCCTTGACCGCCGGCGCCAGGGCCAGCAGAGCCCCCACCGGATAGCAGCCGGGGTTAGCCACCAAGCGCGCCTCCCGAACGGCCGGCCGCTTCAGCTCCGTCAGGCCGTAGACGGCCTCTGCCAGCAGCTCCGGCGCCGGGTGAGTGACTCTATACCATCGCTGGTACTCGGCGGCGTCGCTCAGGCGGAAGTCAGCGCTTATGTCGACCAGCGGCAGACCCTTACGCACCAGCGGCGCCACCGCCTCCGCGCTGGCTCCGTGGGGCAGCGCCGAGAAGGCGAAGTCCACGTCGTCCAGCTCATTGCTGACCTTCAGGTCCAGCGGCCAGAGGTGGGGGAAGACCTCCGCCAGCGGCTTCCCCGCCGCGCTGCGCCCGCTCACCGAGGTGACCTTCGCCTCCGGGTGCATGTAGAGAAGGCGGGCCAACTCGGCGCCGGCGTAGCCGGTCACGTTGATGATGCCAACCCTGATCAATCTGCTCCCTTTCGCAGCGCTGGATGGCTTAGAGTATACACAGGGGCGATAGGTGCGAGCAAGGAGAGAGCTCGCGTCGTCCGGCCCGCGTCCCCCTACCTGGCGAAGCGGTGCAGCCCCTGCCGTCGGGCCAGCTCCAGGGCCTCCTGATATTCGTCGACGCTGAGCCGCCGCGACAGCTCCGGGTAGTTGTAGGCCTTGTTCTCCGGCCGGTACTGGGCCATCACGTTCACGTAGGAGTCCACCGATAGCTCCTGGGCGATGAAACGCATCACCTCGGCCGTCCCTGCCAGGCCCTGGGGCAGAACCAGGTGGCGGATGATCAGCCCCTGCACGGCCACACCGTCCTCGGTGGCCAGGTCGCCCACCTGGCGGTGCATCTCCTTCAGCGCCGCCCGCGCGACCGGATAGTAGTCCTTCACCAGCGAGTACTTGCGGGCGAACTCTTCGTCGGCGTACTTGATATCGGGCATGTAGATATCGAAGATGCCGTCCAGCAGGCGCAGGGCCTCCAGGGAGTCGTAGCCGCCGCTGTTGTACACCAAAGGAAGATGCAGGCCCCCAGCGACCGCGTAGGGCAGGGCGGCCAGGATCTGGGACACGTAGATGGTGGGCGACACGAAGTTGATGTTGTGACAGCCCAGGGCCTGAAGCCTCAGCATCGCCCCCGCCAGTTGCTCGTCGGTCACCTCGCGGCCCCAGCGAGCCTGGGAGATCTCCCAGTTCTGACAGAAGACGCAGGCCAGATTGCAGGACGACAGGAAGATCGTCCCCGAGCCACCGACACCCACCAGCGGCGGCTCCTCGCCGAAGTGGGGGCTGAAAGACGAGACCAGCGCCCGAAAGCCCACCCGACAGAAGCCCCGCTTGTCGTCCTGGCGACGGTCCACCTTGCAGTGCCTGGGACAGACGCGACACGGGCTGGCCATCAGCTCCCACGCGTGCTCGCTGCGCTGGCGCAACTCCTGAGCCGAAAGTTTCAGGTAGGACGGCCTGTGCAGAATCGTTCTTCTCATCACACCCAATATAGCATCTGCCGGCGGCTCACAGCACTGCCGAGGGACAGCCGTGGGCCAGCACGCACTGAGGGCAGAGCGGCCTCTGAGCCTTGCAGATGCGCCGCCCGTGCTTGATGAGGCTCATGTGGAAGGGATAGACCTCGTCGGGGGCCAGCATGCCCTCCAGCAGTTCGTGGGCATCCGCCGCCCCCACCCGAGGCGGGACCAGCCCCAGGCGCTTGGCCACACGATGGACGTGGGTGTCCACCGGCAGGGCCGGACGGCCCAGAGCGAACAACAGGACGCAGGCGGCGGTCTTTGGGCCTACCCCCGGCAGGGAGCGCAGCCAGGCCTTGGCCTCCTCCAGGGGCATCTTCGCCAGGAAGGACAGGTCGAAGGAGCCCAGGCGGGCCCACACCTCCTCCACGATCGCCTTGATGCGAGGCGCCTTGACGCCAGCCAGGCCGCCCACCCGGATGGCCTCCGCGATGGCCGTCGGGTCAGCGCCCAGAAGCGACTCCCAGGTGGGAAAGCGAACCAGCAGGCGAGCGAAGGCACGGCCGGAGTTGGTATCGGACGTGTTCTGGGAGAGAATGGTGCCGACGAGCTCGCTCATGGCGTCGCTGCGGGGCCGCCAGCGAAGCTCCCCGTACTCCTGGCGCAGAAGGTCGATAATCTCCCTGGGCGTCAGCACTGAGGCCCTCGACCCGATTCTAGCACAGCCGCCCTTGTGGTAGCCGAAAGAGGAGCCGTATACTGATTTTGTGTCCGTATCGAGGGGAGGTCTATGATCAGGAAAGAGGTCCGTCTGACGGAGCTCGCTTCCTGCGCGGGCTGAGCGGGCAAGGCAGGCCCAGAAGCCCTGGCGCAGGTCCTGCGCCAGCTCAATAACGTGCTCGCGGGCGCCCACTTGCCCAACCTGCTAGTAGGCTTGGATGCTCGCGACGACGCCACCGTCTATCGTTTGAACGACGAGCAGGCGGCGGTGCTAACGGTGGATTTTTTTGCCCCTCTCGTCGATGACCCCTACTCCTACGGCGCCATCGCCGCCGCCAACGCCATGAGCGACATCTATGCCATGGGCGGCGAGGTGCTCCTCGCGCTCAACGTGGCCGCCTTCCCCGAGGATCTGAGCACGGACATCGTCGCCGACATCCTGCGAGGCGGCGCCGACAAGGTGTTCGAGGCTGGCGGCATCATCGGCGGCGGCCACACCATGATCGACAAGGAGCCCAAGTACGGCCTATGCGTCCTGGGCCTCATCCACCCCCAGCGGGTCTTCACCAAGAACAGCGCCCGTCCCGGCGACGCCCTCTACCTCAGCAAGAAGTTGGGTACGGGCATTGTCACCACCGCCGCCATGATGGACATGGCCACTCCCCGCCACTTGGAGGCGGCCATCGAGAGCATGGCTCGCCTCAATCGCCACCCCTCTCACATCGTGCGCGAGGTGGGTGCCCACGCCCTCACTGATGTCACCGGCTTCGGCCTGCTGGGCCACGCCTTCGAGATGGCCGAGGCCAGCGGCGTGGCGTTCCGTATCGAGGCGGGCCGCGTCCCCGTCCTGGGGGGCGCCCTGGAGTACGCCGCTCAGGGCGCCATCAGCGGCGGCGAGTCCCGCAACCGCCATTGCTGGCAGGAGAAGACGACCTTCCAGGACGGCATCTCCGACGAGTTGAACTCCGTCCTCTTCGACCCTCAAACGTCGGGCGGCCTGCTTATCGCCGCCTCGCCGGAGCAGGGGCGAGAGCTGGAGCAACAGTTCTCCATGAGCCATCTCTCCCTCTGGCGCATCGGCGAGGTGGTCGAAGGGCAAGGCGTCACGGTGGTGCGCTAGCGGCGCGAGACCTCCCATGCGCGTCCGCGACTTCCTGATGCTGGTGCGCGAGCGGCTGGAGCCCCTCCTGCCAGCGGATTTACGCTCCTTCCAGGCCCGCATCCGCTTCAATCTGCTCCAGGTCTACTACGAACACCCCTCCCTCCACTACGAGGTCTGGCCCCAGCGCAAGGGCGGCCGCATCGAGATCGGCCTGCACTTCGAGGGAGCAAGGGAGGAGAACTACGGCTGGGCAGTCGTCCTGGCCGAGCGCATGCCCCAGATGCAGGCCGCCCTGGGCCCCAGCCTGGAGCTGGAGGAGTGGACACCGACCTGGACGCGCCTCCACCAGAGCGTGCCGCTGGGTTCTCTGGACGAAGACCTGGCAGCTGACGTCGCTCAGAGGATGGCGGCCCTCATCGAAACGATGCAGCCTATTCTGGAGGAATGTCGCCCGCGTGTGCTGGAAGGGGGCCTCGCTCCGCCACCGCGACCTGCGAGCAGGGGCATCCCTCGCTACCTCCGTCGCCGGGGCAGGCGGTCGCTAGGCCCTCGTCGCCTCCCTTAGCAAGGCAACCATACCCATCACCCCAACGTAGTCCCCTAGCTCGGCCGGCTTTAGCTGCACCGCCTTCAGGGCCTCCGGCATGGCCCGGGCTTCCATCTCCGCCCTGGCGGGCCCCAGCAGCAGCTCTCCCATCTTGGCCAGGCCGCCGCCGATGATGATGACCTCGGGATTGAAGATATTCACATAGCTGGCGAGGCCTACGCCCAGATAGTACCCCGCTCGCTGGATGATGTCTCGGGATGCACTGTCGCCCGCCTCAGCCGCCTGACCAACGATCGCAGCTGTGAGTCCCCCCTGCTCCTGGGCCAGTCTGACCAACAGGGGCGACCCTCCCTGGGCAACAAGCTCTTCTCCGCGAGCGGCGATGGCCGTACCGGAACCGAAGGCCTCCAGACAGCCGCGATTACCGCAGCCGCACACAGGGCCGTCCGGCTCGACGGTCATGTGGCCGATCTCGCCCGCGACTCCCGTTGCCCCCCTGTAGAGCCTGCCGTCGATGATAAGCCCGCCGCCGATACCGGTACTCACAGTGATGTAGATCAGGTGGCGGCAGCCGCGGCCCGCCCCGTAGACGTGTTCGCCCACGGCAGCCGCGTTGGCATCGTTCTCCAGGCAGGCACGCACGCCCAGCCTCTCCTCCAGGTATCGACAGATGGGGACATCCCGCCAGTCGGGGAGGTTGGGAGCGCTAGAGATCACCCCGGCATCGATGTCGCAGGGGCCAGGGGAACATATGCCCACCGCTGCCAGATCGCCCCGCTGGACGCCCGCATTCGCCAAGGCCGTCTCCAGCGAGACGCCGATACGCTCCAGCACCACCTCCGGCCCTTCTTCAGCGCTGGTGGTCCGCCTATCCTCCCCCAGGCGGCGGCCATCGCCCTCGGCGATGACTGACAGGATCTTGCTGCCGCCCAGGTCCACCGTCCCCAGGTATTTCTTGCCCCCCTGTCCTACTGCCATATGCACCCCTAGAGAAATAGCGAGGACCTCGGGGCTGTTTCAGTCCCCTTGGCCCCCGAAGCCTGGCTCCACAAGCCCCAGTGCGAAGCGGATCAGCTTTTGTCCCATCTGGCAGGGTCGCTAGTACATCTCGGAGGGCATCTGCGGCTGCTGTTCCTTCTTCTCTGGGATCTCCGACACCAGGCAGTTGGTGGTCAGCACCATGGCGGCGATGCTCACGGCGTTCTCCAGGGCAGCCCGGCTCACCTTGGCCGGATCGACAATGCCCCGCTCGATCATGTTGCAGAACTCGTCGCGCTCGGCATCGTAGCCCTCATTCTCGGAGAGAGCCTTCACCTCGTTGACGACGACCGAGCCATCCTGGCCGGCGTTGATGGCGATGCGCCGCGTGGGCTCCTCCAGAGCACGGCGCAGGATGCTGACGCCGGTGGCCTCCTCGCCCTCCGGCTTCAGCTCGTCCAGGGCCGACTGGGCATTGAGGTAGACCACACCGCCGCCGGCTACCAGCCCTTCGTCGACAGCGGCGCGAGTAGCCGAGACGGCATCCTCCACTCGATGCTTCTTCTCCTTGAGTTCCGGCTCGGTGACAGCGCCCACCTTGATCACCGCTACCTTGCCCGCTAGCTTGCCCAGGCGCTCCTGCAGCTTCTCTCGATCCCAGTCGGAGGTGGTCAGATCAATGGCCGTCTTCACCGCCTTGGCCTGATCCTCGATGGCCTCGGGGGCGCCCTTGCCCTCGATGATGGTGGTCTCCTCCTTGGCCACCACCACCCGGCGGGCGCGGCCCAGGTCGGCGGTGGTCACGCCATCGAGGCGGCGACCTACCTCCTCGCTGATCACCTGGCCGCCGGTAACGACAGCGAGGTCGCTCAGATTGTCCTTCCGCCGGTCGCCGAAGCCCGGTGCCTTGACCGCACAGACGTTGAGCGTGCCCCGCAGCTTGTTCACCGCCAGGGTGGCCAGGGCCTCGCCATCGCAGTCCTCACAGATGACCAGCAGGTCTTTGCTGCCTGCCTCCACTAGCTTTTCCAGCACCGGCAAGATCTCGTTCACCGCCGATATCTTCTTGTCGGTGATGAGGATGTACGGGTCCTCGATGACAGCTTCCATGCGCTCGGGGTTGGTAATGAAGTAGGGGCTGATGTAGCCGCGGTCGAAGGCCATCCCCTCCACATATTCGACCTCGGTAGCGATACCCTTCGACTCCTCAACGCTGATGACGCCGTCCTTGCCTACCCTGTCCATCACCTCGCCGATGAGGTCGCCGATGGACTCATCCATGGCCGAGATGGCGGCGATCTGGGCCATCTGCTGGCGAGTCTCGACAGGGGTGGAGCTTTTCTTGATGGCCTCCACCGCCGCTTCGCAAGCCTTCTCGATGCCCCGCTTGATGGCCATAGGGTTGGCTCCGGCGGTCACGTTCTTGAGCCCTTCCTGAACAATGGACTGAGCGAGGACAGTGGCGCTGGTGGTGCCGTCGCCAGCGATGTCGTTGGTTTTGGCGGCCACCTCTCGCGCCAGTTGGGCACCGATGTTCTCGAAGGGGTCTTCCAGCTCGATGTCCTTAGCGATGGTAACGCCATCGTTGGTAATAGTTGGCGCGCCGAACTTCTTCTCCAAGATCACGTTGCGGCCCTTGGGGCCCAGCGTTATCCGCACAGCATCGGCCAGGGCATCGACCCCATTCCTCAGGGCCTGCCGGGCCGCCTCGTCGAACAGCAGTTGCTTTGCCATCTGTCTCCCCCCCTCGTCGGAAGCCATTAGCACTCTTGAGGCAAGAGTGCTAATCATATTTTTAGCCTAGACAGGCGGAACGCGCAAGGGGGTTCTAAGGAATGACCCGCACCAAGAATCAGCAAATGCCTTCCCTTGACGCTCCAACGGTCCTTTTATGTCGCCTTGCGTCCCTGCTCTCTTCAGAGGTATCCTTTCCCTGACATCCGATGGATAATCCAACCGAGCAGGCATCGACTACCGCCCAGCCTTCGAACGCCGCTCCCCAGCCGCAGACCCTGCGGGAGAAGCTGGCGGCCGGCCGCTTCGTGGTCAGCGTGGAGGTGGACCCGCCCCACGGCCTTGGCTCGGGCCGAGCCCTGGCCGGGGCTTCCCTCTTCCAGCAGGCCAACGCCGACTGCATCAACATCGGCGACAGTCCTCTGGCCCGCGTCCGCATGAGCCCAGTGGCCATGGCTGTCTTCCTTCAGCAGAAGCTAGGGGTGGAGACCATCGTTCACTACACCACCCGCGACCGAAACCTCATCGCCATCCACTCCGACCTGGTGGGAGGCCATGTACTGGGCGTGCGCAATGTCCTCTGCCTGCGGGGCGACCCGCCAGCCCTTGGCGGCCATACCGACGTGGTGGCCGTCTGGGATGTCGGTTCCGTCCAGCTCATCCGTATCCTTAAGATGCTCAACGATGGCGTCGACTGGACCGGCAAGTCCGTCGGCCAGTCAGCCTCCTTCTGCATCGGCGGCTCGGCCAATCCCAACACCGAGGAGACTAAGGCAGAGCTCAACCTGATGCGCCGCAAGGTGGAGGCAGGCGCCCACTTCTTCATGACCCAAGTGGTCTACGACCCCAGTCGCCTGGAGCGCTTCCTGGAGCGAACCGCCAAGTTCAAGCTGCCCATCATTGTGGGCATCCTGCCCATCCTGAGTCAGCGCCAGGCCGAGTTCCTCCACTACCAGGCACCCGGCATCACCCTCCCAGAAGAAGCCCTCGAGCGCTTGCGCCGCGCTGGCGAGGATGGCGTGGCGGCCGAGGGCCTAGCCATGGCCCGCGACATCCTGGCCGTGGCCAAGGCCAAGGCGGCAGGCGTCTATCTGGTCCCCTCCTTCGGTCGCTACGAGCCCCTGCTGGAGCTGGTGGCCGAAGCCAAGAGCTAGCGGCTGGCAGGATGGCGCCCTTCCCCCTGTACGCTCGCTATCCCCAACTGGCGGCGTCGCTGCCGCGACTGGCGCTTTCCCAAGGCCCTAGCCCGGTGGCGAAACTCACCCGAATCGGCGGCAAAACCGTCTGGATCAAGAACGATGGCCTCTACGGCACTATCTACGGCGGCAACAAGCCGCGCAAGCTGGAGTTTATCCTCCCCGATGTCCGAAGGAGAGGAGCGGCTACCATCCTCACCTTCGGCGGCCTGGGCACTCACCACGGCTTGGCCACCGCCCTCTACGGACGGCAGCAGGGTTTGCGAACGGTCTTGCTGCTGGTAGACCAGCCGGTGAACGATGCCGTTCGACGGCAGCTTTGCTGGCTTCACCAGGCGGGGGCCATCCTGCATTACACTGCCACCGCCCGGCGAACCAGGCTGTTGGCGCCCTTTGTCCTCCTGCGCTATGCCGACTGGCGTCGCCGCAAGCTGCCCTATCTCTTGCCGCCGGGTGGCTCGACGTCGGTAGGCACCCTGGGATACGTCAACGCCGCGTTGGAGCTGGCCGAACAGGTGACGGCCAAAGAGTTGCCGGAGCCGGAGACGATTGTGGTCGCCCTGGGCTCGGCCGGCACCGCGGCCGGCCTGGCGCTCGGGCTCCGTCTGGCAGGCCTCACCAGCCGTATCCTGGCGGTGCGAGTCAGCGATGTTCTGCCGCTGACACCAGAAACGGTGGCTCGCCTGGCCAATCGTACCGCCGAACTGATGCGCCGACGAGGAGCAGTCCTGCCCTCCGCCAAGATCGAGCCCGCTGCAATCACAGTGCTTTCTGACTGGCTCGGCGAGGGCTACGGCTACCCAACGCCTGAGGGAGAGCGGGCACAAGCGCTGCTCGCGGGAAGCGAGGACCTCGCCCTCGATCTCACCTACACCGCTAAGACGGTGGCCGCCCTCCTGACGCTGATGCAAGATGGCCGCCTGGGCGAGGGCCCGACGCTCTACTGGCACACTTACAACGCCTTGCCGCAGCCGCTACCCCAACCAGAGCCGGACGATTATCGGCGGCTGCCGCCAGCGTTCCATCGCTTCTTCGAGGCGCCAGCCTAGGGCACCCCGATCAGCCCCCTTAAGCTACGGCGGGCGCCAGACCGCGCGGGTGACCGGCCCATTGCCCCTGGACTTGCGCCCCTCTATCATGGAGACAGTCGCAGCCGAAAGGAGCACCATGAACCGAGAAGATGCTTGGGCCCTCCTCTGCGAGTACACCCAGAGCCCGGGCCTGCGTAAGCACGCCCTGGCCGTGGAGGCAGCGATGCGAGCCTACGCCCGCCGCTTCGGCGAGGACGAGGAAAAGTGGGCCATCGTCGGCCTCCTCCACGATTTCGACTACGAGATCCACCCTACCCTGGACAAGCATCCACAGGAGGGGGCCAAGATCCTGCGGGAGCGAGGCTACCCCGAGGACGTCGTCTACGCCGTCCTGTCCCACGCCGAGCACCTGGGCCTGGAGCGCAAGTCCCTGATGGACAAGGCCATCTACGCCGTGGACGAACTGACCGGGCTGATCACCGCCGTGACCCTCGTTAAACCGACCAAGAGCCTAGACGAAGTAGACGCTCGGTCCGTGCGCAAGAAGATGAAGGACAAGGCCTTCGCCCGCTCGGTGAACCGCGATGATGTCGTCAAGGGGGCGGAAATCCTGGCGGTAGACCTCGACGAGCACATCGCCTTCGTCATCGAGGCGATGAAAGAGGCAGCCGACGAGCTGGGCCTCCGCGGAACAAGCTAGCGCCCTCCGGAATAAGGAAGGCCGTGGCTGGCTGCCACGGCCTCTACCTTTCTCTACGGTCTTGACGGCTCGGCTGTCGCTTCACCTCCCAGCGCTCGACCGAGCCGCGTCAGCTTCCTCAGCCGCCGGTGCGCGCAGGGACAGTTGGGACTGCTGCGCCGGCTTCAGCCTCTGCGATGGCGGCGTCGATAATGCTCTTGAACCCCGGCTGCATCGCACCAGATTGATCTGGATAATCCTCGAACGGGAGGGCCCCCGACACCAGTCGGCCATTGATGATGAAGGCGGGTGTGCCGGTCACCCCGTAGGACTGGGCATCCTGGGAATCCTTCTCAACCTCCGCGGTCTGCTCGCCCGTGTCCAGGCAGTCGTTGAAGGTAGCTGTGTCAAGGCCCAGTTGGGCTGCGTAAGCCTTCAGGCTAGCCACATCGAGGGCACCCTGGTTGGCGAACACCAGGTCGTGGTACTCCCAGAATTTGCCCTGGTCGTCGGCGCATTCAGTGGCCTCGGCGGCCTTTTGAGCGTCCGGGTGGATGCTGGTGAGAGGCAAATCCCTGAGTACGAACTTGATCTTGCCCTCATAGGTCTCCAGGATTTGATCCAGCGTTTCATCACGGAAACGCTTGCAGAACGATCACTGGTAGTCGCTGAACTCGATGATGGTCACGGGCGCGTCCTCCGGCCCTATGACCGGGTCATCGTCAGCGCTCGCCGCCACCACTGGTGCAGGCGTGGGCGACGCCCCATCACCGACAGCGCCACCCAGAATGCCCTGAATCTCGCCCACCTGCTCAGTCAGCGCGGCCAGATCCTCTTCGATGGAGCCCAAATCGTCATCGTCATCCAGCAGCGAGTGGGTCAAGAACCCCGCCACGAACAACACGACGCCAAGCACGACAACGGCGATGGAGATCCCCACGGTCAGGACGGGGGGCCGCTGCCCTTCCGGCCGTCCCTCCGCCCCCTCTCCAGTCCCGGGCCGATCCTTATTCTTCATCACTGCCTCCTGACCCAAACAAAAAGGGGCTCGATTCCTCGAGGCCCGCCCGGCTTCCGAATCATACGGAAGGTCTAGGCGTACACCCCCATCTTGCGCGCGATCTCGTTCAACCGCTCGATCCGCTGCGGGATAGGCGGGTGGCTGCGGAACAGGCCCATAACAAAGTCGCCTCCCTTGAGCGGGTTCACTATGAACAGGTGGGAGATGGCGGGATTGACCTCCATCGGCCGCCTCTGTACCGCCTGCTGCATCTTCTCCAGAGCGCTGGCCAGGGCCAGCGGCGTGTGGGTTATCTGCGCCCCCGTCTCGTCCGCCGCCGACTCCCGCGCTCGGGAGATAGCAGCGCGGATGATCGCCGCCGCCATGGGAGCGACGATGAATCCTATCAGCAGGGCGCCTATGCTGATCAGACCCCCGTATCCGCTGCGGGCACGACCGCCAAACACCGCGGCCCAGAACGCCATTCGCGCCACAACCATGATGGCCAGGGCGATCGCCGCCACAACGGCGTTAATCAGCATATCTCGGTTGCGGATATGCCCCATCTCGTGGCCCAGCACCGCCCTCAGCTCACGCTCATCCAGAATGCGGCGTATGCCGGTGGTCACCGCCACAACCGCATGGTCAGGGTTGCGGCCAGTGGCGAAGGCGTTGGGGGCATCGTTGTGGACTACGTAGACCTTGGGCTTGGGCAGCTTCGCCTGGTGAGCCACCTCTTCCACCATCCGATGCAACTGCGGCTCCTCGTCTGGCGTCACCTCCCGCGCACCCGCCATCCTCAGGGCCAGCTTGTCCGACCACCAATACGACGAGAAGGCAAGGATAACCCCTAACACCCCACCGATAATCAGCCCGAAGTAGCCAAATATGGAACCAATTCCGAGGGCTACCGCGCCCAGAAGGACCAGCAGAAATACGGTCTTAACGTTATTCATCATATCCATCACCTCGGAGCGCCGAACTCATGTGCTCCAGCTTACTAGGATACCCTAATCCCCATAACCCCCTCAAGCGCCTTCCCCTGCGAGCAATCCCGACACGTAGCGCAGGCTGCCAGCTATTCGCGGCCCGTACCAGCACAGGTGCTTCCCCTCCAGTAGATAGATACGACCATCGCGCACCGCTGAGACTTCCCAGAAGGCGCTGATCTCCGGCACGTGCTTGGCCCCGAACCGGTACGGCTCGTCCGGCAGAAGCACCACCTCCGGGTCTCGCTCCGCCATCTCTGAGAGCTGCACCCGGGGATAGCGCTCGTGCCGCAGGCCGAACACGTTGCCACCGCCGCACACCGTGATGAAGTCGTGCATATAGGTGCCCGGCCCCATGGTCAACCAGGGGTTGCGCCAGATGGGGCAGAACGTGCGCACCGGCTCCCGCCCCTCGTTGGCGGCCTGTACCTCGGCCAGCGCCTCCCTCGACTCCGCCACGATGCGCCCGCCGACGTCGGTAGCGCCGGTCATCTCGGCCAACTGCTCCATCAGGTCGATGGCGCCGGCGACGGTGGTGGGCAGGGTCACGAACACGGACAGCCCCGCCTGTACCAGCGCCTGGATGTCCTCCTTGCGGTTCTCCTCGGCGCTGGCCACCACCAGGTCTGGCTGCAGCGCCTGCACCCGCGCCACGTCCAAGACTTTGGTCCCGCCTACCCTCGTCTTGGCGGCCACGGCCTCCCTGGGCTCCACGCAGAAGTCGGTGACGCCCACCACCGCCTCACCCACGCCGAACACGAACAGCGCCTCCGTCAGGCTGGGCACCAGCGAGACGATGCGCCGCGGCGGCGACTTCACCTCCAGCGTCCTGCCCAGCGCGTCCACGTAGCCCATGCCGACAACCACTATAGCACCTGCTATCCCAGCGTGACCTCGGCGCTCATCAGCTTGCCGTCCCGATAGAACCCCACCGTGACCGTCTCCCCCGCCCGGTGGTCAGTCAGGGCCTGGAACAGATCGCCCGAATTGTTGATCTCCTGTCCGGCCAGCTTGACAAACACGCGGGGATAGATGATACTAGGTCTCACTGATACCAGGTATCATCCCTATGCCTGAGCTGGAATCCATCATCCGCAGACTGGCGGCCCTGGGCCACAGGACCACCCCCTCCCGCGCGGCCGTCATCGCCGCCGTCCTCGCCCAAGGCGGCCACTTCTCCGTCGACGACATCCTGCGTACGGCCCGTAACGTCGGCCGCGCCACCGTCTTCCGCACCATGCGTCTCCTCACAGACCTAGACATCCTCTGCCGCGTGCTGCTGGAGGACGGCAGCCTGCACTACCGCGTCAGCCGTCGCGGCGATCACCACCACCACCTGGTCTGTGTCTCCTGCGGCAACGTCCGCGACCTGGAGGACTGCGCCGTGAGCGACCTGGTCCGGGATCTCGCCGCCGCTACCGATTACGACATCGAGGGCCACTGGCTGGAGTTCTACGGCCGCTGCGCCTCCTGCCGCAGCCCCATGGCCGCTGGACCGTGACTTGGCCTCTCCCATGTTCCGCCTCGCTCCCGCCATAGCCGCCCTCCTCGCCGCCCTCCTCCTCGCCGCCTGCGACAGCGACGGCCAGGCCGGCGCCCCCTCGCCCCACCCCTCCCCCGCCAGCCCCGGCCTCCCCATGCGGGTGGCCGCGACCCTACCTCTCTTCGCCGACTTCGTGCGTGAGGTGGGCGCAGACAACGTAGATGTCTTCT
>JAUWYP010000010.1 GCA_030615765.1 Dehalococcoidia bacterium | reverse complement strand
CGGCCATCGCCGCCGTGCAGATGATGCTCGCTCAGCTGGGGGAGGCGGAAGCCGCCGACCGCGTCGAACAGGCGATCATCAAGGCCCTGACCAGCGGCAAGATCAAGTCGCTGAACGCCGGTCGCATGGGCCTGAGCACGTCTGAGATGGGCGACCTAGTAGCGAGCTACGTGTGAGGGCTGCCGGGAGAAGATAGGGGAGCGAGCGGCGGAAGCGGTTGGAGGTGAGCGGACATGACTACGGTTGAACTATACGACACGACCCTCCGAGACGGCACGCAGATGGAGGGCATATCCCTCTCCGTCGAGGACAAGCTGAAGATCGCCCGCAAGCTGGACGAGCTGGGCGTGCACTACATCGAGGGGGGCTGGCCGGGCTCCAACCCCAAGGACGCCGAGTTCTTCGTGCGGGCGCAGTCGCTCAAGCTCTCCCACGCCAAGCTGGCCGCCTTCGGCTCCACCCGTCGGGCCGGTCGCAAAGCGGACAAGGACCCCAACATCCGCGCCCTGGTCGACGCCCGCACGCCGGTGATCACCCTGGTGGGCAAGGCCAGCGACATGCAGGTGCGCCACGTCCTAGAGACCACCCTGGACGAGAACCTGGAGATGATCTCCGACTCCATCCGCTACCTCAAGTCGCACGGCTTCACCGTCTTCCTGGACGCCGAGCACTACTTCGACGGCTTCTACTCCGACCCCCGCTACACCCTCCGGTGCCTGCAGTCGGCGGTCGAGGCCGGGGTGGACTGCATCATCATGTGCGACACCAACGGCGGCACCATCACCTCCCGCCTGAGGGAGCCCATCAAGGCGGCGATGGACGCCGTCGGAACGCCCCTGGGCATCCACGCCCACAACGCCGCCGACCTGGCGGTGGCCAACACCCTGGCGGCCGTGGAGATGGGAGTGGCCCAGGTGCAGGGCTGCATCAACGGCTACGGCGACGGCTGCGGCAACGCCGACATGATCAGCGTCATCGCCAACCTCAGGCTGAAGATGGGCATCGACTGCGTAAGCGATGAGCAGCTGGCCAAGCTCACCGAGGTCGCCCACTACGTCAGCGAGACCGCCAACCTCCCACCCAGCCCGCGCCAGCCATACGTGGGCACGGCCGCCTTCGCCCACAAAGCGGGCCTGCACGTGGCCGCCCTCATCAAGCACGAAGACTCGTACCAGCACATCGACCCCGCTCTGGTGGGCAACGACCGCCGCATCCTGGTGTCGGAGCTGGCCGGCCAGCGTAATATCCAGGCCAAGCTCAAGGAGCAAGGCGTCGACATTTCTTTGAGCAAGGAAGAGGTGCGCCACCTCTTGGGCGTGATCAAGCTGATGGAGAGCCGCGGCTACCAGTACGAGGGGGCGGAGGCCTCGTTTGAGCTCCTGGTCAGACGCAACCAGCCTGACTATCAGCCTCCCTTCGAGCTGGACGACTTCATGGTGGTGGAGCGCCGCCACCCCCGTGCTGACGAGGAGGATGAGCGGGAGATGCTGTCGGAGGCGATCGTCAAGGTGCGGGTGGGCGACGAGATCATCCATACCGCCGCCGAAGGGAACGGGCCAGTGCATGCCCTGGACATCGCCCTCCGTAAGGCCCTGGTGCAGTTCTACCCCACCCTGGAGGCGACCAAGCTCGTGGACTACAAGGTGCGGATCATCGATAGCGCCGCCGGCACCGCCGCCTACGTGCGGGTGCTCATCGAGGCCACCGACGGCGAGCACCACTGGACGACGGTGGGCAGCTCCACCGACATCATCGAGGCCTCCTGGCTGGCCCTGACCGACGCCCTGGAGTGGTGGCTGGTGAGGCGGGAAGCAAGCCTCTAAGCCGACAAAAAGCACGAGGCCGGCCTGCCGCGCTACAACAGGCCAGCCTCGCACAGGGGAGGAGCCTCTAGAAGGCGTTAGTATTCGCCGTCTCGCAACAGCGTCAGGGTCACCTCGTCGCCGGGCTCCTTATCCTCGAGACCCGCCACCAGGTCCCCAATGGTTCGGACATCCTTGCCCTCGATGGCCTTGATGATGTCGCCGCCAGGACGGCCACCGTAGCACCCGTCCCCAGGGCGATGCTCAATACAAGCCCGGCTATCGTTACCCTAAGCCATCGACTCATGATTACCGCTCTCCTCCGCAGGGACAGCCCCGGATTGATGGCTTCCACACTCAACAACGGTTACGGCCTGGCCCAGATTCGGGGCAGGGCCACTTTTGCAAAATTTTTGACCACATAACAATAATCGCCTCCCTGCGGCTTGCCAGGGCAGCGGTGCTCTGCTATACTGCCTGGCGATTACGTTCGGTTGGGAGGAGTCTCGTGGTAGAGGTGAACAGCTTCCCCAAGTGTCAAAAGTGCCAAACCGGTGATCTGGTTCCCTTGTCTGACTTTGGGAGCCAGGGGGCGCCCATCCACTATAAGGCATGGGCGTGTACTAACCCCACCTGTGGGTTCAACATCAAGATCCGGAATGGCGATCTGTACATCGACGAGCCGATCAGCGACGGGGCGCTTCATACCCCCCGCCTTCGCTAAGCAGCTATCACTCGTCTCTCTGCATCCCTCAAGATAGGCACAAGGGCCTGGCCGGCCTTCCTTTAGCTTTGCTTTTCTCTATCGACCTCCCCTGGACACTTCATCCGACAGGGCTCCACCGCGTCACCCCTACCCCACCATCGCCGAACGGTCTAGACCTCGACACCCTGAACCGCATTTGCTAGAATAAGAAGCCACCGATTTCGTGGGTTGGAGGAGGTTTGGCGGGGTGTAGCTCAGTCAGGCTAGAGCGCACGGTTCGGGACCGTGAGGCCGGCAGTTCGAATCTGCCCACCCCGACCAGGCGGCAGACAGTGAACGGGCGGAGCCGAAAGCGTCTCTGAAACCCCCTTCATCTGGCAATCGTATCCCCCAGGACGAGACCATCTCCCATCGAGCTGCAGGGATTTGCGCAGGCAGGAAATGCCGGCCCTTCGCCGACGTCGGGTAACCATCTGACCAGATGAGCGTTCTTAGGTAAGTCGATTGGTCACACCTTAAGGGAAGCTCGGACAACTCCGGAGGCTTTCTTGAAGGAGGGCGTAACGTCTGGCCTGCCTTGACGTCTTTAAGGGAGATACAGGCGGCGGCAATCCTTTTCGAGATGCTGGTAGGGGACTTGCAAAAAACTGGAGAAACCTCTAAAATGCGCGGCGTTGTGAGGTGATTTGACGGATATGGTGTTTACAGCGGATGACAGGACAAGGCTGTTTCGGCGGCAGCGAACCCAACACGCTATCCAGCTGGCCATGCAAGGCCAATGGCAGGAAGCTGCGGCCGTCAACCGAGCGATCATCGCTGTCTTCCCCAACGATGTGGATGCCTACAATCGGTTGGGGAAGGCCCTGACCGAGCTTGGCCGCTACTCAGAAGCACGGGAAGCCTACGGCAAGACCCTGGAGCTTGACCCCCTCAACTCCATCGCCCAGAAGAACCTGGCCCGTCTAGCCAGCCTGGGCGAGGGGGCAGCTGTCCAAGCGGAGGGAGGCAAGAAGCTCTCTCCCCAGATGTTCATATCGGAGACGGGCAAGACCGGCATAACTGTTCTGACACGGCCGGCCTCCGACGTTGCCGCCCGTATGACGGCAGGGGATCAGGTCTTCCTGCGCCGCCAGAACAACACCCTGCTGATAGAGAGCAGCCAGGGGGAATACCTGGGAGAAGTGGAGCCCAGGCTGGGCATGCGCCTGATCAAGCTGATGGAAGGGGGCAACGAATACGCCGCTGCCATCGCCACCCTTAGCCAAGACGACATCCGGGTGATCATCAAGGAGACCTTCCAGCACCCCAGCCAGGCGGGCAAGCCCTCCTTCCCGCCCACGACCGGGGAAGCCTTCCGACCCTACACCAAGGAGGGCTTAGTGCGCCGCGATGCGGAGGAGGAGGAAAGCTTCGACGAGGAAGAGGACGCGGAGGACTGGGACAGCCGTAGCAAGAATCCCGGGGTCGATGTCACCATCTACGAGTTCGTCACCAGCGCGGAAGAGCAGGAGGAGGAAGAGTAGGCGAAGCGACGCTGGCGAAGGAACTTTGGTGGCCGAGGCTTCTCTTCTGCCTCGGCCCTTTTCTTGCCTCTGCCAAGCTGACTCTGCTACCATCGCCTGGGCCTGCCTGAGGCAAGGCGACGGCTATCCAATCTTGAGCTATGACTGAGATAATTCGCGCTCGCAACCTGGTCAAGCGCTATAACGGTTTCACCGCCGTGGACGGCATCGACTTCTCGGTGCGTAGGGGGGAGTGCTTTGGCTTCTTGGGGCCGAACGGCGCCGGCAAGACCACTACCGTGCGCATGATCTCTTGCGTATCGCCCGTGACCGAGGGCGAGCTAGTAGTGAACGGCATGGACGTGTGCCGAGAAGCACGCCAAATCAAGTCGATCCTGGGCGTAGTGCCCCAGGAAGACAACCTGGACCCGGACCTCTCTGTGCGCCAGAACCTGACGGTCTATGCCCGCTATTTCGACATGCCCAGGGAGCTGGCCAATCAGCGCATAGACGAGAACCTGGCTCTGTTCCAGCTAGTGGAGAAACAGCACGAGCCCATCTGGGCCCTGTCCACCGGTCTCAAACGGCGGCTCATCATCGCCCGCGGTCTGATCAATCAGCCCAAGATCCTGGTGCTGGACGAGCCGACCACCGGCCTCGATCCTCAGGCTCGCCACCTGGTTTGGCAGAAGCTGCGCTATTTCAGGGAGCAGGGGGTCACTATGCTCCTCTGCACCCACTACATGGAGGAGGCCGCTCACCTCTGCGACCGCCTGGTCATCATGCACCAGGGGCGCATCCTAGTGGAGGGTTCGCCGGCTGAACTGGTGGAGCAGTACGCCGGACGGGAGGTAGCGGAGGTGCGCGTCAGCGGCCCACAGCGAGAGAGGGTTCTGGCCCAGATGGCGTCTCGGCCCGGTCTGACGGTGGAGGAGGTGGAGGACATTCTCTACATCTATGCACGCACCCCCGACGGCCGAGCGCAGATGGCCGACCTACTCCTCGAAAGCGAGAGCGTGTCCTACCACCAAGCCAACCTGGAGGACGTTTTCCTGCGCCTGACGGGAAGAGGGCTCGTCGAATGACTATTGCCCGCCCTCGTCTTGGCATCCGTCTCCCCGATGTGTCCTATCGGGCTTATCGTGTGTGGCAACGCAACCGCGACGTTTACCTGCGCCTGTGGAAAGCAGAGGTCATATGGCCGCTGGCGGAGCCGCTCATCACCCTTCTTGCCCTGGGTCTAGGCCTGGGGGAGCTGATAACTGAGACGGAGCTGCCCGGCGACCAGCGCTATATCGAATTCATAGCCCCCGGCATTCTGGCGGTCTTCCCCATGTGGGCGGCCGCGGGCGAATGCGGCTGGGGCTCCTTCTTCCGCATGGAGAACCAAAGAACCTACCATGCCATCATCACCACGCCGGTGAGCATCGAAGACGTGATTACTGGCGAGATCCTGTGGGGGGCCACTCGGGGCTTCATCAGCAGTGTCTACATACTGGCGGTCTCAGCTGCCTTCGGCCTGCTGGACTCGCCTCTGGCGCTGCTGGTGCCTGTCATGGCCTACATCTCGAGCTTCATGTTCGCCAGCATCGCTCTGTCCTATACCTCCGTCGCCCGCTCCATCAGCTCCCTCAACTACTTTTTCGCTCTATTCATAACACCCCAGTTCTGGCTGGGTGGCGTCTTCTTCCCGCTGGAGAGGCTGCCGGAGGAGTTGCAGGTGGCCGCCTGGTTCGTGCCGGCCACCCACGTAGTGGACATCTACCGCGGCCTAGTGCAAGGCCACCTCAACCTGGGCCATCTGGGCGACCTGGCCTGGATAGCGGTAGTGGCTGCTATCTTCTATTACCTGGCCCTGATCTCCATGCGCCGCCGGCTCATTCAGTAAGGCACGTAGGCATCTTTCCCCTTCCTCAGATAGATGGTATTCTTGGAGGGGTAAACACGGGCAGATGTTTGCCGCATATTGACCCGTCTGGCTGGCAAGGGCTTCGCCTTCGCAGAGAGAGCTCGAGTCGCCTTGATGGGGTCCTGAGAACGGTTCAAGCTGTATGAGGTAGCCCACTAGTAAAGTGTGGCGATCCACGGTCGCGACTTCAGGAAGGAAGTGCGGTGATGGGCAACGAAGAGATGCTGGCCAATGCTCCCCTGTTTGCCGGGTTCGGCCCGGCGGAGCTCAAACGTCTCGCCAGGGACCTCTATCCCAGGGGGCATCAGGCGGGCGATGTAGTCCTGAAGGAGGGCGAGGAGGCGGCGGGCTTCTACATCGTCTCCTCGGGGCAAGTGGAGGTGGTGAAGAACCTCGGCGACCCCAAGGAGACCGTCCTCGCCACCCTGGGTCCGGGAGACTTCTTCGGGGAAACGGCCCTGCTGGACGGCTATCCCCGTACCGCCAGCATCCGCGCCCTGGAGGACGGCGAGTGCCTGGTCATGACCCGCTGGGACTTCCTCGCCGCGCTGAAGAGCAGCCCTGACATGGCGGCGCAGGTCCTGCGCACGCTGGCCCGTCGCCTGCGGCAGACGGATGCCCGCCTGACCGAGTAGGGAGAGCATGGCTATCGAGACCCCGTCCGGAAGCATCCGCCCCGCAAAGATCGAGGAGGAGATGCGGGCCTCCTACCTCGACTACGCCATGAGCGTTATCGTGGCGCGGGCCCTGCCCGACATCCGCGATGGCCTCAAGCCGGTGCAGCGGCGCATCCTCTACGCCATGTCCGAGCTGGGCTTGCGGCCGGGCTCTCGGTACAAGAAGAGCGCCCGCATCGTGGGTGAGGTGTTGGGCAAGTATCACCCTCATGGCGACGCCCCCGTGTACGAAGCGATGGTGCGCCTGGCCCAGGACTTTTCTATGCGCTACCCCCTGGTCGACGGTCAGGGGAACTTCGGCAGCGTGGACAACGACCCCCCAGCGGCCATGCGCTACACCGAGGCCCGCCTGGCTGCCATCGCCGAGGAGACTCTAGCCGACATCGACTGCGACACGGTGGATCTCACCCCCAACTTCGATGACTCCCTCCAGGAGCCCAAGGTATTACCCTCGCGGCTGCCCAACCTGCTGGTCAACGGCGCGACGGGTATCGCAGTGGGCATGGCCACCAACATCCCGCCCCACAACCTGGGCGAGGTCTGCGACGCCATCACCTACCTCATCGACAAGCCGGAAGCCTCCACCAGCGACCTGACGCAGATCGTCAAGGGGCCCGATTTTCCCACCGGCGGTGTCATTTTCCGCTACGAGCGGGTGAGGAAGCAGCCCAGCGACGGCGAGCGCGGCCAAGGCCCTCTGTACGAAAGGCAAGACGCCATCAAGGCTGCCTACGAGGGCAAGGGGCGCATCATCATGCGGGCCTGCACGCACAGCGAGGAGATGGCCAAGAGCGGCCGACAGCAGATCATCATCACGGAGCTGCCCTATCAGGTCAACAAGGCCGCTCTGGTAGAGAAGATCGCCGAACTGGTCAAGGGGCGCCGCGTTGAGGGCATCGCCGACCTGCGGGACGAGTCGGACCGCCACGGCATCCGCGTCGTCATCGAGCTCAAGCGGGAGGGGCAGACCCGCCAGATACTGAACAGCCTCTACAAGCACACGGCGATGCAGTCCACGTTCGCCGTCAACATGCTGGCCCTGGTGGATGGCCAACCCCGAACCGTCGGCCTCAAGAGGATTCTGGACTGTTTTGTCAACCACCGGCGAGAGGTGATTCGCCGCCGCTCCCTGTTCGAGCTGAAGAAGGCCCAGGAGCGAGAGCACATCCTCCAAGGGCTGCTGGTGGCCCTGGATCATCTGGACCAGGTCATTCAGACCATCCGCCGCTCGCAATCGGCGGAACAGGCCAAGGAGCGGCTGATGCGGGCTCCCTTCCGCCTGAGCGACCGCCAGGCCCAGGCAGTGCTGGACATGCAGCTGCGCCGTCTGGCTCGCCTGGAGCGCCAGAAGATCCAGGACGAGTACGCTGAGATCATCAAGCAGATCGCCTACCTGGAAGACCTGCTAGCCAATCCCCGCAAGATCGACTACTTGATCAAGGAGGAGACGCTGCAGGTCAAGAAGAAGTACGGCAACGAACGGCGCACCCAGATCGTCGAGCAGGCAGCAGTGGATTTCAGCGAAGAGGACCTCATACCCCACCAGGAGATGGTGGTAACCCTATCGACTCGCGGCTACATCAAGCGTGTACCCCTGGCTACCTATCGGGCGCAGGGACGAGGCGGCCGCGGCAAGATCGGCGTGGCCAAGCGGGAGGGCGATGCCGTTCGTCACATCATGGTGGCCGATACCCACCAGAGCCTCTTGTTCTTCACGAACCGCGGCCGCGTGTATCAGGTCAAGACCTACGAGCTGCCCGATGAATCGCGCCAGGCGAGGGGCATCCCCCTCATCAACATCATCTACCTGGAGTCGGATGACCGGGTGACGGCAGTGGTGACCACCAACGGCGGCGATCAGGAGTTCCTGGTGCTGGCCACCGAACTGGGTGAGGTGAAGAAGACGGCCCTGAGCGAATTCGCCGCCGTACGCCGCAACGGCCTCATAACCATGGACCTAGAGCCGGGCGACGCCCTGGTAGCTGCCCAGCTAGCGCGCGGCACTGATCATGCTGTTCTAGTCACCGCCACCGGTCAGGCCTTGCGCTTCCCGGTGCGTCAGTTGCGATCGGCATCCCGCCAGAGCGGCGGCGTGCGGGGCATTCGCCTGGCGAAGGGTGACCGAGTGGTGGGGATGGAGGTCGCTCGTCCCGACCGGCAACTGCTGGTGGTGAGCAGCAAGGGCTACGGGAAGCGCACAACCTTCGAGGAGTACCCTACTCAGGGGCGAGGCGGCCTTGGCGTCAGGACGTTCACGGTCAACGAGAGAAGAGGGCGGTTGGTGGCGGCCCGCACCGTCAATGCGAAGCAACAACTGATGCTCATCTCCGAAGACGGAATCGTCATCCGCACCAACGTGGACAGCATTGCCGTACAGGGGCGGGCCACCATGGGCGTGACCCTTATGGGCGTAGGCCGCGGCGATACGGTAGCCTCCATCGCCAGCATCGAGCTGGCCGAGCAGGTGGAAGAGAAGGCAGTGACCAGGGGCAAGAGGGCAGCGAAGGCGAAAGCGCCTGTCGCCAGAGCGAAAGCCAAGCCCAGGGCCCCCGCCAGGGGCAAGGCGGCCGCCGAGAAGAAGCCCACCGCCAAGGGAAAAGCGGCGACCAAGCCCGCAGCGGCTGCCAAAGGCAAGGCCTCCCGCAAGCAGCGATAGGGCCGGTCAGTAGCCCCGCTGGGGATCGACCAGGTTCAGCAACGGCTCATCGGCCAGGTAGCGGCGGAGGTTATCGCAGAAGAGAGCCACTGCCCCCTCGTTGTAGTGACGGGTCTCGCCGGCAATGTGGGGGCTGAGGATGACGTTGCGCAGCCTCCACAGCTCGCTTTCTGGCGGCAGAGGCTCGCTCTCGAAGACATCCAGGCCGGCCCCGGCGATCAGCCCTACCTTGAGGGCCCGCACCAGGGCCACCTCGTCCACCACCGCCCCGGGAGAAACGTTGATCAGATAGGCCGAGGGCTTCATGGCCTGGAAGGCCAGCTCGGCCATGATGTGGTGGGTCTCTTCAGTGAGGGGAAGGGCCAGCACCACGTAGTCGCTCTGGGAGAGGACGTGCAGGAGATCCAGGGGAGCGAACATCTCGTCGACTAGATACTCGCCGCTCTCCAGGGGCGCCCCTGAACGACGCACGCCCAGCACTCGCATGCCCAGAAGCTTGGCCAGGCGCGCCACCTCTTGGCCGACGTTGCCCAATCCTACCACGCCCACCGTCCTGCCCTCCAACTCCTGGGGAGTAAGGCGGGCCCACTCCCGCCTCTCCTGAGCCCGAAAGAGATGGGGCCAACCCTTTGCCAGCATTATCATCATCCCCAGGACGTACTCGCCGATGGGGGTGACGTGAATGCCACCGGCAGTGGTGACGGCGATACCGCTTTGGAAGAGTTCCCGGTTCACCAGGCGGTCGGCACCGGCGCTGGTGAGCTGTATCCACTTGAGGCGGGGGGCCCGCGACAGGAGGTCAGCAGGCATGGTGGACAGAGTGAGCAGAACCTCGGCTTCCGCTAGGGCCTCATCCAGACCGCGCCGCGCATCCTCCTCGCTCTCCTCCATCGCCTGTGCCATCTCGCTGGAGCGGCGCCAGACGGGTCTGCCACCACGGAAGAGCCGACGCTGGGCCAGGCTGAGGACGGATACCCGCAGCCGCGAGTCGAGCTCCCGGATGCGCTCCACCAGCTCGTGGTCCAGACCAAAGGTTACGACAACATTGACGTCGGCCATGGCCCTACACCTATGGTATCAGGGGCGATGCCCGCCAGCAAGGCTCCTCAATCGTCATCACTCGCAGTCAATAGACAAACGATTTCAGCCCCGGAGCAGCGGAGAGCGCCGAAACTGGACGAAGAGCACTACTGATAGGCAGCCCTCTACTGCCCGATGCTCAGCCTGTAGATGAGCCAGCGGGGAAGGCCTGCCGCCTCCATCTTCTTCTGGGTGGCGGCGATATCGTACTCCAGGCGGTGGAGGGAGATGGTGCGGGCATCGCTGTCGTATACGGCATAGGAGGCACGGCGGTCGCCATCGCGGGGCTGGCCGACCCCGCCGGGGTTGATGATGAGACGCCTGTCGCCCAGCTTGACCATCGTTCCATCCTCCGGGTAGTAGATCTGGCAGCCCTCCTTCGCCTTCTCGTCCTCCACCACCAGCATCGGCACGTGGGTATGGCCCACTAGGCCGAAGGGCGTCTGCTGGCGCTGGAGGTGGGCCAGGGCGATGTCTGGGGAGTAGAGGTACTCCCAGATGGGCCAGCGCAGGGTGCCGTGCACCAGGGTGAAATCCCCCTCCTGGACGACGTGAGGCAGGTTCTCGAGATAGTGCCGCTCTTCGGGGGAAAGCTGGCCGGCCGTCCAATGGGCGGCGGCGGCGGCATCGCGGTTGAAGTCGTCGGTGGGCAGGAGACCGATGGCAGCATGGTCGTGGTTGCCGGGCACGCAGCGCAGGTCGAAGCGGCGCAGGCGGGCCATGCAGGCAGCGGGGTCGGGGCCGTAGCCCACGATGTCACCCAGACACCACACCTGGCCGAGGGCGTCCTCGCCCTCGGCGTGGCGGAGGACGGTCTCCAACGCCTCCAGGTTGGAATGAGCGTCGGCGATGATGGCAATGCGCACTCTGCCTACAGCATATCACCCGATCGGTCAAGGGCGCACACCCGCCGTGACTGGTTCACCACCGGTGGGTGAACTCCCTAACCCTGCGGGATAAATCCCGCAGCACCAGATTTTCGATTCTGCGAAGCCGCGGGTTTCAACCCGCGGGACGGTCCGAAAGCCCCTACCCACCAACCTCTACCCACAAAAAATGAACCAGTCACCACCCGCCCAGCGGCAGGCTTCAGCGTCTACCGCCGATAGCTTATAATCAGGCCTATGAAGGTTTCTGAGCTGGGAGAGTTCGGCCTCATCGCCCGCTTGGCCGAGGCCTTCGCCAGGAGCGGCCAGCCGTCTTCCCTGGTGATTGGCATCGGCGACGATACCGCCGCCTGGAGAGCCAGCGGCGTCCAGCTTGTCACCACCGATACGCTGATCGAGGGCACCCACTTCTCTCTGTCACACGTCTCCTGGCGAGACATCGGCTGGAATGCCCTGACAGTGAACGTGAGCGACATCGCCGCCATGGGTGGCATCCCCGAGCAGGCCCTGTTGACCCTGGCCCTGCCGCCCCAGACGGAGGTGGCCGACGTGGATGAGCTTCTGGCCGGGATGCTGGAAGCAAGCAACGAATATGGCACAGCCATCGTGGGCGGGGACATCGTTGGCTGCGATACGACGATGGTGACGGTCACCCTCATTGGGCAGGCACTGGTCGATGATCGAGGCGAGCCGCTGCTGATGACCCGCAGCGGTGCCCAGGCCGGCGACGCGATAGCGGTGACGGGGTATCTGGGCGACTCCGCCGGCGGTCTGCGCATCCTGCTAGGGGAGAGCGCGGGCTCGACGGAGGCCGCCGACTACCTGAAGTGGGCCCATTTGCACCACGAGCCGCCTCTGGCCGTTGGGCAGATGGCGGCCCAAGAAGGGGTGCGAGCGGCCATCGACATCAGCGACGGCCTCCTCCAGGACCTGGGTCACGTTTGCCAGGCCAGCGGCCTGGGGGCCATCGTCCACGCTCAGGAAATACCGATCAGCCCTGCGCTGCGCCAGGCCTTCCCCCAAGACGCCCTGGCCCTGGCCTGCGGTGGCGGCGAGGACTACCAACTCCTGCTGGCGGCGCCGCCAGAAGTCATCGAGCACGTGCAGGACAAGGCCGATGTGCCCATCGCTGTCATCGGGGAGATGATGACCGACCGTCAGCATCGCATCCGCCTGCTGGGCAAGGACGGCCACGAGCTGGCCCCGCCACCGGCTGGCTGGGACCACCTGCGAGGGACAGCGTGGCGACGGTAGCGGCATCCCTGACCCTCAAGAGCAAGAGCCCCGCTCAGACACGGCGCATCGGCGCCCGTCTGGGGCGATTGCTGCAAGCGGGGGACATCGTGCTCCTCTCGGGCGAGCTGGGCTCGGGGAAGACCTGCCTTGTGCAGGGCATCGCCCAAGGCCTGGCGGTGCCTGACCCTGTGACCAGCAAGTCATTCGTCCTCCTGGGCGAATACCAGGGCCGACTGACTCTCTACCACGGCGATCTCTACCGCCTGGAGGACCCCCAGGAGGCAGAGGAGCTGGCCCTGACCGAGTACTGCGCCGAGGGAGCCCTGGTGGTGGAGTGGGCCGACCGGGCCTGGGAGGTCTTCCCGCCCGAGCACCTGCTGGTGAGGCTGGAGATCAGCGGCGCCAAGGAGCGCGACCTGACGCTCGAGGCGCGCGGCGACCGCTACGAGCGGCTGCTGGCGGCCTTCGCCCGCGGCCGGCGCAGGCGGTCACAAAGAGGGCAAGGGTGGAGCTGACCATCGATACCGCCTCCGAAATGGCCAGCGTGGCCCTATCTCAGGAGGGTGCCCTTGTCGCCGAGATAACCTGGCGCTGCCCCCGCAACCACTCGACGGAGCTGCTGCCCACGCTGCAGCACCTCATGCAGCGGGCGAGCGTGGACAAGAGCGACCTTCGGGCCATCTTCGTCTGCATCGGGCCGGGCAGCTACACCGGCCTGAGGGTAGGCGTGAGCACGGCCAAGGGGCTGGCCTTCGCCCTGGGGCTGCCCCTGGTGGGCGTGGGCCGTCTGGAGACGGACGCCTACCAGCACGCCGACTACCCTGGCCGCGTCTGCTCCATTCATCGGGCTGGTCGAGGCGAGCTGGCGTGGGCCGTTTACGCTCGTGACGCCTCGGGCTGGCGCGAGGTGATGCCGCCCCGGCTGTCGCCGCTGGACGGCCTCCTGGCGACAGGAAGACGGCGGCTCAAGAGGGCTCTGTTCTGCGGTGAGATATCGGAGGAACTGGCTGAAAGACTGAGAGAGGCGTTGGGACAGCAAACCGCCGTCGCTGAGGCAGCGGCCATGTCGGTACGAAGGGCGGGCTTCATCGCCGAGCTGGCCTGGCGAAGGCTGGCCGCCGGCCAGACGGACGATGCCGTCAGCCTCAAGCCCATCTACCTGCGGGAGGCGGTTGTCGCTCGACCGCGCGGCGGCGGTCGCAAGTAAGGAGGGAGCCCCATGGAGCGAACGCTGGTGCTCATCAAGCCGGACGCCATGCAGCGAGGCCTGGCGGGGGAGATTATCGCCCGCCTGGAGCGCCGGGGCTTGCGGATCGTCGCCATGCGCATGCTCCACATGGACGAGGCCCTGGCTCGCCAGCACTACGCCGCCCATGAGGGGAAAGCCTTCTTCCCGGGCTTGCTCCAGTTCATCACCTCCAGCCCGATCATCGCCGCCGTCTTCGAGGGGAAAAACGCCGTGGAGATAGCGCGTCAGTCCATGGGAGCAACCAACCCCGCCCAGGCCGCGCCGGGCACTATCCGCGGCGACCTGAGCATAGATACCGGCCGCAACCTGGTGCACGGGTCTGATTCTCTGGAGGCTGCCGAGAAGGAGATCCGCCTGTTCTTCCAGGAGGGGGAGATATTCAGCTACGAGCGCAGCATCGACCCCTGGGTGTTCGAGTAGGACGCTACTGGATGCGCACCACCGGCGTGGCCTGCCGGTACAGGCCTTCCAGGTCGTAGAAGTGGCGCTCGTCGGGGCCGAAGATGTGGACGATGACGTCGCCCAGGTCCAGGAGCATCCAGCCCGACGCCGGCTCCCCCTCGCGGCCGTAGGGGGTGATGCCGTCTTTGGCCAGCTCGGAGTCGATGGCATCACGGAGGGCCTGCATCTGGCGGACGGTCGGGGCGCTGGCGATTACGAAGTAGTCGGCGAACAGGGTGACGTTCCGGATGTCAAGTAGGAGGATATCCTCGGCCTGCCTATCGGCCAGGAGATCGACGATTCTGCGAGCGAGGGTCGCGCCTTCCAGATGTCCTCCCACTTCACTCAAGGCTGAGAACATTATAACATAGGCAGTGGCGATGGGTAGGAAGCGAGTGATCGCGGCCATGAGCGGAGGAGTGGACTCCTCCACAGCGGCGGCTCTTTTGCTGCGCCAGGGCTACGAGGTCATCGGCGTGAGCATGCACCTGTGGACGATGGACAACCCCGATGCGGTTGTGAATCTTCGCCGCTGTTGCTCGCCGCAGGAGATCGAGGACGCCCGCGCGGTCTGCCGGGTCCTAGGCATCCCTCACCAGATCCTCAACTTCGAGCGGCAGTTCGCCTCATCGGTGGTGGACTACTTCTGCCAGGAGTACCTGCGGGGACGTACGCCCAACCCCTGTCTGGCCTGCAACCAGTACATCAAGTTTCGACTGCTGCTGCCCGAGGCCTTGGCCCTGAGCGCTGACTACCTGGCCACCGGCCATTATTGTCGCGTCGTCAAGAATGACCACGGCCTCGAGCTGTGGCGGGCCAGGGACGAGGGCAAGGATCAGTCCTACGTGCTGTACATGCTGGGGCAGGAGGAGCTTTCGCGACTGCTATTCCCTGTAGGCGAGTACACGAAGGCGGAGGTGCGTCGGATGGCGGCGGAGATGGGCCTGCCGGTGGCCAGCAAGACCGATAGCGCCGATATCTGCTTCCTCCCCTATGGCGACTATCGCCTCTTCCTCGCCGAGCGCTTCCCTCAGCGGCCGGGCGACATAGTAGATAGCAGCGGACGCATCGTGGGTCGCCATCAGGGCATCGCTGGATACACCGTCGGCCAGAGGCGGGGCCTGCCGGCCAGGGGTGGAAGGGAGCCCCTGTACGTCCTGAGCGTGAACCCGCTGACCAACACCGTTGTGGCCGGCAGCAACGATGAGCTGCTGAGCGACGTCCTGTGGGCGGAGAAGCTCTCGTTCGTGTCGGGCCAGGCGCCGGGGGAGCCACTGGCCGTGGAGGCCAAGATACGTTATCGCAGCCAGCCAGCGCCGGCCCTGCTTACGCTGCACAATGGGCGGGCGGAGGTGCGGTTCGAGCGGCCCCAGCGGGCCATCACCCCTGGCCAGGGGGTGGTCTTCTACCAGGGCCAGAAGGTCCTGGGCGGCGGCATCATCGCCGAAAGCGCCGGCGGCAATTGACCGCTCGTCCGGGCCAATCCCTGTTCAGACCACGCTTAGTGTCTCACTCTAGGCGAGAGATGGAGGGCCAGACGGTCTCTGCCCGCTCACCTCGATCCTGTCGCCTCCCGCTCATCCTGAGCATGTCGAAGGATAAGCGAGGGCTCATGGTTCGACAGGCTCACCATGAGCGGCCCCAAAGGCTCACCACAGTTGTTCAGATCACGGTTGACTTGTGCTATAATGGGCCGCCAGCGCTGCCAGCGGGCAGCCTTTGTAGCTTAGGAGGTCGTGCCTATGGGCATCGACAGTCTGCAGGACGTGCGGGACGTAACCATTATTGCCTTCACCATCGCCGGGACGGTCCTCTTTCTGGTGGCCATTGTCGTGACCGTGGTGGTAGGCATGGCTGCCACCGGTGCCTTCCGGGCGGCGCGCCGCCTGATCGATGAGGGGGTCAAGCCGATGGTGAGCAACGTGCGGGGAACGGCCACCTTCATCTCAGACTCCGCGGTATCGCCCATCATTCGCGCCTACGGCCTCCTGTCGGGACTCAGGCGAGGGCTGGGTGTGCTGAGCGGGCTAGCGCACAGAGGCGGAGGCGGCAAAGGCCGCCAGGAGGGACGGAAGAAATGATAAGGTTCCTTTTCGGATTTGTCCTGGGTGCGATTGTGGGAGCCAGTTGGGCCACTCTGATGGCCCCCGCTCCCGGCCGCGAGACGCGTCAGCGGCTGGAGGAGGCCTGGCGGGAGCGCACCAGCGAAGAGACGCGAGCGCGGGCCCAGGAGGCGGTAAGGCTGGCGCGCGGGGGCGTGCAGACAGCGCGTCGGCGAGTGGAGGAGGCTCTAAAGGCCGGGCGGCAGGCTCAGGAGGAGGCGGAAGAGGAGATGCAGACCCGGCGCGAGGAAGCGATCAAGGGCTCCGAAGAATAGAACGCTCCGAGCCAAAAGCGAGATCCCCCGCGCTGCGGGGGATCTTTCCTCTCTTGCCCAACCGGTCGCTCTAGCTGGCGGAGGGGGAGGGATTCGAACCCCCGGTACCCAAAGGGTACACACGCTTTCCAGGCGTGCCTGATCAGCCACTCCAGCACCCCTCCTGGGGTCAGGCTTGGCGGAGGGGGAGGGATTCGAACCCCCGGTGAGCGCGAGCCCACACCGCTTTTCGAGAGCGGCACCATAAGCCTCTCGGTCACCCCTCCGAGGGCTATTATAGCATCAGGAGGAGCCGCGACCCTTGCCAAGGAAGGCTACGGCCACCGCACCGCCACGAGGAACCACGCGAGGGCGGCGGCCAGCGGGAGGACGGATAGGGTCTCGACTGGGAGCCGCAACAGAGGCCTACCTGAGGCACCAGCTCCTAGCGATGCGTCGTAGCACCTCTATGCACCCCGATGAGCCCAGCTCAGTCTGTCTGAGGCGATGTCGGGTCTAGGCCCGGGCAGCCTGCGGGCTCCCAGTGATGGCGCTGAGTTCGTCCAACACATCGAAGTGTCGGATCTGGAAATTCGAGAAGGCCGGATTCGAGGTAAGGTCAGCAACCATCTGGCTATTCAGGTAGTTCTCCGCGGCCTGTCGGCTGGCGAAGATGTGGAATCCCCCAAGCGTTGACCCGTCCTGAATCCAGGTCTTCGCCACGAGACCCGATACGCCCCTGAGCGCGTTCGCGTAGTCGGTGAAGGGACCCTTCAAGTCATCCACGCTAGCGGAGGATGTGAACGTGATCAGTACAGCATGCATGGCGCGCCTCCTTACTTGCATTTGGCCCGCTGATACTACTCACAGGGGCGACGGTTGTCAAGGAGCAGGCTACCCCCCATCGCCACCACGGACCACGCGCGGGCGTTGGCCAGCGGCAGGGCGGGGGAAGAACTAGAGGTGGGGGTCGCATCTGCACCGGGAGAGTGTGGCGGTGGCGACCCGCTGTGTCCCAACTTCTTCCTAGCCTCCTAGGACTTTGTCCTCCCAGGCACGGACCCTTTCTATGATTTGCAGCATTTCCGGAGCCTCGACGACTGGTATGGTCTTCCACTCCCAACCCGCCCAAGGCTCGACCGCCTCGTAAGAAGCGGCTGATGTCTGGATATCGACGATGACGACGACCGTGCCATCCCCGCCGAAGTACAGCGACTTCATGTCAAAGCCAGCAGGGGCTTTCCACTGCTGAAATAGTGTTGTGTATTCGCGAGCCTGCTTCCGAGGCAAGCCTCTTACCGGCGTCCCGATGCTCACGCATAGCATATGCTGCCTCCTCTTCGCACGTTCTGAGCGCCACCGCCTCGCCGCTCAGGTTTTTGCGAACTCTCCCGGTGCAGATGGTGCAACAATGATAGTCATGTAACGTGAATTGTCAAGGGGCCACACACTCATGGGGACAACGAGGGCGGCATTCCTGCTCCCGAGAGATCGCGCAGTCCGAGGCCATTTGTGGCATCACAGCAGCCGCGGCTGGGGTGCGGATGGCGGCGGCTCACCGGCAGCACCCAGGAGCTTGGCCATCTGGCGAGCGTTGCGCACGGCGTGGTCCTGGTAGCAGTTGTTCATCAGCACGTGCAGCCGCTCCGCCCGTTGGGCCAGCCTCTGGATGGGCTCCACCCACTCCTTGAGCTCGTCCTGCGAGTACAGGTAGCGGAAGCGCTCGCTGGCGGTGATGCCTTTGCGCTCCCACATCTCCCGATTGCGGCCGTGGAAGCGCACCAGGGCATCGGGCGCCGTGACCTCTGCGACCGACGGCACGCTGGAGCGAAAGCCCCGGGGTTCGTCCACGCAGACGAAGGGGATGCGCTCCTGGGCCAGGAAGCGTAGGGTGCGCTGGCAGTTCGTCTCCGAGAGCCAGCGGTTGTTGCGGAACTCGACGGCGACGGTGTACTGGGATAGCCGCTCTTCCTTCACCTCCAGGATGTAGTCCGTGCTCTCGCTGCCGGGCATGAACCAGGGCGGGAACTGGAAGAGCACCACCCCCAGCTTGCCGGCGCTGTCCAGGGGCAGGAGGGCGGAGGCGAAGCGCTGCCACATCTCGTCGCGCAAGTCGGGCGGCAGGTCGCGATAGTAGACGTTGGCTTTCTGGCGAGCCTTGGCGTCCAGGGCCTCGCGCACGTCCTTGGGCAGCGACCTCACCTGCGTCGGGTGATGGGTGAACAGGGCGTAGGCCTTCAGGTCGAAGGTGAAGTCGGCCGGGGTGCGCTCCACCCAGAGGGCGGCGTTGCGCTCCGAGGGGAGGCCGTAGTAGGTGCTATCGACCTCCACGATGGGGAAGTTCTGGGCGTAGAACCGGAGGCGCTCGGCGGGCGTGCTCACCTCCGGCGGGTAGAAGGCGCCGCTCTCGATGAGCGTGGGGTCGGTCCAGGAGCAGGTGCCGACAAGGACGCGGGCAGTCATGGCGATGCCTATTATGGCGCCGGGCGGGCAGAATATCCAGGGCCGGCAGGGCCAGCGTAGACCAGCGGCGATTTTCCTGTCTGCGCGTCTTGACAAGGGTGCCCAAAGGGAGTATGATAGTGAAGACTCACTATCATGGCTAAGCGAGCGCCCAAGCGGACAGCCCAGCAGAGAAAACGCCTCATCCTGGAGAGCGCTCAGGCCATGTTCGCCGCCTCCAACTACGCCAGGGTGAGCACCGCCGAACTGGCCAAGGCCGCCGGCATCTCCGAGCCCGCCCTCTACCGCTACTTCTCCAGCAAGAAAGAACTCTTCATCTGTACGATCAAGGCGGCCGGCAAGAGGCTTCTGGACATCTGGGAGAGGCTGGCCGGCGAGGTGGTCGACCCCCTGGAGGTCATCCAGGCCATCTGCCTCAGCTATTACGACCACCTGCGAAGCCGCTCGCCGGTCATGAAGCTCCTCTTCCAAGCCCTCTCCGAGACCGATGACGAGGAGATCCGCCAGGCCCTGCACGACAATTTCGCCGGCTTCATCCGCTTCCTGAAGGAGAACATAGAGGAGGGCAAGAGGCAAGGACTGATCAGGCAAGACGTGAACTCCACTGCGGCCGCCTGGCAGCTCATGGCCTTCGGCCTGACGTTGGACCTGTTTCACCCGCTGGGTCTTGACGAACGCCTGAACCGCAGCCACGTGGAAGAGTGGCAAAGGCTCTATGTAGACTCTATTCGGGAGAGGGCGCCTCGAGCGGACAAGACGGAGGCCGTGCGGTGACCAAAGAATTCGACCGATACATGGTGGAGGACTGGGGAGAATTCTACTTGGACTCGATTGAGGAGGGGGACTCTTGGTGGAGACTAGGCCCAAGGCCGCCTCGCTACTAGATGAGCGGTGCCTCTGTGGCAATCTCGTAGCCAAGGTCTCTCTTGACGGGGTAGAGATTCTCTGCCGTCGCTGCAAGAGGATCCACCTCATTCCCTGGCCGGGGGAAAGGAGGGAAGGTAGCGCAGCGCAGAAGACGAGAATGGCCGTAGATCGCTAGACAAAGAGGCCAGAGATAGCAAACAAATTCAGAGCCCAGGACGAACGCATTGCCGAATCGTGCTGGGCGGTTTTGTTTTCCGCCCGTCGAGGGGGTGAGTGAAGACGTGAGCAGCGCGCTAGTGCTCTCCGATGACAAGGAGAAGGAACTTCTCCGCAACTGCTGGTACTCTCACGACGCTCGCTGGTACAGGGCCGTCGCCGAGGAGTACGGCGTCGAGGCGGCTAACAGGCTCAACAGGAAGGTGTGCCGCGCTTTGGGCAAGGCGGAAATGCACCGCCTGGTGAGGGCCTTGGGCATCGCCGCGCCGACGACGGTGCAGGAGCTGGTGCAGGTGATCGAGGCAGCCTTTCGCTTCTTCGCGCCGCCACCGCTGACGCAGCTTCAGATCCGGGTGGTCGATGACCACACCTACGAGGCGTGGTTGAAACGCTGCTTCATCCACGACAACATCAGGAAGGCTGGCATAGCCTCGTTCTACATCTGCGCCGCCTACGATCGCGTCCAGGGCTGGCACGAGGCCCTGGGCCTGCCGCTGGCCGAGGAGCCGCCGACCCTGCATTGCCCCAAGATCCAGGGCCAGGAGTGTCGGCCCATGCTGCGGGTGCGACTGCCAGAGGAGGTTCAATCACATGAGCTATGAGACCATCCTTTTCGACATCGACCAGAGCGTGGTCACCATAACCCTGAACCGCCCGGATGCTATGAACGGCCTCACCATCCAGATGACGGAGGAGCTGGCGGACGCCCTCATCCGCTGCCGAGCCGACCCCAACGTGCGAGCGGTCATCGTCAAGGGAGCGGGCCGGGGTTTCTGCGCCGGCGGCGACGTCAAGGCGTTCGGCGAATCCCTCCGGACCGACCCTCTCACCGCCATGCGGACCCTGGCGATGCACCTGCATGCGGGGGTCGCTGAGATGCGTCGGATGGAGAAGCCGGTCATCGCCCAGGTTCACGGCGTCGCCGCGGGCGCCGGCATGAGCCTGGCCCTGGCCTGCGACCTGACCATCGCCGCCCAGACCGCCCAGTTCATCATAGCCTATGGCAGAGTGGGCCTCTCCCCGGACGGCAGTTCCACCTACTTCCTGCCCCGGCTGGTGGGGCCCAAGAAGGCTCTGGAGATCTTCTATACCGGATACCCCATCGATGCCGGCGAGGCTCTGAGGCTGGGGCTGGTCAACCGCGTGCTGCCAGACGCCGAGCTGGAGAAGGAGACGCAGGCACTGGCCCGGCGGCTCGCTCAGGGCCCGACTCTCGCTTTGGCCCGAGCCAAGGAGCTGGTCTATAGCAGCCTGAGCGAGAGCCTGGAGACCCATCTGGAAAACGAGCGAGACCTCCTGGGGCTCAGCACCCTCAGCGAGGACTTCCGCGAGGGGGTGCAGGCCTTCATCGAGAAACGGGAGCCTAAGTTCAAGGGCCGCTGAGCCCCAAGTCAAAGGAGCGAGGACGGCATGTCAGTAGACGAGAGCACCTGGAAATTCTTCCAGCAGCACCTGGGCTATAACGACGAGGAGATGGCCCTGTTTCGGGCCAACCCCCGCAACGAAGAGGTGCTGGCCAAGGCCCCGGAACTGATGCAGAAGACCATCGTGGCCGAGGTGGTGGAGTCGCACGGCTGCAACAGCCAGCACAAGGTGGGAGACCGCTTTCTCTTCGATGGAGCAGGGAATCTCCTCACCACCAAGTGCCCCCGCCGCATCTGCATCTACGCCTTGCAGGGGCTGGCCGGTCTCATCTTCTCCACCAACGAGCTGGCCTACGCCGGGGTGGACCCCGATTCCCTGCGCTTCCGCCGTACCGGTTGCTTCGACGTCGGGGTCAGGTGCGGCGGCTGGGGGCACATCGTCATGGAGGTGCGAGTCGAGGACCGGAGCAAGTACCAGGCCAAGCAGTAGCCCCACCGCTGGGGCTCCGACGAGAAGGTCATGCTACAATTCTCATCGGCCGCACACCCGAAAAGCCAGACTCTCGTCGGCCAGGAGGTGTCTATGCGCCGTGTCCTGACCGAATTCGATGCCCGTCGCCTTCTCGCCGGCGCTCCGGTGGTGCTGGTGACCACCCGCTGGCATGGGGTGGCCAACGTAATGCCGGTGGCCTGGAACATGCCCTTGTCCCATGACCCGCCGCTGGTAGGCATCGCTATTCACCCTTCTCGCCACACCTACGACATGCTCCGCTTGAGCCAGGAGTTCGCCCTGAATGTTCCCAGCCGTCGCTTGATGAACCACGTGCAGTACTTAGGGACGGTCAGCGGCCGCGATGTGCAGAAGATCGAGGTGGCTAAGCTGCCCACCTTCAAGGCCCAGCGGGTGGATGCCCCCCTTCTGGAGGGCTGCCTAGCCCATGTCGAGTGTAGCGTGGAGGAGGTGCTGCACCTGGGCGACCACTATCTGTTCGTGGGCAAGGTGCTGGCGGCGCAAGCCGAGAGGGAAGCCTTCGAGGAGGCATGGCTCCTGGAGGACGACGACTACAAGCCCCTCCATTACCTGGGGGGCGAGCTGTACGCCGTCCTGGGCGAGAGGAGGCAGGCTCACCTGAGAACCAGTGAGGAAGGCAGCGCGGAACTGGAGGAGACAGCCGAGGAGAGGGAACGACGCGAGGAAGAGGAAGCCCACCGCCAGGAACAACAGGAGCGGGAGGAGCGATAGGGCAGAAGCTATCGTTACGTTGACTCTTACGTTGGAGGCCCTATAATTCACTTGGCCTTGGAGAGGTGGCCAAAGGGGGGGCAAGAAGCAGGATCCATGGACTTTCGAGCCACACCGGAGGAAGCGGCTTTCAGGATTGTCGCCATGCGCGGCCTGAGGTTGCCACCAGGGGACTAGAGGAGGGGAGAGTGATCCTATGGACTTTCGCTTTACACCCGAAGAGCAAGCCTTCCGCCAGGAGCTACGGGGCTGGCTGAGAGAGAACGTCCCGCCCAACTGGGAAGGCGTCTTCCTGGAGGAGGAGGAGGAGGAGTGGAAGCTAGGGCGTGCCTTCGTCAAGAAGCTGTCTCAGAAGGGGTGGGTGGCTCCCGCCTGGCCCAAGGAATACGCGGGCATGGACGCCTCCCCCGCCATGCAACTGGTCTATAACGAGGAGATGGGCTATCAGCGAGCGCCCATCGGGTCGATTCTGCAGGCCGTGGGCTACATCGGGCCGGCCATTCTCTCCTTTGGCACCGAGGAGCAGAAGAAACAGCATCTGCCGCCCATCACCGCCGGCGAAACGGTGTGGAGCCAGGGCTTCTCCGAACCGGAGGCCGGCTCCGACCTCGCTTCCCTCAGGACGCGCGCTGTGAAAGACGGCGACGACTACGTCATCAACGGAGACAAGACCTGGACCAGCAACGCCCATCGCTCCGAGTGGTGCATCATACTGGCCCGCACGGACCCGGCGGCACCCAAGCATAAGGGCATCAGCTTCTTCCTGGTGGATATGAAGTCGCCGGGGATCACCGTCCAGCCCATCATCAACATGGCCAACGTGCACAGCTTCAACCAGGTGTTCTTCGAGGACGTGCGTGTCCCCAGGAGCGCCCTCCTGGGTCAGGAGAACCAGGGCTGGTACATTGGAGCCATGACCCTCGACTTCGAGCGCTCCAGTCTGGTGGCGGCGGCCGTGTCCATGGCCAAGCGCGGCCTGGACGACCTCGTCGACTACTGTAAGGAGACGAAGGTCAACGGCAGAAGCCTCCTGGATAAGCCGCTGGTGCGCCACAAGCTGGCGGAGATAGCCATCGAGATAGAGGTGGGCAAGTACATGGTCTATCGGGTGGTGTCTCTGCAGGCGCGGAAGGAGCCGGGCAGCATCGAGGCGGCGGTGTGCAAGCTGTACAACACTGAGATGGACGTGCGGCTGGCCAACACGGGCATCCAGATCCTGGGCCTGTACGGGCAACTGCACAGGGATTCCAAGTGGGTGCAGCTGATGGGACGCTTCCAGAAGTCGTATCTGTATGCCATCGCCATGATGGTGGGCGGCGGCAGCAGCGAGATCCAGCGCAATATCATCGCCATGCGCGGCCTGGGCTTGCCGCGGGGATAGAAAAGGAACGGCAACGAAAGCTAGAGAACGCAGAGGAAAGGAGCCTGTGCCATGGACCTAGGCCTTTCTGAAGAGCAACAACTGCTCAAGAATGCCGCCCGCGACTTCCTGGAGAAGGAGTGCCCGGACACCTTCGTGCGGGAGATGGAGGAGGATGAGAGGGGCTACACGCCGGAGTTCTGGCAGATGATGGCCGCCCAGGGCTGGCTGGGCATAATCATCCCCGAGCAGTACGGCGGCGCCAGCATGACCTTCACCGACTTGGTCGTGCTGCTCGAAGAGTTCGGCCGGGCCCTCGTACCCGGGCCTTTCATCTCCACAGTGGTTCTGGGTGCCACGCCAATCCTGGAGGCGGGCACGGAAGAGCAGAAGCAGGAGCTCTTGGCCAAGATCGCCGCGGGCGAGCTGATCATGACCCTGGCCCTTACCGAGCCCAGTGCCAAGTGGGACGCCAGTGGCGTTGCCATGCCAGCCAAGGCTGACGGTGACTCTTTCGTCCTCAGCGGCACCAAGCTGTTCGTGCCCGACGCCCATGTGAGCGACTACATGGTGGTGGCCGCCCGCACCAAGGAGAGCGCGAACCCAGAGGATGGCGTCACCCTCCTCCTGGTGGACAGCAAGAGCGCGGGTATTGAGTTCACCGTCCTCAAGACCATCGCCGCTGACAAGCAGTGCGAGGTGGCCTTCAACAAGGTGCGGGTGCCCAAGGCCAATGTCCTGGGCGAGGTGGACAAGGGTTGGCCAATCATCCAGGGCATAAAGAATAAGGCCGCGGTGGCCGCCTGCGCCTACCTGGTGGGTCTGTCGCAAATGGACTTCGATACTAGCCTGGACTACGCCAAGGAGCGAATACAGTTCGGGCGGCCCATCGGCAGCTTCCAGGCTATCCAGCACAAGTTCGCCGACATGATCATCGACGTGGACGGCTCCCGCTTCATCACCTACAAGGCGGCCTGGGCCCTTCAGGAGAACGAGCCGGACGCCGAGATGCTGGTGAGCATGGCCAAGGCCTGGTGCAACGAGGCCACTCAGCGGGTGGTAGCACATGGCCAGCAGATCCACGGCGGCATCGGCTTCACCAAAGACTACAAGATCGAGCTCTATTTCCGCCGCCAGAAGTGGATGGAACTGATGTGGGGCGATGCCGACTACCACCGCGAGCTGGTGGCCGGGAAGCTGGAGGTCTAGACGCGCCCGGGGGTTCGGCATTCGGGAGCTGGCTGCCTAAGAGGCCAGGTACTGGTCGGTAGCATTCGTTAACTATGGCGCTGCCGCCAGCGTATTTGCTCATCGTTCGCCAACGAATAGTGTAACGATAGCATGGCCCGCACGTCTTAGGTTGGAGAACCAGGGGGGAAGCACGTGCGGATCCGGTATTGGTTGTTCTTCGCTTTGGCTGGCATGGCGGTGGTTGCCGTTGCCTGCCTGATAGCACTCCTGACCGGACCCCACGCCTCGGCCCAGCCGATCGGCGGTGCCACTTACACGGGGACGCACTCCGGCGGTGGCACCATACAGTTCCAAGTATCACCGGACCGTACTGACGTAGAGAACCTTACGCTGACGAAGGTCCCCTGTGACGGCGAGGAACTGATCTGGCCTCCCATAGTTACTATCCCCATCGTGGACGATGCCTTCAGTGCAACCGTCATCGGAACGACGATCACCGGCTCCTTCCCCAGCCCTGGCAGCGCCCAAGGCACGTTCAAGATGGTCGTCCCAGCGGATCCGCCAGTTCCCGGTTGCGAGTCGCCGGAGCTGACCTGGACAGCGACAACGTCCGTCACGCCCACAGCTACGCCCTCGCCCACACCGTCGCCCACAGCTACGCCCACGCCTACGCCCACAGCCACGCCCACAGCCACGCCCACGGCCACGCCCACGGCCACAGCCACGCCCACAACAACCCCTATCCCCGCAGACCTGGTGGCCGGCTGGAACCACGTCTGCTACCTTGGCCCCAGCCAGGACATCGAGGATGCCCTGGCAGGCATTGGCCAGGACGTTCTCGCTGTCTATCGCTTGAGGGCCCAGGGCTACGACAAGTGGTTTCCGGGTAGACCCGATCTCAGCACGATAACAACCCTCAGCCCGTATGAGCCCTTGTTCCTTCTCTTGACCAGCAGCGCCGCCTGGCCGCAGCAACCCTCGGGCTCGCCGCCGACTGTCACGCCTCTCGTCCAGGGATGGAATAGCGTCTGCTACGCTGGCGAGCCCAAGGATGTGGAGTCAGCAACTGAAGGCATTGGCGGCCAGTTCGCGGTCTTGTACGTTCTTGCCACCAATCAGGGGTGGCAGCGATTTGTGCCGAGCAGGCCCGACGTCAGCGATCCTATGCAGCTCGGTCGATTCGCCTCTGTTCTCACTCTGGTCACCGAGGCGGGTGGCAGCCAGTGGGCCTTTGACCCGTAGAAACACTACGCGGGCAATTGGCGGGTGAAGAGCATACGAAAGGCCGCTGGCCAAGGCCGCAAGGTTTGGCTAAAATAGATGCCCAATCAGTCCCCCTCCACTAGGAGGGGGACATGCCTACCAGCAGGCAAGCTGCACAAGGAGGGCTCTCATGGCCGACTGCCTGTTCTGCGACATGGGCTCCGGCAAGACGCCGGTTGACAAGCTGCACGACGATGATCAGGTGTTCGCCATCCGCGATATCCACCCGCGGGCGCCTGTGCACTTCATGGTCATCCCCAAGGAACATATCCCCTCGGCGGTGGACATCAGCGAGGGGCACGGCCCGCTGCTTTCTCACATGTTCCAGGTGGCCAAGCGGGTCGCCCAAAAGGAGGGGATCGCCGACAGGGGCTACCGTCTGACCATCAATGTTGGTGAGCAGGGCGGCCAGCTCATCTACCATATCCACATGCACGTCCTCGGCGGTCGGCGTATGGGGCCCGAGGGCTAGCCTCTCTTTCTTCTCTTTCTTCCATATGCGAGCCCAGATCGAGGCCCTGAAGGCGGCGACCGGCCGCCTGCCCCGGGGCCTGGCCGAGCATGTCGAACGGGTGGTGGCGGAGGCCGACCGCCTGGCGGCTGCTTTCGGAGAGCTTGACAGGGAGCAGGTGGCGCTGGCTGCCTGGGGTCACGACATCGCTCGCGCCCTCTCGCCGCAGGAGCTTCTGACCAGGGCGCGTGGGTTCGGCCTAGAGGTCAGCCCCGTCGAAGAGGAGGCCCCCATCCTCCTGCACGGGCCCGTGGGCGCCGAGATCCTCCGCCAGGAGCACGGCATCGATGACCGCCAGGTGCTGGCGGCGGCTCGCTTTCACAGCACCGGTCGGGCGGGGATGTCGCTTCTGGAGAAGGTCATCTTCGTGGCCGACAAGATCGAGCCCGGCAAGGTTCGGGCGAAGCCAGCCCTGGCCAGGGTGCGAGAGCTGGCCGACCGCGACCTGGACGCCGCCATCCTGGAGTACCTCGACCAGATGCTGGTGGTGGCCAGGGAAGAAGGCTGGCCCCTGCATCCCCAGGCGGTGGCCGCCCGCAACGAGCTGCTGCTGAGCCGCCGGGCCTAGGGCGGCGTGTAGGTTACCTCCAGCGTGGGCCGCTCGGCGGTGACGCTGTTCTCGCGGGTGCGGAACTGGCTGAGGTAATCCCCAGGGGCACTCTCGGCGTCATCCACCACCCGCCAGCCGTAGTTGTCGGTGCCGTCTACCCAGGCCTGCACGTCGTCGGCCACGTCCCAGGTCATGCAGGCGGGGGAGGACGGTGTCGTAGCGGTATCGGTGGCGCTGGCAGCGACCGAGGGCTGGTTGCTCCAGGTTATAGTTATCTCTCCCCAGTCAGCCGATACCGTGTGTACCTCGTAGGTCCTTGCGCTGGCCACGACGGTGGCACACAGTGTCAGGTTAGCGGAGCTAACGGTCGAACTTGCCGGTATCGAGGAGACGTCAAACTTCACGAAGGAGCGCCTGTTCTTGGAAGTGCCGCCGTCCTTCATAGACCCAACGTCCATCAGGACAGCATCGCCGTAGTTGTCGCCGCTGGCATCTTGCCGAACGTAGGAGTCAGCGGAAGAGACGAAGGAGGCGGCGTTGCCAGCCATAGCGTTGGCCTCGTTGCTGTTGGCGCTCGTCCAGTTCTGATGGTAGCTTTGCAGCACGTAGTAGTAGGTGACGCCACCGCTGACGGTGCTATCGGTATATGTGATGGTGGTGTAGGGCGTGACGGTGTCGATCTCACCGTAGGGCCCGCCAAGGGTCATGCTGCGCCGGACTTTGTAGCCCGTGGTGTAGGTATCTACCGTAGCCGTCCAGTCGAGCTGGATGTCGCTGCCGGAAGGAGAGGCGCTCAAGAGGGTAGGCGGGTCGAGGGTGTCGGTGGTGAAGGCGTTGTCGGTATTGTTGAAGACGCTGGTGAAGAGGGCATAAGCGCCCCCTACGATGGCCCCGGCGGCGATCAGGCTTGCCAGCGTGAGCGCCAGGGCCAGGGCGGTCAAAGCGACGGTCGGAGGAAACTTGCCCCGCCTACGAGGGCGGCGAGTGGGCATTCTCCATTACACCTCCCTGCGTCCCGTCGCTGCCCGGAGAGAAGCCGTCTTGGCTGCAACTAACCTTCATCGACCTTAAGTAGCGCATCATCCATCACCGGAGCCCCTCTTCAAGCTGGCGACTGGGCGAGTCCTGGCAGTAGCCCGCCGACGCACTTGACCAGAGAGAGCCCTCTCGGTCTTCAGTGATTTCGCTGCTGTGGGAGGGCGGCGCCTGGGCTGGGAAGGACAGGCGACCGCAGCTTCCGCCTCCGTGGCCTGAGCCTCGACGGGCGTAGCCTGTCGCCTCTTCCTCACCGTCCACAAGTGCGTTAGTCCTAGACCCAAGGCGGGCGCTACCAAGAAGAGGAGGGCGCCCTCCCTGGTCTTGATGAAATCCACCAGGTAGCCCAGGTAGGGGATGGCGTAGGCCATCTTGCCCACCTGGCCCTGCAGACGCACCTCCCGCGGATCGGGGTTGGAGCTGGCGTCGCCCTTGGTGGTGAAGATGCGCTCCCCGTTCTCCTCCCGAATACCCGCTATGCGATGGGTGATGGTGGTGTCGGGATTTTCCGGATGGCGAAAGACGATCACATCGCCCACCTGAAGGTTCTCGGCCGCCACCGGCTTGGTCACCAGCAGCGACCCCACCTTGACGGTGGGCTCCATGCTGCCGCTGTAGATGACAAAGCTGTCGTAGCCGAAGAACTTGGGCACCGCTACCGCCAGCAGCAGGCCCAGGAGGGCCAGGCAAAGGGCGAAGCCCAGATAGCCGCCGCCGGTTAGGAACCGCCGCAGCCAGAGCCGAGCCCTGCTCCCCGCCGAGGGCTGGCCCGAAGACGGTTTCCCCTTCAAGCATCCCTCCTTAATGCGCTGTTCACTGACACCTGTCTAGAAAAGCCAAGGCGCACCATCGCCCGGCACCTTTTCGGCTAGGCGGAGGAGTCTTTCGCCGCGCCTCAGATGAGGGAGCCTAGCCCAGCAGGGACGCTGGTGTGCGCCTATGACTTCTCGCCACCGCTACTACGGGGGGTTGTTTGCGGTCTGCTCGGACTCGAAGGTGAAGACGGCCGTAGTGGAAGCAGCCTGGACGTCGTTGGAAGCGTCGGACGGCAGGACTACCCTGAAGCAGAGGTCCTCGCTGGCGGGGCTGGCAGCTAGCGTCCTCTCACCCCCCTGGATACCCGGGGTGGGGTCACCGATCAGGTTGCCAGTGAGCAGGAAAGGCGCGGGCCCGTAGAGCGTCGTCCCGTCGAACTCGCTGCACGGCGTCTCCGGCGTCGTCACGTCCACCGTCTTGATGGTCAGGTCCAGCTCGGCGTACAGGTCCTTGCCCTCGGTGTCGGCGGTCATGGTCACGGCGTAGCGTAGCTCCATGGTGCCATCATTGCTGACGGTAAGCGCCTGGGCTCCTGTGTCCTGGCCCGGCGCCCCGGAAGTGAAGGTGACCAGGGCGCTCATAGGGTCGGTCGATAGGCTCACCGACCCCGTCGTGAAGAGGTTGGGGTCGACGTCGTCACTGTCCGTCCAGATGGCGTTGCTGGCCACACCCACGCCGCTTGCGACCACACCTACGGTCATAAGCACCAGCAGGATGCGTGTTAGGTTACTCATCTTTTCTCTCCTTCCTCACCGCGCACGGGGGCCCTGGAAACATGAAGGGAGTGTGCCCCCTGAGGGGGAGGAGTAAAAGATATCAGTGGATAGACAACCTACAGGAAAAATTGAAAGCCTTCATGCCTTGCGTTCTCCCTCCTTCCCCTCACAGGCGCTGGCGCGGCGTGTGAGCTCGGTATGGGCTCGGTATTGGCTCGGGTACGGCATACCCTTATGCTAATTAAGATTACCTTGGCCCCCCGGTGTTACATAATTCGGTATGTCTCTTTGAAGATTTTTTGCCTCCTTATACATCGTCTCCTACATCCGACCCGCCCGTGACGGCCTCCTCTTGACAGTAGAGAACGCATGTTCTATTCTCTCCTCTGCTAGCACGATCTGGGGCGCTAGCTACCGAGACTACGAAAGGGAAACCGATCGTGACTCTACCACGGGCGGCCATTGTGGCCATGGGAGGCATTAGTGGACGGCCTTGGCGATGCGCTAGCGGTGGCCCAGGACCTGACCACCGCCCTCTGTGGGGGCTTCAACGCCCTCTACTTTCTTCTGTACGTGCTGCGGCGTCAGGAGACGCTGCGGAGGCGCGTCGGGGCTGCCGCCCTGGCCCTGGTGAACGCCGGGGCCCTGGTGGAAAGCCTCTACCTCTCGACCTTGTACACGACCTATCACCTGGGCTGGCGAGGGGAGATGCCCTTCCTTTCCCCGTTTCCCTGGCTGCTGGCCCGCTCGCTGCCCTTCCTGGGGACACTCTTCGTCTCACTGCTGGTATTACGTGCCCTCAACCATAGGAGCGAACGAAAGGAATGAAAGGGATGTCAGCCCTGGCCCTAGCCATCGAACGAAAAGAGTGGGAACTGGCCGCCCTCTATCTATTGCTGGGGGTCAGCCGAGCGGCGGCCAAGCTTCCCCCCGACGCCATCCACGGTCTGCTGGAGGTGCTGTCCGCCGAGGGCGGAGAAGGCTTGCCCTCGCCTGGCAGAGGAGGGTCTAGCCGTGGCCGGCGCCGCTAAGACGGGTCGGCGACGGCACCCGATAAGCTTCTACCAGGAGTCCCTCACTGAGGCCGAAAAGTGGGAGCAGGCCCGCCAGATCGAAGGGCTGGACGAGGAGGTCGCCCTCCTGCGCGTAAGGCTGAAGGAAGCCCTGGAAGAACGTCCTCAAGACATGCAGCTAGTCGCGAAAGGCGTCGACCTTCTGGTGAAGGCAGTGGCCGCCAGGTACCGCCTGTCGCGCAAGGCCCAGAGGGAGCTGTCGGACAGCATCGCCGGGGTGGTACGAGGCATCGGCACCGCTCTCTACCCCGAGGGGTTTCCCCACGATGGCTAGCAAGCTGGAGAGAGCCCTGGCCCAGTTCCGCCGCCAGCGGGAAGCCCAGAAGGAGAGCGCCAAGCCGAGCAGCGGCGACTCCTTCCGAGCGGTGGTAGAGGAGCGGCTGCGCCACCTGGAGCAGCAGATCGGCGAGCTGAAGGGGCGGGTCAACGGGCTCATCTTTCTGGTGGCAGGGACGGCACTGACTCAGGTGATCATCAAGATCCTTCAGTGATGAAAAAGAGAAGTAAGGACGGAACGGGGCTGCGCCACCGCCTGCGCCCCTATCAGGTGGAGGCGGGGCGAGCGATCGCCCGCAGCGTCTTCCAGCGGCGGGGCCACAGCATCTCGGTGATGATGGCCCGCCAGGCGGGCAAGAACGAGCTGTCGGCCCAATTGGAGCTTCTGCTGCTGACCGCCCACATGGGCTGGAACGTGGACGCCATCAAGTGCGCCCCCACCTTCCAGCCCCAGGCCCGCATCAGCATGCGGCGGCTGTGGTCTCGCCTGGGCGAGGCCGGCCTGGCCGCCATCTGCACCCGCGAGGAGGGGCACATCATCCGGGTGGGGTGCGCACGTCAGGTATTCCTCTCGGCCGAACCTCAGAGCAATGTCGTCGGTCACACTGCCCAGCTTCTCCTGGAGGTGGACGAGGCCCAGGACGTGGACAAGGAGAAGTTCGATAAGGAGTTCCGCCCTATGGCGGCCACTACCAACGCCACCACGGTCTACTACGGCACCCCCTGGGACGACTCCACCCTCCTGGAGCAGGCCAGAGAGACCAATCTGGAGCTGGAGCGCAAGGACGGCATTCGCCGCCACTTCCAGTACGACTGGCAGGCGGTGGCCGAATGCAACCCGGCCTACGGCCGCTACGTGGAGGGAGAGCGCCAGCGCCTGGGCGAGAACCATCCCCTGTTCCTCACCCAGTACTGCCTGAAGCCGATCGCCGGCGGCGGCAGGCTTTTCAGCCCCTCCCAGCGGGCCCAGCTACGGGGAGAGCACAGCCGCCAGAGCCAGCCGACTGCGGGCGAGACGTACGTCGCCGGCCTGGACATCGGCGGGGAGGCGAGCGACGGCCAGACCGCTGACGACCACGACGCCACCGTCCTAACCATCGGCCGCCTCGTCTTCCCGCCCAGCGATGCCCTGGTGCAGGAGCCACGCCTGGAGGTAGTGGAGCACTACTGCTTCCAGGGCGAGCGGCACGACCTCCTCCACGGACGGCTGGTAGACCTCCTGGGCCACGTCTGGCGGGTGCGGCGGGTGGCGGTGGACGCCACCGGCCTGGGGGAGACGGTGGCCCGCTTCCTGGCGACGGCTCTGCAGCCGGGGGTGGTGCTGCCTGTGCGCTTCTCCAGCGAGAGCAAGTCGCGCCTGGGCTACCAGCTGCTGGCAGCGGTCAACGGCGGCCGCCTGAAGGTATACGCCCAGGACGGGTCGCCGGAGTATCGCTGCTTCTGGCGGGAGATGGAGCGAGCCCGCGTGGCCTATCGGCCCAACCGGACGATGAACTTCTTCGTCGAGCCGTCGCAGGGGCACGACGACTATCTGATTAGCCTGGCCCTGCTGCTGGAGGCGTCGCGGGACGTGCGGCCACGGGTCGCCCGCGGTCGCCTGCGGGAGGAGGTGTGGGCATGATCGAGGGTCAGCAACGTGTCCGGCAGGACGCCCTGCCCGAATTCACCCGCTATCACGATGAAGGGTGTGACCTCTACCCCTCCTGCCTGACCTGTCCCCTGCCCCGCTGCCGCTACGACAAGCCGGGGGGAGTTCGGGCGATCTTCAACGTGAGGCGCGACCGGGAGATCCGCCGCCTGCGGCGACGCCAGGGCCTGTCGGTGGACATGCTGGCCCGGCGCTACGGCGTCTCCCGCCGCACCGTGTTCCGCATTCTGACAAGGGGGAGACCATGAGGAGTTCAAGCACGAACACGCTAACCTTTCCCCAACAGCTCGCTCGCCTGGACCTGGGGCGGCTGAAGGCCTATCGCGACAACCTGGACTTCTATCAGGGCACGCAGTGGCCAGAGCCGGCCCGCCGTCGCGAGCGCCGCCTCATCTTCAACTACGCCAAGACCGTCATCGACAAGACGGCGTCTTACGTGATGAGTGGCCTCAAGTTCGCCGTCGACCCTGTGGACGGCTCGCCCGAGGCCGCCGAGGCGGCCCGGCGGGCCGAGGCCGCGCTGCGGGAGGTATGCGAGGCCAACAATCTGGAGCAACTGGACTTCGATACAGAGGTCGACTGCTCCATCCTGGGCGATGCCGCCTTCAAGGTGACCTGGGACCCCCTGGAGCGACGGGTGAGGGTAGGAGCGCCGGACGTGCAGGGTCTCTACGTCTGGTGGCTGGGCGACGACGTGACCCGGGTGTGGCGGGTGGCCAGCCGCTACCAGCTATCGGCGGAAGAGGTGCAGATGCTGTACGGCATCCAGCCCTCCCCGACTTCGTCGGGGCGGCGGCGGGAATCGACGGTGGTGGAGGTGTGGACAGAGCAGGAGTTCGAGCTGTGGCTGGACAACGACCTGCTGGAGTCGAAGGCCAACCCCTACGGCTTCATCCCCTTCGTCATCCTCCCCAACCTGCGGGAGCCCAAGAAGTTCTGGGGCGTGTCGGACATCGGGGCCATCTGCGAGTCGGTGCGGGAGCTCAATCGGGCCATGTCTCAGCTCTCGATGATCCTGGAGCTTTCCGGCAATCCGATCGCCGTGCTGGAGAACGTCACCGAGGCCCAGGACATCGCGGTGCAGCCGGGGGCGGTATGGGAGCTGCCGGAGAAGGCCCGCGCCTACCTGCTCGACCTGCTTCAGGGTGGCGGCATACGCCTGCACGCCGACTACATCGACCTGGTGTACCGCACCCTGCACGACCTGGGCGAATCGCCACGCACGGCCTTCGGGGAGAACCGCGGGGGGCTATCGGGGGTGGCGCTCCAGATGGAGCTGGACCCCCTGTTCAAGAAGGTGCAGCGCAAGCGGCTGCTGCGGAGCGTGGCCTACCGGCGGCGCAACGAGATGATCCTGCGCATCCTGGAGCAGAACACCGGCGTGTCCTACGCCCCCTACCGCACGCGGGTGGTCTGGGGGTCGCTCTTGCCTCAGGACCGCAGCCGCCTGGTGAACGACGAGGCGCGCCTGGTGGCGGCGGGCATCCACTCGCGCCGTCGCGCCGCCGACGAGTTGGGGGTGCAGGACCCGGAGACAGAGTTCGAGCGCTGGCTGGAGGAAGAGCGAGAGAAGGGGGAGCGGGAGGAAGCGAGCTAGTTTGACACACGTGCGCGGGCAAGGTATGGTTCCTTCGCCTACGGTAGTTTTTTGGGCGACGGCGCGGAAATGCTTGACAAGACGGCCGCCGGAGGGATAATAAAGTGAAAGCGAGTTGGCGCTCGCACAATTGGGGCCGCAAGGAGGACAACAAAGGAGGACAGCATTGGAGCGGGGAAGATGGCATAGCCCTATCTCCGGACTCTCAACGCTGGCGTTTGTAGCTGACAGGGCATCGTTTGCCCTGTCCAAGGATTCAGTGGACTCGCCCAGGGACAGAGCAGCTCTTCTTGAGGCAGCCAAGCTGCTTGACGCGGCGTTGAAGGGCGAGCGACAATTGCGGAAGCGTGAATTCGGCGCTGCCGGGGCGCACCAGTTCAACAGCCTGGCATGGACTGCCCGCGCGCTGAGCGGCCTCGCCGATGTCCCGCGCGTTCAGGCGAGCCCGGACATACAGCAGATAATCCAGGGGCTCTCCGATACCCTAGAGAAATTGAGCAGCGGCGAGGAGGTGGAGGACGAGTGGGTGCGGGTGGCCAGGCGCTTCTTCGCGACTCTTAGTGACCTGGTACTGGCAAGCGGCCGGCAGGTCACCGACTCCGTGGCGGTGAGGGGTGAGTGGACCGAACCTGTCCGGCCCGCGTGAACCGGTTGAGCTCTTTCTCGACAACCTAGAGGGGGAGATTTGTGCTTTGGAGGGCGTCCTCCAGAGCAAGGAAGTCGCGGTCCCTCAGAGGGGCCAGAAGGAGCTGATTGAAAGCCTCCTCCGCGTCTGCGGCTGGATACGTTACGCGTTCCGAGCCGAGCGAAGCGAGCGAGCGAGGGCGAGCGCCGATGTCCTCATAAAGCTGGGGGAACTCTACCGAATCCTTATTGGCGAGGTTCAGAGGGAGTTTCTACCCTACCTGATGGAGACCGACGAAGCCTACTGCCCTCCGGAGGTGGGCTTGGCCGTCGAACGGCTTGTCAGGCGCATCGAGGCCGACTCGGTCGTGCTGCTGCATCCAAGCGAGAGCCGCATACCCGAGATCAGGCCGGTGCGGGATCTTGAGCTATGGTTCCTCGAGCAGCTACGGCCGTATGCGCCGTCCGATGCCGCACCTGCGGAGAAGCAAGGGCGCCTCTTCGTTTTCCTCTCCTACCCGCAGGTCATGGCGCGCAGTCCGCTGATTCACACCATCGTCTTGAGCCATGAGATAGAGCACCTCGAAGATTGGAATAGAGGTCTCTCAGCGGAACTGTCAAGCGCCATGGACCTGACTCCCAAGGACTTTGAGGCTTTGGTGCAGGACCTCAAGAGCCGTCCTATGTTTGGGAAAGGCGGCACCCTCCCGCCCGTCACCTTTGGCGAGCGGTTCACAGAAGAGGAGCTCGCTGCGGGGCTGGCGCACAGGTGGACCGAGGTCAGAGACAATTGGCTGGCAGAGATCGTCTCCGACTTGCTGGCTGTCCGGAACTTTGGCCCGGCGTACTTCTTCGCGCTGGGCCTCTGGTCCCTGCCGGTAGGCGTTATGTACCGGCACTCGGACAGCCACCCGTGCTCGCGGCTCCGGCTGAGGCTCATGGCTCACGAGCTTCGGTCGATGGGTCTTACGCACTACTCTGCCGGAGCCCTGGGCACCGCAAGGGCGCACTTCGACCAGTGGAACGCCCTTCTGGAGGACCCGCAGCCTACAAAGGGCGAATTCATCCACCAGCTGGCCGAGTGGTACGTCGACCACGCGTCCCGACGAATACGAGAGGCGGTTCGGGCCGCATCCCCGGCCGGATCTGGGCTGACCGGCGCCGGGAAGGACGACATCGCGTACGCCGTCAGACTTCTCAGGCACGGCGTGCCCCCGGCCGAGATTCTTCAACCTTTCAGTCGGTCGCTCAGGGCCTGCGGGCTCGCAGCGATTTTCAATGCGTACTTCATATTCCAGAGCGCCCACCTAGGCGACCTGTACGAACTGTTGGGTGCGAAGAGTGATAAGGAGCGGCGGGAGGCCCTAGTGAAGCTCGACAAGTTGGTTCTGAAGGCCGTGGAGGGCAGCGAGGTGAAGAGGGTGTGGGATGAGGCGACAGAAATCCCGTCCGGCGAGGGCACGTTGGATGCCGATTAGGCAAGACTCCCCGGCGGTTCCGTCAGACAAGGAGTTGAAGGACAGGCTGTACGCGAGGGACCTTGAAAACAGGCTCATCATCACGCCTTTGCTGATGCCCGAGATTCACGGCGGAGGCATAGACATACGCCTAGGCACGAAGTTCATTACGGGAAAGCGGACGGGGTATACTTCATTCAACCCCCTACGCGTTGACGCCGAGCAAGCTCTCTCAATGCAACGTAGGTCGCAGATCGCCTTTGGGGGGATGTTCGTCCTGCACCCCGACCAGCTGGCTCTCGCCTCATCACTAGAATACATATGCCTTCCCCACGACCTGGCAGCCTCCGTGGTCACTCGCTCCACTTTCGGACGCGCTGGACTCCTGGGGGCAACAGCAGTCTTCGTGCACCCTGGGTTTAGAGGGTGCCTGACGCTGGAACTGTTGAACTTGGGAGAGGTACCCATAGAACTCTGCCCGGGGATGCGGATCGCCCAGCTAGTTTTCCTCGTGCACGGTGGGACTGACGAGCCCCGACCCGGCAAGTATTCCATGGCCACGGAGCCCGAGTTTCCCAAGTTCTGGGAGGACAGTGACAGGGAGGTCCTCCGGCGAATCCACGGCCTACCCACTAGGCCAAGCGAAGAGGCTGGCTAGGTCTAGCCGAGCAGCTGCCGCCGCGCGCGTCTTGCCGATTGGTCTAGTCTACTCGACGAGAGCCTCTATCTTATCGGCCGTCGCCTCCGCTAACAGAGCCCGGCCGCAGTAAGCGCAGTCCGGCGACGCCTCGGGGGGATCGGCCAGATCGAGCACCGCTCGCGCCCGCCGAAGCCACATCCTCGCCCGCTCGGGGTCCGTGCCTATCTTGCGGACGTGGACTCGGAACGGGAATCCTTTGTGGAGCTCCCCATCCACTGGAACGTAGTACACGAGGACACCGTAGCCAGCTACCGAATAGCCGTTCTCCGCCAGCAGCAACGTGTAGAGGTCGAGCTGCAACTGGTCACTAGCGTGCACGCCGTTCGGCGCCAAGCCCCGCGTCTTGTGGTCGAGCGGGGCGAAGAGGCCGCCATCCACCTCCAGGCACTCGTCCAGCCTATCGACCAAGGTCAGCCCCGTCTCCGCATCAAGACAGGGGCCGATCTGAGCCGTCACCAGGCGGCCCCCCAAGTGCTGGAGCAGCAGGGGAGGCAGGACGTCCTGGTCGCGGTATGGTGCGCAGTAGTGGCTGATGACCGTGTCCAGGCCGCGCGCGATCGTGGGCCACGATCCCTCAGGCCCCTCAGGCCGTCGTACGCCGTGGAGGTGCAGCCAGAAACACCGCTCACACTCCCTCAAGAGGTTCAAGGTCGTCTGGGACACCCGCACCGACCGGCAGACGGCGTCCACAGTGATCTGCTTCATGTTGGGTCCTCCTCCCGCCGGCCGAGCTGAGCCCACAAGTGGCCGACGGTGTGCTGATGGCCGGGCGCTGCGAGCGTCTTGCGCATGGGTGTCGTCTACTGGACAGCAGCCTCTATCTTGTCGGCCATCGTCTCCGCCAGGGATACGACGTCCACGGCAGCGTCGCCGCCCATCGTCATCGTCATGGCCACCGCCAGCAGTGACCCCTCGCCGAAGAACACCATCTCGCTGTCCATAGTGCCCACGTGGGGCACCTCGATGGTCAGGCCCAAGCCGTAGGCCCCGTCGCCCAGGCCGGAGACGTCCAGCTCGCGGGTGTCGAGAAGGATCACATCCGTCTGGTCGCCCACCATGCCGAAGGCCTCCTGCAGCTCTTCGATGTTCAGGTCGTCTATCTGCGAGAAGGCCTCCTGCAAGGCCGTGTCGTCCTCCATCAGAATAACCATGGACACGATCATGTCCTCGCTCTCCGAGGTGGCAAACATGCTCATGTGGGCTGCCATTCCCTGGGGTGTGGGCATGTCCAGGAAATCGAGAGCGAAATCGAGGCCCATACTGCCCAGCGAGGAGAAGCCGGCCGGCACATCGTCCTCGCCCAGCACCAGCTCACCCAACTGCTCCCGCAGGTCCGCTGCCGCCGGGACAGACTCAGCCGTCGGCGTGGCCACTGCTGTCGCGTCGATCACCTCGTCGATGGTATCGCCGTCGGCGTCCACACGAATGGACTCGGCCATGGGCGGCGCCTGGCCTTCCTGAGCGTCACCTCCCCCACCCATGCCACCAGCCGGCTGCTCCTCGCCGCCACCTGATCCGCAGGCAGCAGCCAGGGCCAGCACCGTCACCAGCAGTGCCGCTCCAAGAAATCTCTTCATTTTTCCCCCCTCACAAAATCGCCTCCTGCAAACGCGGCAGGCCACCTCCAAACAAATAAGAGGACGAACGCTCCAATTTGTTACAACAGGCGGCCGCAGTGCCATCTCATCCTTGACGGTAGTAGAACAAATGTCCTATCATCCCCATCGCAAAGCTTAGCTAGGGGAGGTTTTCAACGGTGACAGACGAAGAGATAGCTGCCCTTCAAGATGAGCTAACCGAGGCCCAGACGGAGGTCGACCGCCTGCAGACCATCGCTGCCGACCGCGAGGCGCGAGCTGCCCACCTGGAGGAGACCCTGGCCCAGCTCCGAGAGGAGCAAAGCCGACTCTCCGCCTCCCTGCGCGAGGCCCAGGTCCAGCTTGCCGCCCGCGACGAGGAGATGGCTGCCCTCCACCAGGAGGTAGAAGCCCTCCAAGGCGGCCTCAAGGCGGCGGCCGGCAAGTATCGCGATGCCCTGCTGGCCAGCCGGCCGGAGGTGCCGCCCGATCTGGTGGGCGGCGAGACGGTGGAGGAGGTGGACCAGCAGCTGGAGGGCGCCCTGCGCATGGTGGCCCAGCTACGCAGCCACCTGGAGTCGCAGGCCCAGGCCCTGCGGGTGCCTACCGGTGCCCCCGCTCGGCGCGCCCCCGACCTCTCGGCGCTCAGCCCCGCCGAGAAGATCGTTCACGGCCTATCACAGCGACAGTAGCTGCAGGGCTTCAGCCCTGCCATCGGGGGCAGACCTAAAGGTCTGCAGCTACTGAACTACGGAACAAGAGGAAAGGAGTGTGTAGAAAATGGCCCTAACCCTGACCGAAGCATCCAAGCTTTCTAACGACGTCCTCCTGGTGGGCGTCATCGAGACCATCATCAAGGACAGCCCCATCCTCCAGGCACTGCCCTTCGTCGAGATCGTGGGCAACGGCCTCACCTACAACCGCGAGAGCACCGCCGCCACCGCCTCCTTCTACGATGTGGGCGACACCTGGACGGAATCGACCCCCACCTTCACCCAGATCACGGCCAGCCTGAAGATCATGGGCGGCGATGCCGACATCGATAACTACCTTGTGGCCACCCGCTCCAACATCCAGGATCTGGAGGCGGCCGTCATCGAGCTGAAGGCGAAGGCGGTACGCGACCTGTTCGAGGACACATTCGTCAGCGGCGACTCGATAGGCAACCCCAAGGCCTTCGATGGGATCGATATCCTCTGCGAGTCCAGCCAGACCCTGAGCATGGGGGCGAACGGCGGCTCTCTCACCCTGGACAAGCTGGACGAGCTGGTGGATACAGTGATGGGCGGCAAGCCGGAACTCCTGCTGATGAGCCGCCGCAGCCGCCGCATCATCAACAAGCTAGCTCGCACCGCCGGCACCATGCTGGAGACCGACCGCGACCAGTTCGGCCAGATGATCCAGTACTACGACGGCATCCCCATCGGGGTGTCGGACTACATCGCCGACGACCAGACGGTGGGCACCAGCACCGACTGCTCCTCCATCTATGCCACGCAGTTCGGCGAGGGGGCTCTGGCCGGCCTCACCGGGCCGGGCGGCCTTCAGATAGAGCGCGTAGGGAGCCTAGAGCAGAAGGACGCCAGCCGCAGCCGCATCAAGTGGTACACGTCCATCGCTCTGTTCAACACCCTCAAGCTGGCCAAGCTGGTGGGCGTGCGGCCATAGGCAGGGCCGCGGTCAAGGGTCGAGGGCCAGGTTGAAGCCGGAAGCGGTGGCCCTCGGCCCTTAGCCCGGCCGACCGAAGGGAGACTCCGTGGCCAACGTTCGCATCGATTCTCAGGGTGTGCCCAAGGGGCCGGTCTACGAGGAGACGACGCCCATCCTCCATCGCAGCGGGTTGACGGCAGCGGACCCCTCCGACCCCACCAGCGCCAGCGAGGGGATGGCCTGCACCGGCTACCGCAATGTCCGCTTCGATGTGGACACCAGCGGGTCTACGGACCTCACCGCCCTCAAAGTGCAACTCCTGGTGTGGGACGCTACCGCCGCCAAGTACTTCCGCGGCGGCGAGCGCAGCTTCGGCCAGGAGGAGCTAGCCGCCAATCCCATCCCCAGCCTGGAGGCGGAGGTGAGGGGAGCCACCGTGTTTCTGAAGGTGGTGTCGGCCACTGCTACCAGCCTTTCCATTTCTGTCTACGCTTCCTTGAGCTAGGAGAACAGCATGGGCCGACTGAAGCTAATAGGCGAACAAGAAGGCGGCGGCACGGACGACCACTCGGCTCTGTCCAACCTTGACTACGCCCAGTCCGGCCACACCGGCTTTGTCCCCTCACAGGGCGAGGCCCTCATCGACATCCTTCGCCTGAACCAGAACGTCATCCGGGACTCAGGCGGCAACGACCGCATCACTCTGTCGACGGCCAGCCCCCACATCACCCTGGCCAACGAGGTGAAAGTGGGCGCCCGGTTAGGGCTGGGAGCCGCGCCTTCCCCCACCATCGGCTTTGTCTGCAACCCGACCATCCAGGCCCAGGGGACGATGTCGGTCATGACCATGAACCCCAGCCTCGCCCTCACCGGTAGCAGCGGCTCCATATATGCCCTCCAAGGGCAGGCCTCAGCCAACATCTACTCCGGGGCGAGCGCCCTGGAGATGGCGGGGCTTTACTTCACCGCCCTGGCAGCCAACGCCGGAACGCTGGGGAAGCTATTTGGGGTGTGGGTCCGTGTCGGCCTCGTGACCTACTCCGGGCCTGCCCCCCAGCTTTGGGGAGAGTTGATCCGCACCCCGATGCTCCTCTTCTCCACCTATCCCTCCGACGTCGTCGGCCTCGAAATCGAGGACATGGGCGAGTGGTCGGGCAGCCCCCACAACGCGATCGGCCTCAAGATTGGCGACCAGACGGTGGTGACAGGCAACAAGTACCTTATCGAGGCGGGCCCCACTACGCCTTACCTGCGCCTAGTCGGCGGTGGCGACCCGCCGGCGGACAAGAGCAACCTCTACCTGAAGTTCGGCAGCACGCTCTACCGGGTCGTTAAGTCGGGAAGCTACATGACCCTGGAAGCGGCCTAACGGAGGAGAAACCATGGGCCTCACTGAAAAGAATCTGGAAACGCTAGTGAACATGCTCAACGGCCTGGCCCAGCGCCAGGACACGATCCGCCAGCTAGCCAACCACCTGCACACGGGCGTCGTCTGGCGCTCGGTGGACGGGCAGTTGGCGGTAGCCCTCTCCGAGGCCCAGCGCACTGAGCTGGAAGAGTTTGTAGACGCTTACCTCAGCGAGTCAGAGGTTCTCATTGCCTCAGTGAGGGCCATGCTGCGGCAGGCCTAGTCAGGGGAGGTAGCCCGTGAACCTATCGGAGATGAGGACCCGCGTACGGCGGGACCTGCACGACGAGGACCCGGAGAACCAGCGCTGGACCGACGATGAGCTGGACCGTCACATCGAGCGGGCGGTGCGGGAGCTGAGCCTGGCCATTCCCCTGGAGGCCAAAGCTCCCCTGACCACCAGCGAAGGCAGCCGCGATATCTCCCTGGCCAGCCTCAGCGACCTGGTGGCTGTGGAAGCGGTGGAGTACCCGGTTGACAAGTACCCGCCCAGCTACATCCCCTTCTCCCTGTGGGCAGATACTCTCACCCTTCTGGTGGACGCGACGCCCCCTGGCGACCAATCGGTCAACGTTTACTACGGCGAGATGCACACCCTGGACGCCACCACCTCCACCATCCCACCCCACCTGGAGGAGCTGGTGGCCACCGGGGCCGCCGCCTACGCCGCCCTGGAGTGGGCCAGCTTCGCCACCAATCGCATCAACGTGGGCGGGCAGGACGTCTGGCGCCAGTACCTCACCTGGGGCCAGGAGCGCCTGGCCGTCTTCTCCCGCGCCCTGGCCAAGCACAGCCGCCGCAACGCCGTGCGGGTGCGTCGGCTGTACACGCCGGCCACATCGCCGGTCGACCAGAGCACTGTCGGGCAATCATAGGGAACATGCGAACCCTGCCCTCTGCCCTGCTCGCCGCCCAGAAGAGCGCTAGCGCGATCCCCTACGTGAAGGTAGAGATCGTCGGCAGGATCGGCGGCATCCGCCATCTGGACTGGCAACGCCTGTATTCGGGCAGCGAGGCCGATAGCTATCATGCCGCCACCATGCCGGGCGATGGCTCCCTCATTCGCTGCCGGGTGGACGGCGGCTCTCTCTATCTGCAGCGGGTGACCAGCCCCGGCCCAGGCAGCAACTTCAGCGACTGGTCTTTCGTGGACTCCGCCGCAAACGCCGATGTCGCCCTGGCCAGCCGAGCGGCCCAGGTGCTGCTGTTCTACGTGGGCACCGATGGCAGGACCATCTACCTGCGGGAGAGCAGCGACTACGGTGCCACCTTCGGCTCAGCTACGGCGATAACGACGGCAGCAGCCGCTGTGGGCTGGCTGGCCGCCGACATCAAGGATGATAACACCGCCCTCCTCATCTACTCGGTGGGGGGCACTGTCTACACCGTCAAGTGCAGCGGCGGCACTTGGGGCAGCCCCGCCGCCTGGACCAACAGCCTGGCTGGGGTGAGCGGGCTGGCCTGCCAGTATGAGGCCGACTTCGACGTGGTGGTTTCGGGCAGCGACGCCCAGGGCGACTACAAGGTCTGGACCTGCATCTACGGCGATGGCTACTCCCAGGCGCCGGACACCTGGTCGCCCCTGCGGGAGGTGGCGGTGGCCAGCGCGGGCTCGGACATGGAGTTCCGCGCTCCCTTCCTGGCCTACCCCGATGTCTTTCGCCTGACCTTCGTCGAGAAGTACACGGGCAGCGAAAGCTACTCGCGACCCTACTTCTCCTTCTCGCCGGCCACAGCCGACTACGTGAATAACCTCTGGCGAGAGCCGGTGCCGATGAATCTGGCCAGCGACTACGGCCTGACCATCACCTATAGCACAAGCGACGTGTGGCTGAGTACGCCCTGGGGCGTCTGGCAGGCCTCCCTCACTACGCCCGCCCTGGACGTCACCGCCGATGTCCTAGAGCTGACCACCGAAACCGATCCTAGCGGTGGCCGCCTGCGGCTGGTCTTACGCAACGACGATGGCCGCTACCTGGATCTATCAGGGGAGAAGGCAGTCATCAAGGCGGGCGGCGAGGTGCGAGTGAGTCCCGGCTATCAGACTGCTAGCGGCCCCCTGGCCTCCTCGGGCCCCGCCTACTGGATCGAGGGGTGGGAATACACCTCCGGTGAAGGGAAAGCCAGTCTCATCCTCCACGCTCGCGACGCCTGGCAACTGCTGGAGTGCTGGCGGGCGCGTCGTCAGTACGCCTGGGCTCAGGGCGAAAAGAACGTCTTCCAGCTACTCTCCGTCATCATGGCACGAGCGAGCCTGGAGTTCTCCAGCGCCGGCAGCAGTAGTGTCGTCACTGACCTCTGCCCTAGCTTCACCATCCACCCGGGCGAGAGTGGGGCCACAGCAGTGCGTCGCCTGCTAGCTATGGTGCCCGACGTCATGTTCTTCCGGGGTCACTTCAGCTACATCAAGAACCCCCAGGCCAGCGAGGCCAGCGACTACTCCTACGGCACGGAGCACGCCGTCTTCCGCGGCCGCTACGGCAGCCAGCGCCCCCAGGCCAACCGGGTGCAGGTGTTTGGTGATGGCCCCTTCGTGGAGGCCTTCGACTGGGATGAGATCGAGGATGCCTACGACCGCGTCCGCCAAATGCACGACCTGAACCTGGACACGGTCGCTCGCGCCCAAGACCGGGCCGACGCCGAGATGCGCCACCAGGAGATCGCCTCCAGCAGCGGCGAGATGGTGGCGCCGGTGAACTGTGGCCAGGAGCTCTACGACGTGGTCACCATCACCGACCACTCGGCGGGCCTGACGGACGCTCGGCGGCGAGTGCTCGCCCTGAGTATGCGCTACTCGGCGGGCGGCAGGGTGCCTGTCTACGAGCAGCGGCTATCGTTGGGAGCAGTCTAGGATGATCGTGCGCAAGGGGACGGTTAAGGGCTTCGACTCCGGCTCCTACACGGCCACCGTCCAGGTGGCCGGGAGCCTGGCGGTATGGCTGTCGGACGTGCCGGTGGCCCGCAACATCGACGCCGCCGAGATGGTGGTCGGCCGCCACTGCGCCCTCATCTTCTTCTCGGAATCCGACCCCCGCGACGCCCTTGTGGTAGGCGTCTATACCTAGGAGGAACGCATGGCCGACAAGCGCCAGCCTCTCCAGCCACCGACTCCCCCTCGCCCTCAGCCGCCGCAAGGCGAGGAGGCGCCATCGTTGGGCAAGGACGTGCCCCGCGACCCGTCCCTGGGCCGCGCGCAGGTCATTCGCAGCGGCGCCATCGTCATAGCAGCCGTGTGGGAGGAGTGAGCAGGCTGCCTTGCTGGCGGCGGGCGCGGACATGGGCTATACTTTGTAGGTGACGGGTGTTGTTGGAAGGGAGGTGCCGCATGGATAGCCAGGAGTGGCTGCTCTTGTACGTGGCGATCCCTGTGCCCGGTCAGGTAGGACTACGGCCTGTGGAACCAATCCAGATAATGAAGGGCATGTTCCTGTTCGTGATGGAGACGGGCGAGCCCCTCTACGGGTTTGGGCCGTATCTGTACGGGCCGTTTAGTTCCGACGTTTATCGAGACTTGGACCGGCTCATAGCTGAGGGGCTTGTAAGGGCGGAGCCCGTCCCGGGTCAGACGTGGAGTGTATACACGTCTACCGAAATGGGGAGGGACCGGGCTCGCGACATCTTGGCGCGCGCTCCGGGCAATCTGGTGGCCCAGCTTGAGAGCATCAAGCAGTACGTCATGGCCGTGTCGTTCGCCGAGCTGTTGAGGGACATCTACCGCAAGTACCCACGATTCGCGCCTGAAGCGGTGCGCTGAGCCCGTTCCGGATGAATTTGTAGAACTAGAGCGATGACGCTGATCCTAGCCCTGGCCTGCGCCGACGGGATAGTTATGGCTTCGGACGGCCAGGCTACCTTTTCGACAACTGGCCAGCCAGTAAGGCAACCCATGCAGAAAATCCACAGCCTAGCGTCCTGTGTGCTCTGGGCTGGCGCCGGGGACGTAGGGCTGCTGCAGAAGATTGGCTATGCACTCGAGTCTCTCGAGGCGACCAAGCTAACGCTGCCAATCAAGGGTCTGCGCCCAATGTTGTTCAATACGGTCCGTCCCGTGATACTGGAGGCGATTCAAGCGTTCATACCCGTCGGACCTAACCCCCAACCGCCGATGGCCGACGTCCTGTTCTGCGGGTATTCTGGCGATGACCCATGGATCCTGGAAATCACTCACACAGCGAGCGACGTGCAACATGAGGAGATCGGGTTCGCTGCCATCGGCAGTGCAGACATCTTCCCGTATTTCGCTCTGACAAGCTTGGCACACTACGGGGTCCGGCAGCGGAGCACCGCGGAAGGGCAGCTCATCGCCTACCGGGTCTTGGACGACGCCATCAACACAGCCGCGTACGGAATCGGTACGCCGATCCAGATGTCGGTTGTGGATCGGCCTTCCGAGGCCGCTCAGCCCGGACGGGCGCGCCCGCTGTCCATAGACGAGCTGAGGGCTCTCCAAGAGGCGGTCACGGGCTGGAAGAAGACGGAGACCGATAGCCTCGCCGAGACTCTTGGGCTACGCCCAGCGGAAGGGCCCCCGGGCTCTCTGCCCTAGGGCCGGTCGGCTGGCGATCTGGCGCGAGCTCGGCGCGCTGCAGCGGCCTTGACAACCTCTCCTGTCCCGACTACGCTCCCTCTAGCCAGCCACGCTCCAGCCGAAGCAACGAGGGAGGAGAGTTCCCCTATGGCGCAGCAAGAGGAGAAGTTCCACGTAGGGCACCGAGTGGTCGCCACCATCAAGTCGGTGAAGGGCACCTGCCACTGGAACCACAAGGCGGGCGACAGCTTCGAGATCAGCGCCCACGATACCGCCGGCCTCTGTGGTTTCTTCTACCATGACATCTTCCCCTACATCGTCATGCTTCAGTTCGGCGGCGGCTACCCCGAGGAGTGGGGCGGGCCGGACTCGATGGAACTAGAGTGCCTGGACAAGACGAACGCGGTGACCATAGAGCTTCGGCGGGTGCGCGAGTAGGAGCGCCCACCGCTCGCTGGAAGGCCCGCAGCCGCCCGCTCGTGGTAGATATCGATGCCGCTGCCCGAAGAACGGGCGTAGCCCTCGAACCTCCGCCTGGACGCTGCCAACTCGTGTGTTATCCTATACTCGATGTGCCGTCCCTGGATGACCGTGGCCGCTACAGCGGTTTGTGGCGCCCTGCTGGCGCTCCTTGTGGCGTTGGCTGGCTGCGGGGGCGGGGGCGAGCCGTCGCCGGAGACCATCACCCCTGCCCTGGAGACGCCCGGGCCAGCCCCTTCGACCATCGATCTGGCCACCACAGCCGCTGACCTCACCGTGTTCGGGGGCGACGCCGACGATTATCTAGCCGACCGCTTCTCCCTGGCCCAGGGCGACTTCAACGGCGATGGCATCGACGACATCCTGGTGGGTGCTCCCAAAGCCGACGGCCTGGACAACAGCCGCAACAACACCGGCGAAGCCTACGTCATCCTCGGCTCCGCTGATCTCGAGGGCACGGTGGACATAGCCAAGGATCAACACGACTTCACGGTGATAGGCACCAACGCGGGCGATAACCTCGGCTTTGTGGTAGCCAGCGGCGACGTCAACGGCGACGGCATCGACGACATCCTGGTAGGCGCCCGCTTCGCCCGCCGTCCCGACGGCGGCCTCACCTACGCCGGCGAAGCCTATGTGGTCTTCGGCTCGCCCGACCTGAGCGGCGCAGTCGATACCGCCCTCAACGAGCAGGACTTCACCGTCCTGGGTGCCAAGGCAGGCGACTACCTTGGCTACGCCCTGGCGGCCGGTGACGTCAACGGCGATGGCGTCGACGATATCATTGTTGCCGCCCCGGGCGCCAACGGGCCCAACAACCGGAGCCCCGGTGGCGGCGAGGCCTACGTCGTGCTCGGTTCGCCAGAGCTCACGGGAACCATCGATGTGGGCCAGGATCAGCAGGACTTCACCATCTTTGGCGCTGAGGCCGACGACTTTCTCGCCAACTTTGCCGCCAGTGGCGACGTCGATGGCGACGGCATCGACGACATCCTCCTGGGGACGCACATGGCCGACGGCCCCGAAGGCCAGCGCGGCGACGGAGGCGTAGCCTATGTCATCTTTGGCTCGCCTGAGCTGAAGGGAACCCTTGATCTGGCCCTTGACGAGGGATTCCTTACCATCTGGGGCGCTGATGCCAACGACTGGCTGGGCTTCGTCCTGACCGCTGCTGATGTCAACGGCGACGGGGTAGATGACATGCTCATCGGCGCCCGCAACGCCGACGGGCTGGACAACAGCCGCAATAACTGTGGCGAGGTCTATGTCATCTTCGGCTCGGCGAAGGCGCCCAGCACCATCGACATCGCCGAGGAGAAGCCGGACGTCACCCTGATCGGCAGCGACCCAAACGACCTCTTCGGCCACTCTCTGGCCAGCGGCGACGTCAATGGCGACGGCCTAGCCGACGTGCTGGTCGGGGCCCCGGTGGCCAACGGCCGCCAGAAGGCTGGGGAGATCCTCGTCTTCCTGGGCTCAGCCCAGTGGCCGGCCACCGTCGATGCCGCTCCGGGTCAACAGCAGATGAGCGTCCTTGGCCGCCAGGAGCTGACCATCCGTGGGGCCGAGCCCGAGGATGAGCTGGGCTTCTCGGTGGCCAGCGGCGATGTCAACGGTGACGGCAGAGACGATATCATCGGCGGCGCCCTTCTGGCCGACGGCCCCGATAACGCTCGCCCGGACGCCGGCGAGGTCCACGTGATCTTCGGCGTGCCCTAGCAGACCAGCGGCCCAAAGCGCCGCATTTTCTGGATAAGCGCGTAGACGAATGACCACTCACGCCTTATAATACGCCAAAGGCCGGCGAGAACTTCCCTGCACTAAACATGACCGAGCGCATCACCTCCGGCAAGCAGCAAGAAGAGGACGTTACCCTCGATACCACCCTGCGCCCCAAGCGCCTGGACGACTTCGTGGGCCAGGCCAAGATCAAGGACAACGTGCGCATCACCGTCGCGGCGGCTCAGAAGCGGGGCGAGGCACTGGACCATCACCTCCTGTACGGACCGCCGGGGCTGGGCAAGACCACCCTTGCCCACATCATCGCCCACGAGATGGGGGTCAACATTCGCCTCACCTCCGGCCCGGCCATCGAGCGGGCGGGCGACCTGGCGGCCATCCTCACCAACCTCCAGCGGGAGGATGTGCTGTTCATCGACGAGATCCACCGCCTGCCGCGGGCAGCCGAGGAGATCCTCTACCCGGCCATGGAGGACTTCGCTCTGGACATCATCCTGGGCAAGGGGCCGGGAGCCAGAAGCGTGCGCCTGTCGGTGCCGCCCTTCACCCTCATCGGCGCCACCACCCGCTACGCCCTGCTGAGCCCGCCCCTGCGCGATCGGTTCGGCGCCGTCTACCGCCTGGACTTCTACCAGCACGAGGACATCGCCGGCCTGGTCCGCCGCAACGCCGCCCTCCTGGACATCGTTATCGAGGATAAGGGAGCGCAGGAGATCGCCCGCCGTGCCCGCGGCACGCCTCGGGTGGCCAACCGCCTCCTCAGGCGGGTGCGCGACTACGCCCAGGTGATGGCCGACGGCGTCATCACCGAGAAGGTAGCGCAGGAGGCCCTGTCCCGCCTGGAGATCGATGAGCTGGGCCTGGACGAGGTTGACCACAAGGTCCTGCGGACCATCATCGACAAGTTCGACGGCGGGCCGGTGGGCATCGAGACCATCGCCGCCTCCATCTCCGAGGAGGCGGATACCATCATGGACGTCTACGAGCCCTATCTGATGCAGTTGGGCTTCCTTCAGCGCACGCCTCGCGGCCGCATAGCCACCCGCCACGCCTACGAGCACCTGGGCCTGCCACCCAAGGAGCGGCCGGAGTCGCCCCAGGGGAAATTATGGGAGTAGCAGCGTGACTGACCGCAAGAGAGTCTCCTCCGTCAGCCCCTACGAGGACGTCATCGGCTTCTCGCGGGTGGTGCGCGCAGGCGATCTGGTCTTCGTGTCGGGCACAGTGGCCTGGGGGCCCGACGGCAAGCTGGTGGGCAAAGGCGACGTCTACGCCCAAGCCAAGCAGACCCTCGCCAACATCGAGGGCTACCTGCGCGAGGCGGGGGCCAGCCTCAAGGACGTGGTGCGAACGCGCATCTACCTCACGGACATCGGCCGCTGGCAGGAGGTGGCCCGCGCCCATCGCGAGGCCTTCGGCGATGTGCGGCCAGCCTCCAGCCTGCTGGAGATAAGCCGCCTGGCCGAGCCCGAGATGCTGGTGGAGATCGAGGCGGTGGCCGTCCTTTCGGCAGCGCAGGGATGATGGGCAGGCTACACGGCCGGCGTGAGGCGCCCTTGCCCCCTGTGCTAAAATGACCGAAAACTCCGCCGGAGGGCAGGCATGCAGGCAACAAGCGTTCGCTATCACGTGCGCCCCATGGACCTGGGCGACATCTCCCAGGTGATGGAGATCGAGCAGGAGTCGTTCCTCAATATGTGGCCGGCGACGGCCTTCAAACGGGACATCCAGCACAACCACCTGGCCCGCTATCTAGTGGTGGCGGAGCAGCGACAGGACGCCGAGGAAGCAGTGGCCCCGCTGCCGGAGCGCGAACCCAGGGTGGTGCCCATGCCACCGCCGGGCATGGGACGTTGGTTGAGCGAGCTCAAGCGGCTGTTTGGCGGCGAGGAGGAGGGAGAGGTCGAGACCAGCCGCGAGCCCATCGTGGGGTTCGTGGGCGTCTGGCTTATGCCGGATGAGGCCCACATCGTCACCATCGCCGTGCGCGAGAGCCACCGCGGCCGTGGCATCGGCGAGCTGCTGCTCATCGCTGCCATCGAACTGGCCACCCTCGACGATCGCGAGGTCGTCACCCTCGAGGTCCGCGCCTCCAACCAGGCGGCCCAGGCCCTGTATGAAAAGTACGGCTTCAGGAAGGTTGACGTTCGCCACCGCTACTACTCCGACAACCAGGAAGACGCCGTAATCATGGCCACCGATTCCATCCGCTCCGCCTCTTATCAGGCGCTCTGCCAGCGGCTCAGGCAAGAGCACCGCGAGCGTTGCGGCCACTACGACCTCGACTTCAACTAGTCGACCGCATCAGGCACTCCGCGCCTCGCCAGGCGACTGCCCGCCACAAAGAGCATGCTGGCCGCCAGGGGAAAGGCACCGGCCATAGCGAACACGACGCCATAGCTGGCGAACGCAGCCATCAGGCCAAAGGTTAGCGCCCCCACACCCGACCCCGTGTCCCACGCCAGGCCGAATGTGGACATGGCCACCCCTCGCCGTTCGCTCCCGGCCCGGTCCACGGTCAGGGCCAGAAGGGCCGTATGAGCCGCACCGAAGCCAAGACCAAAGAGCACCGCCGCCGCCAGCATCACCCCCTGCGCGGAGGCGGCGGCCAGCAGGAACATCCCCAGGCCGCCCACAACCAGGCCCGGAACGAATACCACCGCTCGACCATAGCGGTCGGCTATGGCCCCTACCACAGGCCGCAGAGGCACGACCACCACGCCGTACAGCACGAAGAAGAGCCCGGGGTTGCCCAGGTCTCGGTCATCGGCCATGAGAGGCAGGAAGGCCTGAATGGCCCCGAAGGCCACCGTCAGGGACAGGAACAAGGAGGCAGGAAGCAGCGTGCTACGGCTCACCAGGGCAGCAGCTGAGAATCCCTCCGCCGCCCCCGCCGCGCCCCTGCCACCACCGATGCGACTGCTAACGACGAAGGCCAGGCCGGAGACCATGGCCGCCGCCAGGAAGTAAGGGGTGAAGCCCCAGGTCTTCGCTATCGTCAGAGCTAGCCAGGGGGCATAGACCTGAGGGAGGCTGTTCATCATGGCGACGTAGCCGAAAGCAAGCCCGCGGCGGTCGGCGGGTACAATGTCGGCCACGGTAGCGAAGGCGGCGGTGATGAAGAGCACCATGCCCACCCCGTTCACCATCCGCAGCGGCAGCAGCAGGTAAGGATCGTCGCTGAGGGCGCAGGCCGCCAGGCTGAGGGCTGTAACCCCAGCGCCTATCACCATGAATCGTTTGCGCCCATACCGGTCCGCCCACAGACCGGCCAGGGGCCGTATGAGCATCCCGGCAAGGCCCATGCTGCCCACCACCAGGCCGATCTGCCACTTGCCTGCATCTTCCAGATAGAGGGGCAGGGTGGTGAAGGTGGAGAAGAAGCTGGCGAAGGCGAGATGCGTGCAGACCAGGAGGAGCCGGAAGTCGGCCGTCCACAGAGGCTCACGCTGCCTGCCAGGCAGCGAGTTTGCCACTGCTGGATCTTCGCCCATCCGTCCTCGCCACATAGCTCCGAGTCTAGAGCGCGAACGGCCGCGAATCAACAGTGAGCGGCCTCTCCCGTACCCGGGCTAGCCCTGCTGTTAGCGGCTGGCTATAATGCTTGGCGTAGGTATCGAGCCCCATGTCAGCCGCCGACAGGATTCGCCGCCAGCTGCAGCGCCTGACCCATCTGCGAGGATTGGGCCCCGTATCCAACGACCACGCCCGCTGGATAGACCAGACCCGCTACTTGCTGATAAGCATCTTCGGGGAGAGCTCGGCCGAAACCGATGGCTTCCTCCAGGCCGTGGGCACCATGCCCGCCGACAGACAGGAGCAGGCGTCCGCCTTCAACCTGCCCCTGGAAGGCCCCTGGGGCATCCGTACCCGCCTGGAACGAGGCGAGGCCGTCCTCACGGAGATACTCGCCCGCTTAGAGGCAAGTGAGGAGAAGTAGGGCCACTAGCAAGAGACCCGGCTCTCTTTGGCCCGGGCCGCCAGAGCGACTATCTCCGCTGCCACCGCGTAGGGGAGACGACTGGTTTCGATCACCAAGTCATAGAGGCAGGGATCATTCACGTCCACTTTGAAGAACTTGCGGTGGAAGGCCTCGCGCCCGCTGTCGAGCTCGTGAACCCTCTTGCCGGCTTCTTCGGGCCCTAGCTGCTCGCGCTCGGCGACGCGGCGGGTGCGCAGTTCCAGAGGGGCGTGGGTGACCACGTGGAGGGCGATGGGCACTTCCTTGAGGATCATCTGACCGCCACGACCGAGGATAACGATGTCGCCCTTTTGGCCCAACTCGCTAATGATAGCGCTTACCGTCTTTATGTAGAGGGCATCGTCCAGCTCCTGGGCCGAGCTGCCGACCTCGGCGCCCATCTCGCCGTAGGAGCGAGCCAGGAGCACCTCCAGGCCGTCGCTGCCTATCAGGGGGTCTCCAACGCCGGCCACGGCCGAGCGCTCCAGGAAGGTGCGCAGCATGTTGGCCAGCCTCTCCCTGAAGCCCGTGGAGCGCTCGTCCCGCTCGGCCAGGGCTTCAGCGCTAACGCCCAGGCGCCGGGCGGCATCTACCATGATCTGCCTGTCCACATAGTCAACGCCCAGGATCTCTGCCACTAGCGGGCCCACCTCACGGGCGCCGCTGCCTGCCGTCCCGGACATGGTCACTATGGGCATAGCAGACCACCTTCCCTGCAATTACAGTATACTATGACGCCAGTCAAGATAGGCCGCCAAAGCGCGGCCCCAAATTGCTGCCGCTGGACACTCGCGATAGAATCTAGGCGGCCGGTGGCCTGTTTGGCCAGCGCGGCAAGGAATAGCCAATGAATATCGGGAGGCAGGCCGTTCGCAGACGGCGCGTCTGGTTCCAGCTGGCGTTCGTTTTCCTGTTCCTGGGGCTGCTCGCCTGGCGGGTCAACATCGGCGAGGCCCTGCGGACGTTTACCGAGGTAAACTACGCCTGGATCGTGGCAGCCCTGCTGATTTTCACTCTATCGAAACTGATCCATACACTACGCTGGCGTATCTTTCTTGGCCACATCCCGGGGCTGCCTCTGTCTGGCCTCTTCGGCACATTCCTCATCTCCAACATGATCAACAACCTGATGCCGGTGCGCGCGGGCGACCTCGTGCGCATTCAGGTGCCTGCCCAGAGATACAACATTCCGCGGGCGGAGCTCACAGCCACCGTCATAGTAGTGGAAACGCTGCTGGACGCAGCCACGTTTGTCCCCTTGATTATCATTGGGCTGTCACTGCAGGATGCGCCGGTCGTGCGAACCAGCGTCTTATGGGGCTTGGCGGCGCTGGTAGCGGTAGGGCTGCTGATAGCCGTCCTGGCAGCGCGCATAAGGCTGCCGGCCGACCTTGGGCAAGCCAGGTGGGCACGCTGGCTGCCTCGCTGGCTGCGAGACCAGGCAGCCACGCTCGTCCCTCCTTTTGTTGACGGGCTGGCCGCCCTACGCGATGTTCGGCTGGCTGCTCAGGCTATCTTGATCTCCTTCCCGGCCTGGCTGATGGAAGCAGTGGTCTTCTGGCTCTTTGGCCAGGCCTTTGGCCTCGACCTGCCGTTTAGCGCCTACCTGGTCATCATGATTGGGGCGAACCTGGTAGTGTCATTGCCTCTCACCCCCACCAGCATCGGCGTATACGAAGTCGCCCTCCAAGAGGTCGTCGCTCTCTTCGGGGTCGACCGGACGCTGGCGGCTGGCTACGCCATCGGGACGCACGTCTTCATCTCAATCTGGATTGGCCTGACTGGCCTGATGTCCATATGGATGCTAAAGCTTCGATTTGAGGACGTCTTCTATCTGCAGCGAAATAGCCGCCAATCGGCAGCAGCGAGTGGCCGTGCCTCCAATGCGAACGATGCCCCAACCTAGGGCAGATTGGCCTCGGCGCCGTTTGACGCTCGCTACAACATGAGCAATGAACCCAAGAGCTGGGCTGCTGCCGAGCAGGTCGCGGCCCAGAGCGGACGGCCCTTGCTATAATGAGACGGGTAAGAGGCATGGGCAGACCAATTCAAGAACGACAAGAGGCGTACGGCTTCCGCAGGTCGCTCATCCTCAAGTTCATCTGGGCGGTGCTTCGCGGTCGCACTCGCAACCTGGCAGCGGACGTGGAAGCGACGCTCATGGCCGCCAGGCCCGAGCCACACGCTCTCAACGACCAGCACATCCCCCCCGAAGGTCCCTTCGTTCTGGTGGCCAATCACTACGAGCGGCCGGGCCTGAAGGTATTCTGGGGCGGCATGCTCGCCTCCCACGCCGTGGCTCAGAGGCGAACCAGCCAGAGATCGCTGCGCTGGCTGATGACCAGTGAATGGTACGACTTTCGCCTGGGCCTGCTCCCCGTGCCCGTTTGGGCAGTCCGCTGGCTGTTTCGACGCATCGCCCAGGTGTACGGGCTGGTCATCGTTCCCCGCGGGGCCGAGCGGGGCGTGGGCCGCGCAGCCGCTCTGCGCACCATTCTGAACGTGCTGCGCGGGTCGGGGGACGCCATCGGCTTCTTCCCTGAAGCGATAGGCACGGGGCAGCTCATCCAGCCCATGCCGGGGGTGGGCTCGTTTCTCCTCTCCCTGAGCAACCGCGGCATACCCATACTTCCCGTCGGCATCTTCGAGCAAGAAGGAGGGCTCATCGCATCCTTTGGCCCGTCCTTCTCGATCCAGGTACCGCGCGGCGTGGAGAAAGGAGAGCGCGAGCGCCTGGCCAGCGAGCAGGTGATGGTAGCTATCGGCCGCCTACTGCCAAGCGAGCTGTGGGGCGTGTATGCGCCGGCCATCGAGGAGGCGCTGGCCCAGGAGAGGGCCGGTCGCTAGGTGGCAGGCCGCCAGATGGAGTGCCTCCTGAGGCCAGCGAGGGATCGTGGCTAACGACGCCCAGGAACTGCCCCTGTTCAACAGGCTGGTCTATGCTTCCGGCAGCTTCGGGGGCAACGTCATCGGCCGCTCCAAGGACCTCTGGCTCATCTACTTCTACGCCCCTCCCGGCGATGCCGACATCGAGAAGCGTGTGCCCATCCTGGTCCTCGGCGCTCTGTTCACGGCGGCCCGCCTGATCGAGGCCCTGGACGATCCCCTCATCGGCTGGTGGAGCGACCGCACTCGCTCGCGCTGGGGGCGACGCATCCCCTTCGTCGTGCTGGCCACCCCCTTCTACGCCGTGTTCTTCGTCCTCCTCTGGACTCCCCCCATCGGCGGCGAGAGCATGGTCAACGCGCTCTACTTCTTTCTCATGCTGGAGGCCTTCCACCTGTTCAGCACCTTATCCGGCGGCCCCTTCGAATCCCTTCTGCCGGAGATCGCCGTGACCTCCAAGGGTCGCGTGAGCGTAGTGACCTGGCAGGTGTTCTTCGGCACGGTGGGAGCGGCCGTCGCCCTGGTGGGCAGTGGGATCATACGAGACGCCTTCGGCTTCCAGACGATGGCCATCAGCATGGCCGTCATGGGCATGACTTCCCGCTACATCGCCCTGTCGGGCGCCTGGCGACACGTGCGCCTGGACGTGGAGCCCGCCCAGGTGAACCCGATCGAGGCGATTCGCTCCACTTTCACCAACAGGCCATTCCTCTTCTTCCTGCCCACCTTCATCCTGTTCAATATGGCCATATCGATGATGACCGCCGCCCTCCCGTTCTGGTCCGGCGCGGTGCTCCTGGGCGACTTCCCCAGCGACATCGCCAAAGTGGAGGCGGGAAACCCGGCCACTCTCCAACTGTTCGGACTGGAGTTCGGCGTGGCAGAGGGCACCGTGGTCGCCGTGCTGATGGCCGCGGCCATCATCGTTGTTCTGCTCTGTCTTCCCTTCGTCTACCGAATGTCCTTGCGCCGGGGCAAGGCCTGGGTCTACTCGACGGCCATGCTGATAGGCGGAGTCTATCTGCCGTTTATCGCCTTCATGGGCTTCCTACCCGGCATCGACACGCTGCTCCAGGCGGTCTTCTTTGTGGCCCTGATGGGGCTGCCCATGGCGGCGGTCTTCACCTTCCCCAACGCCATCATGGCCGACATCATCGACTACGACGAGCTGAGGACAGGCATGCGGCGGGAGGCTATCTACTACGGCACCCAGGCTACCCTGGAGAAGATAGCCTCGGCTCTCTTCCCCCTGATCCTGGCCTCCCTGCTCGTACTGGGGAGCACGGCCGACAACCCGCTGGGCATTCGCCTGATAGGGCCGGTGGCCGGCCTATCGGCCCTGCTGGGGTTCCTGGCCTTCCGCGGCTACACCCTGCCGGACACGGTGACCGCGGATACGGTGGAGGTGCGCTGATAGCGAGGGACTAGGGTGTTCTATCACCGAGCCACAGCGACACCCGGGCGCAGTGTGCCATCTGGAGTGAGACCCTTCGCTACGCTCAGGGTGACAGCATGGCCTAGCGTCATTCTGAGCGGAGCGAAGAATCTCAGCGGCGATGTCGGCGAAATGGCAAGAGCCTGCCCTGAGCAAAGCGAGGGGGTGCATCGCCTCATCTTGGAGAAAGCAAGGGACTAGGAGAGGACCCGCTCGCGATACTGCTACCGGAGCTTAGCGCTGCCTAGGGAGACCGCCCATAGGCAGGGCGCCCAGGGCGGCGCGCCCCGAGGGGACGAGGGAGGCGGCCAGCACTAGCTTTATGGCGTCGCCGGCCATGAACGGGTAGAGACCCAACTCGAAGACGCTCTTGCCAGAAGTGAAGTGGGCGAGCCAGGAGAGCCCCGCAGCGTAGATGAGAGCCTGTCCCCCTAACATGGCCAGGGCCAGCGTCCAGGGACGGCGGTCCCAGCCCCGCTCGGCTAGAAAGCCCACCGCATAGGCGGCGGCGATAAAGCCCACGATATAGCCCCCCGTGGGGCCGGTGGCAATGTGCCAGCCGCCCAGGCCGCCGGCGAAGACGGGCAAGCCCGCTGCTCCCTGAGACCAGTAGGTGACCATGCTGGCTGCCCCCAGGCGACTGCCGAGAAGCGCCCCTACCAGCAGCACAGCGAAGGTCTGGCCGGTGATCGGTACGGGGGTGAAAGGCAGGTTGATCCGCGCCTGGGCGGCAACGGCGGTGAAGGCGCTGGCGGCCAGCACCAGCGTCACCTGCACCAGGATGCCCTTCTGCGGCAGAAGGGCGACTGCCAGGGCCTCAGTACGGCTGTTTACGCGCATCGAGCTCCTCCTGGGATATTGACTGCGCCCATGATAGCGGCCTCAGCTATCAACCGCAACCGACAGCAGTCGCTGGGTCTAGAGAGCCATCGCGGAATGCCGCGAGTTGAGCCGGGGACGGGTAGAGGGTGCCTGCTACTTCTCTGGCGGCGGCCGCCGACGCCGGCGGGGCGCTCGCGGCCTGGCCACCCGCTCTGAGGGGGCAGGAGCGCGGGCCGGGGCGGGCTCGGCCTCACCGATGAGGACATCCAGAAGCGCCCTGATGGCCAGCAGGTTCTCCCTGCAGGCCGCCCGCAGGTGATTTCTGGTCTCCTCAGAGAGCCTCATTGTCATCGTCCCTCAACCTCCAGGCCCCGTGAACTCACCCGCGACCACGTAAGCCATTCTAAGCCGATCGCAGGGCTACGAAAAGCAGAGGCGCCGGGCTTCGTCAGCACGTTGGGCTTGGCAGGGGTCTAGCTCGCGGCCTTTGCCGTTGCCTTTGCCCCCACCTCCTGGCGGCTGAAGATGTACTCCTCGCCCTCGATGTCCACCAGCACCGTGTCGCCCTCGCCGAACTCGCCGGCCAGGATGCGCTTGGACAGGGGGTTCTCCACCCGCCGCTGCACCGTCCGCCGCAGGGGGCGGGCGCCGAACACGGGGTCGAAGCCCTCCTTCACCAGCGCCTCCTTGGCCGCCTCCGTCAGCTCCAGGCCAACGCCTCGCTCGTCCAGGCGCTTGCGCACGTCGCTGATCAGCAGCTCGATGACCTGCTTCAGGTCCTCCTCGGTCAGCGGCTCGAAGATGATCGTCTCATCGATGCGGTTGAGCAGCTCGGGGCGGAAGGCCTCCTTGAGGGCCTTCTCCACGGTGCTGCGCAGCCGCTCCCTCTCGCTCTTGGTCTGCCTCCCGGCGGGCATGAAGCCCACCGCGGGCCGCTGGAACTCGGCTGTCCCCAGGTTGGAGGTCATGATCACCACCGTGTTGCGGAAGTCCACCGTACGGCCATGGCCGTCGGTGAGGCGGCCGTCCTCCAGTATCTGGAGGAGGATGTTGAACACGTCCGAGTGGGCCTTCTCCACCTCGTCGAAGAGGACGACCCGATAGGGCCGACGGCGGACGGCCTCGGTGAGGCTGCCGCCCTCCTCATAGCCCACGTATCCCGGCGGGGCGCCGATGAGGCGGGACACCGTGTGGCGCTCCTGGTACTCGGACATGTCGATGCGCACCATGGCATCCTCGTCGTCGAACATGAACTCGGCCAGGGCCTTGGCCAGCTCCGTCTTGCCCACGCCCGTGGGGCCCAGGAAGACAAAGCTGCCGATGGGCCGCCTGGGGTCCTTGAGGCCGGACCGGGCGCGGCGGATGGCGTCGGACACGGCGGCCACCGCCTCCTTCTGGTCGACGATGCGCTCGTGGATGCGCTCCTCCATGCGCAGGAGCTTGTCGGCCTCCCCCTCCATCAGCCGGTCGACGGGGATGCCTGTCATGTGGGCCACCAGGCTAGCGATGTCGGAGGCGCTCACCGTCAGGTCGATCTTCTCTTCCCCCGCCCACTGGGCCTTGGCCGCCTCGTACTCCTTCTCCAGTTGCAGCCGCTCGCTCTTGATGCGAGCCGCCTCCTCGTAGTCCTCGCGACCGGAGGCCGCCTCCTCCTGGCGGGTCAGCTCATCGACGCGGCCCTTCGTCTCCCGCAGCTCCGGCGACAGGGCCTGGGCCTCGATGATGTGCTTGCTGGCTGCCTCGTCGATCAGGTCGATGGCCTTGTCGGGCAGGAAGCGACCGGTGACGTAGCGACTGGACAGCTTGACCGCCGCCTCGACAGCCTCGTCCGTTATCTTCACCTTGTGGTGAGCCTCGTAGCGAGGGCGGAGGCCCTTCAGCATCTCAATAGTGTCCTCGGGCGAGGGCTCGCCGATGTACACGGGCGACAGGCGGCGCTCCAGGGCGGGGTCCTTCTCGATGTGCTGGCGGTAGTCGTCCAGGGTGCAGGCCCCCACGCACTGGAGCTCGCCGCGGGAGAGGGCGGGC
>JAUWYP010000011.1 GCA_030615765.1 Dehalococcoidia bacterium | reverse complement strand
TTCAGGGTCTTGTCGTCGCTTGCCGAGACGATGAAGGAGCCGTCGGGGCTGATGGCGCAGGCGCGGACCTCGTCGGTGTGGCCCTTAAGGGTGGCCCGCTCCTGCCCCATCTCCGCGTCCCAGATCTTCAGGGTGTTGTCCCACCTAGCGGACACGATGAACGTAGCGTCGGGGCTGATGGCGCAGGCCCTGACCGGCAAGATGTGACCCTCGAGCGCGATCCGTTTGGCCACTGTCTGGGCGTCCCAGACCTCCAGGGTGGCCCGCTTCTTGCCTGTCTGGGCGTCCCAGACCTTCAGGGTGTCGTCATCGCCCGCCGAGACGATGAAGGAGCCGTCTGGGCTGATGGCGCAGGCACTGACCCCGAACGTGTGGCCCCTATGGCTGACCCGCTTCTTGCCTGTCTGGGCGTCCCAGACCTTCAGGGTCCTGTCGTCGCTGGCGGAGACGATGAAGGAGGCGTCGGGGCTGATGGCGCAGGCCTCCACTATGTTGGTGTGGCCGGCCAGGGTGGCCCGCTCCTGCCCTGTCGCCACCTCCCAGACCTTGAGGGTCTTGTCCCAGCCTGCCGACACGACGAACGAGCCGTCGGGGCTGATGGCGCAGGTGTTGACCCGCTCGGTGTGGCCGGCCAGTGTGGCCCGGCCCCCCTCCATCTTCGGGTCCCATACCTTCAGGGTGTTGTCCCGGCTACCCGAGACGATGAAGGATCCGTCGGGGCTGATGGCGCAGGCGTAGATCGAGTCGGTGTGGCCGGCCAGGGTGGCCCGCTCCTGCCCCGTCGCCGCCTCCCAGACCTTGAGGGTCTTGTCGTCGCTTCCCGAGACGATGAACGAGCCGTCGGGGCTCACCGCGCAGGCCGTGACCCAGTCGGTGTGGCCTGGCAGGGTGGCCCGCTCCCGTCCCGTGGCGGCGTCCCAGAGCTTCAGGGCGTCGTGAGTGCCGGCCGAGACGATGAAGCTGCCGTCAGGGCTAATGGCGCAGAGGGTGTTGGCCTTCCTGTGGCCCTTCAGGGTGGCCCGCTTCTTTCCCGTCTGGGGGTCCCAGACCTTCAGGGTCTTGTCGTCGCTTGCCGAGACGATGAAGGAGCCGTCGGGGCTGATCGCGCAAGCATTCACGTAACGGGTGTGGCCGGCCAGGGTGGCCCGCTCCCGCCCGCTGGCGGCGTCCCACACCTTCAGGGTCTTGTCCCTGCTCGCCGAGACGATGAACGAGCCGTCGGGGCTGATGGCGCAGGCCTCCACGTGGCCGGTGTGGCCGGCGAGGGTGGCCCGCTCTCGCCCCGTGGCGGCGTCCCAGACCTTCAGGGTCATGTCGTCGCTTGCCGAGACGATGAAGGAGGCGTCGGGGCTCACCGCACAGGCGCTGACTACGCCGGTGTGGCCTTCCAGGGTGGCCCGCTCCTGCCCCGTCTTAGCGTCCCAGACCTTGAGGGTATGGTCCCGGCTCGCCGAGACTACGAAGGAGCCGTCGGGGCTGATGGCGCAGACGTCGACCCAGTGGATGTGGCCGGCCAGGGTAGCCCGCTCCTGCCCCGTCTTTGCATCCCAGAGCTTGAGGGTCTCGTCCCAGCTCCCCGAGACGACAAAGGAACTGTCGGGGCTGACGGCGCAGGCCCTCACCGTACCGGTGTGGCCGGCCAGGGTGCGGACCAGGGCCTCGGACTCGCGGAAGGGTGTCTTTACGTGTAGCCAGGGGGCAGCGCCGGGGGTGCTCCTGCGCGCCAGCTCCGGCGCCAGCACTTGCGGCACCGGCTCCGCCGCCCACTGGAGGCGGTTGTACAGCTGCTGCCAAAGCAGGTCGGGCCGCTGGCGAAGGTTGTGGACCTCGCGGAGCAGGGCGCGCGCGAAGGCCTGCAGGGTCGCCCGGCGCTCGTCCGAGGATGGTCGTTCGGACGTTGCAGTGCTCATGGCTGACCCCTTCCGCCAGCCGGCCACTTTTCTAGCGCCAGGCCGAAGTCGTCCTGGAGCAGGAACACGCCCGTGTAGGTGCGCGTCACGTTCCCCTGAGCATCGGTGCTTTCCAGCACCCCGACCTCTGCTGACTTCCGTTCCAGGAAGCGGAAGTCGGTGAGCGTGGCGTGAAGCTCGTCCCACATCTCGCCCAGCGTCTGCTGGTAGGGCAACTCGGACATCTTGCGCAGGTTGGGAGTTCTTTCGATCTCGAGCTCTTGGTCGCCGAAGTAGTGCGCCAGGCCACGGTGGCGATCCCGTTTGTCATCGCCGGCCAGGTAGTGCTGGGTCACCGCCTCGCTCAGTTGACGGTGGTAGAAGGTCATCAAGGAGGCGCCATCGGCGGTGCGCTCGGTCAGGTACGGCTCCAGGTCGAAGTAGAGTCGAGACCAGATGACCACTGGGAGTCGCTGCTTGCCTCGCTCTTGGGTGGGCAGTTCGTGGCGGGCACGGGCCAAGAAGTCTTGAAACACCTCTTCGTCGAGGGGAAGCACGTCGAGTATCTCGTCCTCGGATAGGCCGTTCTTCGCCGCGACCAGATATCCCAGGCTGCGTGAGACCAGCGTTTTCCCGTGGTTGGGCGGGGAGGCAAGGCGGTCAAACAGATTGTCGCGGATGATCCCCGGAATGTCCGGGCTGAGTTCCGTTCTCGTGGTGTAGGACTTCCACAGGCGCGCCTCCTGGAAAGCTAGCCTCAAGTAGAGCGGCATGCCAGAGAGCTCGAACTTGCGGAGCACCTCCTTTCTCTGATGGTCCCGGAGGGTTCTGCGCGCGTCCTTCAGCCAGAGTTCCAGCAGCTTCTTGCCCTCATCCGGCGGCATCGGCTCCAGTTTCTTGCGGTTTGTGTCCGGAAGCTTTGTCTCCAGCGCTGCCCGGCATTCGCCGGGCAGGGTCGACACGATCAGGCGCACGTGCTCGGGCAGGTCAGCGGGTAGCCAGACAAGACTGCGACCTTGCTCGACGTCGGATAGCTGGTCCAACGCATCCAGGAATAGGACCAGCGGCTTTTCCGCAGTGGCCAGGGCCAGGCGCTTGGGGAAATCATCAACCAGTTCCTTGTAGTCCGTCGGAACAGTGGCTTCGTCCGCCCCGTAGGCGCGGGAGATCTGGCGGCACACTCTCGCCAGCAAAGATCGGATGTCGGACGAGTCCGGCGTCCAGCCAATGAAACGAAGAACGATCTCGGCGTGCGGGATATCGCTCTGAACCTGCTGTGCCGCACGGGCCATCAGCGCTGACTTGCCTGAACCCGATTCGCCCCATACCGCCAGCGGGTGACGGTCGTCACCTCTGACGTAGTCGCCGATGGTCTTCAGGATGGCGGCCCGGCCGGTGAAGAACTCGGCGCGGTCATCGCCGAACTTCTTGTGATCCTCAATCTCTTTGTCCAGCGGGCCGACATCTTCGAGCCGAGCCATCTCCTGCAGGATGATGCAGGACAGAGCAGCGTAGACGTCTGCGCACAGCTTCGGGATGTGGTCAATAGTGGTGGCGGCTTCAATGGTCTTGCTCTCTGCATTGGTGAGATTCTCGGGGAGATGCTTTCGTAGTTCCTGGTTCTTCAGTTCGTTAAGACGATCGCAAGTTTTGGAGTCCGGTTGGAACGCCCCTTCTGCTTTTGCCAGCTCGGCAATATGGCGAGAGATGGCATCCAAAATCACTCGGCATTGTCTGTCGATCCTATTTGTCGTGACGCTGCGGAGGCCTGTCCATGCTGCCTCGTACTCGAAAATGTTGTCAGGGAAAAGGCCACGCAGCTTCTCCTTTAGCCCTTTCAGCCGGGTGCGCGCATCGTTGTCCGCTACCCACTTGTCCCCTTCTTTCACCAAGTCGAGGAAGTCCTTCGCGCTCTCATCCTCTGGGGCATCTTTGATCTTTCGGAAAAAGCAGAATACGTGCTCCCGTGCGTCGAGGACGCGTACTGCTCCTCGGTCGATCTCTTGTTCAGTGGCCGAGGCCTCATACTTCATGCGGTCGTAGGCCTCGGGCGGCATGTCCTCCACAGCTTTGAGGAATATAGAGCGAAGTCGCTGCTCGGTCTGCCTCCATTCGGCGGCTTCTTCATACTGCGCGGCCTTCTTCTCTTCGTCGCTGGCACCCTCGGGGACGTCTATCTCCCGTGGCCTCAGGCAATACACCGGAGGAAGCGCGTTATCATCTCTCCGATACCAGCCTTTCTGATCGTCGGGCTGGGAATCACTCCAAAGGAGCAGCTCTCTGTCGGGTTCTCTATCGGGTTCCGATAGCTTATCGAGGATGGCCTCGAACTCCTCGGCCTCCACCTGAGCTGGTAGGGGACGCCAGCCGTAGCGGTCGCCCAATAGCACGATGAAGTTGGGGCGGGGCGTGGTCTTACGGCAGCGCTCGATCTCGTCCAGGCAGATGTTCATCGTCCGCTGGTCGAGGCCCGCCTCCTCGCTCACGCCCCAGCGCAGGTCGATAGCCTGGAAACGGGCGCCGCGCTGCATGCAGAACTCTCGCAGCTTGGGGAACACGTGCTGCTGTAGTGCGTTTCGTTCCGCCTTGAGATCGTTGAAGGTGGAACTGACGAAAATCCGGAACGTCCTAGTTGCTCGTGCCATCTCAGCCTCCTATCCGACTCGCCTCCCAGCCCCAAGTGACCCCCGCCGCCAGAACGCCCACCGGGGCCGCCGCGGCAATGCGGTCGATGCCAGGCCTACTCGGAATCCAGGTACCCGTTCAGCGCACCGCACTCTGGCAGGCCTTCAGGTTTCTCCTGAACGCGGCCGTGCTAGGGTACTCAGGCCCGAGCGTTGCTTCAGCAATGCTGACCGCGCGCCTGAGGAGAGGCAGGGCTTCGGCGTACTTGCCCTGGCCGTAGTAGGTCACTGCCAGGCCGTTGAGACTGTATGCGACCTCGGGGTGATCGGGGCCAAGGGTGTGTTCCCGGATTTCCAGGGCACGATGGTAGAGAGGTAGCGCCTCGGCATACTTGCCCTGCTCGTAGTACAGCCGGGCCAAGTTCCTCAGGCTACTTGCCACCTCAGGGTGGTCGGCGCCAAGAGCATGTTGCCGGATTTCCAGCGCGCGCTGATAGAGAGTGAGAGCCTCGGTGCGCTCTCCCAGCTTCTCGCAGAGTTGTGCCAGGTTGTCGAGGCTACTTGCTACATGGGGGTGGTCGGGGCCGAGGGCCCGTTCGTAGATCGCCAGCGCGCGCTGACATAGAGGCAGCGCGTCAGCATATCTGCCCTGCATATAGAGGACCATGGCCAGGCCGTTGAGGGCGGTTGCGAGTTCCAGGTGGTCAGCGTCGAGGAGCCACTCGCCAATTTCGACCGCGCGCTGATACAGGGGCAGCGCCTCAGCGTACTTGCCCTCCTTGTAGTGGACAGTCGCCAGGCTGTTGAGCCTCGTCACTTCCGCAGGAGACGGGCTCGGCATCGCTTCCGCTGGGGGCGCAGCCCTCTTCGGCAGTCTCTCCGCTGGCGTCGCGGTCATGGGGCGATACTGGATGCCCACGAGTTCTGCCAGGTAGACGTTTCCGCCTTTATCGCCGCAGACAGCGAGGGGCCGTCGAGGGTGCAAAGCTACGCTCCTCCCCTCGCCCAAGAGGAGGAGGGTGGCCCGCTCCACGCCCGTTCCTGCCTCCCAAACCTCCAGGGTATTGTCATAACCTGCGGAGACGATGAGAGAGGCGTCGGGGCTCACGGCGCAGGCCCAGACGCTGTCGGTGTGGCCTTCCAGGGTGGCCCGCTCCCGCCCCGTCTCCGCGTCCCAGACTTTGAGGGTCTTGTCCCAACTTCCCGAGACGATGAAGGAGCCGTCGGGGCTGACGGCGCAGTCTAGGATGTCGCGGGTATGGCCGACCAGGGTGGCCCCCTCCTCCCCCGTCCTTGCATCCCAGACCTTCAGCGTCCCATCTCTGCTTGCGGAGACGATGAGAGAGGCGTCGGGGCTGACCGCGCAGTCTCGGATGTCGCGGGTATGCCCGACCAGAGTGGCCCCCTCCTCCCCCGTCCTTGCATCCCAGACCTTCAGCGTCGCTTCTTCGCGTGCGGAGACGATGACGGAGCCGTCGGGGCTGACGGCGCAGTCTCGGATGTCGCGGGTATGGCCGGCCAGGGTGGCCCGCTCCCGCCCCGTCTCCGCGTCCCAGACTTCCAGGGTCTTGTCCGAACTTCCCGAGACGATGAAGGAGGCGTCGGGGCTGACCGCGCAGGCCCAGACGCTGTCGGTGTGGCCTTCCAGGGTGGCCCGCTCCCGCCCCGTCTTTGCGTCCCAGACCTTAAGGGTCTTGTCTAGGCTTGCGGAGACGATGAAGGAGCCGTCGGGGCTGACGGCGCAGGCAAAGACCCCGTCGGTATGGCCGGGCAGGGTGGCCTCCTCCCCCGTCCCTGCCTGCCAGACCCTCAGGGTCTTATCCTCGCTAGCGGAGACGATGAAGGAGCCGTCGGGGCTGACGGCGCAGGCAAGGACTCCGCCGGTATGGCCTTCCAGGGTGGCCCGCTCCTCCCCTGTCGGCGCGTCCCAGACCTTAAGGGTCTTGTCCGAACTTCCCGAGACGATGAAGGAGCCGTCGGGGCTGACCGCGCAGGCCCAGACGCTGTCGGTGTGGCCTTCCAGGGTGGCCCGCTCCCGCCCCGTCTTTGCGTCCCAGACCTTAAGGGTCTTGTCTAGGCTTGCGGAGACGATGAAGGAGCCGTCGGGGCTGACCGCGCAGGCAAAGACCCCGTCGGTATGGCCGGGCAGGGTGGCCCGCTCCGCTCCCGTCTCTGCCTCCCAGATCTTCAGGGTCCGGTCCGCGCTAGCGGAGACGATGAAGGAGCCGTCGGGGCTGACGGCGCAGGCAAGGACCCCCAGGGTATGGCCTTCCAGGGTGGCCCGCTCCCGCCCCGTCCTTGCGTCCCAGACCTTAAGGGTCTTGTCTAGGCTGGCCGAGATGATGAAGGAGCCATCGGGGCTGACAGCGCAGGCAAGGACCCCCAGGGTATGGCCTTCCAGGGTGGCCCGCTCCTGCCCCGTCTTTGCGTCCCAGACCTTAAGGGTCTTATCCTGGCTTGCGGAGACGATGAAGGAGCCGTCGGGGCTGACGGCGCAGGCAAGGACCCCCAGGGTATGGCCTTCCAGGGTGGCCCGCTCCTGCCCTGTCCGTGCGTTCCACACCTTCAGCGTGCCATCTTCGCTAGCGGAGACGATGAAGGAGCCATCGGGGCTGACGGCGCAGGCATTGACAAAGTTGGTATGATCGGCCAGGGTGGCCCGCTCCCGCCCCGTGGCGGTATCCCAGACCCTCAGGGTCTCGTCGAAGCTGGCCGAGACGATAAAGGAGCCGTCCGGGCTCACCGCGCAGGCGGTGACCGAGTTGCTATGGCCCGCGAGGATACGGATGAGAGCCTTTGACTCGCGGAGGGGCGTCCTCGTCCTCAGCCACGGGGTGGCCCCCGGGGCTGTCCGGCGGGCCAGCTCCGGCGCCAGCACCTGCGCGACCGGCTCGTCCTCCCACTGCAACCGGTTGTAGAGCTGCTGCCACAGCAGGTCGGGGCGCCGGGTGAGGTTGTGCGCCTCCCGGTTGAGGGCGCGCGCGAAGGTCTCGACGGTCGACCGTCGGTCGGCGCTGGTCAGGGATTCAGGAGCGCTCATGGCTGGCCACTATGCCCACCCGTCATTGTCAATACCTCCCAAGGCGGACACATTTTACCACACGAGCCAGCCGCTCACGGGCCGCCAGAGAACGCTCAGGTATGGAGGGGCTAACCCGTTGCCACCATCTCCATAGCCGTGTAATATCACTGCGGCGGCCGCCGGGCTACCTCAATGGCCAGGGCTAGTAATCGTTCTGACGCAGAGAATGCAGCTCGCCTTGGGCAATACGCATCCGAGCGGCCAGCCGCGGAGGAGGTCGAAGATGCCTGAGGGATACGCTACAGTCCTTGACCAGATGCTGGCAGCCGGCGATCGCGAGATCGACATCTACGTTTGGCACGAGAGTCAGAAGCTGCCCGCAGGACGGTACGTGGAGACGAATTCAAAGGGCTACCCTGATGCGGACATCCGAATCGTTGTGTCCAGCGAGTCAGTGAAGACCGGCGACGTGGTGAATGGCAGGAAGGTTATCCGATACCACTTCTCCTAGGGTTCCCCGTCAAGTTCGGTACCCGACCGCCCAGGCGGGGCGCAACCCTCCCCCGCATCAACGGGAACTCGCAGCCAACGCCCCGCCCTCCAAGGAGTTCGCGTCATCAACAGCCCTCACGACGTGACCTTCTTCCTTCTTGATGCGGCGCCGAACAGCTCTTGAACTCGCCCAGGGCTTCGGTAGAGCGCCTCCAGTTCTTTCGGTGACTTGAGCGCGGCCAGACGCTTGGTGCCGACGGTGTACTGGCGCGCCTTGAGGAAGCCGAGGCTGCGAAAGAGGAGCGCCGTTATCCCCCAATGGCGCTCGATTTTCGCCTTCGGGTACAGGCGGCGCAGGACGCCCTGTACCAGGGTCGCGTGGCCCTCCAAAAAGGGTCAAGACCGCATTGGCCTCCTGGATCTTCTCCATCTTGCCGGATATGGTCTCCGCGGAGAGCACCTCAGCGGCCACCTGTTCCGTGCGTCGGAGCAGGTCCGGGTGATGAAGACCCTGCCCCCGGTGCACCAGCTCGTGGCCGAGGATGACCTTGAGCCCGTCCTTGTCGCTGTCGTCCACATTCTCCCGGACGACGTACAGAGTGCCGTTCGTGTGGTCATAGGCAGCGAGGGTTGTCCCCTCCAGCACGTACTCCGCCAGCCGACGGGCGATCCCTTCGCTGAAGGCAGAGAGGTCCCCGCTTGGCGAGAGGCGCTGGAGTCTTGCGAGGAAGATCTCTTCGTACGCCTGGGTTTTGGGAAGGATCTGCACCGCCATCTGCTCGACGTGCAGCCGCCAGCCCGTGAGCCGCTCCACGATGGGAGCGACCTCGCGCATCAGTGCTCTCGCCAGGGGCTCCGTTACATCAAGCTTCGCCATTTCGCTCCACGCCCGGCGTTTCCTGTGGCGAGACAGGGCGCACCGCCGGCGAACCTATCTCGATGTTGCACAGCTCGAAGAGGTAGGGGATGGGCCGGTTGCCGGTGGCGCTGCCATCGTCCGCTGCCCGCAAGATGCGGCCGTCCGAGCTGAACTGGAGGGCAAGAACAGGGGAGAGGCAGTACGCACGCGCGACTGAACTGCCAGAGATCATATCCCACAAGTCCACCACTTGAGGCAACCGAGGACTTGACTGCTCTTCTCGGAAGTCCTCTTCGGAGTCAGCGTCGTACTCATAGACGCCAGCCAAAACCAACTTCTCACCGTCAGGAGCCCACAGAAGACGTGACGCTCCCCCGCTAGCTGGCGGGAGCAGACGCGTTACACCGTTCGTCGTGTTCCACATCCATACGCTCGCATCAACGGAGGTCCATATAAATGAGCTGCTGTTCGGTGACCAGCTTGCATCCTGAATCTGCCCATGGCCTTTCAAGACCTCACGTGGTTTCCGCCTAGTGCTGTCCCAAAGAACCAACTCATCTTCGCGCTCTAGTACCAGTATAGAGCCGTCTGGAGACCACCCGCACGTCGCTACGTCGCCCTCCAACTCCACCTCGCAGCGCAGACCTCGAGCGTCCCATATCGATGTAAGATGCTGCAGAGGCGCCATGGCATCTTGCAGGCTTGTCGGCTCCTTCTTGGGGTGTTTCAGATGCGACACTGCAAAGCGATACCCGACGGGCGAGCACCTCAAGGCGTCGCGACGGCCGCTCCCGTAACCGACTGGGATCAGGTGTTGACGTCCTGAGTCAAGATGCCAAATGGCCGCTTTCTGTGGATTCACATACGAGGCACCGCCACCTTCTGCTGCCTCCATGTCTATTCCCGGGCCGAGTACGAACCCCACCAACACCTCGTCCTCTCCTAACCACTCCAAGTTGCAGATGGACCCTTCGCCGGTCTCCCATGTCCAATCATCCTCGTCGCCCAATCGCGATGCCCACTGATCTACCCCCATACGCTTAGCTAGATGAAACACGCTAGCGGCACAGGAAATGCGTGTCGTTCCCTTTGTATCACCGGAGGCCAGCAAGTCGCCGCGCCGTGACCACGCCAGGGCATCGATTTCGCCTTCGTGCCCTTTGAGCGGCCTATCGACCGGAATAGCCCACGAGATGAGGTTGAAATCAATTGCCATCGATAGGACATCAATAGCGGGACACCAGGCAATTCGGGGCTGGCCAAACCCGAGACCCTCACGAATCGCGACTTCGTCACCGGTTTTCCCCTTCCAGACGCAGACAGCTGATTTCCTTCGGCTTGTTTCGTAATGGGTTGAGGCAAATGCTTGCCCATCGGAGGACCACTCGACATCCTTCACCTCCGGCAAGCGACGCCGCTGGATTTCGGTAAGCTTCCTCTGCCTGGTTCCCGGCCACCTTGTAGCCGTCTCCGCGTCCCACAAACGCACCGCATCGTGGCTGCCTGATGCTAGAGTCCTTCCGTCTGGAGCCCAAGCTAGACTCTCAAGCCAGGCGAGATGGCCGTAGAGGACCGACGTAGGCTTCCCGGTGCGGCCATCCCACAGGTAAATTCCTGTTCCATCCCCTCCGGACGCCAACGTGTATTCGCGCGGCGACCACGCCAGGGGAGGGGCCGCGTCGTCGATAGTCAATGGTGCCCTCGTCTCAACGCTCCAGATCGTGACCCCATAGCCGTCCCCCGCGCAGGCAAGGTACATTGAATCCACAGACCACGACAAGTACTTAACGACATCGTGGCACGCACCGAGCCAGGTGCGACGGCCGGGCGGGATAAGAGACTTGATGTAGACACTCGAGTACTCGGTCCAGGCAAGCATTTTCCCATCCGGGCTCACTGCAGCTGTCTCCACGCTCTCATCTTCTTTCTGTCTCACAAGCACTCTGGGGCGCAGACCTGGAGCTCCTAGACGCCAGACGAAAATGCCGTCGAACTCGGTGGCGAGAAAGAGCGTCTCGTTATCCAACCAGCCTACCGATGTGACCTGGTCTCGGCCGTGGCCCTGTACGCTTCTTGGATGCTCGCTTGTTCCGGGCGTCCACACATGGGCCTTCCCAACTTCGTCCGTCCACGCGATCTGTCGACCGTCTGGTGACCAGATCAGCGTCTCTACGCTGACTCGAAGATCTAGGCCCGGACCCGGTATCCCATCTGCCATCCACAGTGCTATTCCCTCTATGGTTCCGACGGCCAGCACTCGCCCGTCGGATGACCAAGCCAGACACGTGGCACCGATTCTGTCGCCCAAGACACGGATCAGTGCCCGGCGGCTTATTCCGACCTGTGGCCGGTTGATGAGGCGCAGCCAGGGGCGTCCGGACAGGGCGTCGCGTGCCCGAGCCAGCAGCGGGCCCGCGGGGCCATCATCGCCCTCGTCCAGGTAGACCATGTTGTGCAGGTGCGAGGCCAGCACCTCCGGCTCCCGCGCCAAGATGTGCGCCTCGCGCTCCAGCGTGCGCGAAAGGAGGGCGAGCTGCTCGCGGTGCTCGGCTAGGGAGGACGGTGCCGGTTGAGCCGGGTTGCCGTCATCGCTGTGCGTCATTCCTCGTACCTACTTGTGCGATTCGTACGCGCATTATATCATGCGAACTAGTCCTACGAGAGCACTCACGTCAGTCCGCTCTGTGTCACGGTCAGCAGAATAGGACAATCGGCTGAGCTCACCCATACTGCTGATCTTCATCTCCCTCGCGAAGCAGACTCTGTATCTCCCTCTCTTGCTCTCCTCGCAGCAGAAACCGGACGAACCACGGGTTAGACAGCGCCCCCGGCCTCTTGCGCCTGATTTCTCTCACGATAGAGGAGTATGAAACATCACCGGCGCAGAGTCGCTTCATGACTTTGGCCGCCAGCAATGCAGACCGCTCAAGGCCGGCCCCGGCGGATCAGGCGGGCTCGAGACGCTCAAAGGTCACCATTCCCTGCTCAGTGCCCAGGGAGGTCGGCTCGTTCGTTCCGGGCTTGCGGTTGCCGGCGTGCACCCAGGCGATCGGGAGGCCACGCTCGCGGGCGCGCGCCACCACCCCGCCTGTCCCGCCCTGGCCCTGCGCGCCCTGGCCGTCCCAGACGGTGACGAGCACGTCGCAGTGATCGACGATGTACTCGCCCACCGCCTCGTAGGCCGCCTCCCGAGTGGCAGCGGGCGGCAGCTCGATCGTCTCGTCTGCCTGAGCCAGCAAGTTTCGGAACTCCTGTTTGGACTCATCTGACTCGAAGTCGGTCTCGTAGTCGGCTGCGGCCAGCGGCAGAACGGCGACGAGGCCTCCGGTCGAGCGCGCGAGTACCCGCTTCACCACGAGGCAGTCGGCACCCTCGGCCAGGGCGGACATCACCGTGAGGGGCTTCCCAGGGAACGACCGCTCGACCCGATCGAGCGCCTCCCCTATTCCCTTCTTGATCTTCTCGACCTCAGCCAGGATGCGGTGGCCCGTTACCCCGACGATCACGGCCGGCTCACGCACCTTCACGATCTCGCACCCTGCCGCGGCGACGATCTGTGTCATCTCGCGCACGGCCTCGCGGTCCTTCTCCTTGTCGCCTTCAACAAGCTCGCCCGGCCCCAGGCGGTCTTCGCAGACCCCATAGCTCTGCTCGCGCTCCTCCAGCGAGAGCGGACGCCAGGGCAGCAGCGCCGGATGGAGCTTCCGGCGGTTGTTCCTGATCGCGCCGTAGCGCCAGCCCGCTCGCAGCCTTGCCCAGAGCCAGCGCTCGTGCTCCTGTTCGGCGAGGAGCTCAAGCATGCGCCTAGAGAGGACGAAAGCAGTGGGGTCGACGCCGCCGCGCGCCTTCCGCATGACGTAACCGAGGGCCTCGAGACGGCTCGGGATGTGGCGCACCTGGCCGCGGTTCTGCTCCCTGTCCTCGCCGCTCAGGTTCTCCCAGGAGACGAGGGCGGGTAGCATCTCCGTGCCGTCGTACGCCGAAGCGGCAAACGGCTTGAGAAGGCTGTGGCGCTCGAGATACGCGACGTCCCGCTCGCGCCACCTGTGACCCTCCTCGAGCCTCCCCGCGCAATAGACGACGTGCGCGGCCTCTGCGAGCGCCTCGAGCGCCTCCTCCTCCGGCTCGTGTCGCTGTGCCAGCGCGAGGAAGTCGTCTGCCTGGACGTGAACGTCGAGCTGCCCCGCCGCGGGCAAGGCGGAGCGCTCGAAGTGCGTCTTGCCGTGGAGGAGGCTCATCGCCACGATCGCCTTAATCGAACGCGCTCCGTGTCGGTACTCGCGCGTCTCGAGGAACGCGCGCAGCACACCGGAATCGATCCGCAGCAACTTGTTGCCATCCCGCAGCTCGAACAAATCTGGCTGGTCGCGCAGAAGCACAGAGCGCAGCAAGATCGCCCGGCGGATCAGGTAGTAGGGATCAGTGGCTGCGTCCCCGTCGCGGGGGTTCGGCCCTAGGATGTCGACGTAGCCCTTGAGCCGGCTCAGGAAGTCGGTCGCCTTCGCCCCCGTGTCCTTCATCGCCATCGTCTCGAACGCAGCCATCCGGTGGCTCGTGCCTCCGGCGAAGACGAAGACGGCAGGGCCGATGGGATGCATTAGCTCCCCTTCCTGGAAGGTGCCGTCCTGCATTGGCACTAGGAAGTAGCGCAGCCAGCCGAGCTGCGTGCCGCCCAGGGTCGTGTCGAACTCGTCCCAGAAGACGAGCGGGATGCAGCCAGCCAGGGCAACGTCGCGCACTTGGTGGAAGGCGCCGTGCAGCTCGGCCGGCTCGTTGAGCTGAGAGAGGTTGAAGTCGAGCCGCTCGAATTCTCCGGGCAGAGACTCGACCACCTGGACGATCCCGAACGACTTCCCCGAGCCCGGCGGCCCGAAGACCGCGATCGAGAGCGGACGAGTCGGCCGCCCGCGGCTGTACTCGTGGATCAGGGACCGGATGCTCCGGAAGTCCTCGATCTCTGCGCGATCGACCGTCAACAGATCGCCGAAGCGGCCGAGCGGCACGCCCTCGAGCGCGACCTCCGCCCCCTCGCGCGCGATCTGCCGGGCGACCCGCTCGAGGCCCTCCGGGTAACGAGCCTCCAGAATCCTCCACGAGCCGCCGTGTGGCGCAGGCACCTCAGCGACGGCGAATTGCTCCCTTTCTCGCGCCAGCTCATCGGCCACGTCCTCGTAGGGGAACTTTAGGTCGGCCCGGGCGTCGGGCTCCCGTGAGCCATATCCGACCAGGTGGAGCGTCCGCATCGCCGCGAGCCCCCGCTGGATGCCCCGGCGGACATCGGGGTCGGCAGGCATGAGCATGAGCTCGCGGGCGATACCGGCAGTCAGGCAGGTGGTGTAGCCAACCATCCCGCCGGGGTACTGCTGCGCCCATACGCCCTCGATTGTCTTGGGGTCGAAGAAGAGGTGGCACTCGGGCCGCGTCTCCCCCGGGGACCGCCTATCTGGCTCATCCCGGCGGGAGAGCAAGAACGCCCCGTCGGTGTTCAGCGACACCACCACGTGGGCGCATTGAGAGAGGGCGTTCACCCGCGGATTGCTCACCAGCTCGCGGGCGAGATCCTCCCCCGTTCGCTCCCACGAGAGCTCGCGGCTGATCTGTACCTCGGAGAGGCGCAGGTCGTTGATCGTCATGATGACGATCAGTCGCTCCGCGAAGTGCTGCCGCAGGTGCTCCCACAGGTCTCCCTGGGCGATGGGCCGCGCCATCTTCAGCAAGACCCACGGTTGCAGTCCAGCGGGTTCCCTGATCACCTTTGGCCACAGCCCGCGATCGTCTCGGAAGCCAAGCGCCGCGTCGTCCAGGATCACCAAGTCCGCCTCGACCGGGTCATCGACCACCTGCTCCCCTTTGGGTGCGGGCTGCGCTTCTGCGCTCGGGCGGTCCAGCCCCAGGAACTCCTTGACTCGCCAGACCCGGGGAGTGTCGGCTGACTCGTAGGCCGACCAGAGCGCGAAGGAATGGTGGAACTCCGGAGCCTCCAGCGAGAACCCACCGGGCAGGCCGGCCCGGCGGACTTCGAACTTCTCGGCGCCCGGCGGAAACCGATCGACGACCGTCTGGATGAGGTCCGCCAGCAGCGCCGCCCCGCCCAGCTGCAGGTAGCCCTCGGTCGTGTCCTCCGCGTTCCACGCCGCGCCCGCCCCTTCGGCTCGACGCGTTCGGGCGAGGTTCCAGTCCATCGTCACGTCTCCGGTTACGACGACGCGGCGCTGCGAGCGCGGCGTCCTCACCCTCGCTCTCCGATCGCGCGTCTTTCTAGTTTCGTCGGTCATCGCACGGCTCCTTCCTCAAGGCGGTAAACCTGGAAGCTGGCGCGGGCGAGGCACGCCGGCAGCTGGCCCGCCGTCGCTCGATCCTTCTCCTTCTCGGTTTCGGGCAGCTCCTCCCAGGCGACGAGAGCGGGGCTTGTTTTCCGCTCGAGATTCTTCGGGCCTGGCGCGTGCGTCCAGCCCTCGAACAGGCGCTCGGCCATCCAGCGCTTGTGCTCGAGCTCCGCAAGCAACTCCACCTCCTCCGGGGAGAAGGCGATCGGTTCCGCTTCCGAACCGGTCAGCGGTGCGCTACCGCAACCGACGGCCTTGAGTTTAGCACCGAGGTGGTCGGCCTGTCGCCGGTTCGACTCCCTGAGGCTCTCGGGGAGTTCGTCCCACTCGACTATCGAGGGGTTGGTCTCGACCGTCTCGCCTTTTTCCCTTTCGCGCTGCACGTAGTCCTCGTGGATGGTGCGGGCGAGGCGCTCGCTGGGGGTCTCACCGAGAAGCTGCTCCGGGGTGCAGGTTAGGTCGAGCAGCGGAAAGGCGTGCAGGAGCTCCAAGCCGTCGCCGCCTGGACGCTCGCTCCCAAGCGCGGCCGCGAGTCCCGCCTTCTCGGCGGTGCGAACGACGATCGTGACCCCGTGTTCACGCACCCGCTGCAACAAGTCCAGCCCCGCGGCTAGGCCGCGCACGTCGTCGTCGAGACAGACGTAGATCGTGGTCACGTCGCAGCGTCCCTCGGCGTCGAAGAGGAACCTCCCCTCCTCGAACTCCGGCCAGGTGACGTCCGTCCGGACGGGGACCAGCTCGCAGACCTGCTCGAGCTGCGGGTGGCGCAGGAGTAGCGAGTCCTTCCTCCGCTCCGCCTCCCGATCGACGATGGTGATCCGCGGGCGCGGGCCGGCGCCAGCATGGAGGGTGAGCCACCTTCTCGCCGCCCCGACGATGAGGCTCTTTCCCATCTGCCCGGCGCCGACGACGAGGAGATGCGGCCGGCCGTCCTCTCGGCCAGCCGACTCGAAGGGCAGGTGCTCGTTCAACCAGCCGCGGGCGCCGCTCTCAAAGACGTTGAAGAGCTCGAGCCGGAAGGAGTGTCGCTTCCCGGCCACAGCCACCCTGTCTCTGAGCAGAGTGCACAGCTCGAGGTCGACGACGTGGACGAACGAGCGGAGGAAGCCGCTTCGACGAGGCTTCGCGGCCACCAGCTCCTGGGCATGAGCGGCCACGTCGGCATTAACGCCGTCCTCGCCGCAGACGGAGATCAGACACTTGGCCTTCTGGACTCCTGCTTTGCGGAGGACGGCCAGGTCCGTCGCGTCGCCGATCACGACTGGGATGCCCTGGTCGCGGCACCTGCGGACCGCACTGTTCTCCTCATCCTTCTCGATCACCGCCACCCGTTCCTTGCGGGCGCGGAACGCCTCCGCTAAGAGCACGCCCTTTCGCCCCAACCCGCAGATCACGACGTGGTTCCCCCAAGAGCGAACCCGAAGCAAGTGGAGCTGCTCGCGAAAGATCGCCCCCAGCGCTCGCACGGCTGCGTACGCGGCCACCGCAGGCGCCAAGAGTCGCGCCACGCCGAGTTCCCAGTTGACGCCTCTCGAGTCCCATCCGGACTCGAGAACGAAGAGCTGCAACGTCCGGTAGAGCACATCCGACGCTGAGTGCGATTGCCCGCTCGCCTCGAGGTGCTGCCGGAAGCCGTCGATCCCCAATCCCAGCGCGAGCAGCGCAAGGAGGCCGACTAGCGGCCACTCGACGGCCTCCCAGAGAGGCCGTACACGGTCCCGCCAGAACGTCTCGCTCCGAGCGCGGGGAGGCGTCCCGCTCGAACGTTCGCTCTCGTGCGTGTCTATTCCGCCTTTGGGGGTCATCGCTGTAGGCCGGCGATGAACGGGTTGACCCGGAGCGGAGTGCCGCACTCGCGGTTTGGACACGTCATCTCGGCTCCGAGCCAGCTCTGCTCGAGAGGGAAGATCCCGTGACACGCGGGGCAGCGCAGGGTCGGTCCCGTCCCTCCATGACTCGTTGTGACGATGATAGGCCCGTACTCGATGCCGACAAGATCGACGAGGTAGAAGCTCCCGCTCTCGTCGCCACAGGCTGCGAACGGCAGGTGGGGATGTAGGGCCACGGACAGCGCTCCGCCGGGCAGCGGCAACGAGGCGCACTCTCGGCCGAACGTATCCCAGACCCTCAGAGTCTTGTCCCGGCTCGCCGAGACTATGAACCCACCGTCGGGAGTAACCGAGCAGTCCCACACCTGGTCGGTGTGGCCGTTCAGGACAGTCCGCTGTTCGCCGCTCTTCACGTCCCAGATCCTGACGGTCCCATCCCAACTCGCTGAAACGACGAACGCGGCATCAGGGCTCACGGCGCAGCCCCAGACCGACGAGCCGTGACCGACGAGCCGAGCGCGCTGCTGACCGGTTACCGCATCCCAGATCCGGACTGTCTCGTCATCGCTGGCCGAGACGACGAACGACCCGTCCGGGCTGACCGCACAACGATTGACGGACGAGACATGTCCCTCCAGCGTTGCCCGCTCCATTCCGGTGCCGATGTCCCAGAGCTTGAGCGTCCGGTCTTCGCCGGCTGAGACTACGAACGCACCGTCTGGGCTGACTGCACAGCCGAAGACGCCGCCCCTGTGGCCACGCAGGGTGGCCCGCTCCTCCCCGGTCTCTGGATCATAGACCTTGAGAGTCCCATCGTCACTTGCCGAGACAAGAGCGGAGCCGTCCGGGCTGAAAGTACAACTGAAAACACCGCCCATGTGGCCGCCGAGAGTTGCGCGCTCCACCCCGGTGGCCAAATCCCAGACCTTGATGGTCCCGTCCTGACTTGCCGAAGCTACCAGCGCGCCGTCAGCGCTGATGGCGCAGCCGGAGATTGCGCCGTCGTGGCCTTCGATGGCAGCGGGCTCTTGGAGGAGAGTCATATCCCAGACCTTGAGCGTGCCGTCGTCACTCGCGGAAACGACGAACGAGCCATCAGAACTCACCGCGCATGCGGTCACAAGATCGGCGTGGCCAACGAGGGTCGCTCGCTGGATGCCAGTAGCCGAATCCCAGATCCTCAGCACCCTGTCGTCGCCTGCCGACACGATGAACGAGCCCTCACCGCTGATGGCACAGCCCCGAACCGGCTCGCCGTGGCCTTCGAGACTGCGAAGCTCCCTCCCGCTCGACGGGTCCCAGAGCTTCAGCGTCCCGTCGCGACTTGCCGAGACGATGAAGGCCTCATCAGGGCTGACCGCGCAGCCCAAGACCGCGTCGGTGTGACCCTTGAGAGTGCAGAGTACCCGCCCGCCAGCCGCGTCCCAGATTCTGAGGCTCCCGTCCTCGCTTGCCGAGACGATGAAGGCGCCGTCCGGGCTGATGGCGCAGCTCCTGACACCGGACGTATGGCCTTCAAGGGTGCGAAGCTCCTTCCCGGTGGCCACGTCCCAGAGCTTGAGCGTCCCGTCGCGACTTCCCGAGACGATGAAGGAGCCGTCGGGGCTGATGGCGCAGGCTGTGACCGCGGCCGTGTGGCCTCCGAGAACCGCTCGCTCCACCCCCCTGACCGCATCCCAAACCCTCAAGGTGAGGTCGGAGCTGGCCGATACGACGAAGCTGCCGTCCCGGCTGATGGCGCAGCCGGTGACCCAATCGTCATGGCCAACGAGGCAGGCCCGCTCAGCGCCGGTCGTCGCATCCCAGAGTCGGACGGTGTAGTCGTCGCCCGCTGAGACGACCACGGAGCCGTCACGACTCAGCACGCAACTTCTGACCGGACCAGAGTGACCCTCGAGCGTTCGGATGAGCGCCTCCGATTCCCGGGAAGGCGTTCGGACCCGCATCCAGGGCGCTGAGCCCGGCCTTGTTCGGCGTTGAAGCTCTGCCGCGAGCCGCTCGGGGCCACCCTCCGACCACTGGAGACGGTTGTACAGCTGCTGCCAGAGGAGATCGGGCCGCCGATGAAGGACGTGACTCTCGCGACCCAGGGCTCGCGAGAAGACCTCAAGCAGCGGTCTCCTGCCCCCGGGCGTGGCGCCGTCGCCGGGCATCTTTTCCAGGGCCAGCCGGAAGTCGTCCTGGAGCAGGAAGACGCCGGTGTGGGTCCGCGTCACGTTCCCCTCGGCGTCTGTGCGCTCCAGGACTCCGAGATCGGCGGCCTTCCTTTCCAGGAAGGGGAAATTGGTGAGGGTGGCGAAGAGCTCTTCCCACATCTCGCCGTGCGTCTGCTGGAATGGCAGCTCGGACATCTTGCGTAGATTGGGAGCGCCTTCGATTTCAAGCCCTTGTTTATCGAAGTAGTCCGCCAGAGCGCGGTGGCGCCCTGGTTTCGCATCGCCGGCCAGGTAGTCCTCCGCCACAACCTCGCCGAGTTGACGGTGGTAGAATGTCATCAGGGAGGCGCCATCGGCGCTGCGTTCTGTCAGGTAGGGTTCCAGGTCGAAGTACAGGCGAGACCACAGCACCACCGGTAGCCTCTCCACCTCCGGCGATATTGGCGAACGACGTTTGAAGTCGGAGAGGACGTCTGCATCGCTGGACAGCACGTCCAGCAGCTCGTCCTCGGATAGACCGTTCTTCGCCGCGACCAGATACCCTAGGCTGCGCGAGACTATCATCTTGCCGTGGTTGGCCGGCGACGAGAGACGAGCGAACAGGTTCTCACGGATGATGCCCCGGATGCCCTCAGCTAGTACTGTGTCGCTGGGGTCCGTGTAGGACTTCCAGCGGCGGGCCTCCTCAAAGGCCAGCTTGAGGTAGAGCGGCCGACCTTCGGCCCCGAACTTGCTGAGCACCTCGTCTCGCTGATGCTGCGGAAGGGTCCTACCCGCGTCCTCCAGCCAGAGGTCCAGGAGCTTGCGACCTTCATCGGGCGGCATCGGCTTTAGCTCCACGAGGCTCGTGTCCGAGAGCTTGCTCTCCAGCGCCGACAGGCATTCGCCCGGCAAGGTGGAGACGATCAGGCGCACGTGTTCGGGCAGGTCAGCGGGCAGCCAGATGAGGCTACGGGCCCCCTCGGCGTCGGACAGCTGGTCCAGTGCGTCTAGGAACAGGATGAGCGGCTTCTCCTCAGTGGCCAGGGCTAGCCGCTTCGGGAAATCGTCGACCACTTCCCTGTAATCCGTGGGCACTGTGGCTTCGTCCGCCCCGTAGGCCCGGGAGATCTGACGGCACAGGCTGTCGAGCAAAGCGCGCCCGTCCGAGGATTCCGGCGTCGCATCGAGGAAACGAAGGACGACCTCGGCATTCGGTAGGTCTTCCCGAACCTGTTGGGCCGCGCGGGCCATCAGCGCCGATTTGCCCGAACCTGACTCTCCCCAAACCGCTAACGGCTGACTGTCCCCACTCTTGACGTAGTCGCCGATCTTCCTAAGCATGTCGGCCCGACCTGTGAAGAACTTCGCTCTATCCTGGCCGAAGTCGTCGTGGTCTGCTATCTCTTTATCCAGTGGGTCAACCTGTTCAAGCCGCTCGATCTCCTGCTCGATGATCCGGGAGAGGGCGTCGAAAACGTCCTCGCACAGCTTGTCGATGTGATCGGTGGTGATGCCACCGTCGTTCCACCTTGCCTCGTAATCGTAGATGTTATCGGGGAGGAGGCCACGTAGCTTGTGCTTCAGCTCTTCCAGTCGTCTGCGCGCATCGATGTCCGGATTGCCCTCGCTGTCAAGATCGACAAAGTCCCTCCCGCTCAGATCTCGTGGCAAATCCTTGATCGTCCGGAAGAAGCAGTAGACGTGCTCCCGGGCGTCCGGGACCCGTAACGCCCCCTGGGCGATCTCCTGTTCGGTGGCCGACGCCTCGTACTTCATACGGTCATGAGCCTCAAGCGGCATGCCCTTCACCGCCGCGAGCAGGATGGAACGAAGGTCGCGCTCCACCGCTTCCCATATGGCGAAGTCTTCGTACTCGCCTCCCATTTCACGCGGCTTCAAGCAGTAGTCGGGCGGGACGGCGTTATCGTCCCTGAAATACCAGTCCTTCAGCCGCTGCTGTTTGTCTGCGGAGATACGCCGGCAGATCTCCTCGAACTCATGGGCCGGGATCTCGGAGGGCAGCGGGCGCCAGCCGTAACGGTCGCCGAGGAGGACGATGAAGTTGGGCCGAGACGTCGTGCGCCGGCATGGGTCGATCTCTTGGAGGGCGATCGGCATGGCTTGCTGGTCGAGGCCAGCTTCCTGGCTGACGCCCCAACGCAGGTCGACCGCCTCAAACCGGCACCCATGCACCGAACAAAGCTCCCTTAGCCGTGGGAAGACGAAGCGCTGGAGCGCGTTCCGCTCCTCCTTCATGTCGCCGTAAGTAGAGCTGACGAAGATGCGGAACCTCCGTCCCGCTCCCGGCCGGCCTACCGGGGGAGCCGTGACGGGAACAGCCCTCCGCTCAGGCCAGCTTGGCTTGACAGCCTTAGCAGCGGTTGGAGCCGGAGCGACGGCTGGGGGTGGAAGTGCCGGCCGGTCGCAGGCAACGCCGAGGGCTACCAAGGCATCCAGAACCTCCGGCAGCCACTCGGTGACCGAGCGGTCCATGATCGGAACCCGGTGCTTGTGCCAGCTAACCAGGCAGTAGATGATACTTTCGGGATAGTCCGTTTCATCGAGACCAAGCGGCAGCCGATTGCGCCTATAATAGTCGGCTAACTCAAGTTCCGTGCGAACATCCTCAGACTGCATCGAGTTGATAGAGCACAAAACAGTGAGAGTCTTGGAGGATCGTATTGCGCGGACGATCTTCTCGCGCCACCGACCAGCTCGGATGCCGGTCTTATCCCACCACAGCTTGACGCTTGCGTTCTCGAGCTGTCGCACGATTTCGCGGGCGAGATCGAAGTCCTTGTGCGAATAACTGATGACGACATCGGCGTCAGGAATGTTGGGCTCGGAAGCTACTACTTCCTGAACGTCCTCCGCCACGGGAACCTCAAGAGGTGGCACCTCGGAGGGCGGGCGTACGTAGACCAGCCCGACGCCCTTTTTGTCTTCAGCCAAGTCGTTGAAGATGAGGTCTTCGCGGACACGATCGAACAACTCTCGGTCGTTGCCGCACAGCTTCATCATCTCACTGTTCTTCGCCTTCCCCTTCTCCTCGAGAAGGCGGAGAACAAGGGACGTTGCCTCCTCAAATTCCAACGTATTCTCCTCCCGAGGGAACACGTGTGAGTCGCTGGCATCCTGGACACGTGCCCTCTTTGTGGGCAGGACTCTTTGGGACGCGAATTACGTTCCCACAGTCGCACTCGAATTCGATCATGATCTGACTGCTACCGCCATCCGAAGCCCCCACCCGCGCCATCGGTCACGCGCTCCTTTCCGCAGGTGGAGATTAGTTCCCGAAAGAGAATCTGTCAAGTGCGAGCAGCATCTGGACGCATCGACTGGCTGCGTGACCGAGTAGCAGATTACAGTGAGATCCAGGGATAGCTGAGTGACAATCCGGGGCACCTGCGGGTGACCTTGCCCCCGAAAACGAGTCCAGTTCCAATGTTAGTGTACAGGGGTTCTGGACCAGGGAAAGGGGCAAGCTGCATGAGCAGGAAGTGCCGCACACCGGAGGAGATCATCAACAAGCTCAGGGAGGCGGAAGTCGGGCTCGCCAGGGGGATGACGGTGCCCGAGGTTAGTAAGAAGCTCGGCGTGACCGAGCAGACGTACTACCGCTGGCGCAAGGAGTATGGAGGGCTGGGGAGGGATCAGGCCAAGAGGCTGAAGGAGCTGGAGCGGGAGAACGCCCGGCTGAAGAAGCTCGTGGCTGAGCTGTCGTTGGACAACGCCATTCTGAAGGAGGCGGCCCAGGGAAACTTCTGAGCCCGGCGAAGAGACGGCAGGTGGTCGCGTGGGTGCGTGATGCGCTCGGCGGGCAGGTCGTCTCGGAGCGCCGGGTATGCCGGGTGTTGGGGCAGGCGCGTTCGACCCAGAGGAGAACATGCCGCTCTCCAGATGATGAGCCCAGACTTCGGAGGCGGATGGTAGAGTTGGCAACGCAGTATGGCCGCTACGGCTACCGGCGGGTGACAGCGATGTTGCGTCAGGAGGGATGGTCAGTGAACCACAAGCGGGTGGAGCGGCTGTGGCGACTGGAGGGGTTGAAGGTACCGGCCAGGCAGCCCAAGCGGAAGCGGCTCTGGCTGACCGAAGGCTCCTGCATCAGACTGAGGCCGGTCTACCGGAACCATGTGTGGAGCTACGATTTCGTGCTGGCGAGAACCAGCGATGGACGTGCCCTGCGGCTGCTGACGATCATAGACGAGTTCAGCCGAGAGTGCCTAGCCATCGAGGTGGCGAGGAGGATCACCAGTGATGAGGTGCTGGGGCGTCTGACGCAGCTCTTCGTTCTGCGAGGGACTCCGACGTACCTTCGGTCAGACAATGGGCCGGAGTTCACGGCGAGGGTGGTCCGGGATTGGCTGGCGCGGGTAGGAGTGAAGACGCTGTACATCGAGCCTGGCAGCCCGTGGGAGAACGGCTACATCGAGTCGTTCAACGGCAGGCTGCGGGATGAGTTGCTGAACGTGGAGGTGTTCGATACGGTGCTGGAGGCGAAGGTGCTGTGCGAGCAGTGGAGACGGCACTACAATGCCGTTCGTCCCCATAGCTCGCTCGGGTACGAGCCGCCGGCGCCGGAAGCGATGCTGCCATGGCCATCAGCCTCCTCTGCGCTCCTCCAAGAGGCCATGGCAGGACTAACATAGTGGGTGGTACCGTTCATGGGGGCAGGTCACCCTTCGGCCGCACCCTCGAGATCCTCGCTGAGCTCCTCCATGAGCTCAGGAGCTTCCATGCTCATCTCCATGATGTAGCGATAGCTGGTGATATCCGCGGGGAGCTGGCAGGAAGGCTCTGAAACAGCTCCCTCGCGCGTGGGAGTGAGGCTGGCAGGGGCACCGGCGGTAGGACTTGCTGTGGCCACCCGTGCACCCTCCGCCGCCATGCGTGCCGCCATCGCTTCGGCCAGGGAGATGGCGTCCGTGGAATCGACCTTGCCCCCCAGTCCCATTAGGCTGACCGAACCGACGGCGCGGTCCACACGGACAAAGATGAAGGTCATCTCAAGGCGCCCCAGAGGCGAGTCAAAGGAGACGCGGAACCCTACGGAGTCTTCGCCTAAGCCAGACGTGGGAAGAGGTTCTAGGCGGACATCGGTAGCCCGAAATCCTACTCTCTCGCTGACGACCGGCGCCAAGAGGTCCACGCCAGACTCGCTCGTGGCTATCAATTCAAACGCCGCCAGGCGACCCGACGCCTCTGTAGCGTTCTCGTAGAGGTCGACCTCGCTTTCCAGCGAGATAGGCCGCGAACTGCCGATACTCACCGACCCAAGGTCGAATTCCCGCTCGTAGGAGGCGACGGTGTCCTCGTCTTCCACGTAGCCTTCGTGGTCGATGGAGACGCCGGCGGGCAGGTCGTCGAGGCTCAGGGCCATCGCCGGCAGGTCGGGCGCGCCCTCGGGTGGTGGCGCCACTGTCGCTTCTTCCTCGACCTGCGGCAGCGGCATCGGCGTCCCCGTAATGTCGCCCAGTAGAACGCCCTCAATCCTCTCCTCCAGCGCCCGGGCGATTGTCTTGACCTGCGAATTGACGTCCGCATCGTCGCCTGTGGCTATCCAGGCCTCGCCCACGAGCCGTCCCAGTCTGAAGTAGACCCCCGTCCCATATAGCTGCATATCTCCGAAGCTGACACGGGCCCTGACACCTATCGCTTCGTCGGCTAGCCCATCAACTGCAAAGGTTTGGGCTTCTTGCAGAGTCATGCTGGGCATGACCTCCTTACCCTCAAACCGTTGGTAGTCCTCCACCTGTTCCGCGAGAAAGTCTGAGGCCGCCCCGGCATCTTTGAACAGGTGCACCATTGTTTCGACGACGGCGACTCCCTCGCCTGCCTCGAGCATGGATAACAGGTCTGGGGCGACATATTCCAGCTCATACCCATTGATGCGCCCCGCCCGTTCGAGGTCCTCTCCCGTGTCCTCAGGATTGATGGTGTCATCAGTCGCCTGCTCGTTGTTCTGGAAACCCGAATCCTCGTCAATCTCCAGGTCTGCAAATTCCTCGCCGAGCTCTTCTTGAGGCAAGACCATAATTGCCAGGTCATTCTCCGTCACAGATTGCAGGGCTCGCTCCAGCTCATCGCCGATCTCGCGGTCGGCTAGGTCGCCCTCCCCGCCACCACCGCAGGCGGCTACCACCAGGGAAGCCGCCATCACGGCCGCAATGATTGACACATAACGCCATGGGAACCTCACTCTGCACCCCCCACGAACCACGCCTTGACGCCCCGTCGTAATCGCAGGCGTCTCGCCAAAAGAGTAACCGCCCAGGCAAAGAGCGACTACAAGGATAGCGCGGCGCTATTGTACGCCCCTGGGGCATTTTGTCAAGTTCGTGACAACGTTTGCTGGCCTGACGCCCCTTGAGGCGGCTCATCGTACCCGCGGGCACGAGGGCTGGTAAGGAAAGAAGCTAGGGCCACCCCGTCGCCGCCACGAAGCACACACGACGCCGTTGGCCAGCGGGAGGTGGGCAAGCTCGCGATGAGGAGTCGCCCTCCGTTACGGATTCCCCGCCGGTCGGGAGGGCAACCAAGGCAGGCTGGCCCTCTCAGTCCTCAGTGATGGCGTAGACGTAGCCGTCCTCACTACCCACGTAGACCACCCCATCCACCACCGCCGGCGACGAAAAACCCGGGCCGCTCGTCATGAAGCGCCAGCGCTCCTGCCCCGTGGCAGCTTCGAGGGCGTAGACGTAGCCGTCTACGCTCCCGATGTAGACCACACCGTCCACCACCGCTGGCGAGGAAAAACCGGGGCCGCCCGTTGCGGAGCGCCAATACTGCTCTCCTGTGGCGGAATCCACAGCGTAGACGTAACGGTCGTAGCTGCTCCCAATGTAGACTGCCCCGTCCACCACCGCCGAGGACGAACGAGCGATGTGGCCCACCTTCAGGCGCCAGCGCTGCTCTCCCGTGGCGGCGTCCAGAGCGTAGACGTAACGGTCGTAGCTGCCGATGTAGACCACCCCATCCACCACCGCCGGGGAGGAGACAATGTAATCGCCCGTCTGGAAGCGCCACCGCTCCTGCCCCGTGGCAGCCTCCAAGCCGTAGACGTGGCTGTCCCAGCTGCCGATGTAGACCACCCCATCCACCACCGCCGGCGAGGAATAAACCCAGGCGCCCGTCTGAAAGCGCCAGCGTTCCTCCCCTGTGGCGGCGTCCAGGGCGTAGACGTAGCCGTCTCCGCCGCCGATGTAGACTACCCCATCCGCCACCGCCGGTGAGGAGCCAACGCTGTCGCCCGTCTGGAAGCGCCACCGCTCCTGTCCTGTAGCTGCGTCGAGGGCATAGATATGCTGGTCCTCGCTGCCGACGTAGACCACGCCGTCGACCACTGCTGGCGAGGACGAAACGTAGTCGCCCGTCTGGAAGCGCCATCGCTCCTTCCCTGTAGCTGCGTCGATGGCATAGACGGAGTCGCCGCCGGTGTAGACCACACCGTCCACCACCGCTGGCGAGGAGCCAACGAAGTCGCCCGCCTTGAAGCGCCAGAGCAGCTTTGGCGAGTGCTCAACGCCCGGGCCAGGGTTTACGCCCGTGTGGGCGCGGTCGCCCCGGAACATGGGCACGCCCCGACCGGCACCTTCCTCCTCGCCACAACCCAGCACCACTGCGGCGGCGGCCAGCGCCAGACCGACAACCAGAAGCCTCGCTATTGGCTGCCTGATTTTGAACCTCCATCTCTTATGGCGCCCCAATCGTACTCGCAGGCGCGAGGGATGGCAAGAGAAGAAACTGCGTTCACCACGAACCGCACAATGCCGTTGGTCAGGGGAGTCCGCTGGATGGCACCCCCGTCTTCAGGGGAGCAAGAGCGAGCCTTCAGGTGCCCATTGAGGAACCGCTTACAGACCCTGGAGGCTACTAGCGTGTCCTACCGCTTGAGGTGAGGACCGCGTCAAGCCTATCTGTCGCCGCACGCCATAGCTTCTCTACTTTGGCCTGCAAGTCCTTTAGCTCCTGGTCGGTCAGAACAGCAGAGAGTTCCTCGGCCAGGCGATTTGCGACGGGGAAGGCCTCGGTGAATTTGCTTTCGCCTTTTTCGGTCATGCGGACCCATGTCTTGCGTCGATCACGCCTGTCAAAGATCCTTTCCACCAGGCCTGGCTCCTCCAGCCTGTCCACCAGCCCAGTTATCGTCTGGCTAGCCTTGACCATGGCTTGCCCTATCTCGCCAGTGGTGATCGGCTCGTCCCCCTTTTTCAGGACACCCAGGAGATGGAGCTGGGGAAGCGAAAGACCATGGGGCAGAAGAGCCAACTCGGTCAGCTTGAAGATGGCGTTGTAGGCTTTATAGATCGTTATCCATTCAGCTAGGCCCCTGGCGCCCTCAAGCTTGGCCTTCCCTTTCTGTTGCTGTCTTGTCGTCATCAGAGGTGTCCTCCCTCCTCTTGTGCCTTTTGTGCGGATAGTAGCCCCATCCTACTCGCAGCCGCGAGGGTTGGCAAGGGTATGCTGGGAGAATAGGTGTCGCGGCGGCGTAGCGCACTCTGATAAGATGGCCTTCGTGAACACGACGATCACAGCGGTTATTCTGGTTATTGTGGGGCTCCTTAGCGGCGTGCTGGGCAGCGTGTTAGGGCCTATTGTTAACCATCACCTGCGCCGCCGTGAGCGCGAGGAAGAGCGCGAGCGCGAAATCCATAGAGAACTGCGGCAGATGATAGAGGAGAGGCTGGACGACTGCGGGCGACTCCTTGGGGCTGCTTTCCGCATCCATGCCGATGTGCGCTTCCTCAGATCCTCACCGCTGGACGCCTACAATCGCTCCGTAGCTCGGCGATTGGAGGAGTCAAGGGATCAGCCTCGCCGCCGGTGGGAGCCCTACCGCATTACGGACGACACGCTGAGCCACCTTGTGGAACAACTTCATGACGGCCTCGAGAACCTCGACACTCACCTCATGTCCGTGATCACGGCGGAAATGGATCAGTGGTGGGCTGGGGTATCGGAGAAGGAAAAGAGCCTAAGGGAAATAGAGCGCCAGGTTAGACTGCGACTGGACGAACTGCGCTGGTAAGCCGCCGACCTGCTCCGCCGAAACACTATCGCTCGTTCCGTGTCATTACCCCGTGAAAGTCAGATAACTGGCGGTATCGGACATCCTTCTGAGGGGGTGCGCACGTTGATCGAGCCAGGAGGCTTACTTAGGGCTTGGGATATCGAGACGTTCGTTGAAGTTCGAGAAGCGGGTAGAGCGGTGGAAGGATTCTTTTGGGGTTTCGTCAGCGTAGCTGCTGCCCGTAACATCCATGCGGTACACATAGAAGTCGCCTTGACCGATCCAGAGGTCGAAGGAGCCGGAGACGTAGTCTGCCTCCGGGGTAGGCAGGACGGCAGCTGGCCGGGGAGAGAGGTCTGGATAGCCGGGCAGGTCGGGCTCGGGATAGGCCAGGTCGTAGCGGAAGGAGGCTACGATATGGTAGGTGAGACGGCCATTGATGACCTCATCGGCGGCCAGAGTGGGGTCTGATAGCAGCCGACGGAAATCGATGCCGTAGGCAAGAGGCGCCCAATCGCCGTCTGCGATTTCGCGCGTTGTGACGACTGCACCCTCCCCTTGCGCTGGCTCCCACTCGCCGCCCGAATCCCGGAGGAAGGCTTCGGAGCCAACGACGAGCATCTCAGGCCAGAAGCCTCTGGGGCCAGTCGCTGGGATCACTTTCACATAGACAGTGTCGGGGGCCTGGAAGAGGCGTTCGACGGTGGTTCCGTCATCGCTGATCTCCAGGGACCGAAGGGACCGCAGATCCCGGCCGACCTCCATGGCTTGCTGAAGGATCTGCTGGGGGGTCAGCCCATGGGACGGTGTAGCCTCTGTGCCAATGCACGCGAGGAAGAGCACACAAGCACTACCAAAGGCAACGGCGGCGACAAACGTTCGCATCGCTAATGCCTGCCCGCTGAGAGCGAAAAGCTGTTTCGTAATGGCAGCCTCGGTAGCCTTATTGTAGGCGGCCGCCAGGTACCCTGGCAAGCAGAGCACTATGCGTACCAGGTATAATGCTAGCGTAAACGAGAACGACGCTGGCAGCAGGCAGGCGATAGCGATGAAGCTAGTATGGGTGGTGGTGCTCCTAGCAACAGCAGCACTAGCCGCTGGCCTCCTTCGAGCGGACCGCCTGGCCAATCTGGCCTCTGCTGAGAGCCCTGACAGCATTGCTGGCTTTGTCTTCTACGACCTGAACGAGAACGGCCTACGTGATCGGTGCGAGCCAGGCCTCGAACGGTCGTACCTAACCCTGGCCAAAGTCACCGGGCCCGAAGTCAGCGAACCGGTTGAGGTCGCCGCGACTGCTTGGGACGGCGGCTACAGCTTCTCCGACGTCGAACCGGGAGACTATCTGGTGGTCTTGGGCCCTGTACCGCCAGTCGGTCCTCATGGAGCCCCTCCGTTACCGGCACCAGGTGCTGCTCTGATGCATCGACTGACCGTGGAAGCGGGCCAGAGCATCAAGGAAGTGAACTTTCGCATCGCCCTGCCTGAGGCCACGCCCACACCACCTTCCCCAGCGGGCGCGAGCATAAAGGGCTACGTCTTCTTGGACACCGATGGAGACGGCGTACCGGATGAAGGGGAGTGCGGGCTGAAAGGATGGTCGCTCACCCTGCGTGAGGGGGATATGTGGGCGGAGACGGGGGTCGACGGTGGTTACTCATTCACTGGCCTATCGGCTGGGGCGTATCACCTGAGCCTGAGCCTCGTACGAGTACCTGAGGGGATCTGGCAAGCCACTTCTCCTGCGCCAGACCCCCGAACGGGCGTACACCGTGAGGTCGTGCTGGAGGAAGGCCAGGCCGCGTCAGAGGTCAGCTTTGGTGTTCGCCGCCTGGAGGGGACGGGGGCCATCGGCGGGTTCGTATTTGAGGATGTCAACAGGAACGGCCTGATGGAGCCGGATGAGCCCCGTCTCGAGAGAGCACAGCTACGGCTGGAGGGCGTCGACTTCTCCACGTACAGCCTCGAGCCGGCAGCCAGCGAGGCTGACGGCAGCTACCTTCTTAGCGATCTGCCCGCGGGGAGGTATAGGGTATTCGCCAGCGCCCCGATGTTGGGACTGTCCGTCCGCACCACAGGTCCCGAGGGCCCAATTGTCCTGGCCGAAGGTGAGATGCTGACCGGGGTAAACTTTGGCTTCGCCCGGCTCCGGCCCGCGAGCATATCCGGCCGCGTCATTAACGACCTGGACGGGGACGGCGTGCTGGAGGAAGGCGAGCCAGGCCTCGACAGATGGAGCCTTTGCCTTGCCCGCGGCTCTTCAGACGTCATCGAGTGCGGCATCATTCACACGCGGGAAGACGGCAGCTATGCTGTGGGCGGTCTTGGCCCTGGCGAGCACAGCCTTCGCCCTGACCAGCCGGACCTGGAGAGCGACCAGGATGAGCCGCCGTACTGGGTGGTCACCGTGCCTGACACGTATTGGCGGACGGTGATCCTGGAGGAAGGCCAGGCGGCGACTGGGGTGGACTTTGGAGTACACAGGGTAGGGAGTCCTTCCCCAGAACCCTCCCCTTCGGGGTCCTCCTCTGGCCTGCCCATTGGGTGGTGGCAGATTGCCATCGCCGCTGTCTGCTCCGTTATGGTAGTGGCGGGTGGCATCCTAGCAAGAATTGGTGCTAGGCGGCGGTCATAGTGCAAAGATGCCTATCCGCTCCCATGTTGGGCCCGAATGGCAGCATGCCATCGACGAGTACCCCGTCGGGGGGGTAGGATGCTTATTGCCCGCTTCACACCGGGGACAGAGGCCATTTCGATCGACATGGCCAGCATGTCTGCGGCTAGGTCAGACACATTCGACGTCCGCGTCGACTACAGAAGGCCTGAACCGCGGTGAGACCCCGGCCATCTTGCTGCTCGTCAATGCCATCGCGTGGTTGGTGGTGACGCCGGGATGGCTGTAGCTTCTTCCCTTGCGAGCGCTCACGGCTGCAAGTAGTATAGGGGCACCAAAGCCTGATTCGTGGGAGGTGAGCCATGAAGTTTCTATGGCGATATGTGCTGGTCGTCGCCGGTCTGGTGGCAGGTTCCCTGCTGCTGGTGGCCTGCGGCGGTGGGGAGGAGGAGCTAAAGCTCGACGAGTACTTGCGGCAGTTTGACCGAATTAGCGATGACGCCCAGACACGCGTTGAGAGGCTGGAGTCGGAGGGAGTCGGGCAAGACATTGAGGCAAGCCGGGATTACTTCGATAGCCTCGTGGACATCTTTGAAGAAACCTTCAACGATCTGAAGAACCTCCAGCCACCAGGTGAGGCCCGGGATGCCCACAGCGAATTCGTCGCCGCCGGAGCGGAGATGCTGGCATCATTGGAGGACTTCAGTGACCAGCTCGCGGATGTCGAATCACCCTCCGAGTTGCAAGCGCTGCTCGCCGAGCCGATGCCGGCATTCGCCGCGGCCTCAGAGCAGAGTGCAAACGCCTGCCTCGAGCTTCAGGGAATCGCTGACGAGAATGGCATCGAGGTTGACCTGGCCTGCGGCGGCGAGGAGGAAGAGGAAGAGGAGGTCGCTACCCCCGCCGCTCCCTAAGGAGAAGGTAAGAGTCCCGCCGGGCACCGTACGGGAGTGGCTTGTGGCTCGGTACGATAGAGCGTCAGGAACCTTCGTCGAGCACCGGCCGGCGACGACCGAGCACAACGGAACGCTCTGCCTGAATCGCCTTTACCGTGCAGAGTCTGAATCCCAGGCCTTTGCCGCCTGCGAAATTGAAATCCCGCCGGGATCGGAGCAGGCCATCCTCGAGACTGGCTATAGCGACCGCGCTCACGTCTGGTTCAACACCGTCCTTCTTCATGAACGCGAATGGAGGTGGGACCCGGTCGCCGGAACAGACGGACGAATCAGGCCGGCCACGTGAAGATTCCGATACCTGCCGGCCCAGGCAGGCATCGCCTCATCGTCGCGCGGTCCTACAGCCACGGGGCCAAGTCTGCTGCGCCTGGCGGAGGCGGCATGTTTTAGGTCAACGCAATCTCGAATTGCCAGGGGCCCGCCTCCACCGATGACCTCTGCCCAGGCCCATGGGCTAGCCACTGCACTTCTTCCACACGCAAGTGAAGCACGGACGCCGCCGGGTTCAGCCGAGGGCTAAAGGAGGCGCTACCGCGAAAGTCGCCGGCGCCGCCTCCGCCCGCTCTGGTCATTCCCTGATAGACTACTCCTGCGTCATCGCTCGCTTCCCACCATAGCTCCGGCGAGTGGAAACCCGCCAGGGCCAGCTTTGGCCGAGGCGGCGACGGGCCTCCTCGAACGATGTGGTTCACAAGGAAGCCGTCCTCGTAGCATTCAATGGAGACAAGGATGAGCTCAGTCTGGCCGCAAGTCTGGCTTTGCACCACGGGGATGACGCGCTCCAGGGTGTAGAGTCTGGGCGGTCGCCACGGGACGCGCATGGTCCTTCGTCCCTCTCTTCGCCGCTCGGCGCCGCGCTCCACTCTGAAGACCTGAAAGCTCGGAGGCGACACGCCGAAGCGCGCCTCCCCCGCCCCTGACCGAGCGCAGTTCTGGCAGCGCAGGTCACCGTGCTCTTTGCAGTAGAAGCGCCAGCAGCTCTGGCACTGGCCTACCGCCGGCTGGCCGCAGATGTAGCAGATCATCCACCCTCACCACCCGTCACGAACCCTGCGGGTCGCTGAACACCCCCGGGGGCACCTCTGCACGCTCGACGATTTCGAAAGCGACCCTCTGCTTCTCCTCCACTAGATGCTCCTTACCGGCGGCGTCGATGACTACCACCGACCAGCGAAAGGGCAGGAAGGTGCCGCTGTCTATCTCCGTGCGCTTTACCCGCTCCACAGCATCGAGGTCGGCGGTGTAAGGCAGGGAGTAACCAATCGAATACCCCTCGCCTTCGCTCTCGGGTTGCGCCGCCCGAATCTCCGGCCGGCGGCTCACCTCCAGTATTATGGTCCTGCTTCCATCCACGCTCCCGTGGCCGACTATGGTAGCACTGCCACTAGCGATCTCCTCCTCGATAGTCTGCACGGACATCTTGGCTGCACGCGCTATATCCTTCACGGACCGGAGGAGCGGCCAGCGCTCCTCGGTGCCCGTCGCCACATCGCGAGTTACCACTTCCTCCCCCGCGGTGCGAATTTCCTGATATACGGTGCCTTCCTCGTCTGCCACCGAACCACACACCCTGCTTATCTTGCCCCCGCTTCCTATCTCAATCCAAAGCTCCCCCTGATATGACTCTGGCGAATACCACTCGTCGCTCATTGCTCTGATCCGAGCCGCGGCAGGCCCGTGCCTCTTGTAGACCGTATCCACCAGATGGAATACTTTCCCTTCCGTGGCCTCAGCCAGGATTCTCGCTTCCGCGTCCCGGGACCTCGCTAGAACAGTCGCTGCATCCAGAGTGCCCGATGGCCAGCTACGCACAGCAAAAGTGACTGCGGCGGCTACGCCGAGAACGCCGAACACGATGACCATGGCGGTGCGCCAGCTAGGACTGCGTTTCATTCTTTCGGATGCCTCCCAAACGTTGCCGGGCCCCGGAGCGGACGGAGGCGAATGTCTCCTCTCCACGCATTATACCTTACCTCGGGCCACTGTCGGGGACCGCCTCACGAACCCCTGCGGAGACGGGAGGGCCCGAAAGACGCCACCCCGACGCGCGGCGGACAGCCAAGTTGTCGAACACGAGAAGTTGGCTGTCAAGCAGGATCAGGGCGGTGGCGCCAAGCCGCAGGCAAAGGACAAGGAAATCGCAAGGTTGGCGCCAGGCGGCGCGCCCGACAGCGGTAGTATGGTGGCCTCGACACCCAAAGCGGGCGCGTGGGGCTGGCGAGCAATGCTGAGGCCTGGCGCCTTGTTGTCCTGTGAGCAGTTCATTTGCTGGTCAGCACTGATGGTAGCGACAAAGGAGTCCCGCAACGTGCAGAATTGATTGTGCAGGTCTCGCAGACGACCTATGATGTAGCCAACCAGCGAGGGCCAATGAGGAGGGGTCAGGCATGAGGCTGTGGTGGACAATCCTCGGTGTGGTGTTTGTCTTGGCCGGACTCTTGGAGGGATGCAGCGAAGAGGCTGCGCAACGATCCGACGTTCCCAGCCCGACCGTGGCGCTCGCCAGTCTGGGCAAACTCGCGTACGTGCGCGACGGCGACGTGTGGGTGGTGGATCTGGACAGCGGGCATGAGCGGCGCCTAACCAGCGAGGGCCAAAATCGACGGCCGCGCTGGTCCAGCGACGGGCAATGGCTGGCGGTGACCAAATGCGAGACAGTGGACCCGACCTCGAGCTGTGGCGGTCTGTGGGTGATGCGCGCTGATGGGAGCGAAGCTCACTGGGTCGATGAAGGGGTGTTCTTGTATGAGTGGTCGCCGACGGAAGGGCGGCTCGCCTATGGGAAGGAGGGCGGCCTGTGGGTGACGGATGCCGCCGGGTCTCATCAGGAGCAGATCGTGCCGCCAGACTATGGCGTCCAAGCGCTGGCTTGGGCGCCCGACGGCCTGCGGTTGACCTTTGAGGGATGGCAGGAAGAGCCGGGAGCAACCCCACCCCCCAACACCACGGGGGAGCAAGGACTGTGGCTGGTCAACCCTGACGGCAGCGGACTGACCAAGCTGTATGCCCCTTATGAGCGGTCGAATCTCGGCCCGGTCAGTTACCTGGGTTCCTGGTCCCGTGACGGTTTGTATTTGGCCTTCTGGCAAGGCCCCACCATATCGGCGTCTCTCAAAGCCGATGGCGCCCCGCTGTATGCCATGGAGGTAGCTGGCGGTGAGCCACAGCTTCTAGCGGGCAGCCTGTCGCCGTTCGAAGGGGGCGTGCTTTGCCACGATGCTTTCGTCTCCTGGTCGCCGGCTGGCCTTCGTGGAGGGAGGACCAAGGGAAACCTTTTGCGGGAAGAAGATGGTCATAGCGGACGCGGATGGTAGCCATAGGCGGGTCGTGACCGATGTGGGTAGAGTCGATCTCATGCCCGCCTGGTCGCCGGACGGGCAACAGATCGCCTTCGTCGGCGTGGAGGAGCCGCCCTGGGAGGAGTGCGGCGGGTTCAACGCCGAGAGTCTTCAGGGCCGGCGCATCTGGGTGGTGGGCGCGGACCGCGGGGACAAGCACCGGCTGACGAGCGACATCGCCTACCGAGACGAATTTCCTCGGTGGTCCCGCGATGGCCAGCATATTCTCTTTGTGCGCGCTCAGAACCTCAACCCGCCGGAGCTGTGGAACACGCCCGACGGCGCGAAGGAGCAGCTCAAGGCTGAGGTGTGGATTATGAGAGCTGATGGCAGCGAGCAGCGAAAGGTTGCCGGCGGCCTACCGGACGGATGTGGCTACTACGGCTTCATCGACTGGAGCCAGCACCTGGACTGGTTCCGCTAGGGTATGGAGAAGGCTCGCCAGGACCAGAGGAGGGAATCGGTCATGGGTAGGGGACTTGCTATGATCCGTCAGGCAGCGCAGGTCGCGCTCTCCGGCGGAGCGCCGCGTGCCGTGCCGTCGACGGGGGCTGAGGGAAGCGACGGCAGTGGCTCTGTCTCATGGTTTGGCCCGCTCAGCGATCTCCACATAGGCGTAGCGGGCGCGCTTGGCCCCGCTGGCCTCCTGGTGGGGGCCAGCGCGGCCGTTCTGTGGACGGGAAGGCGCCACCGACGGTGATGCTCGCTGCGGGCCCGCACATACTCCGTGAGGCGCCCCTATTACCCAGGAATCAGATCATGGCCCTTGGAGACCGTCGTTGCGAGGGGTACAATGTCTTTGACGATGCTATCGCCATTGACAGAGAACGCCACGATGGCCCGACGAAAGGTATTGTTGGCGGTGGCGCCAGCCCTCCTCTTGCTTATCGTCGCTGGGGCTGCCTGCTGGCAGGAGGAAGAGCAAATTCCTGCCCCAGAGGCTACCCTGGGCCTGTCTGACGTGACCGTCGAGCAAGTCTATTCCCGCGTGGCCGAGGCCCTTGCCCGCCCGGGCTCCGTCTTCCACGCCGTCGTCGATGTGGAGAGGCAGTCACCTGAAGGTACGTTCTCGGGTGAGATGCGAGTCTGGCTGGACGTAGAGCGAGACTTGGGTCGCCAGGAGTACCGGCGCGAGGGCCCGGACGCCGTCCAGCCATACGAGGAGATTACCATAGTGGCGGGAGGTGCCTCCTATCGCCGCACCGCGGGCCGTCCTACCGAGGCGACAGCGGCCCCAACATGCCGGGGCACGAACAGTGCTGCGCTTTCGCTCCTACTGAGTTGGTGGTCCTGCTGGAAGGACTTCCTGACTCAAGTGATGACAGGTGCTACATACGATCGGCGGCCGGCGGTGCACGTGGTCACTGAAGGAAGCTCCTGGGGAGAAGACGACTTCACCTTCAAGGCCCACACCTACCTCGACGAGGAAACCTTTCTGCCGTTGGCATCCACCACCGAGTGGGTGGACGTCGGCGAGCCGAACCAATCCTTCCAACTCACCATGCGCTTCCGCAACGAATTTGTGCTGGCCGATTCGCTCCCCGCTGATTTCTTCGATCCGGCGTCCATAGGCTACGTCTACCAAGACCCCGCCGAGCCGCTCGACGAGCTAGATCCGAGCCTCACGGTCTACTGGCTGGGAAAGGAGTTCCCAGGCGTGGGCGAGCTACCAGGGTTGGCTCTCTCCCAGGTGTACATCCCGGAGGAAAGAAGCTGGCCGAGCTATGAGGCCATCTTGGACTACCGCCTAACCGAGGAACCATTTGGTTCTCGTGTCGTCATGTTGCAGGAGTGGAGAAATCAGGAGTGGCAAGCGCTACTGGATCAGGCGCTTGGGGCCAGCTGGTGGGACTCGCCTTGCGTGCGGAGTCGGGAGGAGCCGTTGGAAGATGGCCACGCCGTGATTTTCATGGGCTACGAAAACCAGCCTCTGCCGCAGCCGTTCGGAGCTGGCCAGCCGATCGAGGAGATGGGATGTCCCGAGGGGCCCTTCGACTCCTTCATGGCTCACACCTATCTGGGCTCGACCGTGGTCATGGTCGATGCAACCTCAGATAGCCCCTACGACTCGCTGGAGGGGATACGAGCGGTTGTCCAGGGCCTGGAGGCCAGGGAGTAGAGAGCGGCGATGAGAGGACTGAGGCCCCTGCTGCCCCTTGCGCTCGTCTCGCCGCTTATGATCGTGGCGGCCGCCTGCTGGCAGGAGGAAGACAAGAGCGAGCTCACCACGCCCCAGCCCACTGTCGATCTTTCTAGCCTGACCCTGGAGGACGTGTACTCCCGTCTGGCCGAGGCCATCACCCGGCCGGGGTTCGTGTTCCACACGCTAATCGACCTAAAGGTCGACGCTCAGGCCTATTCGCTTTCCGGAAGCATGGAGGTCTGGATTGATCTACAACGGGACGTGGCCCGTCAGGAGATCCGCCTCCGGCCTGATGTGGGCGACCTCGAAGAACATCGCGAAACCGACCTCGTAGTGGGCGATGCCTCCTATTGGTTGACGTCCGGGGCCACGGTGATCAAGCGCCACGCCCTGATCTGTCACGGCTCGGGCAGTGGCGCGCTGTCCACCCTCTTGGGGTGCAGGGGCTTCACCGAGGACTCGTCCACACACGTGGAGACGGGAGCGGAATACCAAGGCCACCCAGCGATAGCACTGGTCACTACCGGCGAATCCTTCACCTCGGACGAGAACTTTGCCTTCACAACCCGGCTCTACCTGGACGAGGAGACGTTCCTGCCCATCGCCTCGGTCAGCGATGGCACGATGAATGATTTGCCCTACGATATCTTCATGCGCTTCGACAATGAGCTCCTGCCGACCGATTCCCTGCCTTCGGACTTCTTCGACCCGGTCGCCCTTGGCTACCCGTATCGCCACCCCGCTGAGGCCCTCGACGAGGCGGACCTCGACCTGGCCATCTACTGGCTGGGCGACCGCTTCTCCGGCCAGGAGCAGTATCCGGCCCTGGTCCTCGCCACTGTGTACCTGGATGAGGAACGTGAGAGGGTTGGCTATCAGGCCGTACTCGAATATTGGGTAGAGGGCTCCAACACGCCAGGGGTCCACCTGCAGGAATGGGATGGCGACGACTGGACAGCCAGGTGGGGCGACCTCGTGGGGGGTGGGTGGTGGAACGATCCCTGTACCGAGCGCGTGGAGAAGGTGCTGGAAGAGGGCCAGGCGACGATATTCATGGGCCACGAGGAATGGGCCGTCCAGGCCTCCCTTCCCGGGGCACAACCGCCCGCAACTGCAGAACGCGAATGCCCCTCCGCGCCCTTCGATCGGTTTGGCGCCCATGCGTATCTGGGGTCGACGTTAGTGGTCATAGACGCGCCGAGTTCCACCAGCGGCCGCCGAGTCGAACAAAGCCCCTACAACACTGCAGAGGGGATGGATGTCCTTCTGGAAGGCCTGAAACTGAGGAGATAGAAGATGCAGATGCGACTACTGGTGCCCGTCATCCTGCTCCTCGTAATCGCGGCGCTCGCTTGCCAGGGCGACGAAGAGGCCTCGCCGACGCCCACGCCCAGGGCAACCCAAGTGCTGGAGACACTTACACCTTCCCCACCCGTTGCCGTTGCCCGGACTGCCACCCCAACGTCCACGGCCAGCGCGACTGCCACGCCGGGGCCGACAGCAACGCCGATGCTTTACCCCCCACCCCCCGTCACCGTCACGCCAAGGCCTACGCCGACGCCCCTGCCGAACCCGGAGCGGACGATAGAGGGCACGGAAACGCCCAGCGGCTGCCTGGCCTCCTCGCCTAACCCCTCGGAGGCACCCGTGGACCTGGGCGAGCCGACCAGATATGCCCGTGGCATCTACTCCATCGGCCTCGACGGTAGCGGCCCTGCCCTGCTCGTCGATCGCGCCGGAGCCGTCGTGGGCACCGCCGCCTGGAATCCCCTGTACCAAACGTATTCCGCCAGCCCAGACGGCAGCGCCGTGGCCTTCGTCGCTGGGCAACAGGCTCACCCCGGCCAGGCGGAGCTCTATCTGCTGGCCCCAGTTGGGAGCAGCGAGCCGCGGCTGCTGGCGACATTCAACGAGATATGGAGGCTGGCCATAGCACCCCAGGGCGATCAAGTGGCGGTGCAAGGATCGCGTGGAGGCGAAGAGACCCGTCTCTATCTAGTGGATACGGGAGACGGCACCGTCACACCGATCCCGCTGGCCCTCAGGTGGCCGGGGGGAGAGCCGATCTGGTCCCCCACAGGCGACTGGCTGGCAGTAGTGGGCTCGACGGGAGAAGAAGAGCCTGCTGGCATATACATCTTCCACGCTGATGGGAGCGGCCTGAAGCGCCTGGCGGATGGCGGGCCGCCGATGGCCTGGTCGCCGGACGGATCGCGCATCGCCTTCGCCATCGACCGCTGGCAGGAAGGGGCCGGGCTCTACACAACGGACCTTGAGGGACACGTAACCAAGGTATCGGACACGGTCACTATCCGATATCCCGCGATTCCTTCCCTCGCCTGGTCGCCGGACGGGCGCTGCATTGTATTCATCGCCTGGCCTGAGGAGCGCAAAGAACCCCCCATCAGAATGCTGGACGTGGAGACGGGCTGGGAGATCTTCCTGACGAATGGCGTGCACCCCACCTGGTCGCCCGATGGCCGACACATCGCCTTCCTCCGGGACGGCAACCTCTGGACCATGAACGTCGACGGCAGCCAGCAGACGCGGCTGACCAACCCCCGGCAGCCCTTCGTCCAGGAGCCGTTCTGGCTGCCCGACGGCTCGCGGCTGCTCTTCGCCTTTGTGCCGCCCATGGCCGGGTCGGTGTACGTCGTCAACCCCGACGGGACGGACGAAGTGAACCTGGCCGATGGCTCCGTGCTCGTGTGGTCGCCCGACGGGACGAAGATCGTCTTCAGAGGCGGCGGCAGCGGGCCGGCACTCGGCTCACAGGACGACATCTACGTGATGAACAGCGATGGCACCGGCCTGCACAAGATTGGGGAAAGCGTGCAGAGCGATGCAATCAGGCCTTGCATGTCCTGGCGGCCCTACGCCTGGTCGCCTGACGGTCGCTTCGTCGCCTACTATGACGACCGACAGGGTGTCATGCTGGCGCCAGCGGACGGTGGCAGCGAGCCCCAGCTGCTGGTGAACGGCACGGCTGTAGACTGGTCGCCCGACGGCAAGCGCTTCGTATATTCAGAATTCGACCAAAGCAGGGGCGAGTGTCACATCTACCTGCGTGATTTTCAAGGGGCCAGCCAGGCCCAGTGGCTCACGGAAGGGAGACACGCGGTCTGGTCACCGGACGGCCAGCGGATAGCCTTCGTCAAGAACGAGTCGGCGGGCGGAGGCGACGTCTACGCCATCAACGTCGACGGCAGTGGCGAGCGCAAGCTGATGGGCGTCGGGTCTACCAACACGTTGCCCCTCGCTTGGTCGCCAGACGGGTCCAGGCTGGCCGTCGCGACAGGTGGCCTGTTCGTGCTCGACCCGGCCACCGGGGAGAAGAGGAAGCTCTCGGAGAACGTCCACCACCCGCCCGTGTGGTCGCCCGACGGGGCGCAGCTCGCGTTCACCTTCTGGGAGGGCGATGGGCCCTCGGAATCCCCTGCGGTCTACGTCGTCAACGCCGACGGCAGCGGCCAGCCCCGGAAGCTGACGGACGGCAGCAGCCCCTCGTGGTCGGCGGACGGCCTGAGCATCGCCTTCGCCAGGTGAGAGGACGCTGGCAGAGCCAGCCGTGCATCGAAGGGGAAGCGGAAGTGAAGAGGAAGCGTGGCGTCAAGCGGGGGCTGACCGAACGCCCTAGTCTGGTCTTGCAGGCACGTGGCGTCCCGCTGAAAGGGCGCATGCGGGGGAGTGGAAGGATGTGGACGTGCACCTTGAAGCTCGCCTCTGCTACGACCGCGATAGCAGTTCTGTCCTTGGTCATCGGTGCCGCCTGCGGCGGCGGGGAAACCCAACCACCGTCGACGCCGTGGGTCGCGCCGCCCGGCTTTCAGGCGGAGATCTACCCCCCGCCGCTTCCCGTAGCAGAGGGGGTCAACATATCCCCCTTGTCTGTGGGATGCCCCAACCCAGCGGGGCTCGAAAGGGGCCGCGAGCTCGATCTGGGCACCGCTCTCGAGGTGCTCAACACTTTGTTGCGGCCTGATGGCCTCGACGCCAAGCGTCGCGTCACTGACCCGGCCTTCTGGCCCCTGTTGAGCTCCGAGGGGCAAGGTGCACCATGGCCGCGGGACTGGCTGGAGGTGCACCCAGCGAGCGCTTCGCCGTATGGCGATCTCCTCGCCAACGGATGTGGGAAGCAGACTCTGGAACTGACGTCGTGGGTGAAGGTCTGCCCTGGGCCTTGTAAAGAGTCCGAGGGCACAGCGCCGGCCCGGATCGGGCACCTCTTTCTGATCCGGCGAGAAGGCCACTGGTTGCTGTGGGCAGCGAGGTAAGGCGATGCTAGAAGACATCCCCGACGTTCAGCCGTTGGTCATCGGGGCCATCCTGGTTTGGTGCGAGGTCAGAGGACGCTGGCCGGGCGGGCAGCGCATCGAAGGGCAAGCGCACGATAGGAGGAAGCTTGGCGTCAAGCGGCGGCTGACCGGACGTGCTACCCTAATGTTGCAGGCACGTCGCCCCCGCTGAAAAGCGGCATATGGCGGTGGACGGATGTGGATGTCTATCTTGAAGTTCGCCTGTGGCACGGCAGCGATAGCAGTTCTGTCCTTGGTCATCGGTGCTGCCTGCGGCGCCGGAGGCCCAGGCCCACCGACCGCTAGCCCAGCGCCTTCGCCCGGGCTGACCGCGATCGCTTCTCCCACCGTCAGGCCGACCGCGGTGCCCGAGATTGCCTACATCGACCAGGACAACGGGGACATCTGGCTGATGGCCGCCGACGGCACTGGCAAGCGGAACCTCAGCCAGGGCCGCTGCCTGGGGGCCCGGGGTCTCGAGTGGTCGCCCGAGGGCGACCGCATCGCCTGTATCACCGTCAACGACCGCCAGACGGAGACGCGAGTGCTGGTCTTCGACCTGGACGGTCGTCCCCTTCTTCGCTTACAGCACGCAGGGTACTTCCGCAGCTTCTTCACCTGGCGAGCCAAATTCGCCTCGCTGTGGGCACCGGACGGGCGTAACCTCGCCTACGTGGTTGAGGAACAGGTGACGCCTGTCCTCGTCATCGCCGATGCCACTCGGGGCATCCTCACATCCATCGCGGGTGGGCAGCAGCCCCGCTGGTCGGCGGACGGCGGGCGTCTCGCCTACTTTAAGCCGCCCGGCGACACGCTAATGCTGTACGACCTAGCGTCGGGCCAGGAGAAGCCCCTGGGCGAGGGCCTGCGTCCTCTGGCCTGGGTGCTGGCCGACAGCGTACTGCTGGTGGCCGCCGACTACCAGGAGCAGGAGTTGGGGGACACCCAGGTGACCTATGAGGCGAACTTGCTTGACCCGGCCACCGCCCAGATGACGCGGGTGCCAGAGCTCGACAACTATACCGAGTTCTGGCTTTCGCCGGACAGGGGCATGGCCGTCGTATCGTCGCCGAGAGGCCCCGGCTTGGGCATACTCAATCTGTCGAATCTTCAGTTCACTCCCATCGTCGGTTCCGTCATCGGCTTCCCCAGTGACTTCATCCCTCAGAGCCAGCTCGCCTTTTCGCCTGACGGCTCCCAGATTTACTGGGCCGACCAGGGCGGCTGGGCACCCCATGCGACCTACAAGGCGAACATCGACGGCACAGGCCTGACGAAGATCGGCGAGGTGCCCGGCTGGTTCGTCGGCTTCTCGCCAGACCTCACGCGGATGCTATACTTCCCTTCCTCGGGCACTCCGGGCGGGCTGTGGCTGGCCAACATCGACGGCAGCGACGCCCGCCTGCTGGCCGAAGACGCCTCGGACGCCGCCTGGCTACCGCAGCCTTCGCTGGAGGAGCGACGGCCGCAATGAGACAGGAACGGGGATTGAGAGCAGCAGTCGCCTTGGCGCTGGGCGCGACCCTCGCGCTGCTGGCCGCCGCCTGCGGCGGCGGGGACGGTGGCCTGCCGACCGCCACCCCGCTGCCTTCGCCAACGCTGACCGCGATCGCTTCTCCCACCGTGTCGCCCACTGCCGTGCCGCCGGGCATCATTGTACCGCCCGACACCATCGTCGCCACTTTCTTCGACTTCAACAGGGACATCTACACTGTGGCCCTTGACGGGGACCGCCTGACGCGCATCACCGACACGCCGGGGCATGTGGAGACGGAGGCCGTGTGGTCGCCCGATGGCCGCCGCCTGGCTTTCATCCGCCACCCGTTCTTCGTGTGGGATCAAGACGAGGTGCTGGTCGCGGAACCTGATGGCACCGACCCCATCCGCGTGGCCGGAGGCATGGATATCTCCCAGCCAGCCTGGTCGCCGGACGGAGCCAGCATTGCCTTTGTGGTGGGTGCCATTGATCTCGCGTACAGCGACCCCCTGACGTGCCCTCAGACACGCGTCCCACGGCTGTTCCTGGCGGACGTGGCCCTCGCCACCAGCAGGCCTCTGCTGGAGCTGGCGGCACCCGACGGTTGCCCCATCCTCTCGGTGCCCCGGTGGTCGCCTGACGGCACGCGGATCGCCCTGGCCACCCGAGGCGTCTACGTGGTAGACGTGGCCAGCGGCCGACTGACGGAGATAGTACCCCCTACTGACGCCGTCGCCGTGGCCTGGTCCCCCGACGGTCAGCGCCTGGCCGTGGCGGCTGCACACGGCTTCGGTGGCCCCTCAGGGCGCATCCTCGTCGTTGGCGCGGACGGCCAGGGTCTGACGGAGATAGCGCGGCAGGTCGACTCGCCGGTTCACAGCCTGGCCTGGTCGCCACAGGGTGACCTCATCGCCTTCATCGCCGGAACGGACGGATTCTCAGGAGAGGCCCGTCTGTTTGTGGTCAAGCCCGACGGCAGCGGCCTGCGCTCTTTGGTCCAAGGGGTTGAGAATGGGCTTGCCTGGTCCCCGGATGGCCGCCGCCTCGCCGTCTCCTTGGTGGATCCGTCTTTGTCACCCTTCAGCGGCGGCGTGTCCAACATCTATACGGTCGATGTCAGAGACGGTAGCACGACTCGCCTTACGGACGCTGCTGCCGCGGAATACGGGCCGGCGTGGTCGCCGGACGGGTCGGCCATCGCCTTCGTCTCGGGCCGCGACGCCCAGAGCGGCATCTTCGCGGTACACCCCGACGGCGCCCTGACGTCCCTGGTTCGCACCTTGAGCCAGCCGGCGCCCCAAGCCTTCTTGGGCCCGGATGGCCGCGTGGTAGTGCCTGCCGAGGTCTTCGTCGAGATGAACGAAGGGAGAAGATTCCCCCTGGCTGGGGGCACTCTGTCTCCGGACGGGCGCCGCCTCGCGGCCCTGGTGCCCACGGGGGACATGGATAGCGAGGGATGCGGGGGTGACGCTGACGACATCTACGTATGGAACGTCGACGGCAGCCAGGTTACCAATCTGACCAACACACCAGACATCAACGAGACAGGGCTCGTGTGGTCGCCGGATAGCCTTCTCCTTGCCTTGACCTCGGGGGCACCTCCCCGGTGCCACTTCGTCCCCGGCCGCCTGGAGGTCATGAGAGCCGACGGCAGCGGGCGCCGCCTCCTCGCCGACTTCGGCTCTTCCCGGGGACGCGTGGAACTCCCCGAGTGGATGTCAGGGGGTAGCGGTCTCCTGTTCTCCGTCACGCACCTAGGGCCCGGGCCTTTACCGGGACCCCCCGCTCCGGAGGAGAAGGCCGAGATCTACACGGTGAACATCGATGGCAGCGGCCTGAGGCGGCTCCTGGAGTTGCCTGGTGCGCGCATTGAGTGGCTCCTCTCGCCGGAGCGCACCCGCCTAGCAGTAGTGGAAGCGCGGACGGCCGGGGGCTGGAGGCTGCTGCTGGTCAATACCGATGGTACAGGCCTGCAAGAGGTGGCGGACGGCGAAGGCCAATTCCCGATGTTCGGCCAGTTGCCCCTCGGTTGGTCGCCCGATGGCAGTCGCCTGGCCTTCGTCGGCTGCGAGGGCGATCCCTGCCAGCCGGTCGTCTTTGTGGTCAACGGCGACGGCAGCGGCCTGCGAGAGGTAGCACGCGGCCAGGGTGGGTTTTCGGGGTTCCAGTGGTGGGCCAGCAGCTGGTCGCCCGATAGCACACGACTGGTTTTTGCCGATTGCCGGGGCGACCCTTGCCAGTGGGCTCTATTTGTAGCTAGCGCCGATGGCAGTGACCTTCGTGCGCTGGTTGACCCCTTCCTGCCCTTCGATCCGCCCACGTGGTCCCCAGACGGGACGCGGCTCGCTTTGGTCACTCATCCGGATCCGTGCGGTCCAGGCGAAGGGGTTCCGCCGGGCTACCTGGTGGTAGTCAAGGTGGATGGCACAGCACGCCAGCGCCTCACTGAACGCTGCGTCGTGAGGGGGATCCTCGAGTGGTTGCCATAAAGCCCTCGCCGTCCGGATGGTGAGCTGGAGACCGGCCGTCAGTGCTTGCGCTCGTCTACGATGAATACTAGTCCAGGAGCCCCGACTTCGTTGCGTATGCTGCAGCCTCTGACCGTCGGGAAATCCCCAGCTTGTCCAGGATGTGGGTCACGTGATAGCTCCAAAGCGGGAAATGAAGTGCGGATTAAGCGGGCATGCAGAGGTTAGCGCGGACCGGAGTTCGGTTACAATCTGTCATGCGCTATCGGTGTAACAGGCCGGGGGTGGAGAGGTGCGGCCATGGAAGCTCCTGAACTAAATGTAGTGACGGGGGCGTTCGGCTACACCGGGAAGTACATCACCCGGCGACTTCTTTCCATAGGCAAAAGGGCAAGAACGCCCACCGGCCATCCCAACCGTGAGAACCCGTTCGGCGAGCAGGTGAGTGTTTCTCCATTCAATTTCGACAACCCGAGCGAACTGATCAAGGCCTTGCGGGGAGCTACAACCCTCTACAATACGTACTGGGTGCGCTTTTCGCGTGGCCAAGTTGCCTTCGACAAGGCCGTCGAGAATACGAAGACGTTCATCAAGGCAGCCGAAGAAGCCAACGTCCGGAGGATTGTCCACCTTAGCGTCACGAACGCTTCAGAGGAGTCACCCCTTCCGTATTTCAGAGGGAAGGGGCTTGTGGAAAAAGCTATCATCCATTCAGGGTTGTCCTACGCTATCATCCGACCGACCCTGATCTTCGGGGCTGAGGATATCCTTATCAACAATATCGCCTGGCTCCTCAGGCGCTTTCCGGTATTTGCAGTCCCCGGTTCCGGTGATTACCGAGTGCAGCCAGTCTTTGTGGAAGACGTGGCTGAGACAGCCGTCCGTGCTGGCCAGCACGACAAGAATATTGTCGTAGATGCCGTTGGCCCCGAGATCTTCACGTTTGACGAACTGGTTCGGCTCATCGCCGGCAAGATCCAGAGCAGCGCCAAGATCATCCATCTGAGGCCGGGACTGGCGCTTTTCCTTTCCAGAATGATCGGCTACCTGCTCCGTGACGTGCTGCTAACCCGTGATGAAGTGGAGGGGTTGATGTCGAACCTCTTGGTCTCCGAGGGTCCTCCAACAGGGCAAACACGCCTGAGTGACTGGCTTGGTCAGAATGCAAACAGTGTGGGAGCCAGGTACGCCTCCGAGTTGGACAGGCACTATCGCTAAGAGTCGCCCTCACCCGGCACTCTCGCCGCGCACGAGCCTGCGTGGACAGCCTGTCCTCCTCTCTGCCGCCTTGCCAACCCTCGCGGCTGCGAGTAGGATGGGGCCGCCGTCAATTAATGACGGACACCCTGCTTGGAGGCACCACAATGAAGACAGCGAGCCTGGCAATAGCCCTTTTGCTTGTCGGCTGCCTAGTGGTGCTCCTGGCTGCCTGCGGCGGCGGCGAGGAGGGCGGGGAGCCTATCGCGGAACCAAGCCCGACCCCTGCGGGCAAGATCGCCTTCACGTCCACCCGCGATGGCAACTACGAGATCTACGTGATGAACGCCGATGGTTCCGGTCAGACTAACCTCAGCAACAACCCAGCCTTGGACGATTCGTCCGCCTGGTCGCCCGACGGCTCTAAGATCGCCTTCGCGTCGAACCGCGATGGGAACTCGGAGATCTACGTCATGGACGCCGACGGCAGCGGCCAGTCCAACCTGACGAACAACCCGGGCCTAGACTGCTGCCCGGCCTGGTCGCCTGACGGCTCCCGCATCGCCTTTACCTCCGACCGCGACGACGATAACGCCGAGATCTACGTCATGAACGCCGATGGGACGGGTCAGACAAGGCTCACCAATAACCCAGAGCATGACTGGCGCCCCGCCTGGTCGCCCGACGGCAGCCGTATCGCCTTCTTCAGGACAAACCCGATCACTTTCGACATCGAGGTCTACGTGATGAACGCCGACGGCACAGACCCGCGCAATCTCACCAACGATCCGGCCACGGACTGGATGCCGGCGTGGTCACCCGACGGCTCCAAGATCGCGTTCAGCTCGAACCGCACCGGCAATCTCGACATCTACGTGATGAACACCGACGGTACAGGCCTAATTAACCTCACCAACACCCCGATAGACGACGAAACGCCGGCTTGGTCTCCTGACGGATCGAAGGTCGCGTTTGCCTCCGACGGCAAGGGCGAGATCTACGTCATGAACTCCGACGGCTCCGGCCTCACTCGCCTCACCGACAACGCCGCCTGGGATGGGAACCCCGCCTGGTCGCCGGCGCGGTAGAGGGGCGACCCCGACTACCACCGGGAGCTGGTAGCCGAGAAGCTGAGGCGCATGGCCGCTAACAGACCACAAGCACATCGCCAACACACCTGACACCCCAGGAGGCGGCGGCTGGGCTGATGAAAGGCTGGCTCCTCATCGAGACCCTGCTCGTCCTGCTGGTGGCTAACGCCATCGTGGGATTCGTGGTAGCGATGGGGTGGCCGTAGCTTTCTCCCTTGCCAACCCTCGCGCCTGCGAGTAAGATGGGTACAAAACTTCGTGGGAGGTGCAGCATGGTGCGCCTGACCTTGCTGATTGTGGCGGTGCTCGCCCCTTGCCTGCTCCTGACGGGTACGGCCACCGTTCACGCCGAACTTCCGCCCTGCGCGACGACAGACGACTTAGACTGCGACTGTGAAGACTTCGACTGCCAAGAGGAAGCCCAGGCTCTTTATGACCTAGTCGACCCCGGCGATCCACACGGGCTGGATGCTGACGGTGACGGCATCGCCTGCGAGAGCCTGCCAGCCTGCGCGGCTCCGACGCCGCCGCCGGCGGAGACCCCGACGTCGAGTCCACCGGCAACACCTCCACCACCGGCCACACCTCCGCCGGGAGGCACGTACGCCCCCAGCGTCGATGTGCTCCTCAGTGACTACAGCGCTGGTGCCAGTGCTGACATCACCACCCGCTTCTCCCTTGATGCCCCCGACTACAATTTCGGAGCGGTCGTCACTTTTACCCCCGTCGAGTGGTTCGTAGCCTCTGCGACTGACGTGCCTCTCGGAGCGCTGGTCGGCACACTCGACGCTCAGTCCACGCTGGGCCTTCTGAACAAGCCCTGCGTGAACTCCGTGGGCGTGAGCTTCGAGCTGCTAAACGCATCCACGGATACGTCAGACACGGTGTCGTGGAGCGACGGGTTCCTCGATGTCATGCCTGCCAATGGGCTCCCTGACGCCGTGGACCACTACCCCGATTTCCTGAATTTGATGTTCCCAGGCACAACTCCTTGGGCACGGCTGTACGGCCAGGCCAATGTGGTTCACGTGGGCATTCCCATAAACTTCCTACTGTTCGAGCCCGGCACCTTCTTGCCCAACCTCCCTGTCTTTGACCCCGGCTGGGGCTATCCTTCGGTGACCGTCCTCAACCCCCTTGCGGTCCCGATCCCGCCCATAAGCGACTTCTGTACACCGCTGGAGATCACCAGGAAGATCTGGGGCCTGAGTCGGGACAACTTCGATACGCCAGTCGATGAATCAGGCTACGATGTGCTGCGCAATCCGCCCTTCGGTGGCAGCTACGACTTCTGGACCTACGCCAGCAGCCTGCTCGACGCCGACGCCGACGGATACGAGAACCAGCTCGATACCTGCCCCTTGGACGTCAATATGGACGAGTCGCCCAGGGAGGGCAACGGCCCCGACGGGGACGGTATCGACAGCGTCTGCGACCCCGACCCTGGCGAGCCATGCTGGCTCGATGCGCCTGGCTCCGGGGAGGACTGCGACGGCGACGGCTACATGAACCATGCCGACAACTGCCCCTTAGTCTTCAACCCAGGCAACGCCGACGCCGACAGCGATGGCATCGGCGACGCTTGCGATCCGCATCCCTTCGACTGGGACGGCACGTGGATTGACCTGTACCCATTGGTTAGCGTAAACATATCTGGTCCGCCCGGCGTGCCTGAGGCAACGCCAGAGGTGCCACCTGTGAGCGGCGGGCCTGTTCCCACCGGGCCCCCAACTACTGGGGTGGGCTCTGTATCGGGTAGCTCGTGGCCGTGGTGGCCATTTGTGGTTGCGGGAGCTGTGACTGGAGCGGGGGCATGTTGCTGGCTTACCAAGGTCGAAGAGCAAGGCCGTAGTACAGAACTTAGGACAGGGGCGACACGGGTTAAACACGGCCGGCGCGCACGAAGGTGACACGGTGATGAGAGCGAACCTAGTGACGGCCTTCGTCCTTGCCATCTGCCTGGCGGCGGTAAGCGCCTGTGGCGGCGGTGAGGAGGAGCTAAAGCTCGACGAGTACTTGCCGCGGTTTGACCGAATCGGCGATGACGCCCAGACACGCGCTGAGAGGCTGTGGTCGGAGGGAGTCGGGCAAGACATTGAGGCAAGCCGGGATTACTTCGATGGCCTCGTAGACATCTTTGAACAAACCCTCAACGATCTGAAGAACCTCCAGCCACCAGCTGAGGCCCGGGATGCCCACGACGAATTCGTCATCGGCCTAGCGGAGGCGCTGGCGCTATGGGACAATTTCAGTGACCAGCTCGGAGATGTCGAATCACCCTCCGAGATGGAAGCGCTGTTCGCGGAACTGAGGGACGACCCAGCATTGGAGGCGGTCACCTGGCGGATGTACGACGCCTGCCTCGAGCTTCAGGCAATCGCTGACGAGAATGGCATCGACGTTGACCTAGGGTGCGGCGGTGGGGAGGAGGAGCTTCCCTCCACAATGATGCCTCCCACCCAGACGTTTGAAGCCGCCACGGATCCGTGTGTCGAGACTGACGACCCGGAGCTGCTCCTGCGATGTGAACAGTTCTCTCAGCGGGTGTATTGGCTTGGCCAAGAGCTGGCGATCCCCGATGCTGACGATCTGGTTTTCATTTCATCATACATAGACGACGGCGATGAGCCGATCTCCCCTCATACACGCCTGGCGATCGTCTACGGGCAGAAGAGCGCGCCAGGCTACCTCCCTGGGGAGATCTATCTGTTCGTCTGGTATCGGCCGACGTGGGAGGAATTCGTGGCCCAGTTCGAGGGCTATGACCCGTCGACGGTCCCGGCAGGAGGTCCGATAAACTGGTGGCAGCATCCGTGCGTGGAGGAAGAGGTATACAAAAGGGCGAACGGTGCGGACATTCACCTCTTCAGAGCACATCTGGATAGCCTTATCTATATCCCGCCTATGACCGCGGACGAGATCGCACAGTGCCTGGGCCGTCCCGTCGGGGCGCTAGGCGCGCATGTGTATTTCGAGGACACGGTGGTGCAATTTGAGGTGCAGGATCACGTCGCGCCTGGCGAACTGGCGACGCCGGTGCCCGTGATTCCCGGGACTACCCCTTCAACGGGGCGTACACCGCCGCCTTTCCCGACGCTCGTTCTCAAAGCTAAGCACCCGTACAACGATGAGGCCATTGTGAGGCACATCGCCGCCTCGTTGCGGTCGTATGAGGGTGACTGAACCAGAGGCCCAGGTATTCGGCTTGAGGGACGAAGATGAGCCGAGCCCTACGGGCAAGTTTCGCCGAATCTTGGTTGGATGACCCCAGTCCGACGCCCCTAGCTAGAGCGATGACCCATGGTTTGACTGGCTGCCCATCGAGCCTGGCAGCCCGTGGGAGAACGGCTACATCGAGTCGTTCAACGGCAGGCTGCGGGATGAACTGCTGAACGTGGAGGTGTTCGATACGGTGCTGGAGGCGAAGGTGCTGTGCGAGCAGTGGAGACGGCACTACAATGCCGTTCGTTTCCACAGCTCGCTCGGGTACGAGCCGCCGGCGCCGGAAGCGATGCTGCCATGGCCATCAGCCTCCTCTACGCTCCTCCAAGAGGCCATGGCAGGACTAACATAATGGGTGGTACCGTTCATGGGGGCAGGTCAGCGGCGAAGGGCGAGAGAAGCCTTTCGCGCTCCTCCAGGCGCTGGCGGACAGCGGACGCATGGGTCATTACGGGGCCATTCTACCACCGAGCCAGACCCTGTAACTGGCTACCGGCGTGGAGTCGATGGACTCGTGGAAATGAAACGTGGCCGACTGCCGAGGTCCGAGGGCGGTCGGGAACGCATAGGTGGAGCCGGCGCGGATGATGTCGCCAGGTGCATTGTATAGCGCCTCACAGATCTTGATGGGACCATAGGTCTCGCTCGAGTTGTTCGTCACGAAACCGGATACGTAGTACAGATGGTCGAAGTGGGGATCGACCGACGTAACAGATACGTCGAGACCGGAAGGTGGCGGCTCGTCGGCGGGCCGGCCGTACACCTGCAAGGTATATCTCGCGATGTTCGCAGGCGGATCGATCAGATAGATGTGGAACGGCGAGTCGCCGCCAGCGGGCAACACGTGGAGACACGAGTAGGCGAACGCCGTTGCCGCCATGTTGTCCGCCTCATCGAAGAACGTCGCATCGATCCAGACTGATTCGGCATCGAAGACGTTATCGTTCTTGACCTCCCCAACGACATGCAGCCATGAATTGCGATAGTCACTGTGGTTGGAGACGGAGAATCCGCCTGCGGCGCCCGTCGCCGCGTGGGCGATGACGGCCTGCTTGTTGTCCAGCGTCAGCAAGCCGCTGATCTCCGGCCGACCGGCGAAGTAGGCCGGCCAGCTGTTGGTGGTTGGATCGAGGTAATAGGCGAAGTCGACGGCGGCAGGCTCGCAGGTCTCCACGGCTTGACGGGTGTGCGTGTCGTCCGGGCCACCCCACACCGATATAGCCCACTTGCCCGGCTGGGGGCAATTGTACATACCGCCCCAGTGTGGGCTGGACGTTGGCGTGGGAGTTGGTGTGGGCGTCGGCGTAGGCGTCGGCGTAGGCGTTGGCGTCGGGGTAGGTGTGGGTGTAGGCGTGGGCGTAGGCGAAGGTGTCGGTGTGGGCATGGCTGTGGGCGTCGGGGTAGGGCTAGGCGGCGGGGCGCCCACGGCCCCCAGGGCGATGACCCCCTGCATATCGTTAAGCGTTTCTAGGGTGCTCACAAGCGGGCGACCGGCAAACCAGCGCTGCCACGACTGGTCCTCCGGGACGAGGTAGTAGACGGCGGCTATCGCCCCAGCGTCGCAGGTGGCGAAAGCCTGTTCTGCCCCGGTGCCGTCATCGCCGCTCCACACCGATATGGCCCACTGGCCCAGCTGAGGGCAGTTGTGCATAGCGCCCCCCTGCGCCTCAGAGGGTGCGCCCGTTCCTATGGCCCAGACCACGGCCACTAGTCCCAGAGCAAGCATGCCTGCCAGAGACAAGAGCGCAAGTTTCCTCCTGGGGTTGCGCATGGCGGATCTCCTGACCTAGAGTTGGCTGCCCCCATCCTACTCGCAGCCGCGAGGGCTGGCAAGAAAACAGGTCAAGCCGCTACCGCCAGCCTAAGGGCAAAGCGGCGACTGCATGTGCTTTGCGGTTCATTCCTCGAGTGTTACACTGTGCGCAAAGGGCCTATTCCTACAGCAGGCGAGGGCTGGGAGCAGCGCGAAGAGGGGGGGACTATCGTGCGAAAGGGATGGCTGATATTGCCGCTGGTCGCCCTTGTACTGGCGGCGCTGTCCTGCGGCAGCGGCGAACCCAGCGTCGGCAAGAGCGACGTCTCAGTGTGGGGCGGCAACGCGGCGCGCAATGGAGTCCATCCCGGCCCCACGCTCGACGGAGCGCCGGAGGTGCTCTGGAAGACTCAGGTGCCCGGCGGAGGCCTGTCCCCAGTTGTGCTGGTCGCCGGAACAGTGTATGCGGTGAGCTACGAGGGCGGCTGGGTCACTGCGTTGGATGCAAAGACAGGCAAGGAGCGCTGGCAGACGCAGATCGAGCGGTGGATGCCGTCGACGCTGGCAGTGGCGGATGGCCTTGTCTACGTGAACGGTGCCGAGAACCTCTACGCCCTCGATGCCGCCGACGGGAGTGAACGCTGGCGTCTCGCTATCAAGGCCGGGAACTACTTCTCCAGCCCCGTCGCTGTGGAAGGCGTGCTCTACGTGGGTAGCGGGGACGGCAACATTTACGCCCTTGACGCTTCAAGCGGAAATGAGCGCTGGCGCTTCCAGGTGGCGGAGCGCGACGCCGGCCCGGCGGCAGTGGTCGACGGCGTCGTATACGTGGACGGCGACCCGCACACGTGGGCGCTAGACGCGAAGACCAGCCAGGAGCGGTGGCACTTCAAGAAGAGCAAGTACACGTATGCGTCATCGCCCGCCGTAGCGGATGGCAGAGTCTTCCTCAGCAACATTGACTTCCTCTACGCGATAGACGCGGCAAAGGGGGAGGAGATCTGGCACGCGCGTGCCGGCAACGACCCCGTGCCGCCTCCGACCGTCGCGAACGGCCTGGCATACTTCGCAGGAACAATGGACTCGCGTCTGCTCTCCGCGTTGGACACCGCTACAGGAGCCGTGCGCTGGACGATCCAGACGGGTGACGACACGCTGAGCCAGCCGGCAGTTGTCGACGACGTGCTCTATGTCGGCGGCCGCTCGCTTTACGCGCTCAAGGCGGAGACCGGCGAGCAGCTGTGGCAGTTCGACCTACAGACCCAGAAGCAAGGGGATGGAGCGATCCTGCCGACGCCAGCAGGCGGAGTCATATACGCCGCTGTCTGTCTCGACCTCGCATACGAGAGCGGCTGCGAGGAGGGCAACAGCTACGTTTATGCTCTCACCGGCTCCGGTGAACCCTTCAAGGGCGAGAAGAGGCTGAGCCTGCAGACGCCTGCCCCTGCCGCGCCCCCCGCCACCATCCCGCGGCCAACGCCCTCGCTACGTGATCCAAACGCTACCCCGCCTGTCCTCATCGATTCGCTCGGCACTTGGACTCTCCGCGACCTGGGGTATTCAGACGTATGGCTGGACAGGAGCAGCGGCACAGTGGTCGAGCTCGAGCGCCCGCCCATCTCTCGCCGGTATTCCGATCCGGTTTTGTACGCGCTCCCACCGGGCGCTTCACAGGGGCCGGACCTCTGGTACAGGCTGCACTTCCACTTCGAGGTCATTGTGAGAGACCACATCAACGCCGCGGACAGGGGTTTTCAGCAGTTCAAGGTCTGGGTCGAGGCAAACTCTGCGGCGAACGTATCGGTCCGCTTCAGCACGGTCTGGCAGGGCGACAGACTGGTCGTTGAGTGCCGCCGCGGCGACTGCCAGGCAACACAGAACCGGGAGAACGACACGGTAACGGTGAGCGCCGAGATGTGGTACCGAAACGACATGCCGAATGTCGGCGTGGCTCCGGGTGTCAATGCTCTCCGGTTCATCATCCCGTACGAGGACCTCCCGCCGCGCTTCCAGGCCCTGCACGTCTTCGATGACACCTTCATCGAGGTGACTACGACCCAGCCGTAAAGCGGCGGCGTGTACTTCGAAGACGGTAGGGGAGGGGGAGGTCGGTGTGTCGGCGAAGTACCCTAGGCTGCCACCGGCACCTAGCACAATTCCGCGCATGCCTCGGCCACGTGCCCACCAATCAGCGCCCATGTGCTCACCTCCGAGCAGGCTGCGGGATAACTGGCGATGCAGCCCCATCCTGATCGCAGCCGCGAGGTCTGGCAGGAGCTCGAGCCCCCAGGCGCCCCTACTCGCTGCCTATTCCTGCCCCGCAGCGCCATACGAGCCCTGCTCGAACTCGGCGGCAGCAAGGACACGATCCACACGATGAATTGGATCCGCCGCGCCGCTTCCTGAGCATAAGCCTGGCAGCCGCGGGTGCCCAATTCTATCACCTTCCATTACCTCTGCTTATAAGGGCGTTGCTGGTACCCGGTTCAGGGCCGTCATTTGACGGCAGTATTCGCCCAGGCCATTTCGGACGCGTCCTCCTAGCCGACGCGCATCGCGTCTAGGCACCTACTGTCGCGCCAAAACTTGACTTCCTTCCCCGTTCGAGTGATGTGTGTCTGTCGACGGCATCGAAAGACGCCGTCCTATCGGCAGAGCAGCCTCATAGCTTGGGAAAGGAGGTGCATCATGACCAGCAAGCGTCAGCGCAAGAAGATCGCCCGCCAACTCCCGCCTGTGGGCACCACTCTCACGGGCAGATCCAAGGGGCAGCCCTACACCGCTGTCATCGTGGAGGCCAAAGACCGCCCCGCCGGGAGGGCCGTCGAGTGCGGCGACCAGCTCTTCGCCTCCCTCAGCGCCGCCGCCAAAGCCGTTACCGGCCACCCCACAAACGGTTGGCTCTTCTGGCGCCCCACTGAGGACAGCGAGCAGTAGCTGCCTCTGTGCTCGCTCAAACCAGCCACCCGGCCAGCCCAGGCCTGGTGGCTGGCCCCTTTTTGGCGTTTGAGGCCCTGATTGTCCTGCGAGCCCGCCAATACGTCGATTTCCCCCAAACATCTGCCAGATTCGCCCCGTGTCGACTTGACTTCCTGACCGAAGAGAGCGTCCATGTACGTACGCAACGTACGTTGCACCAGGTGAGAGAAAATGACCACCTTAACGGCAGTCGAGCAGCAGCAAGATCTGGCGAGCCTGATCGACCTCTATCTCCTGCGCTGCCAGGTGGAGGGCAAGTCGCCGAACACTATCACCGCCTACCGGGAGACCCTGACCCTTTTCGAGCGCATCGCTCGGGAGGAGGGCTTCCCGGAGGGCGTTCGAGCCGTCACCCCGGCCCACATCTATGCCTACCTGGGTCGCATCGGCAGCAACGGAGCGAGCCTGGAGACGCGCCACCGTCGTCATCGGGAGGTGCGGTTCCTATTCTCCTGGCTGAAGCGGATGGGGTACATAGAGGAGAGCCCCTTCGCTCAGATCAAGAACATTCGATTGCCCCAGAAGATCGTGCAGCCCTACACGGCGGAGGAGATAGAAAGGCTGTTGGCCTACTGCGACACGCGGTTCTACTGGGGCAGTCGCAACCGGGCGATGATATTAATCCTGCTGGACACGGGAGTGCGGCGGACGGAGCTGGTGGACCTGGACCTGGCCGACCTGGACCTGGAAGCGCAGCGGCTGAGG
>JAUWYP010000004.1 GCA_030615765.1 Dehalococcoidia bacterium | reverse complement strand
GGACAGCGTTAACCTCAGTCTGGAGACCGTCCAGCTCTTAGAGGACAAAGGGTACATTCCCGGACCAACGGAGTGCATAGTATTTCACGATCCGGGCATCAAAGATACCAACTGGAGTGCTACCGATACTGTTACCGGGGTAGACGGCCGCCAGCGGCGGTGGGTCTATCTCCACGTCTTCAAAGACGGGCAACCGTCCTTGAACTGGTTGGACCCCACTCTCAATGCGCAGCGGATCGTCATGGCTGACGTCGTGCACGCCTTGCATGTACTGGGCGCGTCAGGACTTCGGCTTGATGCCAGCCCACTCCTTGGCATAGAGACTAGACCTGGCCTGGATAAGTCCTGGATCGAGGGGCATCCACTGGCTGAGGGAGGTTCCAACTTAGTCGCGATGATGATTCGGAAACTTGGGGGCTACTCGTTTCAAGAGCTGAACCAACCCCTGGAGAATCTCAAGAGATTCACCACCTGGGGGCCCGATCTCAGTTACGATTTCTTCACCCGGACTGCCTACCTGTATGCCATGGCGGTAGGGGATGCTGGCCCACTACGTCTGATGCTACGGTTGATACAGAAGGAAAGACTCGATCTAGGCATACTCGTTCATGCTCTGCAAAACCATGACGAGCTCATGTTTGATCTCACCCATCTGCGCAAACATGGACATGCGAAATTCTCCGTTAACGGAGAGGAAATGACTGGCAGGGCAATCTACGATGGTATGTACGAGCGGGCGAAGGACAAGATCATCGGAAGCAAAGCTTCATGTATGCGGGAGTTCAGCAATCTCGGGTTCTGCGGAACGCTGGCCGGTTTTGCTGCGGCGGCATTGGAGATCCCAGATCCCTACAATATGACCCCTTCCCAGAAATCTGAGGTTCAGCAGTTGCACCTCTTGGCGGCGGTCTTCAACGCCATGCAGCCTGGCGTGTTTGCGCTCTCGGGATGGGATCTGATGGGCGCCCTTCTGGTCCAGCCGGACGACTTGGGCTCGTGGCTGGATGACCGCGATTACCGCTGGATGAACCGCGGTGCCTTCGACCTCATGGGAGTGAATCCAGGTGCCAACGCCTCGCGCAGCGGCCTGCCCCGGGCCGTGGCCATCTATGGCAGCCTCCCCGAGCAGCTACGTGATCCCAGCTCATTTGCATCGCAACTAAGGCGAATGCTTCGAGCACGGAAAGAAAGCTTGATAGCATTCTCGAAGCTCATATCGGTGCCGGAGGTTGACAAGCAGGGTGTTGTGGTGATGCTTTTCGAGCGTCCCGAAGATCTTGGCTGGATCATCACCGCCCTTAATTTTGGCCGAGAGCCTGTCCGTGACACCATTCGGTTGCCACAGCTCGCGGGGAAATCACCGCAACTGATCTTTTCCACCCATCGGGAGAAGGCAAAAAGTATCCAGATCTCCGATAAGGGGGGCTTTTCGTTAGACCTAGGACCCGTACAGGGCGAGGTGTTCGTCGTAGAATAGCCCAAAACGACTTTAGGCAGGAATTTGTAAGTCTCAACATCCAACGCCTCCACCGTGGCGCCGTTGCTGCCCTAGAGAAGCTCAAGGTTCCCGAAGTCGCCGAGCCGCTGCTGGTTTACGCCATCCCCCGCAACAGCTGGACCCGCTCCTCCATAGGTGGGTGCGTGGAGAAGAGGTTGTTCAGCAAGCTCTTGTGCTCGCGGAGGGGATTGTTGATGTACAGGTGGGCCGTCGCCTTGTTGGCCACCTCCAGCGGGTCCGGGTCGTCGGATATCTTCTCCAAAGCACGGGCCAGGCCCTCCGGATAGCGGGTAAGGAGCGCCGCGGAGGCGTCGGCCAGGAACTCCCTCTGGCGGGAGATGGCGAAGCGAATGATCTGGGCAGCGATAGGGGTGAGGATGATGGCCGCCAGGGCGATGGCGTAGATGATCGCCACCCCGGCGCCGCCACCGCGCCCACGGTTGCTGGACCGGCGTCCGGCACCGAAGAAGGTGAGGCGCAGGGCAAAGTCGGCCATCAGCGCCGTCAGGCCCACCAGAACCACGACGATGGTCATCACCCGGATATCGTAGTTGCCGATGTGGGAGAGCTCATGGGCGATGACCCCCTCCAGCTCCAGTTTGTCAAGCTTCTGGAGGAGGCCGCGGGTGACGGCGATGGCCGCATGGTCGGGGTCGCGGCCGGTGGCGAAGGCGTTGGGGGAGCCGTCCTCGATGACGTACACCTTGGGCATCGGCAGGCCAGCGCCGATGCACAGGTTCTCCACCGTGCGGTGCAGCTCTGGCTCGTCAGCCTTCGTGACTTCGCGTGCCTGGGAGATGGCCAGCGCCACCTGCGGTGAGCGGTAGTAGGTTATCAGGGCGATGATCAGGAAGGGGATGATAAGCAGAGGGGCGAAGGGATACGGCAGCCCCAGGACGATTCCCATGGCGATAGATGCCCCTGCCAGTAGCGCTACGAAGACGAACAGCAGCAGGAATGTGTTCCTGCGGTTGCGGTCGACGCGGTCGTAGATGAGGACGGGCTGTTCGGTATCAGCCAACGTGGGAACTCGCTATTTCTCGCTCGGCGAAGCTGGAGGTTCAGGCGGTGCGGATGGGCTGGTCGGCGGCGGCTCAGCGGGCGTCGGTGGCGTAGCGGGCGCGGCAGGCGGCGGTGCGAAGCTGACCTCCGGAACCTCCCGCGCTTCCTCCGGCGCCTCGAAGAACTCAAACCGCTGGAAGCCGAACATGTTGGCTATTACTACGTTGGGAACCGTCTGGATGCGGGTGTTGTAGACCGAGACGTTGCGGTTGTAGAACTGGCGGGCGTAGGCGATCTTCTCCTCGATGTCCGAGAGCTCGTTCTGCAGGTCCAGGAAGTTCTGGTTCGCCTTTAGTTCGGGGTAGGCCTCCGCCACGGCGAACAGGGAACGCAGCGTTTGAGTGAGAAAGTTGTTGGCCTGCGCCGCCTCCGCTGCCGTTCCCGCCTGCTGCAGCATCGCCCGAGCACGGGTCACGTTCTCGAAGGTCTGACGCTCGTGGGCGGCGTAGCCTCTAACCGTCTCGACAAGGTTGGGGATCAGGTTGGCGCGTCGCTTCAGCTGGATGTCGATGCCCGACCAGGCCTCGCGTGTCCGGACCCGTGCTCGGATGAGCCCGTTGTACATGCCCGCCAGCACGAGCCCGATGATCACGATGATACCGACGACGACCGCGATAGCGATTAGCGCTGTCATGTGGTCCTCCCTCGGCCGTCCGCCCGCAATCGGACGGTTCCAGGCCTCGTTAGTGCCCCAATTTTAACACGCCCCACAAGGACGAACCTCATGTGTCCGTCATTATCGACTTCATCCTGGAGGATGCTGAGGCTAAGGAAATCAATCTGGCTCTCGACATGATTCGGACCTCGGAAAACCAGGACATCTCCGGAGGTCACGCGCTTGTCCGGCTCGCACGGTTCTATCCCGCCCTGATTTCACCCCGATTCTTGAATCTGAGGCCTTGGCAATTAGCCCTCAGTCTGTGCCATGTAGGGACATCCAGGAGCCGTGGGTTCGAATCCCACCCGGCCCTCCAGGTCGGCGGCGGATACCCTCCAAGGAAGAGTCGGGCGGCGGCCCCTACCTAGCTCGCTCCACGGCGAGCTTTTGGCCAACCAGCGATATGGCCTTGCCGGTGGCCCATGCGCCGGGCTATGTCGGCGGCGAAGTTAGCGGCGGTGCTCACCAGGCCAGGCTGGTGGGGCAAGCGACGCATGGCGTTGGAGAGCTCAGGGTGCTTGCGGGCGAAGGCGCGTACCTCCTCGAGAGTGACGCCGTAGCCGCCTAGGACCCGCTCCATCTCCTCGCGGGTCTTCTCCTTAGCCTCCTGGAGCTTCATCTGCACACGGCTTTTCACCAGCACCTCGCCGTCGCCGGTGGTCTCGATGGGCACAAAGATGGCATCGGCCAGGTCGGTGACCACCTTGGCCTGGACGCCGTCGCTGATGGTGCTGGGCATGCAGCCGAAGGGCTTGACGGTGATCATCATGTGGGCCTTGGCGTGAAGGGTCATCCAGATGTGCTTGGTGACCTCCAGATGCCCTTCGCCGGCGATCAGGCGCTTCTCGTAGTAGCCCTCCGAATACCTGTCCAGCCGGCCCATGGGGGGAAGGGCCTGCGGCTTGAAGTTCAGCAGGGAGCGATAGAAGGTGTAGAGGGCCTCGTAGGCGGCCTTGCCCAGGCGCAGTCCCGCCCATACCAGCCAGGGATTCGCTCCCTCCATCCCCTGCTTGTCGGGCTTGACCCAAAGGCGGTCCTTGACCTTGAGCTCATTGAGCCAGATCATGTACTCAAACCAGGCCCCCACCAGGTCCAGCATCACCTCCGCGCCCTCTTCCTCCAGCCAGCGCATCAGCTTATGGTTGGAATCGCCCTCGGAGTGCTTCAGGAAGAACTCGCCGGTGACCTTCACCCTGGGCTTGACCCGCAAGTAGTCCACCCCGATCTGGCTGAACTTCTTCTTGATGCGGCGCAGGGCGGCCACGATGGAGGAGCCGTCCCTGATGGCGGCCCGCAGGCTCTGGCGAGCCTCTTCCAGCACCGCATCGGTCTTCCCCGGGTTCAGTTCATAGGGCCGTATCTGGCAGGCCAGGTCGTTAATGGCGTCGGCGGCCATAGCGGCCTTGGCCAGATGCAGGAAGGCTATGGGGGGCATCTGGAAGCCCACCGATTCCTGGTGGATGTCTAGGCCGTGGGCGATGTCCAGGTTGACGATGCGGAAGTTGGGGAAGCCAGCCCCCTTCAGGGCCTTACGCAGGTCGGCCTCGTACATGCCCATGCGGCAGGGGCCGCAGTCGGCGCCCCAGAACAGAGCATAGGAGTTCTCAATCTCCTCGTCCGGTAGGCCCTGGCGGCGTAGCTCAAAGAGGAACTTCAAGAGGTTGCCCACGGTGTAGTAGGTGGGGTTGCACTGGGCGCGGTTGCAGAATTCCTTGCCGATGGCCAGGGCCTGATGATCGGGGATGGGCAGCCGCTGCGCCCTGTACCCCAGCCTCTCCAGCACACCGAGGGTGATCTCCTCGTGGGTTGTGGTGAGGCCGCAATAGACGATGGTGGTGGTCGCCTGCTCGACCAGGGGAAAGGGGCGCTCGTAGGGGCGCTTGAAGTGCCGCACCTCGTGCTGTTCCAGCCCTATCTCCTGGCGCAGGGTCCGCCGGTAGGCTTCTACCCTGGCCTCAAGCTGCTCATCGGTAGACGGAGTCGTGGACATGACTAGCCTCCCGTGGGCAAAAGCTCTCGCCGCAGCCGCTCCCTGTAGGCCGCCACCCGCTGCTCCACCTCCTCGGCCAGTTCCTTGCGCCGGCACATCTCCTCGTGGTGGCGGCGCAGGAAATAGCCGATGGTCTCCACCCGCAGCTTGATGGAGCCTACCGGCCGGTTCTCGTCCAGGTCGTGGAAAGTAAAGTAAGGCGTATCGGCGGCCTCCAGGGCACCCTCGATAACGTGGTAGATAGGGGAGTCCAGGCCACACTTGAAGCTGGAGATGTCGATCCCTACCAGGTTGGGGTGACGGGCCACGTACTTGGCCCCCCATACCTTGCGGCTGGTGGTCTCGCTGAAGGAGTGCTTCCAGGCATCATGGATATCCAGAGGGTCCGCCATATCGCCCCGCCGTATCTCCTCACCGAACAGGCGGTCCAGGATATCGGCATCGGTGGGGAGAGAGTCGATGGTGAAGACGGGGTAGCCCAGCTTCTGAATCTGGGCCGGGATCTCGTGATGGATGCCAGGGTCGTTGTGATAGGGCCGGCTCAGAAGCACCACTCCCACGCGCCCCTCCCGTTCCAGTTGCTCCAGAACCTCTCGCGCCCGCCGCCTTACGCCGCTCAGGAAGGTGTTCAGGGCCCGATAGCCCTGCTCCATGGCTCTCCTACTCTCCTCGCGGCTCACCCCCAGAAGCCTGCGGAAAAAGAGGTACATCTGTCTCTCGAAGAGATGAGGCTCGGCCATGTGCAGGACAGGGTCATAGTAGCTGATGCCCCTCTCAGCGAAGGCATCTCTTTCGGTAGTGAAAGCGGCTTTTACCACTTCGGGGATGCCCTGCACCGTGGGGCAGCTCCAACTGGCCTGGCAGTCATATATCTCCGTAGGTACATTCATGATCACGGGGAAGAAGATGGCATCCACTCGCTTCTTGTACACAAGGTTATGGACGTGGGAGACGGCCACCTTGGTCGGGAAGCAGGGGTCGATGGAACCGCGGCGGGAGCCCTCGCGGTACATCTGGTCGTCCGTGTAGTCAGACCAGACGATGTGTTGGGGCTTCACCCCCAGGCTCTCCAGGTAGGCGCTGAAGAAGGGGGCATAGGAATACATGCTCAGCACCCGCGGTATGCCGATGCGCAGGCCCTCCCGCTGCCGGCGCATCCGAGCGGCGCCGCCACCGGCCACCAGCCTCCACAGAGAGACTCGGGCGCCGTCGCTGGTAGAGGTCACCTGCGGCGGGTGGTAGCTACGGAAGGCCTCTCGGGTGGAGATCTCTACAAAGTTGGGGTTGGCCTTCTTGACCACAGCCTCGCGGGCGTTGAAGGCCCTTACCTCCTCGATGCTCTCGACCATCCCTCGCTCACAGGTGGCGGCGATGAAGCGAGTGGTCTGGCTGGGAGAGGTCTGGATGTCCACAAATGTGCGCAGGCACTTGTTCTTGCAGAAAACGCAGCGAGTGGACTCATCGCGGGTGGTCGTGAAAGTAAGCCTCTCCACTCGGTCGAAGCCGATGAAGGAACTCTCCCTGCCATCCATGACGCGGATGGCCTCCAGGGCAACGCCGAGGGCGCCGCTCTCGCCGGCGTGGGGGTGGACATGGATCTGAGCCTGGGGAACGCGGGCGCTGATGAAGTCGCACTGTGCCTTGACTACGGCCTGGTTGTAGTGGGTTCCTCCCTGCAAGAGGAAGATGCGGCCGAAGCGGGCTAGGTTCGTCTCCTGCACCACGTACAGCCAGACGTTCTTGGGCAGAACCATGGCCAGCCCGGCCATGATCTCGCTGGGCTGCCAGCCCAGTTGCTGAAAGTGGGAGATGTCCTGCTCCAGAAAGACGGCGCAGCCGTAGTGGAAAGTAGGAGCCCGCTGGGCGCGGAGGGCCGCCTCGGCATATTGAGTGATGTCGTAACCGAAGCGCGCAGCGGTGCTCTGGAGGAAGTAGCCGTTGCCAGCGGAGCACTGGGTATTGAGCTTGAAGTCCTTGACCTTGCCCCGCTTCATAATGATGACCTTGATATCCTGACCGCCTACGTCGGCGATGACGTCCACATCGGGATAGTAGCGCAACGCCGATTGGGCGTGGGCCACCGTCTCCGGTATGGCCACGTCGGCCCCCAGAGCCTCCTTGAGGATGTCCTTGGCGTAGCCGGTGGTGCCCACCCCGCGGATGCGCAAGCGAGCGCCCTGGCCCTCCACCTGCTGCCGCAGCTGCCCCAGCACCTCCTTGGCATCCTGAAGGGGATTGCCCTTGCAGAGCTGGTAGGCCTTGGCCAGCAGGCGCCCCTCGCCGTCGGTGAGCACGGCCTTGGTGGAGGTAGAGCCGCCGTCCACACCCATGTAGGCCTCCACCACCTGGCCGGGAGAGAAGGTAGGGGGCGTGAACGGCTTGGTGGCGTACAGGCGGCGGAACTCCGCCATCTCCCCCTCGCCGGTAAAGAACCCTCTCTGGCCGGTGGTCTCCTTCGCCTTGCGACGGCCCACCTCGATGTACTCCTCCAGGGCCGCCGTGCCCGCGTAGGTTCCTGCTTGGCTCTCCTCCTCCTGGTGGCCGTAGAGGGCCGCGCCCAGGGCGGCATAGTAGAGAGAATTCTCCGGCACCACGATGAGCTCCTCAGAGCTGGCATCCTGGGGTAGGGACAGCCCTCGCTCCTGCCACATCCTGGGGATGTGCTGTCGCCATGCCTCCTGGAGGCAGGGAACGAAGGTGTTGGGACCACCCAAAAGGAGCACCTTGGGGCGGAGGGTGTTGCCGCGGGTGAGGACGCTGAGGTTCTGCTGAACGATGGCTTCCAAAAGGGAGACCATGAGCTCTTGAGAGGAAACGCCTTGCTTCTGGAGGCTGTTGATGTCGGTCTCGGCGAAGACACCGCACTTGCCAGCTATGGGATGCAGCCTGGCATTGGCGTAGCGCAACTCCTGCAACTGGGCCGGGCTCAGTTGGAGCTTGGCGCTGATGCGGTCGATGACAGCGCCCGTGCCGCCAGCGCACTTATCGTTCATCGTGGCCAGCTTGCGCTTGCGGCCAGTCTTGGGGTCCAGCAGCCAGATGATGATCTTGGCGTCCTGCCCTCCCAGCTCGATGACGGAGCCCACGTCGGGCTGGAGGGCCTCGGCGGCCAGGGAGACAGCATTCACCTCCTGCACGAATCTGGCCCCAACATAGGGGGCAATAGCCGCCCCGCCGCTGCCGGTGGCGAAGATGCGGAACTTGTTAGAGGGCAGGGGAAATTGCCCCTCTATGGCCTTGAGCAGTTCAAGGACCTTCTCGGGCTGACGGGTCTTGTGAAACTGGTAGTCGGCCCACAGGATCTCCCTGCTGCCAGGCTCCAGCACCACCGCCTTGACGGTAGTGGAGCCCACGTCGAGACCGATGATGAAACCGTCGGAGTCTCCCCCGCCGCCGTCCCGGAGGCGTGCAGCCCCGGCGGCTAGCGGCGGGGACGAGGCATCCGTCGCGTCGCTCACGCCCTAGCCCCCATTAGTGATTACCAGCGTCACCCAACTCCAACAAATGTTAGCACAGACGTCAAGGATGCGCCCAGACCTGCGCCGACGCCTCCATAAACCGTTGGCTCTTCTGGCGCCCCGCTGAGGACAGCGAACAGTAGCTGCCTTTGCCTTCGACTAAATCAGCCCCCGGCCGGTCCAGGCACGGTGGCCGGCCTTCCCGGGCGATTCGACTTCGGGGAGAGCAAAGATCGCGATGGGGCTAGCGGCGCATTTCGCGGGAGGAGAAGCGCAGGAAGCGGAGGTAATCGGCGAGGAACCGCACGGGGTTGACAGTGCCCAGGGGACGGAAGGAGACAGCCTGCAATAAGACCTGAGGCAGGCTAATGCGCAAGACGCCCCGATAGAGGAGAGCCTCCTCGCCGTCGGGCTGCTGTAGCACCTCCGCAAAGAGGGTGGTCATCTGCCGCCAGGCCTCCAGGCCTTTGCGTCTGCTGAGGCGTTTTTCGCCCCGCAGGAGGAAGCGCTGGTCGCCATGGTGGAAGGGCAGGTAGTAAAGGATGTGCTTTCCCTCGCCGCGAGAGCAGAAGAGGTGGATGCGGCCGTCCTCGACGGGGAGGGAATAACCCATGCCGGCCACGGTCAGCCGACCGCTGAGGGGCGCTTCGTGTTCCGGGTCGCCCATGAAGGCCTGCATGTCCGGGATCTGAACCGTGATCCAGAAGCGGGCATGCAGGTTGGCAGCGTGGCCGGCCTCATAGGCGGCCCAGTGGTCGTCACCCCGGCCGAGGTAGCCGGAGAGGGATTCCGAGAATCGCAGGCCGCTGGGCTTGGTCGTAGCCATCTGACCGCCCGCATCATGGGCCAGGCCAGCGGCGATGTCAAGCGGGTCGGCGGTTTGACACGATGGGTGGAGGGGACGCATATTGGCGTCGACATGGGCACCCTGGCGCGAGGAGAGAAGCGGACGTTGAGGCGTTTCGCTGAGACGCTGCTGCCGCCGGGCGGGGCCGTGCCTCTGGGCGCCGCCGACGTGGACACGGCGTCGGCGGTGGAGGGGCACGTGGCGCGGTTGCCGCGCCGCTTCCAAGTGGCCTTGCGGCTGGGGCTGAGGATGTGGGACTATCTGCCGTTCTTGTCCCGCTACCGGAGGCGGTTCAGTCGGCTGGGCCTGCGAGAGCGCGAGGAGTACCTAGCCCAGAGCCACGAGAGCCGCTTCCCCCCGCGTCGGCTGCTCTGCTTCTGGCTCAAGACGCTGTGCCTCTCTGCTTTCTGCGGCGACCGGCGGGTGGAGCAGGCCATCGGTTTTAGCCGCTCCTGCCTGGACCCGTCGCCACCCGGCGAGGGGCCGCGCCTGGAGCCGATCTCATACCCTTCGATTCACGGGAACGTGGAGGTGCAGGCCGACGCCTGTGTCGTGGGGTCGGGGGCTGGTGGCGGCGTGGTCGCGAAGGAACTGGCGGAGGGCGGCATGTCCGTGGTGGTGATCGAGGAGGGGGCGTACTTCCGGCGGGAGGATTACGCCGAAGGGACGCTGTGGGAGCAGATTCAGAAGCTGTACCGCGAATCAGGCCTGACGTTGGCCTGGGGCGAGCCGGCGGTACCGATACCGCTGGGCAAAGCGATTGGTGGCACCACTGTGGTGAATTCGGGCACCTGCTTCCGGACGCCGGAGAAGGTGCTGCTGAAGTGGGAGAGGGACTGGGGCCTGGAGGGGATAGACCTGGACACGATGACGCCGCTTTTCCAGCGGGTGGAGGAAACGATCTCGGTGCGACCGGTGCCGTGGGAGATCATCGGCAATAACGCGCGAGTGTTCGACCGGGGCGTGAAGGCGCTAGGTTACAACGGCCAGCCGCTGCTGCGCAACATCGATAGCTGTCGCGGCTGCGGGGTATGCTCTTTCGGGTGTCCGAGCGATGCCAAGCAGGCGATGCATCTTTCGTACCTGCCGCGGGCAGCCCGGGCAGGAGCGACGATTTATGCACGCTGCCGGGCCCGCCGGGTCCTGGTGGAACGGGGACGGGTTCAGGGGGTGGAGGCGGAGATCCTGGATGGGGCGACGGAGGAGGTGCGGGGGCGGTTGAGGGTGCGGGCGCCCATGGTGGTGCTAGCGGCAGGGGCGATCCACACGCCGGCACTTCTGATGGCCAACGGTCTGGCTCTGGAGAGCGGTCAGGTAGGGAGGAATCTTCGAGTGCATCCAGCCGTCGGGGTGTCGGCGATGTTCGAGGAGGAGGTATATGGGTGGCGGGGCACGCTCCAGTCGTACTACGTGGATGATCTGCAGGAGTCACAGGGGGTGTTGCTGGAGGTGACGTCGCTGCTGCCGGGGGTGGGAGCGGCCCTCGTGCCGGAGGTGGGGCCCAAATTGAAGGAGGCCCTCGGCCGCTATAAGCACCTGGCCTCGGTGGGGCTATTCGTGTCGGATTCGTCGAAGGGGAGAGTGCTGCGGGGTTGGGGCCGCGGCTGGTGGTCCAGCCCTATTGTGCTATACAGCCTGAACCGGCAGGATGCTCAGCGTCTGAAGCACGGCATCGCTCTGGCCACCGAGGTGTTCCTGGCGGCCGGAGCTACGGCGGTGTTCACTGGGGTCCGCGGGTTGAGTCCCATTACAGAGCGAGGAGGATTGGAAGCTCTCAAGCGGATGTCCATCGCGTCCGGGCGGTTGAGCCCGGTAGGGTTCCATCCCATGGGCACGTGCCGTATGGGGCGGGATCCTGCGTCCAGCGTGGTGGGACCTTGGGGAGAGGCACACGGGGTGCGTGGGCTGTACATAGCGGACGCTAGCATCTTCCCCTCCTGTCTGGGGGTGAACCCGCAGATCAGTATTATGGCGTTCGCCACGCGGACGGCCTTCCACATCCTGGGGCACGGCGCCTGAGAGCGGTCGGAACATCATGAGGATAGAGTGAAAGTAGGCTGAAGCATGTCTGAGGGCAAGCCTGGCCTGGACCTGGCGATAGTCGGGGGCACAGTGGTTGACGGAAGGGGGCGCCCCGGCTCCCGAGCGGATGTCGGCATAGCTGGCGCCCGCATTGTCTCCGTGGGCAAACTTGGCGAGGGTACCCGCCGAACGATAGATGCGTCGGGCCTGGTGGTCACCCCCGGCTTCATCGATGTCCATGCCCACGACGACTTGGCCGTTGTCCAGTCGCCACGCCTCGAGTTCAAGGTGATGCAGGGCGTCACCACCGACGTGGTGGGCAACTGCGGCATGGGAGTGGCGCCTGTCTCGCCAGCCTATCGGCGCTATTATGAGACTTTTCTGGCTAGTGCCCTCGGCGAAGGAGCCGATTTCACTTGGAGGACGACCTCAGAGTACTACGAGGCGGTAGAGAGAGCCGGGACCTCCCTCAACGTGGCCTGCCTGGTGCCGCACGGCCTCCTGCGTCTGGCAGTCATGGGCATGGAGCCGCGGCCGCCCAGCGATTCAGAGTTGGCCGAGATGAAGGACCTGCTGGAGGAGGCGCTGGCGGCTGGTGGCATCGGCCTCTCCTCGGGCCTTATCTACCCGCCGGGCATTTTCGCCACCACCGCAGAGCTTACCGAGCTATGCCGGGTGGTTGCCTCCCATGGTGGGCTCTACGCCAGCCACATCCGCGACGAGGGCGAGCGACTGCTGGAGGCGGTCGGCGAGGCGATTCGCATCGGCGAAGAGGCAGGCGTAGCGGTTGAGATATCGCACCACAAGGCGGCGGAGCGGGCCAATTGGGGCAAGGTGGCGGAATCGCTGCGGCTGATCGAAGAGGCTCGCGCGCGTGGTCTAGACGTGACAGTGGACGTCTATCCATATACCGCGGGCAGCACGGTGCTGGGCGTGCTGGTGGCCAGCGCCCTGCGGGATGAAGCCGACCCGGACGAGATCCTTATCGCCAGCGCGCCCCATCATCCTGAGTTGGAGGGGAAGACCCTGGAGGAGTTGGGGCGACTGAGGGGCATGCCACCTCTGGAAGCCGCTCGGGGCCTTCTTCAGGAGGACCCGTCGGTGGTGGCTATCGTGTTCAGCATGGCCGAGGAGGATGTACGGCGAGTGATGCGGCACCCGGTCGCCATGTTCGGCTCGGACGGCCTGCCCTCGACGGGCGGCAAGCCCCATCCCAGGCTGTACGGAACCTTCGCCAGGGTGTTGGGGACGTACGTGCGCCAGGAGAAGGTGCTAACCCTGGAGGAGGCGATCCACAAGATGACCGCCCTGCCAGCCGCCAAGCATCGCCTGGCCGGTCGGGGAGAGATCGCCTTAGGCTACTACGCCGACCTGACGATCTTCGACCCTGCCAGCGTGGCCGACGTGGCCACATATCAGGAGCCGCGCCGCCATCCGGCAGGCATCCGCTACGTCATCGTCAACGGGGAAGTGATAGTCGATAACGGTCGTCACACGGGTAAGGCCGCCGGCAGGGTTCTACGGGCCGGCCGTTGAGGTCCTTGAATCTGAGGTCCCAGCAATTAGGCCCTCACTCTGTGCCTTTCAATCCGAGAGTCGTAGATTCGAATCCCACCCGGTCCTCTAGGTACCACAGCCCAGCACATCGCCAACGCCGTCCTCTCCCCAGGCTTCGACATCACCAGCTTCGTCGGGGGTCAAGCTCTCAGTGTTGGCGATGACTATACAATGATATAATCGTGCTAAACTGGCCCTCCTACGACGGCACTGGACGGGGGCGCATCTGCCCTAGGACAGGGGCCAGTGAGCAGGGGCTTCGGAAGGAAAAATGAGTCGCGTTGCTTTCGATCATGTCACCAAGCACTTCGGGGACGTGGTCGCCGTAGACGACCTCTCCCTGGAGGTGCACGACAAAGAATTCCTTGTCCTTCTGGGACCTTCCGGCTGTGGCAAGTCCACCGCCCTGCGGCTGGTGGCTGGCCTGGAGGAGCCGACCAAGGGCAGCGTCATCATCGGCGACCGCATCGTCAACGACGTGGAGGCGAAGAACCGAAACGTAGCGATGGTATTCCAGAACTACGCCCTTTTCCCTCACATGTCCGTGTACGACAACATGGCCTTCGGTTTGCGAATGCGGCGTGTTCACAGGCAAGACCGTCACCAGAAGGTGCTGGAGGCCGCCCGTATGCTCGGCTTGCAGGATCTGCTGCGGCGAAGGCCAAGAGCGCTCTCTGGCGGCGAGCGTCAGCGGGTCGCCCTGGGCCGGGCTATCGTTCGCGACCCCTCAGTCTTTCTCATGGATGAGCCCCTATCCAACCTTGACGCCAAGCTACGCGTCCAGACGCGCCGTGAGCTCATCAAGCTCCACCGTCAGCTGGAGACGACAGTCATCTTTGTGACCCACGATCAGGTGGAGGCCATGACCATGGGGGCACGCGTAGCCATCATCCATGAAGGTGCCCTTCAGCAGGTCGGCCACCCTCAGGAGGTCTACCAGCACCCGGCTAGCCTGTTTGTGGCTTCCTTCATCGGCAGCCCGGCCATGAACTTCTTCCACGCTGACCTCCAACTGCAGGATGGCCAGCTAATAGCTCACTGCGGGGGTGCTCGCTTTCCTTTGGCCGAGGGGCAGGCTCGAGCATTGGCTGCTCTAAGAGGGGGAAAAGTGATCATTGGTGTGCGTCCTGAGCACATCCTGCTGGACTGGGAGACAGAAGAGGGTTCCGAGGCTTGCCTTAGTGGCGTCGTCGATACTGTCGAGTCTATAGGGCACGAGCAGCACGTCACCTTTTCCGCTGGCGATACCACCGTCGTAGCTCGTCTCGATGTCGGACGAAGCCTGCGAGAGGGCGAAAGGCTCCGACTGGGAATTGATCCGGCACATATGCACTTCTTCGACCCTGACAGCGGCCAGCGCATAGAGTGAGAACAGCTTAGGCCTGAGCACCGAGTCTGCCTGTGGACACGACGGATGCCAGCGCGAACCAACGCTTGCCACTGATAGCCGTCGCAGGACGCCTACTACAGCGGCTGAGAGGCGCTAACCGCCTGGGGTTCGCCCTTATCTTCCTCGCACCCTCGTTGGTTATCTTTGGCGCCTTCGTGTTCTATCCTCTAATAAAGGCGGTTTACCTTGGCTTCTACGAGACCGATCCCTTCGGTAACCAGGGCGACTTCGTTGGGGTGGATCAGTACCGTACCGTCCTGACCTCCGAGTCCTTCCGCCACAGCCTGAAGGTCACCTTGCTCTTTGCCCTGTACACGGTGCCGCCGGGCATCCTGCTGGGCCTGGCTCTGGCGCTGCTGGCCAACCAGAAGCTGCCGGGGATATCGATCTTCCGCGTCATGTTCTCCTCGACAGTGGCCACGTCGGTGGCGGTGGCATCGTTGATGTGGCTCACCCTGCTCAACCCCAACATTGGCCTGGTGAACTACTTCTTGGTCGAGGCCGGCCAGCCGAGGATCGAGTGGCTCCTTGACCCCGACTGGGCTCTGCCCGCTGTGTCGGCGACTACCGTCTGGCTGAATCTGGGTCTGGCCTTCATCGTGATCCTGGCGGGCCTGCAGACGATTCCCGACGAGCTCTATGAGAGCGCGCGTGTCGAAGGGGCCAGCGGCTGGCGGCTTTTCTGGCACGTGACGCTGCCCATGCTTTCGCCAACGCTTTTCTTCGTGTCGGTCGTGGGTACTATCCTCGCCTTCCAGGCCTTCGGCCAGATCCATATCCTGACCCGGGGTGGCCCCACGGACGCCACTGAAGTCATCGTCTACTCCATTTGGGAGGACGCCTTCCAGCGCTTCAACTACGGCGTAGCCTCGGTGCAGGCCGTAGCGCTCTTCGTGCTGGTGCTGGGCTTGACCGTAGTTCAGTTTCGCTTCTTGGAGCGACGAGTGTTCTATCAGTAGGCCATGAGCGTGGACGTAGCAACGGCCGCAAGGAAACGGGGGCTCGAGCGCTATCGGCGCTGGGCGGGCTACGCTTTGCGCTATGCCGTCCTGCTGGTAGTAGGGGGCATCGTCGTCTTTCCCATTTACATGACGGTGGTCAACAGCTTGCTACGGTCCACGGCCATCATCGCCTGGCCGCCCGAGCTGTTCCCCTTCGATCCGCAGTGGGACAACTTCAAGAAGGCCCTGGACGAAGTGCCCCTGGCCAGGTACATGCTGAATAGCCTTATCATGTCCGGGGTCATCGTTATTGGCCAGTTGGTTACTGCCGCCCTTGCCGCCTACGCCTTTGCCTACCTTCGCTTCCCCGGCCGAACTCTGCTGTTCGTCCTCTTCCTCTCCACCCTCATGGTGCCCTGGGAGGTCTCCATCGTTCCCAATTTCCAGACCATCCAGTGGCTGGGCTGGCTGGATTCCTACCAGGCGCTGACCGTCCCATTCCTGGCCACCGGCCTGGGGACATTCCTGTTGCGGCAGCACTTCCTCACCATTCCTCAGGAGCTGCGGGACGCTGCCGCCATCGACGGCTACGGCCATCTTCGCTTCCTCTTTTTCGTGGTGCTGCCCCTTTCGCGAGCGGTGCTAGCTGCCCTGGCGGTGTTCGGCTTCCTTCAGGCCTGGAACCAGTACCTGTGGCCGCTGCTGGTGACCAACGAGGACAACATGCGCACGGTGCAGATCGGTCTGGCTCAACTGCGCGGCCGCGAGGTCGACACCTTTAACATAACCATGGCAGCGACAGTCATCTCGGCGCTACCGATGCTGATTATGCTAGTCTTGTTCCAGCGCCAGCTGGTGAGAGGCCTCACCGCTGGTGCCATCAAAGGCTAGCAGGGAGGGATAGCCATGAAGAAAGCTCTGATCTTCTTGATGCTGCTCATTGTTGCAGCAAGCGTGGCCGCCTGTGGTGGCGAGGAGGAAGGAGAGCCGGTAGACGGGGCGACACCAGTGCCGGGAACGGTCGAGATCAGCATCTGGCACTCCGAGGTTGCCAGCAACCTAGACGCCATCCAGCGACTGGCGCGCCGCTTCAACTCCGAGCAGGACGAGGTCGAGGTCAAGACGGCCTTTCAGGGAAACGATACGGAAACGATGCTCAAGCTCACGGCCACTCTGGGCTCGAAGGATGTGCCGGCCCTCATCTATCTGGCTGAGGTCGACGCCCAGAAACTCATCGACAGCGGTGCCGTAAGGCCGGTGCAGGAGTTCATCGACCGTGAGGACTACGACCTTTCCGACTTCGATGAGAAGTCCATACAGTACTACGTGGTGGACGGCCAGCTCTACGGGATGCCCTTCGGCATTGCCGTCCCTTTGCTGTACTATGACAAGCTGGATTTCCGCGAGGTGGGGCTCGATCCGGAGCAGCCACCCAAGGATCTAGAGGAGCTGCGAGAGATGTCCCAGAAGCTGGTAAAGCGGGACAGCCATGGCAACATCCTCCGCGCCGGCATCGCCCGTGACATCATGGCCTGGTACCTTGAAGTGGCCCTGGCCGAGCACGGCGACCTCTACGCGAACAACGGCAACGGCCGCGAGGGGCGAGCTACCGAGGTTGTCTTCGATGGTGCAGCAGGGCAGGCCTTCTTCCGTTCGTGGCACGAAATGATTAAGGAAGGGTCAGCGATCAACGTTGGTCGCAACCCAACCCAGGCCGACGCCCTCCTGGCGATGGGAGTCGGGCGGGCCACTATGAGCTTGAGCAGCTCGGCAGCCCTGCGCTCGGTGTTGGACGTTCTGGAGCGCGGGGAGATGGATATCGAGCCAGCGGTGGGTGCTGTGCCGGGCATCCCTGGCGGGACAGGCTTCCCGGGGGTGTACGGCCGCAGCCTGTGGATCCTGAAGGGACGGCCCGAGGCGGAGCAGGAGGCAGCCTGGAAGTTCGTCAGGTGGCTCTTGGAGCCCGAACAGCAGGCCGAGTGGTTCGCCGGCAGCGGCTACCTGCCGGTGCGAGTCTCTGCCTACGACCTGCCAGCGGCCCAGGGCGCCATGGCCGAGTATCCGGGCTTTCGCGTCGCCGTCGATCTCTTCCTTGGGGCGCCGTCGACGCAAGCCTCCCTCGGCCCGCTCCTCGGCCCCATGAGGGACGTGCGAGAGGTTGTCGACACCGCTATCGAGGAGATGGTGGTTGGCTCCAAAGACCCCATCGAGGCCCTTCAGGACGCGGCGGACGAAGCCAATGACATCATAGAGAGCTACAACCGCCGCCTGGGCGAGTAACAAGCCACCAGCCTGTGAACGCCGCTGCACCCACCCGCCGCGACCGCGCCCTCGCTCGCGGCTTCGCCCGTCGCTTTGCTAGAGAGCCGCAGGGTCTGGCTGTGGCGCCGGGGCGGGTGAACCTCATCGGCGAGCACACCGACTACAACGAGGGCTTCGTGTTGCCCGTGGCCATCGACCGCACCGTGCTCGCCGCCTTCTCTGCTCGCTCCGACCGGCAGGTGCGGGTGTACTCCCTGGAGTTCGACGAAGAGGATAGCTTCTCTCTGGACGATATCAAGCGCCTGAAAGGGGATGTCTGGGGCAACTACGTGCGGGGCGTGGCCGCTGTGCTCCAGGAAGCAGGATATCGCCTGACAGGCCTGGACATGGCCATCCAGGGGGACGTGCCTATCGGGGCCGGCCTGGGCTCCTCGGCGGCGCTGGAGGTGGCTGTCCTGGGAGCCTTCCAGCACGCCGCTACGCTGGCCATAGACCCGCGAGACCAGGCCCTGCTGGCCCAGCGAGCGGAGAACGAATTCGTGGGGGTCGGTTGCGGCATCATGGACCAGATGGCGGCGGTCATGGGCCGTCGCGATCACGCCCTTCTCATCGATTGCCGCAGCCTGGAGACAGAAGCCGTGCCCCTGAACCTCGACGCTCACGGCTTGAAGATCGTGGTGGCCCACACGGGGGTGAGGCGGGCGCTGAGCGATTCCGCCTATAACCAGCGACGGCAGGAGTGCTCTCGAGCCGTTCAGGTGCTGGCGAACGTCAGTGTCGCCGGACCGGTGGGGACACTACGTGACATAACCTCGAAGGACCTGGCTGCTCATGGAGGCAGCCTGGCAGGCCCGCTGGCTCGACGGGTCAGGCACGTGGTAAGCGAGAACGAGCGGGTGCTGAAGAGCGTGGAGGCCCTGCGGCAGGGCGATCTGCTCGCCTTCGGCGAGCTTCTTTACGCCTCTCACCAGAGCCTTGCCCTCGATTACGAGGTCAGCTCGCCCGAGCTGGACCTGATGGTAGAGCTGGCTCGTGGTGTGGAGGGCGTGGTGGGTGCGCGCATGACCGGCGCCGGCTTCGGCGGCTGCACCGTGAACCTGGTGCGCCAGGAGGCCGTTGATAGCTTCCGAAGGCGAGTGATCGAGGTCTATCGCGGCCGGACGGGCCTGCCCGCCGAGATGCATGTGTGCGAGGCCGTCGATGGCCTGCGAATCATTGCAGGAGCGGATGCCCCAGCAAGTCACAGTCCGCAAGACTAAGTATGGCCTACTGATAGCGAATCGCTGGCTGGAGGTGCGCTGTCGCCTCGACCAGGGCAGCCTGGCCCTCAGGGATCGTTCCTCTGGCCGCACGGTCATTCCGCGTGCCTACGCAGCCGTGCAGCTGGTGGGCGGCGATGTCGTCAGCACTCAGGATGGTGGCTTCCGAGAAGACTACGATGTCCAGCGGCTCACCGACGTCCACGGCCAGGGCATCACCGTCCGCCTGTCCACCCTTTCCGTTCAGCATCGCCCCGGGCTCCGCCTGTTTCTGACCCTGTACGAAGGGCAGCCCTTCGCCACCATCCAACTGGAGGTGGTGAACGGTTCCTCGCAGTCTATGGCCGTGGAAAGCTTTCGAGTGCTGGCCGCGCCGACCGCCGGTCGCGGTCGCCTCGGCCTGGGCCGCTCGTGCCGCCGCTGGCGGTTCTACAAGCACGGCTGGCAGTCCTGGAGCCCCACGCTTAGTCTGAGCTGCGCCCAGGATGATCCGCTGGCTCCCCCGCCGATTATCGGGCCGTCCTCGGCTACCCCCCAAAAGGGATGCTTCACCAGCGAGCTCGTGGGCCTAGTGGGCGACCCGACGACCGGCGCCTCACTCCTGGCCGGCTTCATCACCACCGCCGACCAGGTCTCCCAGGTGCGTCTGGAGCTGCCCGGCGGCAGGCAGGCGTCCAGCAGCCTGTCTGCCGTGTCCTACGCCGATGGCATCACCGTCGCGCCCGGGCAGTGCCTGCTGTCGGAGAAGCTGCTGGTCGACGTGACGGAGCCGCCCCTGGACGCTCTGGCTCGCTACGGCGATGCCCTGGGCCGCCAGATGGGCGCTCTGGGCTGGCAGCACATGCCCAGCGGCTGGTGCTCCTGGTACTACTACTTCGGCGGCGTGAGCGAACAGGCGGTGCTTGAGAATCTGGAGTTCCTGGACGCTCATCGTGATGAGCTGCCCCTGGAGTACATCCAGGTTGACGATGGCTACGAGGCGGACATAGGCGACTGGACGACCACCAACGACAAGTTCCCCCACGGCCTGGCGTGGCTGGCCGAGCGCATTCACCACAAAGGGTTCAAGGCTGGCCTGTGGCTGGCTCCCTTCCTGGCCGCCTCCACCTCCGCTCTCTACCGCGAGCACCCCGAGTGGATGCTGCACGACGGCGACGGGCGGCCGGTGGTGGCCATCCAAAACTGGGGCAAGGAGTGCTATGCCCTCGACTGTACCCATCCCGGCGCTCGGGCCTGGCTGGGTCGTCTAGCTAAGACCCTGGTGGGCGAATGTCACTTCGACTATCTGAAGCTGGACTTCATCTACGCTGCTGCTGTGGAGGGCGTGCGCTATGACCGCCAGGCCACCCGCGCCCAGGCCTACCGGCGGGGCCTGGAAGCCATCCGCCAGAATGCCAGCGATGCCTTCATCCTGGGCTGCGGTGCTCCCCTCGGCCCGTCAGTTGGCCTGGTCAATGCCCAGCGCATCGGGCCCGACGTGGCGCCCTACTGGCATCTGCCCGGCGAGCTGGTTCCGCCGACAGTGACCGTTGTCAATCGGCAACCCGTCGAGTCGCTGCCCGCCTGCGACAACGCCATCCGCAACGTCCTCACTCGCTTCTGGACCCACGGCCGTCTCTGGCTCAACGACCCCGACTGCCTGCTCGTTCGGGACAGCGAGACTGCCCTCTCCCTCGATGAGGTGCGCTCGCTGGCCACCGCCATCGCCCTTAGCGGCGGGATGGTCATCCTCAGCGACGCCATGGCGAAGCTGCCGCCCGAGCGGCGGCAGATCGCCAGCCTCCTCCTGCCGCCCTACGGCCACTCGGCGGTTCCCCTGGACTTGTTCGAGCGCTCGCTTCCCCGCTTCCTCCGGCTGGCCATCGAGCGCCCCTTCCAGCGGTGGTGGCTCCTGGGTGTGTTCCAGTGGGAGGATGAGCCGAGCGGGATGACGGTCCCTCTGCCTGCCGAGGCCGTCCACGTCTTCGATTTGTGGGAGGGCCGCTACTTCGGGGTGCACCAGCATGAGATTCGCTTCTCAGGCATGCCGCCCCACTCAGCCAAGCTCCTCTCGCTGCGACCGGTTAGCAACCACCCACAGATAATATCGACCACATTCCATTTCAGCCAGGGTGCCGTGGAGATCGAGGACGCTCGCTTTGACGCCGGTCGGGGGGCTCTGACAGTGCGACTGACTCCCCCCGCTCGGAGGCAGGGGGAGGTCATCATCCACGTGCCGCCGCCCTATCAGGCGCAAGGTCTGGAGAGCGATGCACCCGCAGCCAGCATGGCTCGCCGCCCCGACGGTCTGCTATCGGTGTGCCTGGTCCTTCCTCAGCGGGCGCTGTTCACCGTCTTCTTCGAGGGCTAAACCTGCACCGCCACCTTTGGGGGGTGTCGGCAACGACAGCCGCGGTCGGTTTGGCTTAAGGGTGCGCGACCAGTATTGTTGAACGGGACTGAGAGTATGGAGCGCTCAAGTGCTGCGCCGGTTCGGGTAGTGCCCTTCTTTTACGGCTGGTGGGTGGTCATCGCCGCGGCCACCATCATACTCATCGCCAGTGCCGCGCCGCTATATCTTTTCAGCACCCTAATCGACCCCCTGGAAGACGAGTTTGGCTGGTCGCGAGCGGCTATCGGCGCCGGCCCCTCCATCGCCGCGGTCATGGCAGGGCTGACTATGCCCGTCGCCGGCTATCTGGTGGACCGTGTCGGTGCGCGTCGTCTGCTGGTGGCGGGCGTGACGCTAGTGGGTGTTGGCTTTCTGGCCATGAGCCAGATTCAGGCGCTGTGGCAGTTCTATATCTCCGCCTCGATTATCGCCGTCGGCATGAGCCTGGGCGGCCTGCCCGTGTGCACAGTAGCCATCGCTCACTGGTTCGTGAAGAGGCGAGGTCGCGCTCTGGGCATCGTGAGCGCTGGCGAGGGGGCAAGCGGGATCATGGTGCTGGTGACGGCCTTGCTGATAGGTGTCTTCGAGTGGCGCACTGGCCTAATGATCCTGGGCATTGGCCAGTTGGCTATCTGCATTCCTCTGGCCTTGACGGTGCGCAACCGGCCGGACGAGGTGGGCCTTCTGCCCGATGGTGAGCCTCCTGCATTAGGCGAGGCCTCGGCAGGCCTGCCGCCGGAGCCGGCGGACGGAACAAGTCGAGGCAGCGGTATGGGACAGCCGGAGGGGCTCACCATAGGGCAGGCGCTGCGCACGCGCTCTTTCTGGCTGCTGGCCTTCGCCCAGGTTCTAGCCTGGGTGGGCAGCTTCGCGATCGTCATCCACGTGATAGCTTACCTTGACGAATCGGGGGGCTTCACAGAGGAAGGCGCTGCCGTCATCGCGATGGGCATTCCCTTCGGAAGCCTGGTAGGGAGGCTGGGCTTTGGCTGGCTGGCCGACTACCTAGGCAAGCGCCGGCTGCTGGCGGCGGCTTGGGTTCTGCAGGGCCTGGGCATCCTTATCTTCGCTGGTATTCACAGCCCTTGGCAGGCCGTCATATTCCTGATCGTGTTCACGCCTGGCTGGGGCGGTGCCGCTCCCCTATTGCCCGCCCTCCTGACGGAATATTTCGGGCTACGGGCCTTTGGCAGCATTCAGGGGGTGCTCATGGCGACGGCTATGCTGGGGGCCATTGTTGGGCCGATCTTCGCTGGTGCAGTCTACGACGCGGTGGACAGCTATCGGCCTGCTTTTCTTGTACTGGCGCTGACCGCTTTCACTGCCGCCGTGCTGGTCCAGATGATGGGCAGACGGCCCGCGTGGGGAACAGAGACGGCTGACGTGTCCGCAGCCTAGAGGTGAGGCCGGACCCCTTTCGACGCGCTCCTGAGGAGGGTTGGTTCAGACGGGTGGGGCGGCCCAGCCCATCGCTAGCACAGACCCCGCGATGACGTTGGCCAGCAGCGGGAGCGGTAGGCGTGCGCGCGTAGGCAGTGCTGACGACCCTACTCCGCTTCGAACTCATATACCGGGCCGAAGTACTCGTACTTCCCCTTGCCGTCCTCGATGACAGCTCGCAGCATCCGGCCAGTTTGCAGGCCCGTGTGGTCGGTGTCGGAGAAGGAGACGTTCACTCCGTCCAGCATCAGGTCGCTGTGAAAGTCCTGGATGGACTCCAGTGCATCCATGAGCCCCTCTCGCGTGAGATTATCGCAGGATCTGCTAAGCGCCTCCACCGCGGTTTCTGCCAATACCTGGGCGTAGATGGTGAAGTTGGTGGGCTCGGGAGGGCCGCCGTACTCACGCAAGATGCGGTGGTGTTCGGCTACGGCCGGGTCGTCCGTCCAGCCCGCCAGCTTGACGGCTTGGAAGGTGATGGCACCCTCCAGGAGCTCGGGCGAAACGAACAGAAACATTATCTCGTCCGAATTGAGGTAGCTGATGAACCACTGGGGGTACCAGCCCAGGCGGTCGGCCTCTTTGATGGCCTGAGAGGTGAAGCCGGGGGCGGAGAAGACGGCGACTATCTCGGCGCCAGCGCTCTTCATATTGAAAATCTGCGACCTGACACTGACGGCTCCGGTTGTCACGCTCTGCTCGGAGACGATCTCGTTCTTTTCGGGGTCCAGGCCCTCTTTGATTCCTTCCAGACCGTTGATGCCCATCGGGTCAGTCGGGTAGAGGATAGCCACTTTCTTGCCAGGCAGGTTCTCCGATATGTAGCGGCCGTAGAAGGTCCCCTCGATCTTGTAGCTGGGGATCATCTGGACGGTCCAGGGGTGCCCCTCGGGGTCGGCGCCGAACATGTGAGTTCCAGCGGAGCACAAGATGTCGGGTACCTCATTTTCGTTCAGATACTCCCAAACGGCGGGATGAGGACCATCGCCCAGGGAGCCGACAATGGCGAAGACTTCGTCGTGTTCCACTAGCTTGCGCACCACCTCAACGGCCTTCGCCGGGTCGTCCTGGCTGTCGCGGACCTTGTAGACGATCTCGCGACCGCAGACACCCCCCTGGGTCTCGTTGATGTACTTGAAGTAGGCGTTCGTGGTCTGGGGGATCGTGGTGTAGACCGCTGCCATGGCGCCGGTAAGCGGGCAATCGGCTCCCAGGATTATCTCAGTATCGGTGATGCCCGGTCCCACCGTTGGCGCGCCGGTAGGAGTGTCGGTGACTGTGGCTGCAGGCGTGACGCCAGGGGTAGGAGTCTCCTCTTCTTCCTCCTCACAGGCCACCGCTACGGCGATGACCGCCAACACTGCCAAGAGTAAGACAAGGGGCACGGCCCAAACCTTCCCTAATGACCGCCCAAGATACGTAGGCTTCATCTCAGCTCTTCCTTTCTATGTGATAACCCACGTGTTACCCCGCCCAATGATCGGCTCACGGCGAGCACCAGTCAAGCCGGGACCTCCCATTTCAACTTGGTGACTCCCAGATGGGCACCGCTCTTACCCTCGCCAACAGGGATAGGCACGCCCCGTCGGACTAGTCGGCTACCTCCTCCGGGCGCACCTGCCGCCCCTCCCGCGCCGAGCGGTGGGCGGCCAGGGAGAACTGAAGGATCTCTCGCGCCTCGCTGCCGCTGAGGGAGCACTGGCGCCTCTCCCTGATAGCGGCCAGAAAGTCTCGACCGGCGTGGACAAAGCTCACACCCCAGTCAGACTCCACCGTGTGGAACGATCTTGTCTCGCCGTCCCGATAGAGCACCAGCGGCGGCCCTTCCAGCATCATCCCCGAACAGCGGTTGATCCAGATCACGCCCTTGGTTCCGGTGATCTCCACCCACTCGTCGTTAGCATAGTATTTGGAGCGCACCATCAACTCCGGCGAGGCCACCGTCTCCCAGGAGCCGTAGCGCATACCCTTGCGATGCTTCCAGACGATCATGGCTGGGACATCGGCCATCAGGCCCTGCCCCACCTCCCGCCACTCGATCCAGGCGAAGACTTTCTCCACCGGCCCGAGGAAGTACATCACTATGGAGAAAATGTGGTAGCCGTGGTCGAAGATGGCCGGCCCACCGCCACATTCGGCCTGGGTGAGACGCCAGCGCCAGGCCTCAGGGGAGACACGCCAGCCGAACTGCGGCGAACCGTCGATGACCTTCACCCGGATGGACAGAGGCTCGCCGATGGCTCCCTCGTCCAGCAGCTCCTTCGCCTTGACGTAGGGGGGATAGTAGCGGAAGTTCTCGCAGACCCGAAACAGCTTGCCCGAGCGCTGGCCAGCGGCGATCATGGCGTCGCCCTCGCTGAGGTTGAGGGCCATCGGCTTCTGGAGGGAGACGTGCTTGCCTGCCTCCAGAGCGGCGATGGTCATCTCGGCGTGGAGATGGTGCGGCGTGAGGATTTCCACCGCATCCACGGTCTCGTCACGGAGAAGCTCGCGGTAGTCGCTGAGCCACCTTTGCGCTCCCCACTCCTGCGCTCGCTGGCGGGCCACCTCCTCCTGGCTATCGCAGACCGCGTAGATCTCCGCCTCGGGGTTGTCCCGATAGACGAGGGCGTGCAGGTCGGCTATCCTTCCTGCCCCAACGAACCCTACCCGTATCTTGTCCATGACGCCTCCCTAGCGGAGCACGGCCCCTCGGTCCGCCGGGCCCACCCGCTGTGCATAGAGGGCGAGGAAACCGTCGGCGAAAGGCGATTCCCGCCGTCGCCAGCGCCGCCGCCGATCCGCCAGCGTGTCCGCCTTGACCAGCAGGTTGAGCCTGCGCTGAGGGATGTCGATCTCGATGAGATCGTCCTCCTGCACCAGGGCGATGGGCCCGCCGTCGTAGGCCTCGGGCGATACATGGCCGATGCAGGGGCCGCGCGTCGCCCCCGAGAAGCGGCCGTCGGTGACCATAGCCACGCTCTCAGCCAGGCCCATGCCCACGATCAGGGCGGCTGGAATAGACAGCTCCCTCATGCCCGGCCCGCCCCTGGGCCCCTCGTTGCGAACAACCAGGACGTCGCCGGCCTGAACCTTCTGAGCCATCAACTTGTCGCACAGCTCCTCCTCGCTCTCGAAGACGCGAGCCGGGCCGCGGTGCCGCATCATCCGCGGCTCTACGCCGCTTTGCTTGACCACCGCCCCTGCCGGCGCCAGCGAGCCATGAAGGATGGCAATGCCGCCTTCTGGAGCCAGGGGCTCCTCCAGCGGCCGCAGGACGTCTGGATGGCTGTCGCTGGCGCCCGCCGCGATCTGACCGATAGTCTGACCGCTCACGCTGGGCAGATCGCCATCCAGCAGGGGTGCCAGCCGATGCAGCACCGCTGGCACGCCGCCCGCCTCGTGCAGGTCGACTACCGTCAGGGGCGAGGCCGGCTTGAACTTTCCCAGCAAGGGAACCTGCCGCCCGATCTCGTCGAAGGTCCGGAGGTGAATCTCCACGTCCAGTTCATCCGCCAGCGCCAGCAGGTGTAGCACGGCATTGGTGGAGCCACCGATGGCCTGCAACACCCTTACCGCGTTGGCCAGAGCGCCCTTGCTGACGATCTGGCTGAACCGCAAATCCTCCTGCCACAGCTCCACGATGCGGCGGCCGCTGGCGCTAGCGAGTTCGAGACGCTCGGGTGCTACAGCGGGCAGGGTCCCACAGCCAGGCAGGGACAGGCCCATGGCCTCCACCAGGCAGGTCATCGTATTGGCCGTTCCCATGAAGGCGCAAGCGCCGGGCCCGCCGCAGGCATTGCACTCCAGCGTGTGGAACTCCTCCTCGCTTATCTTGCCAACTTGCCGCTGGCCCATCCCCTCCTTCACATCGCTCGGAACGACCGCTCGCCCTTCCTTGTACCAGGGGAGCATGGGACCGCCGGTGAGGAAGATGGTCGGCAGGTCGACTCGCGCGGCCGCCATCAGCATAGCAGGGATGATCTTGTCACAGGTGCCCAACATGACTACGGCATCGAAGCGGTGAGCCTCGATCATCAGCTCGATGGAGGCGGCGATGACGTCCCTCAGGGGCAGGACGTATCGCATGCCGGGGCCCTGGGCGATGCCATCGCAGGGGGCGACGGTGTTGAACTCGACCGGCATGCCGCCCGCCTCCCGCACGCCCTCCTTCACCGCCGTCGCCAGGTCGCGCAGGTGGTGATGGCCGGGCGTCGTCTCGCTCCAGGAGTTGGCAATGGCGATGGTGGGCCTGGCGAAGTCTTCGTCACCGAAGCCCATGGCCCGATAGAGGGCACGCGGATAGGCGCCCGTGAGGCCCTCCAGAAGGCCTCTGCTGCCGCCCTTCTTGCCTCCGCCCCTCAGCTCAGCCTCTCCTCCCTGCGCTCCCGCTCGTAGGCCTCTCGCCGCTCTTTGAGGTAGGCGGGGACGGGCACGTCCCACCAGCCAGTCACCAGGCCGCCGGAGTAAGGATACTCGCGGTTCACCATCACCTCGATCAGGCTGGGCCGACCCGACTGGAAGGCACGCGCTAAGGCCGGGCCCACCTCTTCTCCCGCCTGGATGCGCTCGCTGTGGCAACCGAAGGCGGCGGCGATATCGGCGAAGTTGGGGCTGTAGGGCTCACCCTCCCGCAGGAACTCGGTGGCCAGCACTCGCTCCGGCCCTAGGGTGGCGATCTGGAGGTCACGGATGGACTGCCAGCCGATGTTATTGAGAACGGCGATGACCACCTGCACCTTGTACTGAACGGCGGTGGCCAGTTCCTGCATGGTCATCATGAAGTCGCCGTCGCCTACCACGCCCACCACCTGGCGGTCGGGCGCCGCCAGCTTAGCGCCGATGGCGGCGGGTAAGGTGAATCCCATGGTGGAAAAACCGGCGGCGGTAACGTTGCTGCGCGGCTGGTAGAAGGCAAACTCCTGCAAGACCTGGGCCTGGGGATGGCCGGCGGAGGTGACGACGATAGCGTCTCGTTTCAGGAAGGCGCGCAGCTCGCGGATGAAGCGAGAAATGGTGACCGGCACCCGCTCGGAATCGCGGAAGGGGCTCAGCTCCCGCAGCCAATCCTCCTTGACCCGCTGGATCTCCTCGAAGTAGGGACTGCCCTCATACTCCCGCTTGGGGGCGCGGGCCTGTACTTCTTCCACCAGTTGCTGCAAGGCGGCACGGGCGTCGCCCACCAGCCCGACGGCAGCCGGATAGTTCTTCCCTATCTCGCCGGGATCGATGTCCACGTGGATGAGCTGAGTGGGCGGGATGGCGAAGCTGATCCCCTGGCGGAAGGAGGAGGTAGTCTGGTCAGCAAAACGGCAACCCACCGCCAGGAGAACATCGGCCGAGCGGGCCAGATAGTTGCCACAGGTGGTGCCCTTGGAGCCAGCATGCCAGCCGTACAGGGGGTGATCCTCCGGGAAGCTGCTCTTGCCAGCGAAGGTGGTGATGACGGCCGTCCCCAGGTGCTCGGCCAGGGCTTGCAACGGCTCCGACGCCTCGGCAGCGAGAACGCCGCCGCCGGCCAGGATCAGCGGCCGCTTGGCGGCCAGCAGCAGGTCGACGGCCCGTCGCACATCTGCCGGGTCGGCGCCCGTCGGGCGAGGCAGATCCGTCATCGTCAAGATTGGCTCAACCTCAGCCGCCTCCGCCTGGACATCCATAGGCAGCGAGACGACCACCGGACCGCGGCGGCCGGTCAGCATCTCGCCGAAGGCTCGGTTCATCACGTGGGGAAGCTGCTCCACCCGGGTGACCTGCCAGTAACGCTTGGTAACCGGCTCGAAGATGCGAGCCAGATCGGCCCAGTGCTGTCGCTCCACCTCCTGGAGGACACCACGGCCGAACATGTACGTGTGTACATCGCCGCAGAGAGCGAGGACCGGCGTGGAGTCGACGAAGGCGGTGGCCAGGCCGACCACCGTGTTGGCCGCCCCCGGGCCGATGGAGGTGAACACCGCCAGGGGCTGCCCGCTCACTCGATAGAAGGCGTCGGCCAGGTGGACGGCGCTCTGCTCGTGGCGAACCTGAATGACCCCTATTTGCCCCTCGCGCGATTTGAAGGCGTCCAAAAGGCCCAGGCAGCCGTGGCCCGGGATACCCACCAGATAGGGAACGCCCCTACCAACAAGATGCTCGGCGACGATCTCTCCGCCCGTCAGGAGCATGGTGCTACGTCTCCTCTCGGATGTGCCCAGAATAATGCCTGCCGGTTGCGCTGGCAAGCTATTCCTGGCTGCGGCTGCGTCTACGTAAGCACCAAGACGCTCACGCTATGGGGCGGCAGCTCCAGCCGCAGCGGACCGTCGCCTGTGGACACCGGCGTCTGCTGGATGGCCAGCCGACGTGGATGGTCGAAGTCGTTGTGGGCGAAGGGGCTGTCAGCGGCAAGGGTGCGCAGCCGCCCGCTCGATGGCGCCTGAGTAGAGCCTTCCACGGCGATGCTGACCTCCAGGGGCTGATCTAGATAGCGGTTGATGAGGGAAACAGCCAGTTCCCCTCCGTCCTCAGAGGCCGTGGCGGAGGCGTCCAGATAGGGGATGCCGCTCAGGCGGTCGTTGATCAGGGCGCGGACGCTGTCCGGCACGTCGCGCCAGCCGGGGCTGTCGAAAGTCTCGCCATCCACATCGCTCTCCAGGCAAACCGGTCGCGTCTCCTCGGCGTAGAGACGGTTGACCAGATAGCCCGCTGTGAGGAATAGCGACGACTCGTTCGTCTGGATGAGGCCCAGCATGTTCACCAGTTGGGCGATCATCGCGATTTCCAGTCGCGGCACCCGCTCGTGGATGCGATGGAAGGTGCCAGCAAAGAACAGCCCCGCTCGCAGGTCGTAGTTGGTCGCGTAGCAATCGTCCCAGTCGCACCACAGGTTCCACTCGTCGAAGGACAGCCGCACCGGCGAGCCGGGCCCCAGGACTGCATCGATGGCCTCCAGGACGTCGTCCACGTTGCGGATGAGAGCATAGGGAGCAGTCACGACAGCCCAGTAGTCAGCTTCATCGTTCCTCAGCTTGCGTGTGCCGGGGATGGGCGGGTAGAAAGAGTGAGCCGATACGTAGTCCATGGTGGGGCCGGCCGCTTTCAGCATCCCCTCGGTGAAGCCGGCGAACATCTTGGGCGCTCCCACGGCCAGAAGCTTCACCTCCGGGTCGACCTTGCGAATGGCCTCGGCGTACCGCAGGAAGTGCCTGCCGTACTCCTCGCCGCTGCAGCGCCCCGTCTCCCAGGGGCCGTACACCTCGTTGCCGATGCCCACCAGGGTCACCTTCTTGGGGCTCTCCGGCCGCTTGTTGCAGTAGGCCAGCCAGTCCGCGGCCTCCTCGGGCGTGCCAGTGCCGTGATTCAGGTTGAGGTAGGGGTCGCAGCCTAGCTCGGCGCAAAGGGTGAGGTACTCGTCAGTGCCGAAGGCGTTGGTTTCCGGCGGCCCGACCAGAGGGGCCAAGTGTGGCCGGTTGAGGCCGCGCAGGGCGCGAGTCCAGAACTGTTCGGCGTAGCGCGGTCGCTTATCGAGGGGGCCGACGCCGTCTCGCCAATGATACTCGTCGGAGAAGCACCCCCCGGGGTAACGCATGATCGGAATCCGTAGGCCGTGCATCGCCTCGATAACATCTCTCCGAAAGCCTCGCCTATCAGCTAAGGGTGAGCCCGGCTCGGATACGCCGCCGTAGATGCACCGGCCCATGTGCTCGATGAACTGGCCGTAGATGTAGCGGTGGATGCGGCCCCGCTCTCGATCTGCCCTGACTCGGACCGATGCTCGCTTCATGTACACACTCCTGCGTTACGCTTCAAGCCGACGCTGGGTACGAACAGACCGCAAGATCGCAGACTCGCTGATATACGACAGGCTTGCCGTTCTACGACTTGAAGCACTCCACGCTTGTGCGTCTTGCCCGAGCTGCCCCAATCGCCTCTCCGATAATACCACCTGGCTCTGAAAGCCAGAAGGCGATGAAAACCGTGATAGCCTGCTTATCGAGCAGGACACATCAGCCCTCCCCAGCGAGCGGGCTTCCCAGTGTGAACAGGGAGGGGTTAGAATGGGCTGCTGAACAGCACTGAGGGAAGTTCAAAGGTTGGAGCAGGATATGGAACAACATCTGAAAGCCATGGTCGAGAGTTTCTTAGCCTTCGAGTACTTTGAAGCCGAGGCGGCGACAAAGCGGGCCCTGGAGGCAGGTGTGCCCAAAGAGGAGATCACCAAGACTCTTAGGGCCTTGTTCCTCGCCGCCTTGGAGCGCTACGAGGAGGGCAAATACAGCATCGCCCACCTCACAGCCGCAGCCTCCATCTTTGAGGTGGGGTTCAAGCTGGCAAAGGCTGAGGTCGCACCCAAGGGCAAGGTGGTCATCGGCACACTGGGCTCCTCTCACTATCTAGGAAAGGACATCATCAGATTGCTGCTTACGGCCGATGGGTTCGAGGTCGTCGACCTGGGGGAGATAGTGTTCCCCGAGCAGTTTGTCGAGGCGGTAGAGAGGGAAAAGCCTGACATCGTGGCCCTGGCCAGCATGATCATAGCCTGCCTCCCCTTGCAGAAAGCGGCGATAGGGATGCTGCAGGCGAGAGACCTGAGAGACAACGTGAAGGTCATCGTTGGCGGCGCCGTGACCTCCGACAGGTGGGCGGCGGAAATAGGAGCCGATGGCTGGGCCCCAGACGCTCCCCAAGCGGTCGAAGAGGTGAACAGACTGCTGCGGGAACTGAAGGAGGGAGCCTGATGGCCGAGATGACGGGGAAAGAGAGGTTTCTGTGCTATCTGCAGGGAGAGAAGCCCGACAAGGTACCGCTCCTGCACTGGTCGGTTGACCTGGCGCTGGCTCTGTCTGGCGTTTCCATGCGCCAGTTCGCTTTCGATCCGGAGAAGATAGCGCTTGGTCACATCAGGTATGTGCAGAAATACAAGACAGACGTGTGCGTGGTGAACACCGACCTGTGGTGGGCGATGGAGCCCTTCGGGGTGGAGGTGCACATCACCGACAGCCTGATCTACCCCAAGAAGACGCTCGCCGACCGCACGAGGCCGGACCCGAAGGTTTACGAGGAGCTCGAATATCGCGATCCTTTCGCGGGACAGAGGGCCAACATAGTGCGCAAGGCCAGCGAGATCGTTGCCAACGAAGTCGGTGATGAAGTTGCCTTTAGGGAGGGAGGGTATGGGCCGGTCTCCAACCTTGCCCTCGTAATGGGGGTGAAAGAGACCTTGAGAGACCTGATCCTCTTTCCGGAGGCCGTTTTCGGGGCGGTTGAAAGAGTGATGATGGACTGGACGGTGGATTTCATCGCCGGCAGTCTTGAGCCCTGGAAGGACAGGCTAACGAACATCAACTGGGGTTTCGCCAGTCTGGACAAGGACCTGGCCCCGCCTGAGTTCAAGGAGGAGATAGCCCGGCTGGAGCTAGAGGGTCTGAACAGGGTCAGAGAGAGGGTGGGCCGCGATGTGCCGGTTACAACCCATTTCTGTGGCCCGAGGCCTGATCTCGATTTCGTGACGGAGAAGTTCGGCGATACGCTGGATGAGCTTCAGTTCTGGTGGCCCGGCTCCGACTATCCCCTGGAGGACGCTGTGAGCAAGTTCGGCGATAGATATGCCATCGCCGCAGGCATAGACCACACTCGAACGTTGCTTCTGGGCAGCCCTGAGGAAGTGGATGCGATGGTTAAAAGCTCCATGGACATCGCCAGAGACCGCTGCAGCTTCGCCCTCTCATCCGGATGCGAGCTAGGGATCGGCACGCCTGAGGGGAATCTCCTAGCCCTCGTAGAGGCCAGGGACGAATACGGGACGTATTAATAGCAGCACACATGAGGGGCTCGGCGGATAAGGCATCGGCAGATGCTCCCGCAGGCTCTGGGCAATCTGGGTGTAGCCTGCGCTATAGCGGCTCTGTCAGACAGACCGTGCCTGAGAAACCGATCAACGACCTTGCCCCTGGGGGCGAGAGTAGACCAATTGCCCGCCTACGAAGGTCATCGCCACCTCCAGGCTCTCGTCCAAGGCCACTAGGTCGGCGTCGAAGCCGGGAGCGACCCGCCCCTTGCGCCTGTCCAGCCCCAGAACGGTCGCTGCGTTGAGAGAAGCCATCCGCGAGGCCTCTTGGAGGGAAACCAAGCCCAGCTCCACCAGGTTCCGCACCATGTGATCCATGGTAGCGGCGCTGCCAGAGATGGTGCCGTCGGGCAGAATAAACACGCCATCCTTCACCACGACCGGCCGACCGCCGAACGAGTATGTTCCTGAACCCAGGCCGGTTGGGGCCACGCCATCGGTCACCAGGATCGTCCTGACTGGTCCCTTCGCTCGGAGGAGGAGAGCCATGGCGCCAGGATGGACATGAACGCCATCGCCGATGAGCTCAGCGGTCACCTGAGGCGATGCCAGGATGGCCCCCAGGCAGCCGGGGTCCCGATGATGGAAGGGGCGCATGGCGTTGAAGCAGTGGGTGGCCTGAGTAACGCCGTGGGAGATGGCCTCCCGTGCCTCCTCGTAGGTGGCGTCGGTGTGGCCCATGCTGACCACCAACCCTTGCTCCCTGGCGACGCCTATCACCTCAGCTGCGCCGGGGAGTTCCGGCGCCACAACGATGACCTTAAGGCGCCCACCAGCTGCCCGGACGTAACCCAAGAATTCAGCCCTGTCCGGCGGTCGCAAGGCCGCTGGCAGCAGGGCTCCCTTGTGCTTCGGGTTAAGGAAAGGCCCTTCTAGGTGGGCGCCCAGGGGGTGCGCGCCGCCGTCCACTTCCTCCCCCAGCGCCGACACCGTCGCCAGCCATCGTTCCATCTGCGGTCGACTGGCCGCCGCCAGGGTCGCCAGGAACGAGGTAATCCCCTTGCTCACCACCCAACGGGCATAGGAGCGAATCTCTTCGGCGTCCTCGGTCATGAGGGAGAAGCCGCCGCCGCCGTGAACATGGAGGTCGATGAAGCCGGCCAGCAGGTTCAGGCCTGCCAGGTCTACGACCTTTGCGCCAGCAGGCGGCGGCAGCCGCTCGCCCACGGCGACAATAGAGCTGTCCTCGAGGACAACCGTGGCTGCGGTTATCTCGTCCTCGGGAGTGCGGACATGAGCATTGACGAGGGCAGTCAGCATTGGTCGTGGCACGCGTGTCTTACGTTCAGCCCAAGATAGTGTAGTGGATGCCCTGGCTGCTTGACCTGCGAAGAGACGGATGGAATATTGGCACCCCACAGGCTACCGCTTCTCCCCGGGGCCGATGGCGCGCTCGGTCTCTGGGTCGAAGGCGTGCGCCCGGGCCATATCGAATTCGACCCGTATCTCCTGGCCGGGCCGCGCCGTGGTGCGGGGATCCACTCGCGCCATGAACGGCTTGCCGTCAGCTACCAGATGGAGAAAGACATCGCTCCCCATCAGCTCGGTGACGTCCACCATGGCTGTCACCGGCGCCGCCTCGTTGCTGGAGGGCTGGCACCGCGGGTCGCAGATGTTCTCCGGCCGGATGCCGAAGATGATCTCCTTCCCCAGGTAGGGGAGGAGATGGTTCACCCGGGAGGAGGGGACTGGCAGCCGAAAGCCGCCGGTGTCCAGATGCATCTCCTGCCGGTGGCCCTTCACCGTCGCCTGGAAGAAGTTCATGGCCGGGCTCCCGATGAAGCCAGCGACGAAAGTGTTGTGGGGCCGATCGTACAGCTCCTGGGGCGCTCCCACCTGCTGGAGCACCCCATCCTTCATCACGGCGATTCTTGTGGCCATGGTCATAGCCTCCACCTGGTCGTGGGTAACGTAGATGAAGGTCGTGCCCAGCCGCTGGTGCAGCTTGCTCAGCTCGGCCCGCGTCTGCACCCTCAGCTTGGCATCCAGGTTGGAGAGGGGTTCGTCCAAGAGGAACACTGCCGGGTCTCGCACGATGGCCCGCCCCAGGGCCACCCGCTGGCGTTGACCGCCCGATAGCTGCCTCGGCTTGCGCCTAAGCAATTCCTCGATGCCCAAGATCTGAGCGGCCTTATGCACCCGCTGCTGTATCTCGTCTTTGGGCGTTTTGCGCAGGCTGAGGCCAAAGGCCATGTTGTCGCGCACTGACATGTGGGGATAGAGGGCGTATGACTGGAAGACCATGGCGATGTCCCGATCCTTGGCGGACACGTGGTTCACCAGCTGGTCCCCGATGTAGATGTTGCCTTCGGTGATCTCCTCCAGGCCAGCCAAAAGCCGCAGGGCGGTCGACTTGCCGCAGCCGGAGGGCCCCACCAGGACCAGGAACTCCTTGTCGGGGATTTCCAGGTTGAAGTCGTTGACGGCGACGACGGTTTCGAACCGCTTGGTCACGTGGTCATACGTTACGGTTGCCATTGCCCGTCTTCATCCCCAACAATATTGTATCACCGCCGCCGCTTCGAAAGCCCGTTACTCCTTCACGGCTCCCGCCAGGATCCCCTGAACGAAGTACCGTTGCAGAGCGAAGAAGATCACCAGCGGTAGCGCCATGGAGATGAAGGCGGCCGCCGTGAGCACCTGGTAGTTGGTTCCGAAGGAGCTGACCAGGTTGTTGATCTTCAGAGTCATGGGTGCCAGGTTGGGGTCGCCCAGAAGGATCAGCGCTACCAGGAGGTCGTTCCAGACCCAGAGGAACTGGAAGATCGCCAGGGCGGAGATGGCGGGCATGGATAGGGGGAGGACGATGCGGAAGAACACCCTCAGGTCCGACGCGCCGTCCAGGTAGGCCGATTCGAAGAGGTCCCGCGGCAGCGAGCCGAAGAAGTTGCGCAGGAGGTAGATGGCGAACGGGAGGCCGTAGGCGGTGTGGGCCACCCACATCCCCACGTAGCTGCTCGTGCCGAAGATCCGCCCGCCCAGGATCGGGAGTTCGGCGTCAACGGTTACGTCGGTGTAGAGCCGCAGCACAGGGATGAGGGTCATCTGCACCGGCACCACTAGCAGGGCGACCATCAAGAGGAACAGCAGGTTCCGCGCCGGGAATTTCATCCAGGCGAAGGCGTAGGCCGCCAAGGCAGCCACTAGGATCACCGACACCGTGCTGGGGATTGTGATGATGAGGCTGTTGAAGAAGGCGCGGGCCATCCCCTGTTTCTCCAGCACCCCCTCGTAGTTTTCTACGGTAAAGTCCAGGGGCTCCTTGATAGCATTCCACCAGCCCGAGGAGGCGATGGCCGTGGCCTCCCGGAGGGAACTGACCAAGAGGGCAATGGTGGGGATGCTCCATAGAACTATCAGGCCGATGATGGCCAGGTGCAGCGGCAGCCGGCCCGCGAGACGCCTGCCGGTTCGCAGGGCGAGGATCAGCGGCGCCGCCGCCACTGTCGAACCGTTCGCCGTAGAGGGGTTTCGCCTCGCCACTAGCGCGTCTCCTCCTGGAACTGGAAGCGGCGGATGCTAATGACCATGATGGGGAGCACCCACAGAAGGAGGACCACCGCCAGGGCGGCACCTACCCCGAAGTCGCCGATGCGGAATGCCTCCTTATAGAACAGGGTGGCCACCACGTCCGTCTTGAAGCGGCCCCCCGTCATCACCCAGACCAGGTCGAACTTCTTGAGGCCCTGGATCACCAGGGTGGTGGCGACGACCATGATGGTGGGGGAGAGGATGGGGAGGATGATCCGCCGGAAGATCTGCCACTCGTTGGCCCCGTCCACGCGGGCCGCTTCCAGAACCTCTGTGGAGATCCCCTTGAGCCCGGCGGACAGAATCACCATCGCAAAACCCGTCCACATCCAGACGCCCACCAGGATGAGAGCAAGGTTATTGATCTGAATCGGTCGCGGCAACGTGTCTGGCCCCCGCTCGGTCAGCCAGGTCAGGGGTGCGCCGGTGTCCTGGAGCCAGGCGGTCGGCTCGCCCCCCAACGAGGTGACCGTGGCGTTAAGGGTGCCGATGTCGGTGTTGAACTCGTACATGAAGCGCCAGATGACAGAGGCGGCGACGAAGGAGATGGCCATCGGGATGAAGATGGCCGATTTCGCCACCGCCTCGTAGCGCACCCGTCCGGTGAGGACGGCGAGGGTGAGACCCAGGGCGACGGTGGCCGCGGTGAAGACGGTGAGCCACATGACGTTGTTCAGGAGGGCTGAGTGAGTGTCGCTCACCAGGGGCTGCGGGTTCTCGATGATGAACCGGTAGTTGTCGAACCCGACGAAGCTCTTGGACCGCTCGTCCAGGAAGCTGCGGCGGAGGGTATCAACGACGGGGTAAACGAGGAATACCCCCAACAGGGCCAGCGCCGGCGCCAGCCAAAGCCAGGGAGTCCACCACCGCCGTCCGATCATCTAGCGGGTCGGTCGTGTGGGGCGGGGCGAGCCTCCGCCGCGCGGAGGCCGCCCCGCCTCGTTATCCGGAGAACGTTCAGCTCTACTCCCGAGAGGCCTCGATGCCCGTCAGGATGTCGTCCAGGTTGTCCGGGTTCGCCAGGTACTGCGTCACGCCCTCGAAGAACGCCAGCTGGAGCGCCCCGCCGATGGCGTCGTCCAGGTCGAAGCGGAAGACCTCGGCACCGGTGAGTTGCTCCGCCTGGGCCCGCGACACAGCGTCAGGGTAGGAGTCCAGGCTCATCTGGCTGTTCACGGAGGTGAAGCCACCCCTGTCCACCCAGACCCGCTGGGCCTCGGCGCTGGCCAGGTAGTTGAGGAAGGAGCAGGTCGTCTCGTCGTCGTTGAAGGCGTAGACGATGTTGGCACCGCCTGTGACCCCACCGCCGGGGAACGGGAAGAAGTCGAAGTCCTCGCCAGCGACGGCGTCCGGGAACTGATCGGTGATGAAGCCGGAGGCGAAGCCGCCCAGGTAGACCAGGGCCGCCTCAGGCGGACTCTCGAAGGGCGGGTAGGTGGCGTCTATGAAGTTCGTGGCGTTGATCCCCACGGCGCCCTCCTGCACCGTGTAGCCCTCGGTGAGGGCGATCTGGCCGAACTTCTCCCAGGCATCCTTAACCCGCGAGTCCGTGAAGGGGATAGAGCCGTCGATGACACCGTCGTAGACCGCCCCGCCGGCCACGTTCAGGAGGATCTGCTGGATCCAGTCCGTGCCGGGCCAGCCGCTGGCCTCACCGCTCTCGACGCCGATGGACCAGGGCGGGGTACCGTCCGCCAGGATCTCCTCGGAAAGGGCGACGAGGTCGGCAAAGGTGCTGTCGGCCGTGAGCGGCTCGTAGCCGTTATCAGCGAAGAACCCGGGGTTGTACCAGACCGTCCCCTTAGTGTCGGCCTTCATGAAGAAGCCGTAGAGGACGCCGTCCACGGAGCCCAGGTCGATGAAGCCCTGGGGGTAGTTGTCCCGTACCGTGTCCTCCAGCCCCTCGCAGTCGGAAAGGGGTGTCAGCTTGCCCTCCCCGGCGAACTGCTGAAACCGCCCTACCTCCGCCGGGATGGCCACATCGGGCGGGTTGCCGCCCTCAACCCGGGTGGTGAGGACGGTGGTGATGTCCCGGGTGCCAGTGAAGGCCATGTCACCGCCTGTGTCTGCCTCCCACGGGGCGACCATCGCCTCAAAGGAGACGAGTTCTTCGTCGCCCCAGATGCCCAAGACGTCGACGGTCCCGATCTCTGCCTCTTCCTCCTCATCCTCGCATGCTGCAAAGGCTAAGACCGCGAAGGCAGTGATGGCCAACAAAATAAGCAAGAGCCGCGACCTCTTGCTGTCAAACATGGGTCCCCCCCCTTTCTCACTCGTGCGCGAAAACTGAGATGACCTGACTCAACACGATACGACTCGTTCGCTCCCTTGTCAACTCTCGGGCAAGCGTTCCAAGGTGCGCCTTCACGCTACCCCCTTGCTTGCATCACCAAGCAGTGTGATCCAGGCGCCCCGGGGCACCACCGTCTGTCGCGACGCGCCGCATTAAGGTAGCGAGTCAGCTTCAGAGCGAGCTCCGCCGGTTATCCGGCCATGAAACTCCCGTCGACGTCGGTGGGTTCGCCGCGCTCCTAGAACTCGCGCTCCAGCAGGAACTTGGCCACCGCCTCGAAGTCACGCCGGGCTGTCGGCTCTATGTCTACAGTTGCCAGCTCCGCCAGGGCTTGCTCAACGCGCTCTTGAGCCATCTGCTGGCAGTAGTCGTAAGCTCTGTGCCCATCCAACAACTGCAGCACAGTACTTACGTCCTCGTCACCTGGCGCTCCCTGGCTGTAGACCCGGAGCAACTGCTCGTGCTCCTCAGCCTGGGCCACGGCCATGGCGTAGACTAGCGGCAGCGACTTCTTGCGGCGGCGGATATCGGCCGCGACTGGCTTGCCGGTGACATCGGCCGCGCCCCAAACGCCCAGGATGTCATCGCGAATCTGGAAGGCTAGGCCGAGGAGGTGGCCGCAGCGGGCGAGCCGCTTCATCTGTGGCTCGTCATCGACGGCCACGAGGGCGCCCAGATGAAGGGAGGTTCCTAGGAGAGCGCCCGTCTTCCTGGCGATCATGTCCAGGTAGGCGTCCACAGTCACCTCCCGCTCATCCTCGAAGCCGATATCCAAGCATTGTCCTTCGATCATCGTCAGGCAGGTCTCGTCCAGTACGCGACAGGCCTCGATGACCTTGGCCGGGGCCACGCCTCGCTCCTCCAGTCCCAACATGACAAGACGGGCCAAGATCAACAGACTATCGCCCGCATTGATGGCCTGGGGCTGGCCCCATACGCTCCAGACGGTCGGTCGATGGCGCCGCTCGCTGTCACTGTCCTGGATGTCGTCATGTACGAGGGAGAAATTGTGCGTCAGTTCCAGGGCGGCGGCCGCCGGCAACGCGGTTCGCCAGTCAGCGCCCATTGCCTGGCAAGCCCAGAGACAAAGGGTGGGACGGAGGGCTTTCCCCGCGCTCTCAGCCAGGGGGCGGCCGTGCTCGTCCTCCCAGCCGAGGTGGTAGCGCATCATGCCGTAGAGAAGCGCCGGGCCGCCCTGCGGGATGGCAGATCGGAGATACTCTTCCAGCTCGACGCGATAACGGGCGAAAAGGCTGGGCAGTTCCACCTTATTCTCCCACCAGCTGAACCACGACCTCCCGGTCTCGGCCCCGGTCGAGCTCTACCAGGAAGAGGCGTTGCCACTGCCCTAGGAGGAGCTGGCCATCGACGATCGGGATGGCTTCGCTCGCACCCAGGAGGAGCTGCTGGCAGTGGGAATGGCCGTTGGGCGCCTCGCCGTCGTTCATGTTGGCGGTGCGGCGGCTGAAGTCATTGTGGTTGTAGTACATGTGGGAGGGAGCGACCTTCTTCAGGAATTCCTCCATGTCGCGTAAGAGCAAGGGCTCGTTCTCGTTGATGCGAATGGCCGCCGTCGTGTGGCGAGTGAAGACGATGGCGAACCCGCTGCGGATAGCTGAGTCTCTGACGAGGCTTGCGACCCCATCGGTGATGTCGATGAACTGGGGCCCCTTGTCCGTGCGAATAACAAGGTTGCGACAGGAGAACTTCATGCCTGGCAGGCCCTCCCGCTGTTCGCTCACAGTTCCCTTGCGCTGATTGTCCAACTTTTGGAAGTGCTGCACAACTGTAGGCGCACAGCACGCCGGCTCCTCGGTGCTAAGGCTCAGTCGCGGCAGGGCGCTGGTTCGGCAGGGATTGCCACGTGGCGCCTCACAGATCCTCAACCACCTTCAGAATCTCTGCGATATCCGGCACCTCGCTGATGGAGTATATCTTCTTGAACCGGATGAGTCCATCCTTGTCTAGGATGAAGACAGCCCGTTCGCTGAAGCCATCCGTCTCTCGGAAGATGCCGTAGGCGGTTGTGACACCCCCGTGAGGCCAGAAGTCGGCCAGAAGCGATGTTTGCTCGATACCTATGTCTGCAGCCCACGCTTTCTTGCACGGCACGCTGTCCACGCTCAAACCGACCGCCACCGCGTCCAGCCGGTCGAACTGTTCCCTGTTCTTCTCCAGATCCTGCATCTGTAGTTTGCAGATACTTGTCCAGGCCAGGGGGTGAAAGGAGAGCACGACCTTTTCCCCTTTGAGTTCGCTGAGGGTAACGGCCTTCTGATTCTGATCCTTGAGGGTGAAATCGGGGGCTACGCTCCCCGCTTCAGCAGTCTTGTCGGCCATGATACACCTCCTGGTGTCGTGTTTGTGATGAAGTGCGAAGTGTCCCACCGCGCTGCAGCCGTTCGGGTCCTTGGCGCTTGGAGTCGGCTCGCTCGGCGATCTTAGCAGTCAGCGGCAGGTATCCACAATCCTACCCTCCTTCTTGGTTGAGGGTTCGGTTCCCGGCTGGCGACCGCTTCGGGCGTTGGATCGTGCCGCGGCAGGTCGCTATGCTGGTGAGCAAAGAAGCGAGGCGCAGGAGGCGATGACGATGTTTGTGAGCACGGAGACCATCTCGTTCGGGACGGAAGGCTTCTGCCATCTGGTCGACATCACGGCAATGACTCAGGAAAGGGTGCGGCAGTCCGGCATGTCACAAGGAATTGCCGTCGTCTTCGTCCCGGGGTCGACCGGCGGCGTGCTCACGATCGAGTTCGAGGACGGGCTGGTGCAGGACTTTCAGCGTCTTATGGAGCGCCTGGTGCCCCGGGATATCCCCTACGAGCATGACCGGCGCTGGGGCGATGGCAACGGCTTCTCCCACATTCGCGCCGCTCTCATGAGCGCCTCGGCGGTCGTGCCGGTGGTGGGTGGAAGGCTGGCGCTGGGAACGTGGCAGCAGCTCTTGTTTGTCGACTTCGACAATCGAAAGCGTCAGCGGACGGTCGTTGTGCAGCTCCTTGGCGAATGAGCCTGACCAAGTTCGGAAAAGGAAATGCCGGACGGCGCTCGGCGATTCAGGCTTGTCGCCTGTCCGGCAGTGGCCGAAAATAGGTGACGGCGGCTCAACAAGCATCGAGCCGCTGGGGAAAGGATTCAGCCATGGCTACTGTGAACACGGTCACAGGGCCCGTTGAGACCAGCGACCTTGGTTTCACGCTCATGCATGAGCACATCATTGGGAAATCGCCGGGGGTGGTCGAGAACTTCCCTTCGGTGTGGAACCGGGCGGAGGAGATGGAGCGGGCCGTGGCCCTGTTGCGCGATGTGGCCGCGCGCGGCGTCAAGACCATCGTTGACGCTACCACCGCCGCCCAGGGGCGGGACATCGATTTCGTAGCCGAGGTCGCTCGCCGCTCGGGGATGCAGATCATAGCAGCGACGGGCCTCTACTACGACGTGCCTCGCTACTTCCATAGTCGCAGCGCCGACGTTATGGCAGAGCTGTTCCTCAAGGACATCAACGAGGGCATAGCCGGCACGCAGATCAAGGCGGGGGTGATCAAGTGCGCCACCGACGAGGCAGGAGCCACCGGAGAGATCGAGAAGGTCCTGAGGGCCTGCGCCCGCGTCCACCGTGCCACCGGCGTGCCGATCACTACCCATACCTTCGCCGCCGGGCAGACAGGAACGGCGCAGCAGGACATCTTTGAGTCGGAAGGGGTAGACCTGTCGCGGGTGATCATCGGTCACAGCGGCGACTCCAAGGACATCGACTACCTACTGCGGCTCGTAGGCCGTGGCAGCTACATCGGCATGGACCGCTTTGGGCTGGACATGTTCCTGCCGACGGCCGATCGCGTCGCCACCATCGCCCGGCTCTGCAAGGTGGGCCATGCCGACAAGATGGTTCTCTCCCACGATGCCTATTCCTACTTCGACTGGTTCGAGCGTTCGCTGCTCGAGATGACCGCCCCGAACTGGCACTACAACTTCATCCCCGACACGGTTATCCCCGCACTACTGGAGAGCGGCGTGACCGAGGACGAGATTCGCCAGATGACGGTAGAGAACCCGCGCCGGATCTTCGAGCGCTGCCAGCCCTACTGAGGGCGCCCTTGCCCTTCTGCGGACTTTAGCAGCAGCAGTAGCATCACCACAGGGGTTTTCGCGTAAATGCTGTGTTGAAGCTGAGGGGGCATGTGGACCCATGCGCCAGCTCGCGCTTCCAGCGTGTCATCCCCCAGCGTCAGGTGAGCTTCTCCCTGGACGATGTGCAGGATGGCTGGCATTGAGGCCGCATGCTCCGAAAGCTCCTGACCGGCACCAAGCCCGAAGAGTACGACCTTCACCTGCTCATCGGTGTAGAGGGTACGGCTGAGGATGCCGTCGACGGGGATGTCCACCTGCTTGGCCAGATCAGCAATGTACGTACACTTTGAGTTCATCAGGACAACTCCTCGGACCTAACGCCGACCAACGTGACGGCCGTGCTCCCACCTACCCTTCCGGCAGCGCCGACGCCCTCTTTGCAGCGGCGTGCGCTATCGAGGGGTTTCCGCGCCTCGTCCGCAGTCGCCTCCTCCCTCGCGGTACCAGCGGCGTTGGGCCTCGCTCAGGCCTGTCGGCTTCGGCCCCCCCAGGAGGGGCGGCATGCGCGAGTTGAGGCCGTGCAGCCTGGCCTGCAGGACAATCCACAGCGAGCGGAGGGGATTGAGGGGCACCATGGCCAGCGGCCTGACCTTCATCAGATGAGCGAGGCCGGCGGTGACGCCGCGTATGTCGTTTGAGGCGTCCACTTCGATGATTCGGCGGTCGGGGTAGCGCCGCCGCAAATCCGCTCCCCTATCGTTGATGGTGCATGCCCCTACCACCAGGATGTCCCCGGGCAGGTCCTCCAGATCGGCGTCCTCGAACCCCTTGCCGAAGACGATACTGAAGCCGCCCTGGGTGGGATAGTCGTTGCTTAGTATCTCCAGGGCACACTCGGTGTTCCCCTTGCAGCCCTCGACGCACGCCTGCTCGCGACCCTCGACGATGTGCACGTCGGGGTGGAAGCGGCGCTGCAGGGCGTACGGATAACGCTTTCGGAAACGGTTGAGGTTGCCGATAACCTCGATGCGGTCGAGCTGTCCCTCACCCAGACCCCACTCCGCCGCCAGGCGCAGGTGCTCCACCTCCTCGATCGCATAGCCCATCACCTTGCAGCCCACGGTGTCCACCGCCACCGTGTCTTGGCCGCCGATGAGCACGTTCAGCTGGACGCTGCTCTCTCTTAGCAGGGCCGCGGGTGGTATGTGGCCGTTGAAGATCGCCGTTACTCCCTCGATGATGCAGAAATCGGGTTGCACCATCCGGTAGAGGCGGGCGAGACGAAGGTGCAGCGTCTCATGGGTGTGAAAGTGCATACGGTCCTCGTCAATAGGGAACGCTTGCTGGTTTTTGACGCCCAGGGTCATCATCGTCATCGAGTGGGTCTTCAGCTTGGGCAAGCTGAGGTAGAAGTTGCCAGGCCGCCGCGAGGGGTCGATGAAGGACTCATAGAGCCGGCGGGGGATGCGAATCGGCACCTCCTCGTCCTCCAGGGTGTAGGGCACCGTGCCTCCCTCGTCCAGATAGATCAGCTCGGCGTTGTGCTGGCGGGCGATGCCGACGTAGCCATTCACCTCGAAAACAAGGCGGGTGGAAACACCTTGGGTGCAATTCTCCATCAGGGCCAGGCGTTTGTAGCCGTGGTCGCTCAGGTAGGCAAGCAGAGCGTCAACGACGGCAGGGTCCGTGTACACGCCCACGGAGAAGTGGACGCCGTTCGGTTTGAGGTGAACCTTGCTGCCGGCAGGGATGACGTTGGCGATGCCGCCGTATGGCGCAAAGATGGCGTCGAACGCGGCAGGCAAACCGTCGGTTGTGTCGGCGATGGTCACGATGGGGCGCATGGCAGATACCTCCCGGCGTAGCTCTGAGCCTAGTCTAGCAAGCAGAAGCGGCTGGCGAAAGGAGTAAGTTGTCGCGCATCCCAGGCCGGGGAAGCATGCCTGGCAACGCCCCCGTAGAGTTCGCCGCAAGAGGTGTAGCCGCTGGCCACCATCAACCCTTCGTTCTATGAGGCAGCGGCCGTGGTGTTGCCTGACGGCAACGCATCGCTATAATGGCTTCGAGGGCCAGCGAGACCCGCCGCCTGCCAGGAGGGATCACGATGAATGCTCAGTCTCCCGGGCCGCGATTTGCCGTGCAGCGCCAGCCCGATTTCGAGAACCTGCGCCGGACCATCCTGCGCCAGGGTCCACCAGGGTCGGTGCCCTTCTTTGAGCTGTTCGCCGACCCCGGCATGGTGGAGGCCGTCCTGGAGGAGAAGTTCCCTGTCAACCTGCACCGCTACGTCGAAGAGCCAACGCTGGAGTTCTCCGTGGATGAGCTCCGGGGCCTGATGAAGTCCCTCGACATGTACGTCCGCTTCTGCTACGAGATGGGCTATGATTACGTGCCCATGGTGACGGGTTTCAGCCTTCGGCGCAGCTTGAAGACCGCTGCCGATACCGCCGGGGTCCAGAACTGGCCCGGCGGCCAGCGCTACTGGCAGGATGAGGCCACCGGTCCCATCCAGAGCTGGGCCGACTTTGAGGCCTACCCCTGGCCCAAGGCGGAAGAGATGAGCCACGCAGGCCTGGAGTACGTCAGCGCCCGCGTGCCGGAGGGGATGAAGATCGCGGCGTTCATGTTCGGGGGCATCTTCGAGCACGCCACCTGGCTCATGGGTCTGCAGTCCTTTTCCTATGCCCTCCGCGACCAGCCCGACCTGGTAGAGGCCATTTGCCAGCGGGTGGGCGAGCTCGCGACTGCTACTGTCGCCCAGGCCGTCACCATTGACAATGTGGCCATGGTATTCCTCAGCGACGACCTCGGCTTCTATAGTGGCACCCTGGTTTCGCCGGACGTCATCCGTCGCCACATCTTTCCCCACTACAAGAAGATCACCGACATCACCCACCAGGCCGGCAGGCTGCTCATCTTCCACTCCTGCGGCAACGTCTACAAGATAATGGACGAAGCCATCGACGACATCGGCGTCGACGCCAAGCACTCGTTCGAAGACAAGATCATGCCGGTGGAGGAGGTCTACCGGCGCTGGGGCGATCGTATCGCCATTCTGGGCGGCGTGGACATGCACTTGCTCGCTGCGGGCACAGAGGAGCAGGTGCGCGCCCGCACCCGGCAGATCTTGGAGACCTGCGGCGTCAAGGGCACCGGCTACTGCCTGGGCACCGGCAACACCGCCGCCAACTACATCCCGAAGCAGAACTACTTAGCCATGCTGGACGAGGGGCATCGCTGGAACCGAGAGCATTTCGGAACCAGCTAAGTCTGGCCGCATAGACGCCTGCCTCACCTGGCCGTGGGCATCGTCGACCCTACTGTCACTGGCCTCCAGTGGGTGCTCGCCCGATGGGATAGCGTCCCTGCTCCAGAGCCGTACGATAGAGCGCCAGCGTTTTCTCGCCCGAGACGTCGGGCTGGATGTTGTGGACGGGGGCAAAGACGAAGCCGCCGCCAGGGGCCAGATCGGCGATGCGCCGCCGTGTTTCCGCCTGTATTTCTGCCAGCGTGCCGAATGGAAGCACCCGTTGCGAGTCGCAGGCGCCGCCCCAGAACGTCAGATGCTGGCCGTAGCGGCGCTTCAGCTCTGCCGTGTCGCCCATGCCGGTGGCCGATACCTGGATGGGATTGAGGATGTCCACCCCGATCTCGACGATGTCGGGGATGAACTCGCTTACGGCGCCGCAGGAATGCATGAAGACCTTGGCCTTCGTTCGCGCCTTGATGGCCTCGATGATGCGGGCGTGCCGCGGCTTGACGAGGCGGCGGTACATCGCTGGTGAGATGAGAGGACGGTCCTGCATGCCTAGATCGTCGCCAAAGGCCGCCACGTCCAGGTATTCCCCCACCTCATCGAGGAAGTGGCTCCAGGCCCGCACGGCGATCTGGGTAAGCCGCTCCAGGAAGGCCTCGGCGAAATCGGGGTTGGCCGCAAGGTCGATCATCGACTCGGCGTAGCCGCGGATCCACTGTGGCCTGGCCAGGATGTCCCCGCCCAGTCCGCACTCACCGACTAGTGCGTAGGGCGTTCGTTCGCGGAGGGCTTGCGCTCGCTCGCGCAGTCCCTCATAGCGGCTGGGATCGTCAGGATCGGGCCAGGAGTAGCGCTCCAGGGCCTCCAGGGTGGACTCCTTGATTGGATACTCGACGTAGTCGAAGTAGTGGCCGCCAGCTTTGGACCGACGCAACTTGGCCCCCCACTGGTCGTAGTAGGTCTCGCAGTCACCCTCGTCGCGCACCTGGAGACGATAGCCGGCGGGTGGGTTGCTCTGGATAGGCCGGAAGTCCACCTCTAGAGCTTGGAGCACGTCCTCGTCGACGCGCGCTAGTTGCTGGAGCATGTCCACTACCTGGATCTCCCGTCCCGAGAGGCCCAGGCAGGCGAGCAGGTCGGTGTAGGCATTTCGGCAGATGCCTGTCACCTGGGTGCTGCCAAGGTCGATGGGCACCCTGTCCGGCTCCTCATGGTTGAGGGCCATGAGCACCCTCTCGCGGGCCAGCATGACGGTCGCTCCTCTCCGGCCCTCCCGCAGTCATCGCCTTTGCTAGAGAGCCAAGGCAATAGTATATTCGGGTTGTCCCGTGAGGGCGAGAGGGCGCTCCCTCGGACGGCACTTGTGGTCGTCGTGGGTAGGAGGAGCGTAATGGATGTTGTGCGGGTCGTCCTGCACGGCTTTCAGTCAGAGATCGACGTGCAGCGGGGCGGCAATCTGCTTGCAGCGGTGAGAGCGGCCGGCCTGGGCATTGATTCGGAGTGCGGCGGCCGAGGGACCTGTGGCGCCTGTCGCATCCGCTTTCTGGAGGGGGCTCCTCCAGCGACTTCGGAAGACAACCTTCTCCTTGGGGGCGAGGCCGTAAAGGCCGGCTGGCGACTGGCCTGTCAGGCCTCGGTTGAATGCGACTGCCGTATCGTCATCCCGGCGCTGGCACCTGCTGCTACCCTTCGCATTCTTACGGAGGCTGCCGTGCCGGAGTCGGCCGAAGAGCGGCGCGCCGGGCGGCGGCTGGCCACTGGTTACGGGGCGGCCATCGACATCGGTACCACCACGGTGGTCTGCTATCTGGTGGACCTGGCGCGAGCCTGCCAGGTCGGGGTCGCCGCCTTCGCTAATCCGCAGCAGGCCTTCGGAGCCGATGTCGTCTCTCGCATCGTCTATGCCCACCAGGGCGGCGAGCGACTGGCCGAGGTTCAGAGCTGCCTCGTCGGAGCGATCGAGGAGCACTTGGTGGAGCTATGCTCCCGCCACGGCGTTTCCCTTGAGACGGTTTCCAACTTGACAGCCGTGGGGAACCTGACGATGATGCATCTCTTTCGCGGAGTGGACCCCTGGCCCCTGGGCGTAGCGCCGTACCGTCCCGTCTTCACCGAGACGCCGCCGGTGGCCGCCGGCGTTTTGGGCTTTCAGCGACTGGCCCACGCGCGCGTGAAGCTCTTGCCAGGCGTGGGCGGGCAAATCGGCTCGGACGCTGTGGCGGGGCTACTGGCTCTGGGGCTCGCTGGCTGGCGCAAGCCGAGCCTCTTTATCGATCTAGGCACCAACGGCGAGATAGTGGTGCTGTCTCGGCGGATGGCTGTGGGCTGCTCCTGCGCTGCAGGGCCCGCCTTCGAGGGGGTGCACATCTCCTCGGGGATGGCGGCTGTCGCCGGCGCGGTGGAGCGGGTAGAGGAGGAGGACGGGCGGCTGCGGCTCGATACCATCGATGGAGGGCCGCCCCTGGGCCTGTGCGGCTCTGGGCTGGCGGATGCAGTGACCGTTCTGCTGCGTCGCGGTCTGATCTTGCCCAGCGGACGCCTCTTGGGGCCGGGCCAGGTCCCAGCCGACGTGCCGTCCGACCTGCGTGCCCGCGTGCGAGAGGATGGAGGACAGCGTCGATTTGTTCTTTACGAGGATGAGTTGGGGAAGTCCATCCTGCTGACCCAAGCGGACATTCGTCAGGTGCAGCTGGCGAAGGCGGCCATCCGCACCGGCGCCGAGAGTGTTCTGGAGGAAGCGGGGGCGGAGCCGGAGTCCATCGAGCGGGTGTTCGTGGGCGGTGCCTTCGGCAGTTCCATGCGGGCCGAGAGTCTGCTCGCGTTGGGGATGCTTCCCGAGGCGCTGCGGGGGAGGATCCATCCCGTCGGCAACGTGGCCGGCATGGGGGCCAAGCTTGCTCTCATGTTCCCGGGCCGACTGCGGGCGGCGAGGCGGCTGGCCCGCCGCATCCGGCACGTCTCCCTGGCGGAGAAGCCCGACTTCTCGTCGCGCTTCGCGTCCTACCTCCGCTTTCCGGAGTCGTAGGCGTTACAGTTCGCGGGTCAGCGCCCTGGCCATCGCCTCGATATGCTCGGGCGTGCTGCCGCAGCAAGCACCGACGATATGAACTCCCTTGTGGGCGCACCAGACGGCGTAGTCTGCCATGCTGGCCGGCGAGGCCTCGTACACCGTCCGGCCGCCCTCAATCTTGGGCATGCCCGCATTCAGCTTGGCGATAACGAGGCCGGTCGGGGCTGACTCAATGAGGTCGCGGACGAGCGACTGATAGCCCTCCAGGCCCAGGCCGCAGTTGGCGCCCACAGCGAACAGTCCCAGCTCGTTTGCCTTGTCCACCAGCGCCTTGGGGGAAACGCCCATCATGCTGCGCAGGCCTCGCTCCACGTTTCCGGCGTCGAAGGACATGGTGAGCGCCACCGGCAGGCCCGAGACGCTTCGGACGCCTTCCACAGCCGCTACCGCTTCCTCTAGATCGGACATGGTCTCGATGTGGAAGAAGTCCACGCCTCCTTTGTCCAAGGCGCTCGCTTGCTCGGCGAAGGCCGCAACCAACTCGTCCTTTGCCACTTCTCCCACGGCCGGCAGCTTCCCGCTGGGGCCGATGACGCCCGCTACGAGCACGTCGTCGCCCGCGGCCTCGCGGGCGATCCGGGCCGCCGAGACGTTCACCTCCGCCACTCGCGAGTCGAGGCTGGAGGGTTGCAGGCGGAAGCGGGTCCCGTTGAAGGAGTTGGTCTGGATGATCTGCGAACCGGCAGCCACATACTCCTGATGTGCGTGACGGACGATATCTGGGGCCAGCAGGTTCAACCACTCAGTGAGGTCGGAAGGTCGCTTGCCGACCTGCGCCAGGCTGGGACTCAGGTAGACGCCCTTAGAGCCGTCGTAGACAGCTGGCCGCGGGGAGGCGCCGATTTTCAGGAGCTTCGCCTGGCGAGGAGTGGGGTCTGCTCGCACGATGCTACCTCTCGTATCTATCGACCGTGGGCGCGCGACCGAACACCAGGTCACGCGGGTTGGGGACGGCCAGACTGGCGTATCTCAAGGCACACCCGAGGCCCGCGAAGCCCCTTAGTCCGGGGCCACAAGCCTGCGCGCAAGGGCCACGGCGTTGGAGGCATCGGGCGCGTAGCCATCGGCGCCGATGTCCTGGGCGAACCTGGAGGTAACGGGGGCGCCGCCGATCATGATTCTCACCTGCGTCGGCAGCTCTGTCTCCCGTAGCGCGCTCACGGTGGCCTCCATGGCGGGAAGGGTGGTGGTGAGAAGGGCCGACAGCCCCACTAGCTGGGCTCCACTCTCTTCCACGGCCTCAACAAAACGCTCGGGCGGGACGTCCGCCCCCAGGTCGATCACCTCGAAGCCGCTGCCCTCCAGCATCATCGCCACCAGCTTCTTGCCGATGTCGTGGAGGTCGCCCTGGACTGTTCCCATCACCACCTTGCCCGTCGGCTGGTAGTCGCTGGCGGCGAGGAGGGGACGCAGCACCTCCATGGCACCTTGCATAGCCCGCGCTGCCAGTAGCAATTCGGGCACGAAGTACTCGCCCTGCTCGAAGAGTTCCCCCACTTTCTCCATGCCGCTGATGAGGGCGTCATTGAGGATCGTCTCGGCCGAATGATCCTCGTTCAGGGCGCGCCGGGTCAGTTCAGCGACAGTCTGGTCGTCGCCCTCGATGAGCGCCTGCTTAAGGATGCTGAGGTCCACGGGGTTCCTCCTGCTCTCGGCTGGGCCGACGGCGCTTCCATGGTCTTGCCAGCGGCCTTCCGCGGCATCCCCAAATCTACCATCCGCCTAGCCGTAGGGCAACAGCAAGGGCGGGTGTTCCCCTGGCCTTCGCCTGGGTGGCCTCGCGGCAGGGGTCACTCCGTAGGGTGGGCTATCCTGTGGCCCGTGAGCCAGTGTCGTAGTCGGAGGTAGAGCCGAGGGAAGCGCCGGCGGACGAACGCCTTCGTGCCGCCCTCGAAGTTCATCCAGCCTTCGCCAGCGCGGGTGAGTAGACCGTACGGTAGGAACCGAAAGAGGAAGACCCGGTCCAGCATCACCTCCAGCGGCCGGCCCAGCAATCGCGGAAGGCGCCGGGCCAGCTTGTACGCGTTCACGAACAGCTTGAAGTAGGCCCGCACGAAGAGCACTTGCTTGGGGCGGAAGCCCGGGTTGTCGACGATCACCTCCGTCTCGTAGTCGGGTTCTTCGGCCACAAGGCCGGCCTCCGCGGCGACGCGATGCAGGTCGGTGCGCGGGTAGGGCGTGAAGATCGGGTTCCATACCAGGTTCGGGGCGACGACGGCGTTCAGCTTGATGGTCTCCAGGGCCATGGCCATGGTCTCGAACGGGAGGCCGATCATGTTGTAGGCGCCGGTGGCGATGCCGTACTTCTTGCAGAGGCGGAACGCCTCGATTATCTGCTCGTCGCTGATGTTGCCCCGCTTCAGGATCTTGCGCCGCATCTCCTCATTGCCGGACTCCAGCCCGAAATGGAGCTCGTAGCAGCCGGCATCGCGCAGAAGGGAGGTGGCGTGCTCGGTCAGCAGCCCCGGTCGATGTTGGGCGACGAAGGGTAGGCCTATCTCTCGCTTGTACACGGGCAGGAACTCCTCCAGCCACGCCTCGTCAGGATGGAGGATGTCGTCCATGAAGTTGACGTAGCGCATTTCGGGATAGGCATCGCGCAGTGCTTTGAGATAGCCCAAGGCGCCGGCGGGACTGCGCGTTCTGGCGAAGGACTTGGGGTTGGGGTAGAGGGCCCGGATCTGGCGATTGCAGCAGTAGGTGCAGCTATAAGGGCAGCCGCGGCTGACTCTCGCCAGGGCAGTGTACGTTTGGGACGACACCAGACGATGGAAGTCGAACAGCTCGAAGTAGGGATACGGGAACTGGTCGAGGTCTTCAATGAAGGGCGCGGTGGGATTGGCGACGATGCCGTTGTCGGTCTTGACGTGCAGGCTCGGGACAGTGGTGGTGTCCTCGCTGCGCTGCAGGCGGTCGCACAGCTCGACCATCGGGCGCTCGCCCTCGCCGAGGCAGGCGACATCGAATCCGCCGGCCAGTGTCTGTTCGGGCATCATCATGGCGTGCACGCCGCCGGCAACAATCAGGGGGACGCCCGCCTCCTTGGCCCAGCGGGCGTAGCGGATGCTCATAGGGAAGATGGCACTGCCGATGCTGAAGCCAGCGACATCGGGCGCGTGACGCCGGACGGATGTGACAAACTCGTCGCGCTCCACCGGGTTCACCAGGTGGTAGAGGGCCACCTCATGGCCAGCCTGGCGCAGGCAGGCCGCGATCGAGGCGATGCCTTCCTGGAACCAGCCGCCCGGGGTGCAGACAAGCTTACCCTTGCGGTTCTTCTGCGCTGCGAGGTCGATGTAGACGAACAAAACCTTCATCTATGCCTGTCCATCCCCTATCCGACAGGTGCCAATCAGCGGTGCGTCGGAACGATGGCTTCTCCACATACCATACCGTAGGGGGCCAACGGGGGGAAGACCGGTGCTCACGGGACTCGCGAATATCTGGGAAACGAGGCTTCTTGCTTGGCCAGGTGGCGGCAGCTAGAATCAGGTTCAGACTGGGAGGAGGCACGACGATGATCGAGCAGACGCTGTTCTTTGGTGACACGAGCATAGAGGTGAGCCTTCCCGACCGCACGCGCCTGGTAGGTGGCGAGGGCCCTGGCCCTCGTCTGGAGCCGGTGGCAGATCAAGAGGCGGCCGTTCGAGCTGCACTGGCGGAGCCGCTGGGCCTGCCCCGCGTCGGCCAGCTCGTTCGGCCCGGGGCTCGCGTGCTCATCGCCTTCGACGATCCGACAGCGCCGTCGTTCGGTCCCATCAGGCGGTTGGCCATCGAGGCGATCCTGGAAGAACTGGCGGAAGCCGGTGTGCCCGAGGAAAACGTCTCGCTCGTTTGCGCCAACGGGCTCCACCGCAGGTGGACGCACCAGGAGCTGGCGTCCATCCTGGGGCAGGAGCTCGTGCAGCGCTTCGGATCGCGCCTGACCTGCCACGATGCTGAAGACCCGGACAACCTCACGTACATGGGGACAACGGCCGGTGGATATGATGTCGAGGTTCACCGTCTGGTAACGGAGTCGGACTTGACTGTGTACATCAACGCCGCCTGCTACCTGGGCTTCAACGGCGGCTGGAAGTCTGTCTGCGTTGGGCTGTCCACCTGGCGCTCCATTCGCTGGACGCACACGCCGGACGGCATGACGATGTCTGTGCGCGGCAACCGGATGCACGGCGTCTTCGATGAGATGGGCCAGCATCTGGAGTCCAAGCTGGGCCGCCGCGTGTTCAAGGTGGAGACGTTGCTGGCCAACCCGGCGATCATCGGTCGTGTGTTTGCGGGCGGCGTGGACGAGACGCGGGCCGCAGCGCTTGAGGTGCAGACTTCGCTGTACCAGCCGCGGCGCGCCGCAGCCGAGCCCGCCGACGTGGTGATCTACGGGCTCCCAGCCTGGAGCCCATATGCCACCTTCGCCCGTATGAACCCCATCCTAACCCTGATCTCTTCCGGCCTTGGCTACCTGGGGGGCTACATCCAGGCTCTGGGCAAGCCAGGCTGCTCAGTGATCATGGCCACGCCCTGCCCGGAGGACTGGGATCTGGAGCACCATCCCTCGTACCCGGAGGTGTGGAAGCGGGTGCTGCCGGAGACCCTCGATCCGTACGAGATCACCGCCCGCTTCATGGACGAGTTCGCCAGCCGAGCCGACTACATCGAGCGCTACCGCAACGGCTATGCCTTCCACCCGGTGCACGGGATACTGGCGACCCATCCGCTGAAGCGCCTGCGACACGCCGCTCGCGTGTTCGTGGCCGGAGCGGAGGACCCGGCAGTGCCGCGACACGTGGGGTTCATCCCGACCGCCAGCGTCGAGGAGGCCATAGCCGAGGCAGAGCGCATCCACGGTCGCGACTGCTCCATCGTCTGCATCAAGCAGTTCGCGGGGATGTAGGCCGCTGCCCGGCGACCACTCGCTGCCGCTAGCAGACGGGGCTTCATCGTCGATCGTCTCCCTCCTGATGCACGGCGGGCATCATAGCACCGAGCCGCCATTGCCTCAAGACCGGCGAGGAACGAACTGGCGGGCCTCTTTCGTTCCAGCGGACGCCATCGTGTAGTTCTTGGTGGCGTGGCCATAGCCCCTCCCCTTGCCGACGCCCGCACCTGCGGGTAGGATGGGTCAGGTATGCGAAACTGCAGACGGCCTGGAGTCCTTCTCGCTATCGGAGCGGCGCTCGCGGTAGGGGCCTTCGTATCGCTTCTGGTGGCGGGCCAGCCGCAGGTTCGGGGTCAGACGCCGCCCCTGAGCGAGGATGAGGCCGCCCTGCTGGTCTTGATCAACGGTTATCGGTTGGAGCATGGTCTGACGCCGCTCAAGGTCTCGCCGACGCTCAGCGCTGCCGCCCGCTGGATGAGCGAGGACATGGCCGTGCACAACCGCCTGAGCCACACCGACTCCCTGGGCCGCAGCCCAGCGGAGCGCATGGCGGCCTTCGGCTATACCCAGGCCAGCCTGTGGGGCGAGATCATCCGAGGCGGGTCCGGCACGCCGGAAGGCGCTTTCGAGGTCTGGCGCAACTCGCCAGGGCACAACGCCGTCATGCTCACCGATGGCTTTGTGGTGGCCGGTGTGGGCAAGGCCTATAATCCCCAGTCGCCCTACGGCTGGTTCTGGACGGTGGACTTCGGCGACTACGACGACGGTGGCATCCCGCTGCCTACGCCGACCAGGATGCCCACACCCACGCCTACGCCCACGTCGGACGTGGAAGAGCAAGCCCTGGCCTGGGCGGTAGGCCCTGGGTGGCCCCAAGCGCACGATGACACCCTGCACAACTGCCCAAAGGCGGGCAAGTGGGCCATATCGGTCTGGGACGGCCCCGACGGCACGGACACCGGCCAGGCGCTGGCCGCCTGCGGCGCAGGGGCGGTCGCTGCCGCATACCACATCGATCCTCATACACAGGTCTGGTCGCGCTGGTTCGTCGGCTGGCCTGCGATCAGCAATCTCGCGACACTCGATAGCGGTCAGGCCATCATCACGTTGGGCGGGTAGCCGGCCAGCTAGACTCCAGTTCCCCGATCCTGCACGCCGGATGCGGCCTGGGCGGTTTTCGCTTACCCTGCCCGGCTTTGACAAAGTCTCCCCTCCCGTCTACACTGTGGCGAGAATTAGGCCTTCGGACGTCACTGTTGGCTCGTAGGAGGGCGTAGGATGATTTTCACTCCAATTCGGCTGGTGCTGGCGGCGGTCGGTGCTATTACGGGAGTTGTGACGTTGGTGGTCGTTCTCACCGCGCTGGCGGCGTTTGCGGGCAGCCCCGGTGAGTGCGACAGCGGGGAGCGCGAGGTGGAGATCAGCTCCGCTTTGGCCCAGCACTTCCAGGACAAGCTGGACGACTTCGACGAGCAGTTGGACGGAGGGCAAGCGACCTCGTTCACCCTTGACGAGAGCGAGGCTACATCGCGGGGGCGTGAGTTCCTGGAGGAAAAGAACGCCCCCATCGAGGACCTGAAGGTGTGCTTCAACGGCGAGAGGGTGTCGGCTTCGGGAAAGCTGAGCGCTATGCTGGGCCTGGACGTGAAGGTGAAGATTACCGGCGCTCTGGACCTCAATGGTGAGCATCCCCGTCTCGCCGACCTCGACATTGACGTCGGAGGCGTGCCCGGATTCATCACCGGTCGCATCGAGGGGGTCATAGAAGACGTGATCAACGATCAACTGGATCACATCGACATCGAGCATCAGCTTGAGATAATCTTTAGCGAGGGCACGGCCACCCTGAGCGGCCAGCCCTGAACTGCTGGTGTCGAACTCCTGTGCCCGATGCGCAGTCTTGTGAGTCGTCATCAGCTTTCGGAATCTGTATGAGAAGTTCCCAGCTCACAGGAGGCATAGCATGGTCACCACCAAACAGGACATCGTAAAGGCTGTAGGCGCCTTTGGGGACAGAATGGAGAGCATGGTGGTCAGCCTCTCCCCCGCCGACTGGGGAAAGACGGTCTATGAGGGTGGCTGGAACGTCAAGCAGGTCTATTGTCACCTGGCTGCAATGGCCGGGGGCGCGTCGTTCATCATCAGCATGGCCGCCAGCCCGTCCCCTTCCTCCGGCGGCGGCCAAGGCGGCTTCGACATCGATGCCTGGAACGCCCGCGAGGTGGGCGCCCGTCAGGATAAGCCCGTTGAAGAGATCCTCGTCGAGCTGAAGTCGGGCTGCGCCAGGAGCATTAGCGCCGTTGAGGCGACCAGCGATGAGCTGCTGACCAAGGAGATGACCACGCCCTGGGGTGTCTCCGGCACCCTCGCTGAGATCCTCGTGACCTCGGTCGTCGGCCACAACGCCCAGCACCTGGACGACGTCGAGAGAGCGGTGCGCGGGGGCTAGGGGTTCGGCAGGTCCCCTTGGCCAGCAACTGCTTCAGGCAGCGGGTCTGCCACAGGTGACCCGGCTCGCAAGCGATCTGGGGGATGCTTAAGAACAGTCCTCATTATGCGTCCTAGCATGAGAGGGGCAGTCCTGGCAGCACGGTTTGCGGTACTGGCTCTGGCTGGCCTTGCGCTGTTGGCGATAGGGGCTGCTACCGGCGCCGAGCCGGCCTATCCCCAGGACGCGGCTGTAGTAACCACGTTGACCGTCGGGCCCGACGTCTCCCAGCCCGTAGCCCTGGCGGTGAACTCCAGGACTGGCCGCATCTACGTGGCAAACGCCGGAAGCGACAACGTATCGGTCATTGACGGTGCCAGCAGCACTGTTATCGCCACCATCCCCGTCGGTCCTGCTCCCCGTGGCGTAGCCATCGATGCGAGTGCAAACAGGGTCTACGTCGCCAACAGTGGGAGCAACGAGGTGACGGTGATCGACGGCGAAGGCAATGCGGTCGTCGCCACCCTCCCTGTAGGCAAGGAACCCTGGGACCTGGCAGCCGACCCCAATACGGGCCGCGTCTTCGTTAGTAATCGCGGTAGCGGCACTGTCTCGGTCATCGATGGCCGCCACAATCTAGTCATCGGCACTGTGTCTGTGGGGAGTCTGCCGACGGGGGTGGCGGTGAACCCCGACATGGGCCGCGTCTACGTAGCCAGTAGCGGAAGCGGCCATCTTGCGGTGATCGATGGAGTATCGAACCTGCTGATTGCTACCCTGCCCTTGACCAGCGGAGCGTCTGCTGAGGCTTGGGACGTTGCGGTGGACGGCAGTTCCAATCGAGTGTACGTCGCCACCTCCGCTGCGGAGGCGAGCGACGCTGATGCCGGGACTATTCTGGTAATCGACGCCACCAACAACTCGCTCGCTGCATCTATCGCCATTCCTAGCCCGGCCGAGGCCCTGGCGGCCGACTCCGCGAGCGGTCGCATCTATGCGGGTGGTAGCTCTGACGGCCGCATGTGGGTGATTGACGGTCGTACCAACGTAGTGACCTCGGCGGTTGGCCTTGAGGGGGGCCTGTCGGCGGTTGACGTCGACCCGGCCGACGGCCGCGTCCACGTAGCCCACGCCGATAGCGCCAGCCTCTCTTTCGTCTCCTGGATGCCCGGCGTCACGCTGGCCCTGGGCTGGACGTATGCTTGCTACTTGGGCGATGAGCAGCCACTAGACGATGCTTTGGCAGCCGTCCGCGACAACGTCTTGGCCGTCTACCGGCTGGGGCCCGACGGGGGCTACGACCGCTGGTTCCCCGGCAAGCCGGGCTTGAGCACTATCAGCACCGTTCGCCCCGGTGAGGCGCTATTCGTCCTGGCGGATGGCTACGCCCCCTGGGTGCAAGAGCCATCGTGGGCCGGCAACGATTTCGCCCTGGCGTCGGGGTGGAACAGCATATGCTACCCGGGGGAGAGCAAGGAGGCCGCCGTAGCTGTAGGAGAGATGAGTGAGCAGATCGCGGTGAGCTATGGCCTGGCCGCCGACGGCACCTGGCAGCGGTTCATCCCCGGAAGGCCTGAGCTTACGACCATGACATACGTGCGGGGCTTTTCGCCGCTGATCGTCCTGATTCCGCCTCAGCAAGAGTCGGCCGCGGCCTATTTCGCACAGGAGGTGTCGGAGGAATTCCTGGCCCTGCAGGCCGTTCTGGAGGAGGAGGTCCGCAACTACTACGGCGACGTGGCCATTTGTGTGGCCGACCTTCAGACGAACGAACAGATCTGTGTCAACGGCGATGCGCTGCACAGTACGGGCTGTACCATCAACATGTTCTCCTTGTTTGTGGCGATGGAGGAGTTCATAGCCGGGAGGGCGAGGGCCGAGGATTGGGCCTACTGGATAAAGATTGGCATTGGCCACAGCTCGCCGCCACAGGTGGCCGTCTTTGTCCGGGGCATCAAAGGAACACTGGAGGAAGGCGCGAGAAGAGCTGACGAGCTAATGCAGAGCTGGGGAATGAAGGACTCCGCTTTTGGTTATGTGCCCGGCTATCCGGGGCAAGACTGGCGGCCGAACATCCTGACCGCCAGGGAAACCAACATGATACTGGCCAAGCTCTATCGAGGGGAACTGTTCTCGCCCGAGTGGACCGCCTATGCCATCGACCGGCTCCTCGATATTAAGCCAGGGCTAAACTATGTGTTGCCCCTTTTCCTTCCGCCGCAGGCAAGGGTCGCCCACAAGATCGGCTACTACCAGGGCTGGAACGGCTGGGTCTACAACGATGTCGGGATCGTGATGATGGGGCAAGGCGAGGAGCAGACCGCCTACGTCATTTCTTACCTGTCGCAGGGGATGCCTACCGAGTATGCAGCGTATATCTTCGGAGCGCAGCTATCGAGGATCGTCTACGATTGGTTTGACCTGCAGTATTGACACTGACTCGGGAGCAACGCAGGCAGGGAGCGAAAACTAAGGCGGCTAGCTAGCTGGGCTTGGTGCTCGCCAGGTACTGCATGGTGCCGTCGGGATATACTGCCACCTTGGCCCCATCGGGATGGCTAGCTCGCAGTTCGTTCATCACCTCGCCCCAGTCCTTCGCCCAGGTGACGGACTGGGCGTCGCCGAAAAGGTCCACACAGGTCAAGTCCTTCAGAGGGTTGAGTACGATGACCTTGAACGCGGCGGGTATCGTCCGCTGGACGTAGTGTCTGCCGCCGTAGGTCTTCCCGAAGCTACGGAGCAGGTAGTGGATGATCTGGCCCTCCGGCGCGTTCATGATCATCACTATAGTGCCACCTGGCAGCTTGATGGAGCGTATGGCAACAAAGATGGAGATGGCCGTCTCGCTAGACTTGAGGAAGGCGTTAGTCACCGCTATGTCTGCGCCCGAGATCCCCTCGGTTGCATAGACCTCCTTGGCCAGCTTCACCCCTTCCCGATGCTCGAGCACCGGATCGCCCACGAACAGCGCCGAGATCTCCCCCCGCATGTTGAACAGGGCGTCGACCGTCAGGTCGAGACCGGCCAGCTTGGCGGCCTCCTCGACCTCAAAGCGCATGACGTTCTCGTCATAGTTTCCCATGCCCGTGGTCTGGGGGGCCATGCCCATCACCGTGCCATGGAAATGGTCGATGCTGTCGATGTGGGCTACCCCCGGAAGGATGATCTTGCCTCCGCCTCCGAAGCCAACCTGGGGGTGGGGGAGGATGCAGCCAATGCCAATCTTCAGGTCGCAGTTCATGACCTCTCGGTTGACCGCCAGCGGCGTGCCGCGGCTGGTGGTGCCCACCGGCGTGCAGTTCTCCCAGGGATTGTGGTTGTAGACGGGGAAGCGTTCCAGCATCTCCTGGCCGAGCTTCTTGCGCAGGGCGTGGTTGTCGTGAGCGCCGTGGCTGCCTATAGCCGCAATGAGGCGGATCTGGGCGTCGCTGATGCCTGCCTGCTCCAGTTCCCGCAGGACGTAGGGGAGGATCTCATAGGTCCGCGTGGGGCGAGTGATGTCGTCGAAAAGAATAGCCACCTCTTTCTTGCCCCGAGCAAGGTCGCGGATGCGCTGCGTGCCGATGGGATTAGCGAAGGCCTGCTCTATCTGCTGGGGGGTCAGCTTTGGTCGGTCGTGGCCCTTGGGGGGCAAGAAGTGAACGTCCCAGGAGTCAGGGAAGTCCAGCTCCAGCTCGCTGTTGTCGTACCAGAAAAGTTGCGGCACCTTGAGCTTCATGGTTCTTCTCCTGCGGCTCCCAATTCCCCTGGGAACTGACTTGTGGGCTGCACCGAAGATTATACACTGGCGCTCGCGTCACAGGAAGGCGCACGCTCTGAGCGGGTCGGCTTTGACGGCGTCGCAGAGCAGAGTTGACACCCATTCGCTGGGGTGCTAAGGAATGAACAGTTATCGGCTGTTCATTGGAGGCAGGCGACATGCGCGAGAACGCGGTGAAACGGCTCTGGCAGGAGGACCGGCCGGCGCTCGGGGGCTGGCTCGTGATCCCGAGCGGCTTTTCGGCCGAGTTGATGGCTCACCAGAACCTCGACTGGCTGTGCATCGACATGCAGCACGGTCTCATCGACTACGACACGGCCTTGGCCATGCTCCAGGCCATCTCTACCACGGCGACAACCCCTTTCGTGCGGGTGCCCTGGAACGATTCGGCTATCATCATGAAGATGCTGGACGCGGGGGCCTACGGAGTCATAGTGCCTATGGTGAATAGCCGGGCGGAGGCCGAGGCAGCCGTCGCCGCCTGCCGCTATCCGCCTCAGGGCATTCGCAGCTTCGGCCCGGTTCGTGCCGTCTACTACGCCGGCCTGGACTATTTTGTCTATGCCAACCAGGAGGTGTGCTGCATACCCCAGATAGAGACGACGGCCGCCCTGGAGAATCTGGACGAAATCCTCAGCGTGGACGGCGTTGATGCGGTCTACATCGGGCCGATGGACCTGAGCATCTCTCTCGGCCTGCCGCCGCAGATGGATAGTGACCTACCTGCCTATGCCGAAGCGCGCCAGCGCATCCTGGAGGCTTGCCAGCGCCACAACGTTGTGGCCGGCGTCAACTCCTCCGCTGTGACCGCCCCCAAGCGCATCGCTGAGGGGTTTCGCATGGTTCTCGTCTCCTCCGACTCTGGCGCCCTGGCCCGAGCGGTGGGGGAAGACGTACGGGCGGTTCGTGGGGCCGAACCCGGGGCTGCCCGCGGTCCCTTGTACTAGTAGGGCGGCATTCGCCGCTAACCAAAGGAGCGACCCTGGTGTCTGATTTGCAGCGATTCTCCGCCGCTAGTCTGAGCGACTTCGTCGACCAGGCCCTACAGCGAATGGACGTGCCGCCTGACGACGCCCGCCTAGCGGCGAAGATCCTGGTGGAGGCCGACCTGATGGGTATCGAGTCCCACGGCGTCGCCCACCTCATGACTCATCCCAGCTACGCGCTGGGGTTCAGGCAGGGGCTGGTCAACCCCCGCCCCAACATCCGGGTCGTGCATGAGACCCCTTCGACGGCGCTCGTGGATGGCGACGGCGGCCTGGGCCCTGTCGTTGGCCATCGGGCGATGTCCATCGCCATCCAGAAGGCGAAGGAGTGCGGCACGGGCATGGTGGCCGTGACCGGGAGTCGTCACTACGGCGCCGCCGGGTACTACGCGCTGATGGCCGTTCCTCACGACATGATCGGTCTGGCCACCAGCAACAGCCCTCCCTTGGTGGCACCCACCTTCGGGCGAGGGCGCATGCTCGGCACCAACCCCATTGCCGTGGCCGCACCTGTCGCCAGCGGCTACCCCTTCCTGCTGGATATGGCTACCAGCGTTGTCGCCCACGGAAAGTTCGAGATAGCCAGGAGGGAGGGCAAGCCGATCCCCCCAACTTGGGGAGCGGATGAGGAAGGCAACCTATCGACGGACATTACCCAAATCATGAGGACGGGCTGGCTGCTGCCTCTGGGCTCGACGCCTGAGGCTGCCTCCTACAAAGGCTACGACCTGGCGATGGTGGTCGACATTCTCTGCGGCGTTCTGCCCGGCCTCGGCTACAGCCTCCACATCGATTACATCAGGCACGAGGTGGGCCATTTCTTCGGCGCCCTGCGGGTCGACGGGTTTCGTCCGGTCGAGGAGTTCAAGGCGATGATGGGCGAGATGCTCCAGACGTTTCGCAGCGCGCCCACCGTGGCAGGGGCCGAACGGGTGCTGGTCGCCGGTCAGCGGGAATTCGAGGCGCGCGAGGAGCGGCTGGCCAAGGGCATCCCTCTCCATCCGCCGGTGGTCGGCATGCTACAGCGGCTGGCGGACGAACTCAGCCTGGCTATGCCCGAGGCCCTGCCCGCAGGCCCGTCGCCGTAGGCCGGCTTAGGGTCTACTGTCTCTAGGTAATGGCGACGTCAGGCCCCTCGAGGTGAGGCCCTTCGCTACGCTCAGGGCGACAGAAATGGCTGGCGTCATTCTGAGCAAAGCGAAGAATCTCAGCGAGAGGCGTGGAGTCACTATTGCGCCTCGGGGTCGGTCTCGCAGTCGGTGCACATCACGTCGTCCCACGCCTCGTCGTTGACCATGGCCTCTACCCAGTCGCTAAACTGGACGCCCTCCACCTCGCGGCTGTAGAAGATGTCCTGCCCTGTGATGCACTCCATTGTGCCCGGGGCGATGTAAGAGTGGAAATTGGGAGCGTTGTCCTGAATCTCTTGCATGCTGGCGAGCATGAGTTCGCCCCAGTCGCCGGTGCCGCCCATACCGCGGTAGAAGAGCGTCTGGATTCGGTCGTGGGCCGTGTTGTACTGCGACCAGCGGTCGTCGGGGTAGTAGTCTGCCACGGGAATGTAGAGGTCGGCGAGCGAGGAAACCTCGTCCCAGGAGCCGTCCGGCGCCGGGATCCAGTCCGGGATGTTTTCTGTGGCGTTCCAGTTCGGGAAGCTGTCTTGGACGAAATCCTCCTTGGAGACGCCGGCGCCGGCGTCTCCGAGCTGGTAGAGAGACACGTCGGGATAGAGCTCGTGGATGTGGGCCGCACCCATGATCGAGCCGTAGCTCCCCGCGCTGCAGCCGGACACGAAGATCTTCTCCGGCTGCTCGAAATTGGCCCCTATCCAGTCCAGAACCGCGCTGACGTTCACAAACCCTTTGTGATGGATGACTACGTCCTCCTTGCCCTCTGCCGTGTAGGTGTGGGTGTTGTCCCCCCAGTGGATGTCCCCCGTGCAATAGGGGATGAAAACGAAGAACCAGTCCTTGAAGGGGTTATCCGGGTTGTCCAAGTCGAAGATGCCTCCCGGCGCCTGGCCCGGGTTGTCGCCGTCGCTCGCGGTTTCCTTGGCGAGCCCCTTGAGCGAACAGGTCGCGTGACTCCAGCAAGCGCCACCGCCCTGGAAGTAGACAACCAGGCGATTGACTGTGCCCGGATGCACGAAGTAGGCGTACGGTGTGCCCTGCGAGCAGATGGTGTCGCCGCCCGGCTCGATCTTCGCCCAGCCCGCCGCGAGGTCGGGCGTCTGCGGCGATTCTGCGGGCGCTCCCGGCGATGGCGCCTCGGTCGCCACAGGCGTGGCGGTCGCCTCGCCGTCCTCTTCTTCCTCTCCCTGGCAGGCCATCCCGAACAGGGCCAGGCCAAGGACTAGAGTCACGGTCAGGAGCCAACGCATGGCCGCACCTCCTCTTAGCCTTCGCCTTCTTTCAGAGGCCATGGCACGCTTGCCGGTGGCACGCACTTGAGCATCTGACGCGCTCGGGACCAGCGTCGGCTGGCTCTACTACCAGTTCGCCGTAGGCGCCGCTCCCCTCGGGGAGCGGCGCCCGGCGTAGGGCAAAGTTATCGAGATTCGAGAGGCGGCGCGTTACTATGGTGCCAAGGGGTCGGTCTCGCAGTCCGTGCACATCACGTCGTCCCACGCCTCGTCGTTTACCATCGCCTCTACCCAGTCGCTGAACAGGACGCCCTCGACCTCGCGGGTGTAGAAGATGTCCTGCCCGGTGATGCACTCCATTGTGCCCGGGGCGATGTAAGAGTGGAAATTGGGAGCGTTGTCCTGGATCTCCTGCATGCTGGCGAGCATGAGGTCGCTCCAGTCGGCAGCGTTACCGCCCATAGCGCCGTAGAAGAACGTCTGGACTCCGTCGTAGGCGGCGTTGTACTGGGCCCAGCGGTCGTTGGGGTAGTGATTTGCCAGGGCGATGTAGAGGTTGGGCAGTAGATCGGTCGACGAAACGTCCAGCGCCGGAATCCAGTCCGGGATGTTTTGTACCGCGCCCCAGTTCGGCAAGCCGTTTCCGAAGAAATCGGCCGTGGCCACGCCGGCACCGGCGTCTCCGAGCTGGTAGAGAGACACGTCGGGATAGAGCTCGTGGATGTGGGCCGCACCCATGACCGAGCCATAGCTCCCTGCGCTGCAGCCGGACACGAAGATCTTCTCCGGCTGCTCGAAGTTGGCCTGTATCCAGTCCAGGACTGCGCTGACGTTCACAAACCCTTTGTGATAGAGGGTGGTGTCCTCGCCCCCTATCGTGTAAGTCTTAGTGTTGTCCCCCCAGTGGATGTCCGCCGTGCAGTAGGGGACGTAAACGAGGAACCAGTCCTTGAAGGGGTTGTCAGGGTTGTCTAGGTCGCCGATCCCTCCCGTCCAGTTCTCCGGGTTGTCGCTCTCGTCCACGGTATTGTCGAAGTATGCGTCCGGGTCCGAGCAGGTGAAGTCGTTCCAGCAAGCACCACCGCCCTGGAAGTAGACCACCAGGCGGTTGACCGTGCCCGGATGCACGTAGTAGGCGTACGGTGTGCCCTGCGAGCAGATGGTGTCGCCGCCCGGCTCGATCTTCGTCCAGCCCGCCGCGAGGTCGGGGGTCTCCGGGGCCTCTGTGGCTCCGAGGGCTATGACGCCCTGCATGTCGTCCAGGGTGGTCAAGGTGCTGAGGCCGGGCTGGTCGGCGAACCAGCGCGACCACTGCTGTGTGTCGGGGTCGATGCTGTAGGCGACCGCCACTCCCCCTTCATCGCAGGTGGCGAAAGCCTGGTCAGGGTCGGTGGCATCATCGCCGCTCCAGACGGATATCGCCCAGTTGCCTGCCTGGGGGCAGTTCTGCATGGCGCCTTCGTTGGCCTCCGACGAGCCCGCCGCTCCGGGGCCCGACGCTCCCGCTCCCCCGAGGGCTATGACGCCCTGCATGTCGTCCAGGGTGGTCAAGGTGCTGAGGCCGGGCTGGTCGGCGAACCAGCGCGACCACGCCTGTGTTTCGGGGTCAAGGGCATAGGCAGCGATCACAGCGCCCTCGCCGCAGGTGGCGAAAGCCTGTTCAGCATCGGTGCCGTCATCGCCATTCCACACCGCTATGGCCCACTTGCCTGCCTGGGGGCAGTTCTCCAGCGCGCCCTCCTCCGGAGCGCCGACAATGGTCACCGTGTCCTGGATGTAGACCTCAATAGATTCGCCGTCGCGCGTGGTGGGGCCCAGGCCGATGCCACCGGCGCCCTCGAGGTCGCAGACGTCGCCTATGTCGTCATCGTCAGCGTCCGCCTGATCGTAGTTGTCGTCCAGGGGGCAGTTGTCGCCGCAGTTCATGTAGTCGTCCCCGTCCTCGTCCAGACCAGCGCTGGCGACGGCGGGATCGGGGTCGCACACGTTGTCGATGCCGTCGTTGTCGTCGTCCAGGCCCGTGTCGACGTCAAAGGGACAGGTATCCATGCCGTTGTCCAAGCCGTCGCCATCGGCGTCCGGTATGCTCTTGACATAGTTGTTGAAGATGTAGTCGCCGGCCGTGGTGGGGTTGGTGCTCACTACATGGCCGCTTTCATCGGCGGCGGTGGCGGCGTTGTCCTTGCTAATCCCGAAGGTTCTAGTGGCGGTAGCCAGAGGCGTGCAGAAGTCCGTTATCGGGTTGGGTGCCAGCTCAGCCGCGGGATCGTTGAGAACAGATACCGAGGGGGTGCCCAGGGTGGCATCAAACGCTATGTCAAAGATGGTCGATCCCGGCTCGAAGAAGACGAAATTCATGGTCAGCGCCGTGCCGGCCGCAGTGGTCGCGCCGAACAGGCGCACCGTGGGAGTCAGTCCGGGGAAGAGGGTGTTCAGGAAGTCCGGATACTTCTCCGCGCCATCGACAAGGGTGTTGGCGTCAGCATCGATGTAGCTGTCGTCAAAGGTCAGCGTGTCTGTCGTGTCCACACTGGCGCTGAGCATCTCAAAGAACACCGGGAAGGGGGTGATGCAGGGGTTGTTGAGGAGCCCCAGGGTACTCAGCGCGTCCAAGTCGGCCACATGGGCGCCAATGGGTACGTCAGTCGCTCGGGTGAACTCGACAGGCGTAAAGGAAATGTACACCTCGAAGTTGGCGTCCCCGGCTGGTATGCCATGGTCGTTCGTCACGTCGGCGTTGGCCCCGGCCGTGTCGTCCGACAGGGTTACGTCAAGCGTAGGGTTGAAGGTGGCAGCCTTCGCCATGTCCCACCGGGCCACGATCACAACCACCGCCAGCAAGACCACCAAGGCCACCAGGGAGCATATCACGCCACGCTTAGTCTTCATTTGCTATCCTCCCTTCTCAAGAACCACGCAGCTTCACCTCCCAGGCAAACGTGTCGCGAACCGAGCTTACGAATGCCTACAGAGCGCGGCCATCATACCTGGCGCTGACAGGCCTGTCAACGGAGGGATCCACATGGGCGGGCCGCTATGTGATCGCGGTTCCGTCTGTGGAGATAGCCTGCGTTCCTGCCTCAGCAGTGTGGGGTAGGGCCCTCTTCTCATGCCGTCTTGACAAGCAGGCGCTCGGTTTGTGATGCTTTGTGCACGCGGAGCAACGGCGGGCGCAACGAAGGCTGTTGCGCTTTTGTTGTTCGATGAAGGAGAATTAGGCTAAGTCTTAGGACAGGTTCTCATGAGCAGTGAGATTCCTTGTGCCTGTTCAGGGAGGTCAGTATGGCGCTAAGAGTTACCGTCGTGGGTGTGGGCATGGTCGGGGAGCAAATCGTTTCCATCTTGCGGGAACGTGACTTCCCTATGGAGTGGCCTCCGCGGATCTGTGCGACAAGAGCGCGCAGCGAAACGCTTGCCGGAGAGGGCTTCCATGTTGAGGAGACCGGCGAGGAGGCTTTCGAGGGCGTGGATGTCGTCTTCTTCGCGGGGAAAGAGGGCGGCAAGGGGGCAAGCGTCCAGTGGGGCGAGAAGGCGGTCGAAGCGGGCGCCATCTGTGTGGACAACGGCGGCGACTTCCGTATGGACCCCGCCGTCCCGCTGGTAGTGCCGGAAGTGAATCTTGACGCCGTAACGCCCGACAAGAGCTTCATCGCCAGTCCCAACTGCTCCACCATCCAGATGGTGTTGGTTCTTGATCCACTGCACCGGGCTGCCAGGATCCGTAGGGTGGTCGTCTCCACCTATCAGAGCGTCTCGGGATGGGGTGTGCAGGCGGAGCAGGAGCTTGTGGACCAGACCCCCCTTGCGCTCAAGTCTCTAGATGGTATTCCCTTCGAGCCGACAGTGTTCGCTCATCCAATAGCGTTCAACCTATTTCCTCACATCGACAAGTTCAGGGAGGACGGCTACACCAAGGAAGAGATGAAGATGGTGCTGGAGACCCAGAAGATCATGGGGGATGACACCATCAAGATAAGTCCCACCACGGTGCGGGTGGCGGTCTTCGTGGGGCATGGCGAAAGCATTAACATCGAGACGGAGAGGAAGCTGACCGCCGCTGAGGCGCGGGAGATTCTAGCGAGCTCGCCGGGCGTCGTCATCATCGATGAGCCGAACACCAACACCCCCCGAAATGACCCGTTTGAGCGCACCTATCCCGTGCCTCTTGACGTTCGAAAGCCTGAATATCAGGACATGGTACTAGTGGGGCGGATCCGGGAAGACCCAACCATCGAAAACGGGCTGAACCTCTGGTGCGTGTCAGACAACTTGCGAAAGGGCGCTGCACTGAACGTGGTTCAGATTGCCGAGGGGCTCATCGAGCGGGGGAGACTTAGTCCCTAGGGCTGTGAAGGGCGAGAGCAGGCATTCGCTTATCCCAGCGCCTTCGTAGCTACTCGTGCAACTGCCCGATTAGAGCTGGCTAGGTATCTTCCACTCCGGGACTCCTGTCTGCATTGGTCGACGGGCCTTGTCATCGCCAAGACCTTAACGGAGGGGGTTGCTTTACACTTTGGGAGGAGAACGACTTTGAGCGGCCTGGCATCGGCGCTGGTGGCCGTGCTGCGCGGACGCAGCCGGCGAGAAGCGCGCCGGCGCATGGCTGCTGTCCTCATTGTGGCGGTGACCGTCGCCTTCTCGCTGTTCGTGTGGGGCGTGGAGCCCTTCCACACCTGGGAGTGGGGCCTCACAGATCGCCTCTTCCGCCATCAGGACGCCTCGCCCAATATCGTGGTGGCGGGCATCGATGAGGAGACGCTGGCCAAGTACGGGCGCCTCGGCGATTGGCCGCGTTCTCTGCATGCCGATGCCCTGGAGAACCTGCGGGAAGCCGAGGCCAAGGGCGTGGCCATGGACATTCTCTTCGTCGAGGAGTCCGAGGAGGACGAGGAGCTTGCCGACGCCCTTTCCCGCATGCCTGTCATACTGGCGACAGCGCCTCTGAATCGCCTGGAATCAGACGGGGAGGCGCCGCTCTTTGAGACCGTTCTGACTCCGCCGGCGTCTCTGCAGGTGAGTGATCCCTACCTGGCCCACGCCTACCTGCCCGAGGACAGTGACGGCGTAGTGCGACGAGTGCCGCTGGCCATCCGCGACGCCGAAGGCCGAGAGTATCCCGCCCTGTCCCTGGCTGCCCTCTACCTGTTTTTCCTCCAGGTGCCGCCCGAGCAGCTACCCCTGGATGGTGGGAGCCTGGACGTCCTGGGCCGGGAGGTGCCTCTGGGCGAGGCCGCGAGCATGCGCATTAACTACGTCGGCGGCGATGACCGCTTCGCCTCTATTCCCTACTGGAAGGTCATTAGCGGCGAGTTCGAGGCGGCTGACGTCCGCAACAAGGTCGTGCTGGTAGGCGAGACGGCCGCAGGCACCGGCGACCGCCACCAGACTCCGCTCGGCAGCGCTCCCCTGCCGGGCCTCTACCTGCACGCCAACGCGCTCGATACCCTCCTGCGGGCGCGCTTCCTTCAGGAGGTGGGTGGAGTGGGGACGCTTCTGAGCATGCTGGCGCTGGGGGCTATCGCGGCGCTGGCGCTCCCTCGCATCAACCTTCGCTGGGGCCTGGGGGTAACGTTGGCTTTGGCCTTCGCCTACGCGCTGAGCGTCTGGACGGCCTTCGACCGGGGCTGGGTGCTGGCGATGCTGAACCCCCTCGTCCTGCTGGCGTTGGTCTTCGTGGTCAACCTATCTCACCGCGTTACCTCGGAGGCCATGGCGCGGCGCGAGGTGCGGGAGCTGTTCGGCCGCTACATCTCGCCGGAGGTGGCGACGGAACTTGTGGAGCGGGCCGACCGCGGCGACCTGCACCTGGGCGGCGAGCTGCGCCAGATCACCGTCCTCTTCGCCGACCTGAGGGGGTTCACCTCCCTCTCCGAGCGGCGGCCGGCGTCAGAGGTGGTGGACTATCTGAACCGCTGTTTCGCCGCCATCATCAGTCAGGTGGTAGCCCACCGGGGCATGGTAAACAAGTTCGGCGGCGACGCCATCGTTGCTATATGGAACGCGCCCCAGGAGTGCCCGGACCACGCCTTCGAGGCCTGCCAGGCGGCGCTCGCCTCGGTGGAAGAGCTAGGCCGAGCGGCGGAGCCTGACCCTTCACTGTCTGGAGCTCGCTTCGGCTTCGGCATCAACACGGGGGAAGCGCTGGTAGGCAACGTTGGCTCTCTCGGACGGTCGGAGTACACCGCCGTTGGCGATTCGGTGAACCTGGCGGCTCGAATCTGCGGCGTGGCCCCCGCGGGCGAGGCCTGGATCGGTCCGACCACCCAGGAGCTTGTCGCCGGACGGCTCTCCGCGGAGCATCTGGGCTCCTTCAGTCTGAAGGGCAAGGAGGAACCGGTGCCTCTCTTCCGCCTGCAGCCGGACTCGCCCTAGGCCGGTGCCAAGCCCGTCTGCCTGTTTGGTCCTCCCTCCAGCTATATCAACCCTGGTATGATCTGACGAGCTTTCGCGAGGAATGGAAGCTAGCAAATAGTCACAGATCCCTTCTCTTGGTTGACAATATCTCCTCATCCGCTAGAATAGACATCAATACAGTGCGGTTGCACAGGCGACCTCCATATTGGCGGCCGTGCCGGCCAACGAGCTGAGACTGTCGACAGGAATGGCTGGCACAGGGATTGGGTTTGTCTACCGGGTGTTGACTGCCTGGCGACACCTGTGCGGAGCTGGCTCGTTTAGGGGTTGCTGGAGGAGCCAGCTCGTGGGCGAACTGCTAGGGCAGAGCCCGGCGTGTGTTTTCTGCGCCGTTTCTCATCCTAAGAGCGAGGCCAAAGAATGACTCTGGCTGATAAGCAGAATATGGAAGCCTATGACCTCCTGGCTATCGGGGCAGGACCGGCCGGCGAGAAGGGAGCAGCCCAAGCTGCCTACTTTGGCAAGAGGGTGGCTATCGTCGAGAAAGACAACGTGGGTGGGGCTGTGGTCAACACGGGCACTCTGCCCAGTAAGACGCTGAGGGAGACAGCACTGTATCTCTCCGGGCTGAAGCAGCGTGGCCTCTACGGGGTGGATTACACCCTCAACAAGGAGGTCACTGTGGATGACCTCTTCTATCGCAAGAAGTCCGTCGTCGACAGTCATCTAGGGCTCGTCAGGGAGAACATCGCTCGACATAACATCGACCTCTTCCAGGGTGTGGCGTCCGTGGAGGACCCCTGGACGGTTCGGGTGAGGAGGGACGGGGGCTCGTTGTGTCTGAGGGGGAAGTATATTCTCGCCGCCACCGGCTCTCGACCGTACCGACCTGCGGAGGTTCCCTTTGACGGGGAGTATGTCTACGACTCGGACAGCATCCTGAAGCTGAAGCGCATCCCGTCGTCGCTGGTGGTGATCGGAGCAGGAGTCATCGGCAGCGAGTACACCACCGTTTTCGCTGCCCTGGGCATCCCGGTTAGCGTGGTCGACGGTGGAGAGAGGCTCCTGCCCTTCCTGGACCGGGAGATCTCCGACATCTTGCTCAACCAGATACAGGCCCTGGGAGTTCGAGTGATGTTCGGCCGTCGAGTGGAGGGGATGCAGGTGCGGCGAGACGAGGAATGTGTCAGCGTCTCCCTGAACGGTGGTGAAGAGGTGCGAGCACAGGCGGTTCTGTTGTGCGGCGGCCGTAGTAGCAACACGGAGGAGCTCGGCCTGGAGAAGGTGGGGGTGAAGATGGGGCCGAGGGGGAGGATCGAGGTGAATGAGCACTTCCAGACCAGCGTCCCCCACATCTACGCCGCTGGCGACGTCGTCGGCTTCCCGGCTCTAGCCTCGACCTCGATGGAACAGGGCCGGGTGGCGGCCTGCCATGCCTTCGGCCTCGAATACAAGCAGTGCGTCTCCCCCCTTGTCCCGTATGGGGTCTATACAATTCCCGAGATCTCGGTGGTGGGAGAGTCGGAGGATTCCCTGAGCCAGAAGGGTCAGGACTATCTGGTAGGGCGGGCTTCCTACAGAAACAACCCGCGGGGACAGATCATAGGCGACACTGCCGGGCTGGTGAAGCTGCTCTTCAGGCCGGAGGACCAGAAGCTACTGGGGGTGCACATTATCGGCGAGCGGGCTTCCGAGTTGATTCACATCGGGCAGGCCTGCATGTACTTCGACGGGACCTTGGACTTCTTCATCCAGAACGTCTTCAACTTCCCCACGCTGTCCGATGTCTACAAGTATGCTGCCTATGACGGCTTGGGGAATCTTCAGCGCTTCAGGGAGAGGCAGAAGAATTGAGACAGGAGGTATTCCACCGGCGAGTCGACTCAGCCGCCTCCCTAGGCTGGGGCGGAGCGGCCCTTCTTGGCAAGGGAGAAGAGTTGGGCCTTCACCGATGGGGGTGTACGTAATGTTTGGCAGAGGTCTACTACTCTCTGGCCTGGTTGTGGCTGTGGCCGTCGCCGTGGCTGCTGTACTGATAGTGAAGGTCGTGTTGCTCGGCTCTTCGCCCGCTCAGGCCTCTTTCACCACCCTGTCTGTGATATCGGGCACGGTGGAGGTTCGGGATGAAGGTGCGGGCGACTTCCGGCCGGCTGAGGACGGTGAGACCCTAGACGTCGGGGACAGCGTGCGCACTGGACCGGACTCGCGCGCCCTGATCACTTTCTTCGAGGGCAGCACGCTGGAGATGGAGCCCGAGACCGAGGTGACCCTGGAGCGGCTGGAGGGGGAGGAGGAAGGCGGCTTCTTTACCAAGATCGGCCAGTCGATGGGCGTGACCTGGCATCGGGTGGTTGAATTCGCAGACCCTCGCTCCGCTTACGAGGTGGAAACACCCTCCACCGTGGCCGCGGTGCGGGGGACTCTCTTTCAGGGTGAGGTGGAGGCCAACGGGAATTCCTTCTGGGACGTTCTCCAGGGGCAGTTGGCTGTAGGCGGGCTGGGCATCGAGCAGCTACTAAGGGCGGGCTGGCGGACGCAAGCGTTCCTCGGCGAGCCGCCGGTGGAGCCTTTCGAGTCGCCCCCGCCGCCGAGTACGCTGGAGCTGAAGTTGGGTGGAGCCGCTATTTTCCTGATGGTGACTCCTGATTCGACCGCCGCTGGCCAGATAGCCCTGCCGGCACCTGGTGGCGAATGGACTGGCTATCCTATCAACCAGCACCCGGGTACTACGACCACCGAGCCGGGCGAGGAGCCTCAGGTGGTGCTGCTGCGGCGGGTGGTCGACGGCACCTACGAGGTGTTTCTGTTCGGCATCGCGGATGGAACGTATGAGCTGGAGGTGACAGGGCGCAACGGGGGCCGTGTGGTGTGCCGGGGACACATCGAGGGCGCCATCGAGGAAGAGGAGCGGTGGCTGCTGTCTATTGACATCGACGAGGAGGAAGGGCGTATCCTGGGGTGCACCATCGGCGACCCTCACCGCACGACTCGTGACCCGGATATTGCGCTGGTGCTGCGGCCATCCCTGCTGGATCGCCTCCCGTCGATGGCCAGGCCGGTCGTCGCCGCGCCGTCGCCGACCCCCACTCCGACCGTGGTGCCCACGCCGAGCCCTACGCCTACGCCCACGCCTGTGCCGCAGGTGCTGGCCATAGTGGCGGAGCCCACCCCGACGCCGACGCCGACGCCGACGCCGACGCCGACGCCCACGCCTACGCCCACGCCTACGCCCACGCCGACGCCGACGCCTACGTCCACACCTACGCCGACGCCTACGCCTACGCCTACGCCCACGCCTACGCCTACCCCCACGCCTACACCGACACCCGCACCCCCAGTCACACCGACACCCACACCAACGCCCACACCGACCCCCACGCCTACGCCCACGCCGACGCCCACGCCGACCCCGACTCCCACGCCGACGCCCACGCCGACACCCACACCTACGCCCACGCCGACGCCTACGCCAACGCCCACGCCGACACCCACACCTACGCCCACGCCGACACCGACGCCGACGCCGACGCCAACGCCGACGCCGACGCCGACGCCCACGGGCCTTCTCACGGGCACTGTCGTCGATGCCTTGACGGGGGACCCCATTGCGGGTGCGATCGTTCGGGTGCTTCTTGCTGGCCTGTCAGACGTGACCGATGAGAATGGTGCGTTCACCATTGCAGGCGTGCCGCTGGGCGACCAAACCGTGGAGAGCGCTGCACCCGGCTACTTGACTCGCACCGAGAGGGTGACAGTCGTGGCTGGTCCCAACCCTTCCCTTACCTTCTCCTTAGTGCCCAACGAAATACGTATCGTCCTCACCTGGAGCGGGGCGCCGCCGGACCTCGACCCCCACTTGACTGGACCCATATGTGGAACCACCAGCCGCTATCACATCTACTTCCGCGGCCCGCCGCCAGGGGGCGAGCCGGGCGACCCGGAGACGCTAGGCATTCAGATGGTGGGCGGCGTGTGGGTGCCGGGCGAGTACGACGTTTGGGTGCACAACCGCAGTGGCGACCCGGACTTCGGCGTCTCTGAAGCGGTAGTAGCGCTATTCCGCGGCCAGAGCCTAATAGCCGAGTATGCCGTGTCCGACGAGCCCGGTGCTGACGTCACCACTCTAGACATCTGGCGTGTGGTGAATATCATGCTGGACGAAGACGGCGACGTGAGCCTGGACAGACAGGGTCACGGCTTCCTGGATGACCCCCTCGGCTCTGTTACCGTTCCCCCTCCTGTAACTCCGCCCACCGTTGTGCCCTGTCCCCCTGTTGGTCTGGTATCGGCCGACCTCGGCCCCGGCGGCACGGCCAGCGGGGGCAGCCACGGCAGCGATGCCTTGGCGGCGGCTCTCGCCCTGGCAGCGGCGGTCCCCATGCTGGCGGTCATACCCATCAGCCGACTGCGGCGCCGCCGCTAGCTCCGACTGCGGCAGAGCTAGGCGGTCCTCAAGTTTGGGCCTCAGGGTGCACGCGGTGCCGGGAAAGGCACTGTCCACCTGGGGCGGGTCGTGATAAGCCTGCAGGAGACTGGGGCGGCAGGAGTTTTCTCGATGGCGCTGGTGGCCACAAACAGCAATCCAGCCCCCGCGCCAAGGCCGCTCATCGATGAAGCGGGCTGCGTTAAACTTCTCCCTGGGCTGGAGCCCTGGCCAAGCACGTTTGCCCCAAGCAGCACGGATATCGGCCTATCACCAGTTGCCCCAATGCACCAGTTCCTCCAGCGGGATGCGGGGCGTGCCTTTGGGCCGAGGATCCGAAGATGGCGGGTAGCCGAAAGCGAGAACGATGGAGACCCGGTAGCCTTGGGGAACGCCGAGGACTCGCAGGGCGCAAGCGTTGTCGTGCATTGTGATCGGACAAGAGATGATGCCCTCCGCCCAGGCGGCGAGCATCATGTTCTGGGCACAACGGCCGGCGTCGAATTCACGGGCGCCCTGCGGTAGGACGATGGCCACCGCCACCGGCGCCGATCCTATGTGCTGGGCGAACTGGCCGCAGGTGGCGAGTTCCTTTTTCTTCGAGGCGTCCTGGAGGACCACGAAGCGGCAGGGCTGGCGGTTCTTGGCGCTGCCCGCCATGCGTCCAGCTTGGAGTATGCGCTGTAGAGATTGCTCGGGAATAGGCTTGTCCTGATAGGCCCTGGTATCTCGCTTGGTACGAATGCAGGTGTAGGCGTCCATTGCTCCTCCTCAAGCTTCATCGCTAAGTTTACCCCCTAGGCGCTGCTCTTGAACACTGCGGGTGGTGCCGTCGGACGCCGAACGATTTCTATCGTCTCCTCGTTCAGGGCGTCCAAATGGTCTAGTACATTAGGCCCATCCACGGCCGTTGCCGAACTGGGTCTTCTTCATGATAGACTCTAGTTGCAGGAGGTGATCTGGCATGACTGATGCCATGGTTTCACAGCCCGGGTACTGGGCGCGGAAGAGGTATTTCGAGCTGTACGATAGGTCTCTTCGGCATCCTGAAGAGTTCTGGGCGGAAGAGGCCCGCAAGCTGGACTGGTTTAAGACCTGGGACAAGGTGCTGGAATGGAAGCCACCGTTCGCTCGATGGTTTGTCGGCGGCCAGCTCAATGCCTGCCACCAGTGCGTTGACCGGCACGTCAAGACGTGGAGAAAAAGCAAGGTGGCCATTTACTGGGAGGGAGAGCCCGGTGATACCCGTGTTCTGAGCTACTCGACGCTCTACGGGGAGATCAACAGGTGTGCCTCGGTGTTGAAGAACCTGGGGCTGAGGAAAGGCGACACGGCAGCCTTGTATCTGCCGATGATCCCGGAGCTGCCTATCTTCATGCTGGCCTGCGGGAGAATTGGGGTTACCCACACAGTCATCTTCTCGGGATTCAGTGCCCAGTCTCTGGCCGATAGGATGAATGACATCGGGGCCAAGCTTTTGGTTACTGCCGATGGGGGTTTCCGAAGAGGCAACGTGATACCCCTCAAGGAAATAGCCGACGAGGCGCTAGCCCTCTCGCCCTGTGTGGAGAAGGCGGTGGTCGTCAACCGGGTGGGCAAGTCCGTCCCCATGCAAAGGGGGAGGGACTTCTGGTACCATCACCTCCTCGAGGATGCCGTCCCGTCAGTGGAGACCGTATCGGTCGAGTCCTCTCACCCCCTGTATATCCTGTACACCTCCGGCACCACAGGAAAGCCCAAGGGGATCGTCCACAGCACGGGTGGTTATCTGGTGTTCAACCACTCAAACTACCAGTGGGTCTTCGACATCAAAGAGGAGTCGGTGTACTGGTGCACGGCAGACGTGGGTTGGGTCACCGGCCACAGCTCCATCGTCTATGCTCCCCTGTCCCACGGAGCCGCCATTGTCCTGTATGAAGGGTCTCCCGACTATCCCAGCCTGGACAGGTGGTGGAACATTATCGAAACCTACGGGGTCACTACCTTCTATACCTCGCCTACCGCCATACGGATGTTTATGCAGCATGGGGAGGAGGAGCCAGCAAGGCACGACCTGAGCAGCCTGGAGTTGCTGGGGACGGTGGGAGAACCCATCAACCCTGAAGCCTGGCTCTGGTACTACAAGCACATCGGCGGGGAGCGCTGCCCGATCGTGGATACTTGGTGGCAAACGGAGACGGGCGGGATCATGATCTCCCATGCCCCAGGAATACAGCTATTGGCCCTAAAGCCGGGCTCAGCGGGCTTCCCCCTGCCGGGCATCGACGCCGCTGTAGTCAACGAGAGTGGCGAGGCTGTCGCGCCTGGCGAGAAAGGGCTACTGGTGATCAGGAAGCCCTGGCCGGGAATGTTCTTGACCCTCCATGGGGACCCCGAGAGGTACAAGCAGACCTACTGGGAGCGATTTCCAGGCTCCTACCACACCGGTGACTACGCTGTGAAGGACGAGGAAGGCTACTTCTGGCTGCTCGGCAGGGCCGACGAGGTCATCAAGGTGGCGGGACATCGCCTGGGTACCCTCGAACTGGAAAACGCCGTCATCTCCCATCCCGCCGTCGTCGAGTGTGGTGCAGCGAGCAAACCCGACCCCATAAAGGGCGAAGCCATCGTCCTGTTCGTCATCTTGAGGAACGGTTATGAGGCCTCTGACGACTTGAGTAAGGAACTCGTGGCGCACATCCGGAAGGTGGTCGGGCCCGTCGCCACCCCCGAGAGGCTGTTCTTTGTGGCAAAACTGCCCAAGACCCGAAGCGGCAAGATCATGCGCCGGGTGCTCAAGGCGGTGGCAAGCGAGGTAGACATCGGCGACGTCAGCACCCTGGAAGACGGCGCATCCGTCGACGAGGCGAAGGCGGCGTACGAAGATCTGAAGAAGGCGGTGTGAGGAGGGATAAGGCTGGCAAGCGGTAAGTCGGGAAGATGGTGGAGGTTGCGGAACGCTATTACATGACGCGGAGCAGGCTGGAGCGTTGGCTGGCCGAACTGGAGCAGCCGGAGGGTGAGAGGGTTGCCCTGTACGTCAGGCCGGGCCACTTATTCCCGTACCTAGAATCGGTTGCCCATGCATGTGGCAAGTGGCTGCAAGAGATAAGAGGCCTTCCCGCCAGCCTTGCTGAGTCCGAGACAGGCCTCGTTCTATTCTGGAGCGATGACCGAAAGTATGTGCTCTTGCCGCCTTTCCCCGTAGACCTGAACCAGTTCTTTCCGGCCTGGGATGCTTCTTATCTGCGGACACTGCTGGACAAGAAATACCTACTGGGGGTCGTACTTCTGAGGCTGGGAGGATACTCGGTCGGTGTCTTTGAAGGCGACCGGCTCCTGACATCCAAGACCGGCACCAGGTTCGTGAAGGGGAGGCACAGGGCCGGCGGTCAGTCCCAGCGGCGCTTCGAACGGAGAAGGGAAGAGCAGACCCGGGAGCTATTTGACAAAGCGTGCTCGGTTGTAGCAACCAAGTTTGCTGACTATGAGAAGCGGCTGGACTACGTTTTCCTGGGCGGTGACAAGCGGACCCTGCGCTCCTTCCTCAAGAGATGCGAATACCTGCAGGGGCTTGCCGGCAAGACCCCGGCCAGGGTCCTGAACGTGGGGAAGCCCAGGTACGAGGCCTTGCGCAACGCCCCCTCCCAGATCTGGAAGACTCAGGTCTTCGTAGTGCGATAGGTCATGGGGGGGAGAGCCGCACAGCTCGATTGAATCGCTAGCCGCCGAGCGTTGAGAGAGCCGTCTCTGCCGCCTCGACGGTTCGGTCGATGTCTCGATCGCTGTGGGCCAGCGAGAGGAATCCCGCCTCGAACTGCGAGGGCGCCAGATAGACACCGTTCTCTAGCATCGCCCGGAAGAAGAGAGCATACTTGCTACTATCGGACCTCTTCGCTGAGGCATAGTCCACGACGCTCTCGTTGGCGAAAAAGGTGCAGAACATGGAGCCAACGCGCGCCTGAAAGACGGGGATCCTGGCAGCCTCGGCCGCCGTGCGGAGGCCATCCGCCAGCCGCGCCGACTTCTCCTCCAGGCGCTGGTATGCCCCAGGCTGAGCGAGCACTCGGAGGGTCTCGATGCCAGCGGTCATGGACAGGGGGTTACCGGAGAGGGTGCCCGCCTGATACACAGGGCCCAGAGGTGCCACCATCTCCATGATCTCCCTACGGCCACCGTAGGCTCCAACTGGAAGGCCGCCGCCGATGACCTTGCCCAGACAGGTCAGGTCGGGCATCACGCCGTACAGGGTTTGGGCTCCGCCATAGGCCACACGAAAGCCGGTGATCACCTCGTCGAAAATGAGCAGCGCCCCCTCCGCCTTTGTCACGTCTCGCAGGCCCTCTAGGAAGCCGGGTTCGGGAGGTATCACGCCCATGTTGCCCGCTACCGGCTCGACGATCACGGCGGCGATCTCACCGCGGTTCTCGCTGAGCAACCTGTCGACTGCCTGCAGGTCGTTGTAGGGAGCTACTAGAGTGTCCTGGGCGACGCCCTCTGGCACACCGGCGCTATCAGGAAGGCCGAAGGTGGTCACTCCCGAGCCCGCCCGAACCAGGAGTAAGTCGGCATGTCCGTGGTAGCAGCCCTCGAACTTGATGATTTTGCTCCTCCCTGTGTAGGCGCGGGCCAGACGCAGGGCGCTCATGGTGGCCTCGGTGCCCGAGTTCACAAAGCGCACCATTTCGATGGAGGGCACTGCCTCTACCACCCGTTTGGCCAGTTCGGTCTCCAGCGCGGTGGGGGCGCCATAGCTAATCCCTCGCCCCGCGGCGTCTTTCAGAGCGCTTACCACCTGTGGATGGGCGTGCCCCAGGATCAGGGAACCCCAGGACAGGACGTAGTCAATGTAGCCCCGGCCGTCCGCGTCGTAGATGTAGGCCTCCTCCCCTCTGGCAACGAACAGCGGCTCTCCTCCCACGGCACGGAAAGCCCTGACAGGGCTGTTAACGCCGCCGGGCATGTACCTTTGGGCCTCGGTGTGAAGGCTCTGCGATCTGCTTGTCGTGACCTCCTGGGCTGGGGCAAAGTACTTCAGTCGCGTCTTCTTGTATTCCTTCGTGCTGAACAGGATGATGTAGTCGCTGACACCCGTCTCTCGAGAGATCTTTCGAGCGACGGTCTGGCAGTTCTCTTTGCTTTTGGCGTGGATCATCGTGAAGAGGTTGTAGGGCCAGTCGGGATAGGTGAGGCGCTGGTAGCAGTGGCTGACCTGGGGTAGGGAGGTAGCGACTGTCGCCGCCCTCTCGATGCTGTCCTCCGGCACCCGCCAGGCGACCATGCCGTTGGCGACATAACCTGCCTGCTGCTGGCGTAGAATGGCGGCGAAGCGACGCAACCAGCCCACAGCCTTGGCCTGCTGCAGCCAGGCGACGACTTCCTCCTGGCTCACCCCTAAGCGCTGGGCGACGCCAGCGAAGGGCTGGGACACGATTTCGATATCCTCCTGCAGTTCGCGGACGAAGGCCCTATCGTGGGCGTTGGGGCTGGGGGCAGGTGTGCGGCGGCTCCCTTGAGCGCTGTCGACAGGCGAAGTGGTGTCGGCACCCTCCATGTCCAACTGCATGCCGATCTTGAAGACGCGCAGCGCCGGAAATAGGCGATAAGGATAGCCACCTGCCTCGTCAACCAGCGCCCTGACAGTGGTCTCCAGGTCCTCGTCGGCGGGCACGGCCAGGGTGAACCACAGGTTCCAGGTGTGGTCACGCTGGTAGTTGTGGCTGACCCCTGGATGGCGATTGATCGCCGCCGCTACCCGGTCGATGTCGTGTGAGGGGATCTGCATGGCGACCAGGGTGCTCTTGTAACCCAGAGCGGACGTGTCGAAGATGGCGCTGATCTGGCGGATGAGTCGTCCCTTATCGGGGCCCTTGAGGCGCCGCACGCGCGCCAGGACTTCTTCCTCGGGCAGCCCAAGCTTCTCGCCGATCGCCGCGAAGGGCCGCGTCGTTGGGGGGAAGTCGCGCTGCAAGAGGTCCAGCAGGCGGCGATCAACGATGTCTAGCTGCTGAGCGGTCGCCTCTTCAGCCTTTGCCATGGTTAGCGCCTCCTGCGAGTGGTGAACAATTGGGACGACCTCGCTGATTCATCGTGCACCGGCACCGGCCACCTGGCCGCCTCCTCGGCTGCCGCCGTCCCCGGCGCAATGCCGATCTCTTCGTCGGTCAGGTAGCAGGCGGGGTCAGGAGCCAGGAAATCGCCGAAGTAGCGCTCGGCCCGCACCCGCAGGTTACCGTTGCAGACGTCCAGCCATTTGCAGACCCGGCATCGCCCCTTGAGGTGGGGCTTGCGGTCCTTCAACACCCGCATCAGCGGATCGCTGGTATCGCTCCAGATTTCGGCGAAGGGGCGCTCTCGAACGTCCCCCAGGGAGTAGTGCCAGGAGAACTGGTCGACGTGCAGGTGCCCCAGCGGATCGACGCTGGAGACGGCGATCCCAGACTGGTTGCCGCCGTTCCAGCGCAGCATCCGATAGACTTCCTCTGCCCGCTGGGGCTGCTCCTTCTGCACCCGCATGTAGAGATAGGCGTTATCGGCGTGGTTGTCCACGGTGAGGACATCCTTCTCGATGCCCCGCGCGTGGAGGTCCTGCGACCGCTGGAAGATGTAGTCCACCACCGCCCGCGTCTGGCGGGGCTCCAGGTCGAACCGGCGCATCTTGTCCCCTCGCCCGGCGTAGGCCAGGTGGTAGACGCAGATGCGGGGGATATTCTCCTGTTCCGCCAGGTCGAATATGCCTGGCAGTTCATCGGCGTTCATTGCGTGGACAGTGAAGCGCAGGCCGACGGGGATGCCAGCATCCCGGCAGTAGCGGATGCCCTGCAGGGCCTCATCGAAGGCCCCCTTCTTGCCCCGGATCTTGTCGTGCACTCTCCCCACGCCGTCCAGGCTGACCCCGACGTACGAGGGGCCGGCTTCCTTGATCTGCTCTGCCACCTCGGGGGTGATCAGGGTGCCGTTAGTAGAGAGGACGCAGCGAATTCCCTTGCCCACGGCGTAGGCCGCCAGGTCGAACAGGTCCTCCCGCAGGAGGGGCTCGCCGCCGGAGAAGAGGAGGACGGGCACTTCGAAGTCGGCCAGGTCGTCGATCAGCCGCCTGCCCTCGGCCGTGGTCATCTCTCCCGGTTGGGGCTTATCCGTGGCGTCGGCGTAGCAGTGGGCGCAGTAGAGGTTGCAGCGCCGGGTGAGGTTCCAGACCACGATGGGCTTCTTGTCGAGCGAATAGTGGAGCAGGTGAGCCGGCACCTCGGACGTAAGGCGGCCGTAGCGCAGGGGGTCGCCGGGGGTGACCGTGCCAGTCAGCAGTCGGGAGACACTGAGCATCAGATGTTCTCTTTCAGGCGGGCTGCCTGTGGCAAGGGCGGCGGCTCGTAGACGCAGAAGGGCTCCTCGTCCAGATAGTTGCCGCTCATGCCGTACGCTCTCGCCCGACAGCCGCCGCAGATGCGCTTGAACTCGCATCGGCCGCACTTACCCTGTAGGAGTTCGGGGTCTCGCAATTCGCTGAAAATCTTTGCCCCTTCCCAGATCTGTTGCAGCGGCTGCTCCCGCACGCTCCCCGCTGGCAGCGGCAGGTAGCCGCAGGGGAAGACCTCGCCCTTGTGGGAGACGAAGCAGACCCCTGTTCCAGCCAGGCATCCCTTGGTCATGGCGTGAAGGTCGCTGGAGGCGGTCGCTCCAGCGAGTCGCTCACGCTCCTGGCTGGGCGGGGCTTGCCGCTTCTCCGTCGCCATTCGCTGACGGACGATGCGGAAGTAATGCGGGGCGCAGGTGGCCTTCAGCTCCAGCAGCCCTTCCTGATCCCTGTCGTAGAACCAGTTGAGCACCTCCTCGTACTGGCCGGGGGAGATCATCTGCTCGTCGGCGATCTCCACCCCACAGCCCACCGGTACCAGGAGGAAGATGTGGAGGGCATCGGCTCCCAGGGAGAGGGCCAGGTTCAGGATCTGGGGCAGCTCATCGATGTTGTGGCGGGCCACGGTGGTGTTGACCTGTACGCTCATCCCCAGTGTCCGCAGGTGGCGGATGCCCTCCAGGGCCTGAGCAAAGGAGCCCGGGAGAGCACGGAAGGCGTCGTGGGTCTCCGCGGTGGCCCCGTCCAGGCTGATCGCTACCCGCCGAATGCCTGCATCCACGATGCGCTGGGCGATGGGGGCATCGATGAGGGTGCCGTTGGTCGCCAGGGCGACGCGCAATCCCCTGGCCACGGCGTGCTCGGCGATCTGGAAGATGTCGGGCCGGATGAGAGGCTCGCCGCCGGAGAGGATAAGAATAGGATTGCAGAAAGCCACGATCTGGTCGATGAGCTGTTTCGACTCGGCGGTGGTCAGGTCCTCCGGCACGAGCTCGTCGGCCACGTCCATGCGGCGACAGTGGGTGCAGCGCAGGTTGCAGCCTGCTGTCGTTTCCCAGAAGATGAGACGGGGCAAGAATTCCAGCGTCATCTTCCCTCTACTCACTCAGCCAGCGGGCAGCATCCTTGGCGAAGTAGGTGAGGATCGTATCTGCCCCCGCCCGTTTGATGGCGGTGAGAAGCTCGAGAGTTACCCGCTTTTCGTCGATCCATCCGCGCTGGGCTGCCGCCTTGACCATGGCGTACTCACCGCTGACGCTGAAGGCGGCCAGGGGGTGGTCGAAGGCCTCGCGCACCTGGCGGATGACGTCCAGATAGGCCAGGGCGGGCTTAACCATCACCATGTCCGCCCCTTCCTCGATGTCCAGGGCCACCTCTCGCAGTGCCTCGCGGGCGTTGGCCGGGTCCATCTGATAGCCCTGGCGGTCGCCGAACTGGGGGGTCGACTCAGCCGCCTCGCGGAAGGGACCGTAGAAGGCGGAGGCGTACTTGGCAGCGTAGGAGAGGATGGCCACCTGGTTGAAGCCCGTCGCATCCAGCGCTGAGCGAATGGCGGCTACCTGGCCGTCCATCATCCCGCTGGGGGCCACCACGTCGGCCCCGGCGGCGGCGTGGGAGACCGCCACCCGCGCCAGGACCTCTAGCGTCTCGTCGTTAAGCACGCGGCCGTCCTCGACGATGCCGCAGTGGCCGTGGTCGGTGTACTGGCACATGCAGACGTCGGTGATCACCACCAGCTCCGGCACGGCCTTCTTGATGGTTCGGATCGCCTCCTGGACGATGCCGTGGTCGTCGAAGTTCTCGCTGCCGATGGCGTCCTTGGCGGCGGGGATGCCGAAGAGGATCACCCCTGGGATGCCCAGGCGGGCGACCTCCTCCGCCTCGGCCGGGAGAAGGTCAAGCGACCAGTGGTAGCTGCCGGGCATGGAGTCGATCTCCTCCCTGATCCCCTGGCCGTGAACGACAAGGAGGGGATGGATGAGGTCACCGGCGGAGAGGCGCGTCTCGCGCACCAGGCGGCGCATACTGTCGAGCCGCCGCAGGCGGCGAGGACGGTGGAGAAGTGCAGCCGCTGTCTCTTCGGCCTTGCTCGTCTCCCTGCGAAGCCGTAGCCTGTCAACAGTTTGCCTAGCGCTCATCATCTCGCTCTCTTTCAGCAATAGCAGTGACAATAGCCTCCGCTAGCCCGGCGATGGTGTGCTCCCTGGCCACCACGTCCACTCGGACGCCCAGTCCCTTCGCTGTCCTGGCGGTGACCGGTCCGATGCAGGCGACCAGGCAGCGCCCCAGAGCGTGGGCGGGTTCCTGGCCCTGCAGACCAGCCACCAGGTTGCGCACTGTGGACGAGCTGGTGAAGGTGACGATATCGATCTGTCCCTCCCTCAGCAGGGCTTTCAGCTCGTCCGCTGCGTCGACGGCCAGCGTTCGGTAGGCGACGACCTCATCGACCACTGCCCCCTTGTCTCGCAAAGCCTGCGCCAGTTGCTTCGGCGCCCGCTCAGCGCGAGGAAGAAGGACGCGCTTCCGTGCGGCATCGCCGATCCCGCCGGCGATATCCTCGGTCGTATAGACCTCGGGCACGTAATCGACCCGGAGGCCATACCCCGCGAGGGCCTGGGCGGTGGCCGGGCCGATGGCAGCGATTTTCGGTTTCCCTAGAGTCTGGATATCCGTTCCCTTTTCGCTCATTCTGTCCACAAGGGCGCTCACACCATTGGCGCTGGTGAAGATCAGCCAGTCGTAGGTGGAGAGCCTGGCGATGGCCTCATCCAGGGGGGCTATATCCTTGGGCGGGGCGATCTCGATGGCCGGGTACTCCACCGGTTCCGCCCCCAGCTCTCGCAATCGTTCGGAGAGGACGCTCGCTTGCTCCCGCGAGCGGGTAACCAAGACCCGCTTGCCGAAGAGGGGCTTCGTGTCGAACCAGCGCAGCTTCTGCCGCAGAGCCACCACCTCGCCAACGATCGTTACCGCTGGCGGCTTGATATCGGCCTCTCGCGCTTTGTCCACGATATCGGCCAGGGTGCTGGTCACTGTCTTCTGGCGTGCCTCCGTTCCCTGCTGGACGATGGCTACCGGCGTGCGGGGGTCTCGCCCGTGCTCGATCAGCTTGGCCACGATCTGGGGCAGATTGGCGACGCCCATAAGGCAGACCAGAGTGCCCACGCCGGTGGCCAGCTTCTGCCAGTCGAGGCTGGAATCGGCCTTGGTGGGGTCCTCGTGGCCGGTGACCACGGCAAAAGCGCTAGTCTGTTGGCGATGGGTGACAGGTATGCCGGCATAAGCCGGGGCAGCGATGGCGCTGGTCACGCCCGGCACCACCTCGAAGGGCACACCCGCCTCCGCCAGGGCTTCCGCCTCCTCGCCACCGCGGCCGAAGAGGAAGGGGTCGCCTCCCTTCAGGCGCACCACTACCTTCCCGGCGAGGGCCTTTTCGACCAGGAGGGCGTTGATCGTCTCCTGCGGGAGGGTGTGCCGCTGGGGGCTCTTCCCCACGTCGATCATCTCGCATCCCTGAGGGGCCTGCCTGAGCAGGCTCGGGCTGACCAGACGGTCGTAAATGATTACACACGCCTTCTGGAGGCAGGCCAAGCCCTTCACCGTGATCAGCCCCGGGTCGCCAGGGCCAGCTCCCACCAGGTAGACCCGACCCTTACTGCACACTTGTCGCCTCGCGCAGAATCTGGGCGGCGCCCTGGCTCAGGATCCTGTCTGCTAGGCGTTGGCCAATGTCTTCGGCCTCGACAGGGGAACCGCTGAGGCTGTCGCGGATCACTTTCCCGCCGTCCAGGTCCGCCACCATGCCCTGGAGGTCCAGTCGCCCATCGGCTACTGCCGCGTGAGCGGCGACGGGCACAGCGCAGCCACCGCCCAGAGCGGAGAGGAAGGCCCGCTCGGCACTTACGGCTGCCTCAGTGGGGAGGTGATTCAACGGCCGGACCAATTCCATCACCTCTTCGTCGCTCTGTCTCACCTCGACTGCCAGGGCTCCCTGACCGGCGGCGGGCAGCATGAGCGCCGGGGGCAGATACTGGCTGACGGTCGAGGTGCGGCGAAGACGTATGAGCGCCGCCGCAGCCAGAATCAAGGCGTCATAGGATCTGTTCTTCAGCTTCCTCAGGCGGGTGTCGACGTTGCCTCGGACATCCCGAATCACCAGATCGCTACGATAGGCCAGAAGCTGGGCACGCCGGCGGACGCTCCCGGTTCCGACAACGGCGCCTTTCGGCAGATCGTCCAGAGCTAGGCCGCCGCGCGAGACCAGCGCGTCTCTGGCGTCCTGGCGGGGGAGGACAGCCCCTATCTTCAGGCCTGTTGCCAGTCGTGTCGGCATGTCCTTCAGGCTGTGCACGGCTAGATCGATCTCGCCGGCCAGCAGCTTATCCTCGAGCGCCTTCACAAAGACCCCGCGGCCGCCGATGCTGGTCAGGCTGGCCCGCCGCTGGACATCGCCCTCGCTTCGTATTTCTCGCAGCAGCCAGGCCCTCTCTGGGTGGAGGGAGGAGAGCATCTCTCGCACTGTTTCGGCCTGTATTCTGGCCAGTCGGCTGCCGCGCGTGCCGATGAGCAAGGTGTGCCGGTTGGGTCTCAACATCCCTCCTCGAGCGTTATGCCTCGCTCTGCCTGTCTTGGAGGGAGGGGATTTCCCTACGCCCGCGGCCCTTGGCTTTCAGGACGTGAGCGGCGAGGATGTCGTTCGCCAGCAGTTTCGCCTCTTGCCGTTTCCCCTGCTTGAGCAAGGCTAATATTTCTGAATCGGCCAGGGCGTTCCAGAAGCGAGAGCGGGCCCGGCCTGAAAGCTCTCTGCCGACGCGGTCTCTGAGAGCCCCCGCCATCTCCAGGAAAGCGGCATATTCGCGGCCAAAGCGGGGCTCAAGTTCCTGGCGCAAGCGAGCCGAAAGGGCTGGGTCTTGCCCTCCAGTACAGATGCTGATCGTCAGGTCTCCCCTTCGCACTACAGACGGCACGAAGAAGTTGCAGTGCTGGGGATCGTCAACCACGTTGACCAGAAGGTGCCTTTCCTGGGCCTCCTGCCACACTTGCTTGTTCACGTCTGGGTCGTCCGTTGCCGCGATGACAACGAAAGCACCCTCAAGGTCTCCCTGCTGGTAACCTCGAGGGCGATGCTCGATCCGCTTCGCTTGCAAGAGCGCCCTTAGCTTGTGAGTCAGGTGAGGGCTGATCACCGCTACTCGGTCTGCGCCCGCTTCCATGAGGGACTCCACCTTGCGCTGCGCCACCTCGCCACCTCCCACCACGACGCAGCGTCTGTCCGCCAGACCGACCAGATTGATAGGGTATGATCTCAAAGGAATGCCGTCCCTTGCGCACGCAGGGGGCCTTTGCCTCAGCGTGCTTCTAGTACCAGCCTATCATCGGCAAAGCCATCTCGGTAGGGGAAAGCCGACAAATTTCCAGGAAATCTGCCCGAAATTGCGACGAATTCTCACTAAATCTTCCAACTCGTGGCGGTGGCCAGCATCCAGCAGTCGCTTCGGAGATGCTTTTCCGGGAAAGGTGCTCTAGAATGAACTGAGGAGCGAGGTAGTACCGTGCCATATGAATTGCCGCCCATTAGGCCCCCTAGCGAGGCCTACTCTCTGCTCATAAGGGTCATGAGGGGTTGCCCCTGGAACTACTGCACGTTCTGCCCGGTCTACAAGGGCTTCCCCCGCAAGAACACCATCCGCTCCGTCGCTGAGGTAAAAGAAGACATAGATGAGTTGAGGGCTTCCTTAGACCATCTGTATCTGCAGGGTTACGAGGGGGAGCCGAGGACGGCGTTCGTGGCGGACTCCAACGCCATTGTGATCAAGACAGAGGACTTGACTCAGATAATCAGCTATCTGTATCAAGTATTCCCATCGCTGGAGCGGATTACCTCGTACGGGAGAGCGAAGACCGTTCTAAGTAAGAAGCCAGACGAACTGGAGAAACTGAGAGAGGCGGGCCTCACTAGGTTGCACCTGGGCCTGGAGACTGGCGACGATGAAGTGCTGCGGCGGGTGAAGAAGGGCGCAACCGTGGCCGAGATGATAGAAGCGGGCAGCAAAGCCAAGGAAGCGGGATTTGAGCTGTCCGAATACGTGATGCCTGGCCTAGGAGGCAAGGGCGCGTCGCGACAGCACGTGCAGGGAACGGCGAGGGTGCTGAACGCCATCGATCCTCACTACATCAGGGTGCGGTCCCTCATGCTCGTCCCTGGCACGCCGCTGTGGGACGAGTATGCTGCAGGGGAATTCGCACCGCTGTCGCGCTACGAGGTTCTGGCAGAGATCGGCGCCCTGATCGAGGGTCTGGACGTGACCTCCAGGGTCTGTTTCGACCACCACGCCAATCCGCCGATATTCAGGCAGGACTGGGAAGGGTACAAGTTCCCCGAAGAAAAGGCCGCCGTCCTGGAGCTCATAGAGCGTGCTTTGGAGGCGATGAGGCAAGCTAGAGAGAGCGCGGAGGCATCGGCAAGAGAGGGCGATTGATGCTGGCGGCCTACACTGCCCTGGCCGCCTCCGCCAGGAAGGCCTGCGCCCGCCTGCGAAGGCGTTCCCTCTGAGCAGGCGTCATGCGATCGTGAGAGGTCGCGACTGCTACGTTTTGCTCCGCTTCCCAGGGAAAGCGCATTCCCGGGATCACCACCGATAGGTATTGACTAGACAGGGCATAGCGGAGAAGCGTTCTGGCATTCAGGAACCTGGCGTAACGAGAGGACTTGAGCCAGCCGAGCATTCCGAAGCCGCCGAGGGGCTTCATGGCGATGACGCCGATATCGCGCTCCTGTGCCAGGCGGATGAGGGCTTCCCCCGCCGTGTTGAAGGCGCTGTACTTTGTCTGGATGGTGTCGAACTCCTGGCTCTCTATCGCTCGGCGCAGAACCTCCACCGTGTGGCTGGAAATCCCTATGTAGTCCACAAGCCCGCACTCCCGGGCCTCCTTGAGGCCATGCAGGGCCCCGCCGTTGGCCATAACCTGCCCCCACGCCTCCTCGTCCACGCTGTTTAGCTGATAGATGGCCACCTTTGGCAGGCCGAGGTGGCTAAGGCTTCTCTCCAGATCGCTCAAGGCACCGTCCCTTGAGCGCTTCAGGGTTTTGCTTGCCACGTGTATGCCGCTGCCACTCTGGCCCAGTCTTTGGAGCGCTCTCCCGATGAGGTACTCGCTGCCCTTGTAGCATCGCCCCGTCTCTACGAAGTTGATGCCCAGGGAGAAGGCCCTGAGCAGCGTCTCTTCGCCCTCGGGGACGTCAGCGACGCTCGCTGCTCCGAAGCCGAGCTCCGTGACCAGCAGGCCGGTTCTACCCAGTCGCCTGGTTTGCAGTTCAGTCATCCGCAACTCGGCTTGGCGACGGCTGAACACTTATCCTGCCACCTTCAGGACATCGAGCAGGAGGTCGGGCCTGTCCGACATCAGGCCGTCCACCCCAAGGCTGAGCAGGCGACGCATCTCCTCGCTTTCGTCGATGGTCCATACATGCACCTCGATGCCAAGGCGATGGGCAGCCTGGACGAAGCGACGGTCTACCACGGAAAGGGGGCCGTGGCGGGGTGGGACTTGGAGAGCATCGTAGGGGATGGGAAGGAAGCGCGTAAGGCCCAGGCGGCTGGCCAGCCAGAACAGGCGCGCCTCCCAACTGGCGGCGGAGGTGGCCACGCGGCCGCCCGTCCGTCGGCGGAAGTCCCGCAGGATTCGATCGTGCAAGGAGCCCACGAGGATGCGATCGTGAGCGTCCTGCTCCTCGATGAAGGTGACCAGGGCCTCAACCATGGGAGGCTGCCTCTGCTTGATGTCGAGGTTGAGGCAGATATCGGGGAAGGCTTGCGTCACTTCAGCGAAGGTGGGGACTGTGACGCCTTTTCCTCGGAAGGGGAAGGTGCGGCCTCCGTCGGGGGAGAAGCGGTAGCCGGCATCGAGTCGCTTCAGTTCGGCCAGGGTGAAAGCGCGGACAGGGCCGGAGCCATCGCTGATGCGGTCCACGGTCTCGTCGTGGATGGTAACCATGACCCCGTCTCTGGTGGTGTGGAGGTCCGTTTCCAGATAGCGGCATCCCAGCTGAACGGCTCCCTGGAAGGCCACCATCGTGTTCTCTGGCCAGAGTTTGCCGCCACCTCGATGGGCAAAGGCCAGGGGGTGAACTCCGTCCAGAAACGGGCGTCTTGGGCTTCCTTGAGACTCGGCCATAGCTGTGCCGTCTTCGCTAGGTGAGCTAATCTTAGGCTGGGAAGGGCAGGTGGTTCAAGCGTGCCTGTCTTCCCTGGCGAACAAGGGGGCAAATGCGCTAGGGGTATTGCGCCCCTGGCCGCTGTGGGGCTACTCTGTCCTTGAGGGCGAACCCACCTGGGGCGGGGTCAACATGAATGCCGAGGCGTGCCTTAGATGAGCTATCTTGAAGTGGCGGAGTTGCCTTCCCTGCGTAGCCCAGTTCTGGTGATGGCCTTCGGCGGGTGGAATGATGCCGGTCAGGCAGCGACCTCGGCGGTGCGCTTTCTGATCGAGGGGTGGTCGGCCGAGAGATTCGCCAGCATCGACCCCGAGGAGTTCTTCGATTTCACCAGTGCGCGGCCCACGATCCGCCTCGCTCCGGGCCAGCAGCGGGAAGTTGAGTGGCCCAGCAATGCCTTCTTCTACAAGGCAGACCCCGCCCTGAGCCGAGATTTCGTCCTTCTCCTTGGCACCGAGCCCCATCTGAAGTGGCGGGCATTTACGGGGGCCGTTCTTCAGGTCGCCCAGCAGTGTGGTGTGACCCTGGCGGTCGGTCTTGGCGCACTTCTGAGCGAGACGCCGCACTCTCGTTCAGTGCCTTTGACCGGCTTCGCCACCGACTCAGAATTGGCGGCGAGGCTGGAGCAACTACGTATCGTGCCCACCCGCTACGAGGGGCCTACCGGCATTGTCGGCACAATACACGATGCCTGCCGGCGGCAAGAGCTGTCGGCGGCCAGCCTGTGGGCAGGCGTGCCGCACTACTTGGGGGCAACAGAGAACCCCAAGGGGGCCGCGGCGCTCCTTCACAGTTTGGACATTCTCCTCGATCTTGGCCTTGACCTTGGCGGGCTTGAGAAGGCGGTGGCCGATTTCGAGAGGGATGTGGCTGGGGCAATCGCCCGCAATCTGGAGATCGCTGCCTACGTCCAGGAGCTGGAGCACCGGTCGGATGCCCTGTCGGAGGAGGAGGCGGCGGCCGGGGCGGGAGGTGCCGAGCTTCCCGGCGGCGACATTCTGATCGAGGAACTGGAGGACTTCCTCAAAGGCAGGCGAGAAGACGAGCAGCAAGACTAGCCTCGCCAGCCAAGGCGCGGTTTAGCGGCTATCCGGCGCTAAGCGTTGATCCTTAGTCCTCGAACACGTATAGCGGGCCGAAGTACTCGAACCTGGCCTTCCCATCCTCGATGATAACTCGCAGCATCCTGGCGGTCTGGAGGGCGATGTGATCGGTGTCGCTCAAGGTGACGTTGACCTCGTCCAGGAGCAGGTCGCTGTGCCAGTCCTTAATAGACTCAACAGCGTCCATTAAGCCCTCTCGGGTCAGGTTGTCGCAGGTCTTGCCGAGGGCTTCCACCGTCAGTTCGCCCACCAACTGGGCATAGATGGTGAAGTTGGAGGGCGCGGGCCCGCCGTACTCCCTCATGAGGTCATAGTGTCTGGCCACTGCCGGGTCTTCCCTCATTGTCGCCAGCTTGAAGGCCTGGAGGGTGATGGCTCCCTCCAGAAGCTCGGGCGAGACGAACTGAAACATGATATCGTCGGCAGAAGTGTAGCTCATGAAGATAGCGGGGTGCCAGCCCAGGCGGTCCGCCTCCTTGATGGCCTGGCCAACCTGGCCGGGGCCGGTGAGATAGACGGCCACGGCGGCGCCAGAGTTCTTCATGTTGGCCACTTGGGACCTAATAGAAATGGCTGTGAGCTCGAAGCTCTGCGCGGTGACCAGTTCGTTCTTGTCAGGATCGAGTCCCAGCTTGAGGCCTGCTAGCTCGTCCCAGCCCTGAAGGGCATTCTCGTAGAGAACGGCCACTTTCTCGCCCGGCAGGTTCTCGGAGATGTACTCGCCGAGGAACGTCCCCTCGATGGTGTAGCTGGGGATCAGCGGGACGGTCCAGGGGTGACCCTGGGGGTCGGTGCCGAATCGATGGGCTCCTGCCGATAGAAATATGTCGGGCACACCCCGCTCGTTTATATAGTCCCAGGCGGCGGCCTCAGAGTCGTCCCCCAGAGAGCCGACCAGGGCGAAGACTTGGTCTCGCTCTATCAGCTTACGGACGGCCTCAAGGCCCTGCGCCGGGTCGTTGTTGTTATCTTCCATCTTGTACACGATCTCGCGACCGCAGACGCCCCCCTGGGTGTCGTTGATGTACCTGAAGTAGGCTGCTGTAGCGTCGGGGATCATGCGGAAGGCGGCGCCGAAAGGCCCACCAAGGATGAGATGAGCTCCCAGGATTATCTCTGTGTCCGTGATGCCCGGCACCTCCGCCGCTGGCGTGGCGGTGCCAGTCACCGTGGCCGCGGGCGTGCCGGCGGGGGTGGGGGTCACCTCCTCTTCTTCCTCTCCGCAGCCGGTCAGTAGGGGGATCGCCGCCAGGCACGCCAGGAACAGAACGGCGAACAGAGCGCCGGGCTTAGCTGACAGAGGAATCGCCTGTTTGAGTCTCATCTTAGACTCTCCTACTACCATCGAAAGTGCTCTTCCAACATCTGCCGGGAGCGAACTCTGGAAGGGTACGCCCTTCCGGGTTAGACTGCGCGCTGTGGTTGAGCTCTAATGCTCTTGGACTACCCCACCCTCGTACACAAGTAGCGGGCCGAAGTATTCCCAGGCGCCCTTGCCATCTTGCAGAACCAGCTTCAGCATCCTGCTGGTTTGCAGGGCTGTGTGATCAGTGTCGCTGAAGGTGACGTTGATGTCGTCCAGGAGCAGGTCGCTGTGATAGTCCGTAAGGGACTCGATGGCGTCCATCAGTCCCTCTCGGGTCAGGTTGTCGCAGGTTCTGCTGAGCACCTCCACGGCCACTTCTCCCAGCGACTGGGCATAGACGCTGAAGTTGGTGGGCGAGGGCCCACCGTACTCGCGCATGATCCGGTGGTGTTCGGCTATGGCCGGATCGTCAGTCCAGGTCGCCATCTTGTACGATTGAAGGGTTATAGCACCCTCCATGAGCTCGGCCGAGACAAACTGGAAGATTATGGGGTCGGAATTGACGTAGCTCATGAGCCACTGGGGATGCCAGCCCATTTGGCTGGCCTCCTTAACGGCCTGGGCGGTGTAGCCGGGGGTGGCGTACAAGACGACCACTTCGGCGCCGGCGTTCTTCATATTGGCGACCTGGGAGCGAACGGAGACAGCTGTGCTCTCATAGCTCTGTTCGGAGACGATTTCATTCTTGTCGGGGTACAGGCCGTCCTTCACGCCTGCCAGACCGTCGTAGCCAAAGACCTGGTTCTCATACAGAACGGCCACTTTCTTGCCGGGCAGGTTTCCGGAGATATACTCGCCGAAGAACGTTCCCTCGACGGTGTAGTCGGGGATCATCTGGAGCGTCCAGGGGTGCCCCTCGGGGTCGGAGCCATACTTGTGAGCCCCGGCGGAAACCAAGATGTCGGGCACTCCTTTCTCATTCAGGTAGTCCCAGACGCCGGAGTGGGGCAGGTCGCCCAAGGAGCCAACGATGGCGAACACCTTGTCGCGCTCCACCAGCTTACGCACCGCCTCAGCGGCCTTGGCGGGGTCCATCCCGTTGTCCTCTAGCTTGTAGACGATCTTGCGACCGCAGACGCCTCCTTGGGTATCGTTGATGTAATCGAAGTAGGCTCCCGTGGCCTGAGGGATCGTGGCGTAGACTGCCCCCATGGCCCCGGCGAGGGGGGCATCGGCTCCCAGGATTATCTCTGTGTCGGTGATGCCCGGCACCTGGGCCGCTGGCGTGGTGGTGTCGGTCACGGCGGCCGTGGGCGTGCCAGTAGGGGTGGGGGTCGCCTCCTCTTCTTCCTCTGCACAGGCCACCGGCAGGAGGATGGCGGCTAGGCAGGCCAGAAGCAGGGCAGCCAGCCGAGCCCTGACCTTGCATGGCAGATGCGCGGGATAGCTAGCTTTCATCCTGATCCCTCCCTTCCCGCCTCAAGGAAATAGCTTGCCCCGGAAGAAGAAGCGTCGCTGCAGGCGTAGAGATCCCGGCGGGCGTGGCTTCTTCTTGGGAGATATATAACACACAGATGGCGGCAAGCCAAGCTCGCGGGCGGTGCCGCTGCAGATGGGCGGTGGCTTGTCGAGCAAGCCTTGGCCCTGCGCCAACGGGCCGCAGGGGAAGGAGGCTGGCGACGGGCAAAGCACGAACGAACGCCTGGCTTGACCTATTACTCCTGGCAATCCTATGATTATCCACGCCGACACCAGCCTATTTTGTCTTGTCTCGTCCGGCTCAGAGCGTGCTCACTGGCACCCATTTCAGGAGAGGAGTAGATGAGATGCTGACCAAGGCTATTAATGGCAAGATCCTCACCGTGAGTCTCAGCTCGGGCGCCAGCGAGTCCGAATCGCTGCCGGAGGAGGTGTATCGCCGCTACATTGGCGGCTACGGCCTGGGTGCCCGCTTGCTCTTCGACCGCATCCCTCACGGTGCTGAGGCGCTGGGCCCAGACAACATCCTCGGCTTCTTCCCCGGCCTCCTCACCGGCACCCCCCTTTTCGGGAGTCGCTATCAGGTCGTGGCCAAGTCCCCCAAGAACGGCGGCTGGGGCGACGCCAACAGCGGCGGCGACTTCGGTCCCTTCTTGAAGCATGCCGGCTGGGACGGCCTCCTGTTCAGCGGCATATCTGACAGGCCTGTCTACCTGCTCATCGAGGACGATAAGGTCGAGATCAAGGACGCCAGCGATCTCTGGGGCCTGGACGCCATCACCACGGAGGCCGAGCTCAAGAAGCGTCACGGTAAGAAGGCCAGCGTCGCCTGCATTGGCCAGGCAGGCGAGAACCTGTCCTACATGGCTGGCATCTGCAACGAGTACGGCCGCCTGGCCGCCCGCAGCGGACTGGGTGCTGTCATGGGCTCCAAGAAGCTCAAGGCCGTCGTCGTCCTGGCCTCCCGCAACATCCTGGCTGGCGACGACAAGAACGTGCGCAGCCTGGTGCGCACCTCTATCGACGAGTTCGGGCCCATTGCCTCCTTCTTCCGCGGATTTGGCACCACCGGCATTACTGCCACTTCAGCCATCACGGGTGACTCACCGGTGAAGAACTGGGGCGGCGTTGGCACCGTTGACTTCCCGGCGGCACCCCAACTCGCTGGCGACAAATTCAACGCCAAGATGGACAAGACCTACGCCTGCTGGCACTGTCCCCTATCTTGTGGTGCTGAGAGTAAGGAATCCGACAACCCCAAGTTCCCCTATCCGAAGGGCACTCATCGGGCGGAATACGAGACGGCCTGCGCCTTCGGCACCTTGGCCCTTAACGCTGACATCGACTCCCTCCAGTGCGTTAACCACCTCTGCAACGCCTACGGCCTGGACACCATCTCCGCCGGTGCTACCGTCGCCTTCGCCATCGAGTGCTATGAGAACGGTCTGATCAGCAACGAGGACACGGGTGGCCTGGAGCTGACCTGGGGCAATAGCGAGGCCATTGTGGAGATGATCCACCGCATCGGCAGGCGGGAGGGCATCGGCGATCTCTTTGCAGACGGCATTCGCAAGGCTGCCGAGAAGCTGGGCGCTGAGGCAGAGCCTTTCGCCATGGAGGTGGGCGGCGAGGAGCTTCCCATGCACGAGGCCAGGCTTCAGCCAGAGTACTTTGGCACCTACAAGCTGGATCCGACGCCCGCCCGCCATACTCAGTACCCCAGTGCTATTGCGTCTGACTGGGGTGTGCCGCCTGCGCCGCAGGACCGAAATCAGGCCAGTGGCCGTGCCCAGCACCACAAAGGCATCTCCGAGTATCAACACATCGTCAACAGCATCGGCACGTGCATGTTCATCACCCTCGCCGGCCCTGACCAGCGCATTCCCGAGTGGATCAACGCCGTCACCGGCTGGGATACGACACACCAGGAGCTGCTCAAGACGGGCGAACGCATCGCCAACCTGCGCATGGCCTTTCAGGTGCGCGAGGGGGACAACCCTGCCCAGCGACGCATCCCTGGTCGGCTCATCGGCAGCCCGCCGCTGGAAGAGGGTCCGCACAAGGGCTTAAGCCTGGACACGGAGACCCAGCAGCGGGAGTTCCTGGCCGCCTGCGATTGGGATCAGCAGACCTGCAAGCCCAGCCGTGCCAAGCTGGCGGAGATGGGCCTCGAAGACGTAGCTAGGGTTCTCTACGGATAGGCAAGGTCATGAAAGGAGGCCGAATGTGAAAGTCAGGCATGGCCTGCCACTACCAGGTAAAGCCGCCGCTCTGCTGGCTGTTCTACTTACAGCCTGTCTGATTGTCATCACCCTCGCGGTGGCCTGCGGAGAGGAGGAAGAAGAGGGGGCTCCCACCCCTGGCGGCACGCCCACGGCCGCGGCGACCGGCACTCCTACCGCCGTGGGGGAGGTGCCGGGCATCACGGACACAGAGATACTCCTGGGAGCGGATTGCATCCTCTCCGGCGCCATGGGGGCGGTCTTCGCCACGATCCCCCAGACCGTGGAAGCCTATTTCAAATACATCAACGACACCCAGGGAGGCGTCTGCGGTCGCAAGATCGTCTACAAGGTGGAGGACAACCAGGACGACCCGGCGAAGGGCATGGAGGTGGTGCGCAAGCTGGTGGAGCAGGACAAGGTGTTCGCCATGGTCGGCTCCCTGGGCGACTCTGTCCATCCCGCCACCTGGGACTACCTGAACGAGAACGGCGTGCCCGACATCCTGGTATCCGCCGGGTCTCACATGTTCGGCGATGACCCCGAGGGGCACCCCTGGACGGTCCAGATGATCCCCAGCAACAAGATCGAGGGGGCGTTCTTCGGCGAGTACATCTCCGAAAACCTGCCCGGCAAGAAGGTGGCCGTCCTCTACCCGAATATCCAGCAGGGCTTCGACCATCTGGAAGGGGTGAAGGAGGGCCTGGACCCAGACAAGAACGAGATCGTGTCTGAGCAGAGCTTCGAGATCACGGCGGTCTCCATCAGCTCCCAGGTGAGCAACATGAAGAACGCCGGCGCCGAGGTGGTCACCACCGTTGCCGCTCCCGGCTACACCGCTCAGGCCATTAAGCAGGCCGACCGCCTGGGCTGGCATCCCCAGTGGGTCATAAGCTACATCAACTCCGACGAGATGATGTTCAAGTTCGTCTCGCCCGAGCTCCTGGACGGCGCCATTAGCATGCAAGCCCTCAAGCTAGGGGCCTGGACCGACGACCCGGCCGTAGCCGAACACTACCGGATCATGAGCGAGTACGGTGGGCCCAGCCCCACCAATTTCACTATCTATGCCCAGTCGCTGGCAGAGGTGGCGGTGGAGGCGCTCAGCAGGACCTGCGATAACCTCACGCGAGAGGGGCTCATGGATGCAGTGGAGTCCATCAAGGACTGGCACGGCGATCTGCTCATAGATGAAGTGAATGTCTCCTTCTCCGACACCGACCACACGGCCTTTCAAACCGCCAGGATGCTGCGGGCTAGCGTGGAGGATGGGAAGGGCAAGTGGGAGTACTTCGGCCCGCTATATGTGTTCGAGTAGGAGGGAAGTAGCCACCGCTGGCTGCGCCTATTTCCGGAGAAAACAGAGGCCACCTGCTCACTGGAGGGGTTGGCCCTAGAAGACGTAGCCGATGTCCTCCACAGATGGGGGACGCCATGAGGGGAGACCGGACATGAGAGTTGGGCATGTTGTGCCGCTGCCGGGTAGAGCCACTGCTCTGCTAGCCGTTCTGCTTCTAGCCTGCGTTGCTGTCATCGCCCTGGCAGTGGCCTGTGAGGAGGAGGAGGCGGCGACTCCCACCCCTGGCGACACGCCCACAGCCGCGGCGACCGGGACCGCCACGGCGGAGGTGCCGGGCATTACGGACACAGAGATACTCCTGGGAGCGGATTGTCCCCTCGCCGGCGCTATGGGGGCGGTCTACGCTACGATCCCCCAGACTGTGGAAGCCTACTTCAAGTACATCAACGAGACCCAGGGTGGTGTGTGCGGTCGCGAGATCGTCTACAAAGTGGAGGACAATCAGGACGACCCGGCTAAGGCCATGGAGGTGGTGCGCAAGCTGGTGGAGCAGGACAAGGTGTTCGCCATGGTGGGCTCCCTGGGCGATTCTCCCCATCCTGCCACTTGGGACTACCTGAACGAGAATGGTGTGCCCGACATCCTGGTCTCCGTTGGGTCTCACATGTTCGGCGCCGACCCTGAGGGGCACCCCTGGACGGTCCAGATGATCCCCAGCAACAGGATTGAGGGGGTGTTCTTCGGCCAGTACATTTCCGAAAACCTGCCCGGCAAGAAGGTGGCTGTCCTCTACCCGAATATCAACCAAGGCACCGACCACCTGCAAGGGGTGAAGGACGGGCTGGATCCCGATAAGAACGAGATCGTCTCCGAGCAGAGCTACGAGGTCGCGGCGGTCACCATCAGCTCCCAGGTGAACAACATGAAGAACTCCGGCGCCGAGGTGGTCACCACCGTTGCCAGTCCCGGCTTCACCGCCCAGGCCATCAAACAGGCCGACCGCCTGGGCTGGCATCCCCAGTGGATGCTGAGCTATATCAATTCCGATGAAATGATGTTTAGCTTCGCTTCGCCCGAGCTCCTCGAGGGTGCCATTAGCTTCCAGGCGCTCAAGCTGGCGGCCTGGACCGACGAGCCGGCGGTAGCTGAACACTACCGGCTCATGTCCGAGTACGGTGGGCCAACGCCCTCCAATTTCACTATCTATGCCCAGTCGCTGGCAGAGGTGGCGGTGGAGGCGCTCAGCAGAACCTGCGATAACCTCACGCGAGAGGGGCTCATGGATGCACTGGAGTCCATCAAGGACTTTCACAGCGACTTGTTCATAGACGAAGTGAATGTCTCCTTCTCCGACACCGACCACACGGGTCTGCAGACCGGCAAGATGCTGCGGGCTACGGTGGAGGATGGGAAGGGCAAGTGGGAGTACTTCGGCCCGCTAGTTGAGTTCAAGTAGGGGAGCAGTGGCCAGCCCGAAGCAGGGCGCAAGGCATGGCGTCCAGCGGCCACGCGGGTTGCGGTCAGACGTTCTTACCTGGTAGCACTGACTGGTAGTGGCGGTGGAGGGGCGACGAGCTGACGGTGCTCTGAGGGGGAGGCTTCCCCGGCCCACTCCAGCATCACTGTCACCACTCTGGGGTCGAACTGTGTGCCGGCGTTGCGCTCGATTTCCTCTATCGCCTGGCTATGAGAGAGGGCTGACCGGTAAGGACGGTCGGACGTCATTGCATCGTAGGCATCGGCCACCGCGAACACCCGTGCGGGAAGGGGTATCTCCTCGCCGGCAAGGCCGCGCGGGTAGCCCTTGCCGTCGAAGTGTTCGTGATGGCAGTAGACGATCTCGGCAACTTGCCTGAGGAAGCCGTCCTGGCCCAGTATCGAGAGTCCGTAGGTTGGATGGCGCCTCATTTGTTCCCACTCGGCAGCAGAGAGGGGCCCTGGCTTCGTAATGATCTCATCGGGTACGGCCAGTTTGCCCACGTCGTGCAGAAGAGCAGCCCACTTCAGGTACTCGATTTCGGTGCCTGACATGCCCAGCCGTTGCCCCAGGTACACGGCGAGGTCGGTGACCCGCGAGGAGTGGCCGCCGGTAATCCCGTCCCTCAGATCGAGAGCCGAGAACATAACCTGCCAGAGGGACTCGAAGCTTTCCTCGACCTCTTGTATGTAGAGGGTGCTCTGCCGGAAGCGCGAGGTAAGGGTTAGCGCCTGGCCAGCAGCAGTGAAAGCCAGGATACCTAGAAGTGCTATGACACCTGCAGTGGCAGCATAGTTGGTCGGGTTCGGTTCCTGCCATATCAGGAGGGCCGCTATGGTTGCGCCTATGGTCAAAGGGCCGATTACCCACAACCAGCGCAGGTGGGGGGTGGGAGCATCGAGGCGCGTTTCGATCCGGGTTGTGACGCGCCGTATCTCGCTTGACGTAGCCCGTGTCTCTTCAAGGCTTGACGTGGTTCCTTCACCTCCTGAGTTGTGCAGAGCCCCGCAGGGCCTTCGATTAGGAAAGACGCGAGGAAGCGGCGCTTCGTTACTGGATGTCGGCAGTATGATCCGACTGTAAGCCGGCTCGGTAGGGAAGTAGAGGAGGCGACCGCTCGTGTCGCCCGCTGTCTTACTGCGAGGGGCTAGCCGCGCGGCAGGTCGAGGCCGCGTGTGGCGATGATGTTCCGTTGGATCTCGTTGCTGCCAGCGTAAATAGTCACGCCCACCGTCCACAGATACTCGTATTGAATGCGGCCTTCCAAGGCGGCCCACTTCGACCCCTCTGTCAGCTGGCCATATAGCCCCAGGAGATGCATGCCGAAGTTGGCGATTCGCTGCTGGAGTTCGGTGGTGAAGGTCTTGGCTACTGAGGCCTCGTAATTGGGCACCTGGCCACGACTTGCCATCCAGACTATGCGGTGGCTGAGAAGTTGGGCAACTTCTGTCTCGATGGTCAGTGCGGCCAGTTTTCGCCCGATCATTGGGTCTCTAATGAGGGGCTGGCCGTTCCGCTTGGTCTCTCCAGCGAACTGCACAAGATCCTCGAGAACCTGACGGGTTTGGGAAACGATGGCGCCAATGGCCGATCGTTCGAAGGCCAGGGTGGTAAGGGCCACGTACCAACCCTGGTTCTCCTGGCCCACTAGGTTGCTCTTGGGCACGCGCACGTTATCGAAGTAGACCTCGTAGTAGTCAGCCTGTCCCGTCATATTGACGATGGGACTGATGCTGATACCAGGTGAGCGCATGTCCGCTAGGAGGTAGGAAATGCCGCGATGCTTTGGTGCACTGGGATCTGTTCTGACCATAATGTGTATCCAATCGCCCCGATGGGCTCTGGTGGTCCAGGTCTTCTGTCCGTTGACTACGTAGTCATCCCCGTCGAGCACTGCGCGAGTCTGAAGGCTGGCCAGGTCGGAGCCGGCATTGGGCTCGCTGAACCCTTGGACCCAGACAACCTCGCTGCGGGCTATGGGCGGCAGGAGGCGTTGCTTCTGTTCTTCAGTGCCCTGAAACATCAGGCACGGTCCCACCATGTACACACCCTGGCCGTCTACGACGGGCGCGTGGGCAGAGGCCATTTCCTCTTGGAACACGAGCTGGTGCATGTGGCTGGCGCCCAGGCCGCCGTACTCCTTGGGCCAGGCCATGCAGAGCCATCCTTTGGCACCGAGCTTCTTCTCCAACTCCTTGGCTGCATTCCAGTGGTCGGGATTGTCCAGGTCATAGTCGGTTAGAGTCCACTCCTTCCGAAGGAACTCCCTTACTTCCTTGCGAAAGGCTTCCTCCTCTTCGCTGAACCGGAAGTCCATCGTTGCCTCCTCTGCGGCCGAAGGCCTATCATGTGCAGGCTTCCTAGTGTACCGGTAGCATTATACCCGACTATCTAGGCCGGGGCGAGCACCCCAGTCTATGCGCATCAGGATGACTACAACTCGGAGCGAGGCCTGGCATTGGCCGGCTAGCCTTGAAGTGTAGCGCTCTGGCGGGCTTGACAGCGGCCATGGGTAACGCCAAAGCTCGACCGAGAGGTCACAGGGGGTGCCGATCAAGGGCACATTCAGGCAGTGGAGGAACGCATGAAAAGCTATACCGAATACCTATGGTTCAATACCGGCACCCGACGCCATCTGGCGAACATCACCAGCGAGGTGGAGGCCATAGTCCACAAGTCGGGCGTTCAGGAGGGCTTTTGCCTGGTGAGCGCCATGCACATTACCGCGGGCATCTGGGTTAACGACCACGAAGAGGGCCTGTGGCAGGACTTCTGGGAGTGGCTGGAGAGTCTCGCTCCCTATCGGAAGGACTATAAGCACCATCGCACCGGCGAGGACAACGGCGACGCCCACCTAAAGCGGTCGTTGATCCACCATCAGGTCGTGCTGCCAGTCACCGCGGGCAAGCTGGACCTGGGGCCCTGGGAGCAGGTCTTCTACAGCGAGTTCGACGGCCAGCGTCGCAAGCGGGTGGTGATCAAGGTGATTGGAGAATAGCCGCCCGAAGCTGCTATAATCTATCTGGGTAGCCGCGGCTCATGGCGGTAGTCGTGGCAGGGGGAATGGTGATAGCTAGTTCCACTGTTTGGTCTGCCTCTGCGTCTCTTTCGCCGCGGGTGCGTCGGCTGCGCGAGGAATTCTTCTCCTTTTACTCGCGGGACTATTTCCGCAACGAGGTGCGTCCCTATACCAGCGGCACCCCCTGGGATGTGGTCTGGTCGCCCCACAACTGGACAGTCGCCCCCGAGCTGTATCCTTTCCTAGACGCCTGCCAGGACAGCCTGTTGGCCGGCGCCGAGCGGGTGGATCTGCCGCCAGGCTTCTGGCGGGAACCGCTGGTCGTGCGGCGGGCTCTCTTCTTTCGAGCGGTTCTGGAGAGGCACCTGCCGGCCAAGATTCTGGATGGCGAATTGATCGTTGGCTCCTACTTCAACACCGCCTTGTCGAAGACTCACACCCGGCGAGAAGCTCGGGGCTGGAAGAGGATGGAGGGTCGCTGGCGCCGGAAGGCGGAGGAGCTCAATAGCTTGGGGGTCGGCAACTGCGGTGCCGTGCCTGGCCACATCATCCCCAACTACCCCAAGGTCCTGCGGCTCGGCTTTCGGGGGATCGTCGCCGAACTGGAGGAAAAGCTTCAGCGAGCGCGAGGCAGGAAGAGGAAGAACTTACTGCGGGCCCTGATTATCTCCTGCCAGGCGGCCGCGGTCTTTGCCTCCCGCTACGCGGCCGAGGCCGAGCGATTGGCGGCGGAGGAGCCTGACGAGAGCCGCCGTGAGGAGCTACGGCAGATCGCAGCCATCTGCCGCAAAGTGCCCTGGAACCCGGCCGAGTCCTTCCACGAGGCGCTCCAGGCCCTGTGGTTCAGCCACATGCTGGTGATGGCCGCCGAATCATATCCTGGGCCCGGCCTTTCTCCCGGCCGTATCGACCAGTATCTCTATCCTTACTATCAGCGCGATATCGATTCGGGGCAGATGACGCGCGACAAGGCGCGGGAGCTCCTCCAGTGCTACTGGATCAGGCACAATTACGCCTACGACTACCAGGGGCGGGTGGGCCCCAACCAGGGGATCAACTCCGGCTTCGGTCAGCTTATCACCCTGGGCGGTCTGGGCCCCGACGGTGAGGACGCCAGCAATCCCCTCACCTGGCTCATGCTGGACGTCATCGAGGACATGAACCTCGTGGAACCGAAGCCCAACGTTCGCCTTCACCAGAACACGCCCGACGACCTGCTCCAGCGAGTGGTGGAGATCATCTCCAAGGTCCAGGGATCTCCCTTCCTCCTCAACTTTGACGAGGCTTCCATACGGGGACTCGAATGGCAGGGGCTGCCCAGGGACGAGCTATGGGACTATGCGCCGGTCGGTTGCCTGGAGAACACCTTGCAGGGCAACGATCGATCGGGCACGGTGGATGTGAACCTCAACATCGCCAAGGCGGTGGAGCTGGCTCTGAACGATGGCAGGGACATGCAGACCGGCAAGCGGGTTGGGCCAGCCACTGGCAACCCCAGGGGCTTCACCGACTTCCCCGCCTTCTTGGCTGCCTTCAAGGCCCAGCTCAAAGTGCTCCTGGAGCGCTTGATCGACTGTAACAATGGGGCCGATGCGATCCGCGCTGCCCTGGAGCCGACGCCCTACCTGAGCGCGCTGGTGGACGGCTGCGCCGATAGTGGCCGCGATATCACCGCCGGCGGGGCAGTCCACAACTACATCACTGTGGAGGGCATCGCCCTGGCTACCGCGGTGGACTCCCTGGCAGCCGTCAAGAAGCTGGTCTATGAGGACAAGGCGGTCAGCATGGATGAGCTATTGGCGGCCATCCGAGTCAACTTCGAGGGGCATGAGGCGCTGCGCCAGACGCTGATCAGCAAGGCGCCCAAGTTCGGCAACGACGACCCCTATGTGGATGACATTGCTCAGGAGGTATCCCAGTTCTGGACAGAGGAGGCTTTCAAGCACACCTCGCCAGCCAGCGGACGGCGCTATCGGGGTGGCTATCTCTCCTGGAACTACTGGGTTGCCTACGCTCCCTCCACGGCCGCTACCCCGGACGGGCGCAAGCGGGGCACGTTTCTTTCCAACGGCGTTTGCCCCGTTAACGGCGCCGACCGCCAGGGCCCTACGGCAGTCATCAAGTCGGTGGGCCACCTGGGAATGGAGACCGCTCCTAACGGCGCCTCACACACCCTGAGCGTCAGCCCCTCCATGGTTCGGGACGCTGAGCATCGGGCCAAGCTGGCCGCCCTGCTGCGGGCGTACGACCGGGTCGGTGGCACCTGCCTGCAGATCAATGTAGTGGACCCTGCCACCCTGCGGGCGGCCCAGGCGGATCCGGAGGCGTACCGCAACCTGTTGGTGCGGGTGACCGGCTATAACGCTTACTTCGTCATGCTTGGGAAAGAGATCCAGGACGAGATCATTGCCCGTGAAGCGCACGGGGTCTAGGTTGTTGGCGGGGGCGCCTTGGCGCGCCGAAAGACCGAGGGGACGGCTGCAACCGCCAAAGGAGGTGCAATAATGCTGGACGCTCTGCTGACTGAGGAGCGGAAGAAGCTGCGGGACGAGGTGCGGGCTTTCGTGCGCGATGATGTGCCGCGCCAGCTCATCCTGGACATGGATGCCGAGCGGGTCACCTACCCCCGTCAGTTCCTAGAAGCGGCCGCCCGCCGCCGGCTGCTGGGCCTGCGCTTCCCCGAGGAATACGGCGGCCGCGGGCTGGGTTGGGCGGAAGAGGTGGTGGCCCTGTCGGAGGTGGGCGTGCTGGGAGGCTCGCTGCCCTGTCTCTACTCTCTGGTCAGCATCGTTGGTGAGGCGTTGCACGTGTTTGGCACGCCGGAGCAGAAGGACAAGTGGTTACGTCCAGCCCTCGAAGGCAAGCTCACCGTGGCCGAGGCCCTCACCGAGCCGCGGGGCGGCTCCGACTTCTTCGGGGCGACGACCACAGCGCGACGCGACGGCGATGTCTACGTGCTCAACGGCCAGAAGCGGTTCATCGTGGGCGCCGAGGGTGCTGACTACTTCCTGGTGTATGCGCGTACCAACCCCGACGGCCCCTCGCGCCAAGCGCTCAGCGCTTTCATCGTCGAGAAGGGGCCCGACGTCGAGGTTCAGCACGTCTACGGGCTGCTGGGCACGCGCGGCGGTGGGGCCGGGCGGGTATACTTCCGGGACGTCTGCGTGCCCAAGGAGAACCTCATCGGTCGGGAGCACGGCGGGGCCGAGCTCTTCTATCAGATGATGATCCCTGAGCGGATGACCAGCGCGGCAGGCGCGCTGGGTGCAGCGCGGGCCGCGCTGGAGATCGCCGCCCGCTACAGCGACCGGCGCAAGGCGTTCGGCCAGAAGATCCGCGCCTTCGAGGCGGTTAGCTTCAAGGTTGCCGACAGCATCACTCTCCTCGACGCCAGCCGGGCGCTGGTTGACATGACCGCCCGCTGCATCGACGCCGGCGACGAGCCGGGCCGCCTCCGCCGCCTGGTGTCCGAGGCCAAGAAGTTCGCCACCGAGGCAGGCTGGGAGATCATCAACCACGCCATGCAGATTATGGGCGGCATCGGTTACACCAACGTCTATCCCATTGAGCGACTGCTCCGCGATGCGCGACTGTCCATGATCTGGACGGGCACCAGCGAGATCATGAGTCTCATCATCCAGCACGAGTACTACCGCGAGCTGGGCTTCCCCCGAGAGGGCCGCGACGTAGAGGCCGACGCGCCTGAGGCCGACCAGCTCGAAGAGAAAGTATACGAGTGAACTATGCCCAGCGGCGTCACTTTCAACGTCCAGAGGTTCAGCACCGAGGACGGGCCGGGCATCCGCACCACCGTCTTCATGAAGGGCTGTCCCCTGCGCTGCAAGTGGTGCCATAACCCTGAGGGGCTCTCTGCCCAGCCGGAGCTGGTATGGTACGACGTGCGCTGCATTGGTGCGCGCGAGTGCCTGAGGGTCTGTCCCGACGATGCCCTGGAGCTGACGCCAGAGGGGATGCGCCTGGACAGGGAACGCTGCACCATGTGTGGTCTTTGCCCCGAGGCCTGCCCCGCGGGCGCCCTGGAGGTTATCGGTCGGGAGTGGACGGCCGAGGCGCTGTACGACGAGGTGGCCAAGGACAGAGCCTTCTACGAGACGTCCGGTGGGGGAGTCACGGTGTCGGGTGGTGAGCCTGTCATGCAGGCCGAATTCGTGGAGGCCTTTCTGCGTCTTTGTCGGGAAGGGGGAATACATACTGCTCTGGACACCTGCGGCCACGCCGACTGGGGGATCTACCAGCGGCTTCTGCCCTTCGTCGACCTCGTCCTGTACGACCTGAAGCTCATGGACCGGGAGCGCCACCGCGAGACGACCGGTGTCTATCCGGAGCGCATCCTGGAGAACGCCAAGCGCATCGCTCAGCAGGGAATGCCGATGTGGGTGCGCACGCCCGTTGTCCCCGGCCACACCGACGACGAGGACAACATTGCGCGCCTGGCCGTCTACATCCGCGAGGAACTGAGCACCGTCGAACGCTGGGACCTGTTGGCTTACACCAACCTCGGCCAACCCAAGTATCGTCGCCTGGACCGGCCCTATCCCCTGGAAGGTGCAGAGCTGCCGACTCGGGCCAAGATGGAGCGGCTACAAACGGTGGCCCTCGGCGGTGGAGCGGACGTTGCCATATGGTCGGGGGCGGTGCGGGACTAGCAGCAGGGGAGCAAACATGGGTGCCGCCCATCTGAGTCCAGCCATCGTCGAGGCTCTGGCAGGCGAGAGGACGCCGAAGTTTCTGGCCACCCTCAACTCCGAGGGCGTGCCCAACGTGGTGCCCATCATCTCGCTGCAGGCGGCGGACGAAAGCACCGTCATCTTCGGCGAGTTCATGATCTGGAAGACGAGGCGCAATCTGGAGGTCAATCCCCGCGTGTCCCTGGCAGTGATGACGGCCAGCGAGGGCTGGGTCATCAAGGGGGACTTCCTGGAGTTCCAGCGGAGCGGGCCCTACTTCGACCAGATCATGGCCAGCGACACGTTCCGCTACAACGCCTACGCTGGCATCCGCAACGCCGGGGTGATTCGGGTGGAGAGCGTGGTACGGGCCTTCGCCTTATCCGGGCTTACGGCCCTGGTTGACATGGCCCGCGCCAGGTGGTTCGCGTGGTTCGCCCGCCGAAAGGGTGTCGGCGGGGTCACGGTACCTATCCAGGTGCGGCAGAAGTTCGCTCGTCTTAAGGCCGCCAAGTTCCTGGCCTATGTAGACGGCGATGGCTATCCGGACATCGTGCCGGTCCTCTCCCTCATACCGGCTGATGAGCAGACCTTCGTCTTCAGCAGTGGCCTGGCGGCCCCGGCTCTGGCAGCGCTGAGCCCCGGCGCCACGGTGGCAGCCTCGGTGCTCACCTTCGAGCCACTGGCCTATCAGATAAAGGGCGAATTCCTGGGGGCAGAGCGGAGCCTGGGGCGACTGGCAGGGGTGGTAGCCGTTCGGGAGGTATATAGTGCCTCGCCGCCGCTTCCCGGCAAGCGAATCGCCTAGAGGTTGCTGAAGGGGCAGGGTCTCGGCGGCGTTGCGCAGTTACACTTCTGCCAGTAACATGCGGGGCGAAGGTCGCTAGCGGCGATGGCCTTGCCCTGGACATGTTGAAAGGGGTTTGCCGATGCCCAGCATCAAAGCGGGTGAACTTCTCCTAAGGTGCCTCGTTGAAGAGAACGTTCGCGTTATCTTCGCTGTCCCTGACGGCGCCTACAACTCGGTTCTGGGGAAGCTCAAGGAATACGGGGTGCGCCTGATACCGCCACGCCACGAGGCGGCCGCTGCTCACATGGCCGACGCCTGGTCACGGGTCACGGGCGAGCCGGGCGTCTGCATGGCGGGTGCCGGTCCTGGAACCGCCAACCTCCTATCGGGGATCATCACTGCCAGGTCGGAGGGCAGCCCGGTCATCGCCATCACCGCCCAATGCCCCAGCGGCGCCATCTATCCCGACCGCGGTGGCGTCTTTCAGTACGCAGACCAGATGGGGCTATTCGAGGCGGCCACCAAATGGAATGCCTATGTGTCTGACCCGAAACGGATTCCCGAACTGGTGCAGAAGGCTTTTCGGGTGGCGATGAGCGACAGGCCTGGCCCCGTTCAGCTCGACATCCCCGAGGACGTTCTGGATGCGGATGTGGAGGAGGAGCGGGCGGTGGTCGAGCCGCGGCAGCGCTATCGAATGACCCAGCCCATGGCCGCGGACAGGGCCCTGGTCAGAGAAGCGGCGGCCATGCTGACGGAGGCCACTTTGCCTGCCGTCTTCGTCGGTGGTGGGGTGCACCATGCGGGCGCCTGGGCTGAGGCAAGGCGGTTGGCGGAGCACCTGGCCTGCCCGGTCCTTCTCGGCACATCGGCCCGAGGTATCCTGCCCGAGGACCATCCCCTTTGCTTCGTCCCTCTGTCTACCGGAGGCATGTCCCTGCGCCGCGAGGCCGATGTGGTTCTGCTGGTCGGGACCCAGCTCGGCCAGCACGAGAACTATGGAAGACCACCCATCTGGGGCTTGCCGGACCAGCAGAAGATCATCCAGGTGGACGTGGATCCTGAGGCCGTCGGTCGCAACCGCCCCGTCGATCTGGGGCTGGTGGGCGACGCCGGGGCCACCCTGGCCAGCCTGCTGGAGGAAGTGGAAGCCATCACCGGGCCTCGATCCCCGTCCGAGAGGCTGGACGAATTCCGCCACCAGAGTCAGGCCTGGGAGCGTAACCTGGCGGGTCTGGCCCGCGAGGGCAAGCCCGTGCATCCGGCCAAGCTGATGGTGGAGGTGGCTGACTTCTTCCCTCGAAATGGCATCCTGGTGATGGATGGCGGCAATACAGGTCTCTACTGCTTCCAGTACCAGCGAGTCTACGAGCCGCGCAGCTTCCTGTGGACGTCCCAGTTCGGGCACCTGGGCGTAGGGATACCCTACGCCATGGCTGCCAAGCTAGCTAACCCCGATCGGCCAGTGATCCTGGTGGCGGGGGACTCCGCTTTCGGCCTCAACATCCAGGAGCTGGAGACGGCCTACCGCGAAAAGCTTCCCTTCATTTGCGTTATCAACTGCGACTACCGCTGGGGCATGGAGGTAGCCGGTCAGGTTCGTGCGTTCGGGGCCGACAATCTGGTGGGCGTTGACCACTCGCGGCCGCGCTACGATCAGGTGGCCAAGGGCTTTGGCTGCTTTGGTGCCTATGTGGAAGATCCGGCGGAGATCCGGCCCGCCCTGGAAGCGGCGGCGAAGTCGGGCCTGCCGGCGGTGATCCAGGTGGTGGTGGACCAGGAAGCCAACGTGTACCCGCCAGGCCGGGCGGAGTTCCAGACGATCGGCGCAGTGTGAGAAGGCGAGATCGATCTTCGTGAGGCATAGCGGGCCGGTGTTGGTGCGATCTGATCGTCCGGCCATCTTTTCTGGGAGGCGGAGCAAATGAGTGATTGGGCATCGAAGAGCTTTTGGCTGGAGGCGACGCCTTACACGGAGAATCCGGCTCTGGAGGAGGACATCCGCGCCGACGTGGCCATTGTGGGTGCGGGGTTCACCGGCTTGTCCACGGCCTACTATCTGCGTCAGGCCGACCCCTCGCTGCGGGTGGTCGTCCTGGAGTCGGATGTCGTGGGCTATGGGGCCAGCGGCCGCAACGGCGGATTCGCCATGACCCTGATGGGGCTAACCTTACCGTTAACGGTCAGGCGCTTCGGCAAGGAGAAGGCACGCCAGGCCCACGATTTCGGAGTGCGCGCCGTGAGGCACATCGGGGAGCTGGTGGAGAAGCAGGGCATCGACTGCGAGTACGAGAAGAGTGGCCTGCTCACGGTGGCTACTAACCCAGCCCAGGTGGATCGTCTGCAGGCGGAGATCCGCCTGGCTCACAAGCTGGACATCGAGGGGGTGCGCTGGCTGGAGGCCGGCGAGTTGCGGGAGGAGGTGAGCTCTCCCCTCTACCTGGGGGCGAGAGCGGAGGAGGAGTGTGCCCTGGTCAACCCGGCCAAGCTAGCTCGCGGCCTCAAGAACCTGGCCGAGGGTGCCGGCGCGGAGATCTACGAGAACACACCTGTGGAGGCGGCCCACCTGAAGCCCCGCATCAGGCTGGAGACGCCCCAGGGGAGTGTCGCCGCTCAGAAGGTGGTGTTTGCCACCAACGCCTTCACCCAGCGCTTCTCTCAGCTTCATTCCAAAGCCTTTCCTATCTTCACCTATATCGTCCTCACGGAGCCCCTGAGCCAGCAACAGCTATCCAGCATCGGCTGGGGAAACCGCCAGGGGATCGAGGACGCACGCAACCTTATCCACTACTACCGGCTGACCGCCGAAAACCGCCTGCTTATGGGCGGAGAGGATGCCCTGTACTACTACGGCGGTAAGGTGGGTATGGACCAGCATTGGCCCACCTTCCAGGATCTGGAGCGCACGATCAGCGAGACCTTCCCCGGCTTGGCCGGCATTGGCATCAGCCATCGATGGGGCGGGCCGATCTCGGTGCCACTGGACTTCTTCCCGGCGCTGGGCTACCTGGGCGGTGACCGACGGGTGATCTACAGCCTGGGCTGCGTTGGCCACGGGGTAGCACCAACCAACCTCACGGGGCAGATCCTGCGCGACTTGGTGAGGGAGCAGGATACAGAGCTCACCGATCTGTTCTTCGTCAACCGGCGGGTGATCCCCCTTCCGCCGGAGCCGATCCGGTTCGCAGTGGTTCAGGGTATCCGCAGGGGGATGAAGCTTCAGGACGGCTGGGAGCGGCGCAAACAGCCAAAGCCGTAGGAGTCTCTACGCTCCTCGTCGACTTAAGCTGCAAGCTTCTCTCTGGGCGGAGCGTGGCTCCCTCCGCCTGCGACATGTCGTCCGACCGCTGATGGTGGTCTAGTCCACCGCGCCTTGACGCTTCGCCAGCGTGCGGGCCATCGCCACGGGGGCCATCGCCTCGATGTTCACATGGCGGCCACCGTAGCCTCCTGCAAGAGAGCCATCGACGTGATGGACTGAAGGGGGTGTTCAGAAGGCAAGCGGTTTCGTAGCGTCGCTACACTTTGTGGGCTGCCTTGGAATCGCTTAGTTTGGAGCTGTAGAGGGAAATGTCTGCTAACCTCACCAGGTCGTCGGTGGTTGTGGCGTCGTCGGGGTAGCAGGCTACCCCAGCGCTGAGGCTGAGGTCAGCCGTGGCGGGGTCCTTCAGCTCCTTGAGCTTGCTGGCTAGGGACTTCCCCATCCGCTTGAGTATGGCCTGGGCCCGAGTTGAGTCGGCGTGCATCAATATGGCGGCGAACTCGTCGCCACTGTAGCGACAGGCGATGTCTGAACGGCGCATTTGCGAACGAATGGAATCAGCGGCAAGGCAGAGTACCTTGTCGCCGGCCGCTTGGCCCTGGGCGTCGTTATAGCTCTTGAAGTTATCGATGTCGGCGACGATGACCGCAAGGCCATGCTGGTAGCGCTTGGCACGTTCGATCTCGTCGCCCAGCCGCTGGTGGAAGTAGGCGCGGTTGTGCAAACCTGTGAGACCGTCCGTGATCGCTCTCAGTTCTGTCTCCGCCCGCAGGTGGGCATTTTCCAGAGGCAGAGCAACCTGAGCGGCAGCGGCCTGGAGGAGGTCAAGGTCCGAGGGCTGGAAGGAGGAGCCCTCAGAGAAGGTGACAAGCACGAGGCAACCGAAGGGTCTTTCGCCAATGCCCAGCGGGGCACACACGATGCTCTGGGGCAGGCCCGATTCTCCGGTGGCCTGTTTGAAAACGTCTTCGCCCTTAGGGCCGAGGCCTCCCGCTGCTGCAAGCTCCTCTATCGAAGAATGCAGTTGTGTTTCGCCTGACTGAAAAGCCTCGCCGACCAGGCCTTCGCCGGGCTTGACCACCAGCTTGGACATCACCTTCTGGTCCAGGCCGTGCACAGCGCGAACTTCCAGCAGGTCTCTATGCCGGTTGTAGGCCATGAGGAACCCGGCCTCCGCTCGCGGCAGGAGTTCGAGGACGGCTTCCAGGGCTCTGTCAGCCGCTTCGTCAAACCCGATGGCTGTGGCGGCGGCGTTCGATAGGTTGAGGAAGAGGCGAAGCTGGTCGTCGCGCTGCCGCACCTCCTTGACGAGGTGACTGATCATTGTGGTATCTCGGCCTGTGCCTTCAATGGCTACCAGGCGGCCATCCTCATCATAGGCGGGCAGGAAGCTAAAGGTCAGCCATATTGTCTGGCCGTCCTTATGTAGGCACTTCAGGGCTAGCGGTCCTTTGGGCATATGGCCGGAAAGCATGGCTTTCCATAGGGCGACGAAGGACTGCCAGTGGTCGGGGTGGACAAGCCGACCGACGATCTCCGGGCCGGAGGCCAGCTCCTCCAGGGTAAAGCCAGATATCTTCTCCCAGGCCGGATTGGCGTAAGTAAGGCCCTTCTGGATGTCTACCCGGAAAACCAGGTCGGCGGTGCGTTCCGCCAGTTGGCGATATCTTGTCTCAGCCTGAGCGACGCCGGTCTCGGCCGTTTCTTTGGCGAGCAGGGCGACGAGCATCCGGTCGAGGTCTCTGGCCAGGGACTCGAACTCCGCCGACCCCGATATTTGGGGCCTGGTGGCGACATTTCCACTGGCAATTGCCCTGACGCTAACCCGAAGGGATGCCAGGGGTCGAAGAATGCTTCGCGCCAGGGCCAGCGCTGACCAGCCGCCCACGACCAAGGCGAGGCCGGCCAAACCCAATAGGGCTCCAAGCAGCAGATTGTCATCGCCAGCCGTCGAAGCGAGGGCGAGGTCTATCTGGCGTTGCTGTTCGCTGATCAGCTCGGTGACCACCGGCCTCAGGCTGGCGACCGCGCCCTCGACTTGGGAGCGGGCTGCCGTCGCCTGTTCGACATCATCGACTTCCGTGAACAGGAAGACCCCTTCGCCCTGCACCGCCATCTCCTTCACCTGCCGGGCGATATCGTCTAGTGCGGCCAGCGTTTGGGGGTCGGCGGAGTCGCTTTGCAGAGCTTGAGCCTCCTGGACATCCGTCTCGACCCTGGCAATGGAGTCACGGAACGCCTCGGCAAAGCTCCAGTCCCTGGTGACGGGAAAGGCGCGCAGGGTCTCGAGCTGGAGGGTGAATTCAATATCAATGTCGCTCAGGGCGGCGGCTGTAAGGGAGGCCTTCTCTATGGCGCCAACGTCGATGTCACCTTCGTCGTTTCCAAAGCGGAGGATGGACACCACGGAGATGCCGATGAGGAGCAACAGCAATAGCGAGAACGTGGCGATGATCCGTGCGCGCACCGATCGCAAACCAGGCATGCGCCTGCCACCCCTTCTTTGACTACAACGAACTGCCTGCCACCCTCCGCCCGCCGTAGAGGGGCTCGGGGGTCGCATAACAGCAGATCAATATGTTTAGCTGCGCTCAATGAATGGACGCTAGTCTGGGGCAGTCCGTTACATGCAGGGCGGCCACGGTTGAAATCGCCGCCCGAGATGCTATCATGGCAGGGGTGGGCTCGTAGCTCAGCGGCAGAGCGGCCGGCTCATAACCGGTTGGTCGGAGGTTCGAATCCTCCCGGGCCCACCATTTGCGTCCCCCTCGTGCAGGCCCTCCGATTGCCTCTTTGGCGGCTGCAGCGGACGATGCCCCGGCCTCCCGCGAGACCTGGCCCTGGGGGCCGCGGATACGGTATCATGCCATCGGAGGGTCAGGGACGATGGCGGGCGGGGCCAACCTGCTTCAGGAAATCAGGGACTTCTTGCTCGACTACCGGCCGCAACGTCTTTCCCACGACAAGGCGACCCCTGCGGCGGTTCTTCTCCTCCTCTATGAGAAGGCGGACGAGCCGTATGTCGTCCTGACCAGGCGCACCGAGGACGTGGAGCACCACAAGGGAGAGACCTCCTTCCCGGGCGGCGCCTTCGACCCCCAGGACGGCGATCTGCTCACTACCGCCCTGCGAGAGACGGAGGAGGAGATCGGCGTTCGGCCAGAGGACGTGGAGATCCTGGGCCAACTGGACGACATCGTCACCATCACGGGCTTTCTGGTGAGCCCCTTCGTGGGGGTCTTGCGCAGGTGGCCATATCCCTTCGCTGTGAGTGCGGAGGAGGTGGCGGAGCTGGTGGAGGTGCCCCTGCGCCACCTGCTGGACGAGCGCAATCTGGAGCGAGGCACGCGGCGCTTTGGGGACCGCTGGTGGCCCGTGCTCTCTTACAGGTACGGCGACCATCGCATCTGGGGGGCCACTGCTCGCATCTTCAAGGGCTTCTTCGACAACCTGATCGCCAGCAGAGGCTAGCCGACGAAGGAAGGGGAGTGAGGCCGGGTTTGGGGCGGCGGTATGCGGTTTTTGATAGTGTTCGCGAAAAAAATTCGCGGTGGTATCTGGTGAGTGGCCCGCCAGACAGGCGGGCCTTTGATTGTTCTGGGCCCTGGGGGTGTGCCCGAGGAGTGCGTACGGCAGGCCGACATCCATGCTACGTGTAGCTTAGGCGAGGGAAGGGGCAAAGGCCAAGGGGAGGGTGGCAGTGGGCGGGAGCTAGCCGCGCTGGAATGTAAGAAACTGGTTGCACAATCCTAAGCGTCGGGGAGCACTGAAAACTCTAGGTCTCCATCAAGCTGCAAGAAGTTCTTTTCATCCCGTCTAAAGGGCTGCCTTAATCTGAACGTCTTCTTTTTCAAATTAGCATTGCTCGCCGATATGCTCACTACAACCGCATACTCTTGGTCGTTTAACGTAAATTCTTGGCCTTGAAACTCGACTGTCCAGAGCCGATACAGCCCCGTCTTTCTGTCTTCTACGAAATCAAAGAGAAGATCATCGCCGGGGTTAATCCAGTTCGGCAATCCGCCCTTGATGCCGAGTGGGCCCGGATAGGGATTCAAGGACAACGGATCAGGATCAATTCGATGAAGCTTGACCACTACATCCTGAGCTTGGACTGTCTTGCTGGCGTTGTGGACGCAGATTCTATGCCAGTCGAAGCCCGTTATGGTTTCCTTCCGTGTGGAGATTTCAAGGTCTGCTTGCGTGCTGCGTAGCGCCTGTATCTCGCCATGCTGCTGAAAAATGCGCCAATAGACCAGCACAACAAATACCACGAACGCCACGGCGGCAAATAGCGCCCAACGAACATCTTGATCGGAATTGGGCGCCTCTACCTGGCGCAAGCCAAAGCCATCCGCGACGAGAAATATCGCCGTTAGGAGCACAAACAAAAGTTCCGCTCCCAGCCGCAATATCTGGAGAACCCGCCGCATATTCCTACTCTACCACGGCTCAACCCTGAGTGGCGTATACAATTGCCCGCAGAAGAAAGCCACGGCCGAAGCGAAGAGGTCCATGCCGCCATTCTATCAGCCCTCATTCAAGTTGACCCACTACCGGGAGGTTCGTCGGCGGGCGGCCGCTGGGCGACTACGAGCGGCGCATGCGGTTGCCGAGGGTGAAGACGAAGAGGGCGAAGAGGCCGATGCCGAGCATGGCCTCGATGGCGGTGAGGAGGCGGGCGCCCCAGCCCTGGGGCTCGAGGGTGTTGAAGCCGATGGTGGCGAAGGCGGAGATGCTGTGGACGAGGGCGGTGATGGGGCTGTGGGTGGGCTGGCCCTCTAACGCGCCGACATCTCCGGAGGCGATGTTGCCGGCCGCCGCGTAGATGAGGGCAAATAGCAGAACCACGACGGCGGCCCACACGACGGGCATGTGGGGCCGTTCGCCGTAGCCTGTGAGGAGTTCATATGCCCAGTTGCGCAGCCAGCGCGGGCGGTCGATGTATTCTCCTTTCTTCGCGCGGATCCGGCTCTTGATATCAGAGGGAGAAAACCCGACGAGCAGGCAGAGGTGGAGCCAGGCCCACTGGAGGCGGCCGAGGATGCTGGCGCGCACGAACCGTCCGAGGCGCGCGGGCTTCCTCTTCAGCCAGCGCCTGTGTCCCCGGCGGACTCTGCGTCTGATCCACCTGTGGCCGGGCGTGGTGGGGAAGTGCATGGCCTTCTCCATCTGCTGCTCTTTGACGTAGGCCCAACTGGCGTCGTCGTAGCGCCCGATGGAGTCGAAGTTGGTCTTGAGGGTCATGTACGCCTCTCTCGCGCTGTGAAACGTACTGGAATGGCGCGCGCGCCCCTTTGCGGCGAGCTCGTCGCCGATGGCGGGCCCGAGGTGCTCGCGCCGCAGACCGGTGCGCTCGAGGTAGACCCCGTACCAGAAGGCCCCATGGAGATCGGCTTCCCAGAGCTGGGCGTGCTCAAGGTGCGCGAGGCGGAGGTCGGCGTGCCGCAGGTGCGCTCGCCAGAGCCGGGCGTGCTCCAGGTGCGCGAGGCCGAGGTCGGTGCTTTCTAACTGGGCGTTCCAGAGGCGCGCCTGCTCTAGGTGGGCGCCCTCAAGATCGGCGTACTCGAGGTGCGCCTCCGTAAGGTTGACGCCCCGCTCCGCTCGCGCCCACAGCCATGGCGGTTTCGCGGCTGACCCACGCCGCGGTACATACGCATCCGCGTGCGGCTGGAGCGCCTGAGGTCGCGCGTCAATGTTAAGCATGGAGCAGCCGTGGAGGTCCAGGTTGACAGGGGTGCGGTTCTTTTCGATGAGCTTAAGCAAGCGCAGAAGGTCTATCTTCACGCCCTCGTGGCGCCAGGTGGTGGGGTCGTCGCAGTCGAAGGCAGGCGGTTTGTCGGTCACTGCCCTGCCTCCTCCGGCTCTGCGGCCTGGCGGGCGGCCCAGGCGGTCACCTTCGTCGCCAGCTCGTCGCTGCGGCGGCTCCACTCGCTGTCGCGCAGGGAAGGGAAGGACTGCGCCAGCAGGCGGTGGAGGAGGGTCGCCGTCCTGTAGGCCAGGTCGAGGAAGGCGAGCAGGCGGCGGCGCTGATAGAAGGGCCCGCTGCGAAGGGTGCCCTTGCTGTCGAGGGCGCCGGAGACGGAGGCGGAGGACGGGTAGGTGAATCTGCTGAGGTGGTCGTAGACCCCCTCCTCGACGGGCGCTACGCTGTCGTCGCTGGCGTCCTGGGCGAGGGCCTCCTTCATGCGGGACGGCGTCGGCCAGGCGGCGCTCTCCTCCCGGAGCCTGGCGGCGTCCTGGGGGCTGGAGCTCAGCCAGGCGCCGGCGAGCCAGTACTCGTATGCGTTTCGGGCCAGGGAGAGGGCCTGCACGTAGTAGCCGTCGAGGGCGAGGTTGTGGGCGGAGCGGAGGAAATTGGCGGCGCCCCCCACCAGCGTGAGGGTCAGCTCCTGGGCCTCGTCCGGGGACTTGACCGCCTCCAGCTCGCGAAACCCGCGCATGAGGTGGCTGAGCAGATCGTCGGCGAGGCCGATCTCGTCGCTGTGGTACTGCCAGGCCTGGCGGTGGACGGCGCGCTCTCTGTCCTCCCAGGTCGAGCCGTGGGGCAATCGGGCAGGCATGGGCGCTATTCCTGGGGCTCGCCTTCGCCCCGCAGGCGGCGGAGGCGCTCGCGGATGGTGCGCTCGAAGCCCTGATCGGAGGGGTCGTAGTAGCGGCGGCCGCGGAGCTTGTCGGGGAGGAACTGCTGGGGCACGTAGTGGCCGGGGAACTTGTGCGCGTACTTGTAGTCCTTGCCGTAGCCCATCTCCTTCATCATGTCGGTCACCGGGTTGCGCAGGTGGAGGGGCACCGGCTCGTTGCGGGTCTCACGCACGTCCTTGCGGGCCTTCTCGTAGGCGGCGAGGGCGGAGTTGCTCTTGGGAGCGGAGGCGAGGTAGATGACGGCCTCGGCGAGGGGAAGGAAGCCCTCGGGCATGCCCACGAAGTGGACGGCCTGCTGGGCGGCCATGGCCACCACCAGGGCCTGGGGGTCGGCCAGGCCGACGTCCTCGGCGGCGAGGATGACCATGCGGCGGGCGACGAACAGGGGGTCCTCGCCGGCCTCGAGCATGCGGGCGAGCCAGTAGAGGGCGGCATCGGGGTCGGAGCCGCGCATGGACTTGATGAAGGCGGAGATGGTGTCGTAGTGGTAGTCGCCGGCCTTGTCGTAGACGGCGGTGCGTCGCTGGAGGGCCTCCTCGAAGTCGGACAGGGTGATGCGGCGGAGGCCGCGGTCGTCGGGCTGGACGGTGGCGGCGGCGAGCTCGAGGGCGTTGAGGGCGACGCGGGCATCGCCGCCGGAGGCCTGGGCGAGGCCGGCGAGGGCGTCGCCGTCGATGTCGAGCTTCAGGTGGGCGAGGCCGCGGTCGTCGTCGGTCATGGCGCGGCGGATGATGACCTCGATCTGCTCGGGCGAGAGGGGGTTGAGGGTGTAGACGCGGCAGCGGGAGAGCAGGGGGGAGATGACCTCGAAGGAGGGGTTCTCGGTGGTGGCGCCGATGAGGGTGACGACGCCGTCCTCGACATAAGGCAAAATCACGTCCTGCTGGGCCTTGTTGAAGCGATGGATCTCGTCGATGAAGAGGATGGTGCGCTGGCCGTGCATGCCGCGGCGGTCCTGGGCCTCGTCGACGATCTGGCGCAGGTCGGCCACGCCGGCGGTGACGGCGGAGATGGGGGCGAAGTGGGACTGGGTGAGGCTGGCGACGATGCGGGCGAGGGTGGTCTTGCCGCTGCCCGGCGGCCCCCAGAAGACCATCGAGGGCACCTGGTCGGTCTCGATGCTCTTGCGGAGCATGCGGCCCTCGCCCGCCAGGTGTTCCTGGCCCAGGAACTCGTCGAAGCTGCGGGGGCGCATACGGGCGGCCAGGGGGGCCTCTCGCTGGGTGCGGGCCCGCGCTTGGGCGGCGAACATGTCGGAGGGTTTGCCTTTGCCCTTCTTGGTCGGCATCTCGAACAGATTATCGCATGTTGGGGCGAGGACGGCCAGTGCTGGAGGTCACTGTAAGCGGTTCGCCATTGGTGGGTGAACTTCTCAGCCCTGCGGGATGAATCCCGCAGCATTATGTATCGATTGTAGGTAGGCGCGGGTTTCTCCGCCAGAGCCGGAGTCCGCAAAGCGGACAACCCGCGCGATGGCCCGAAAGCCTCCCACTCACGGGGAATGAACCAGTCATATTACCGGCTTGCCACGCGGGCCAGGAACGTGAGCAGGGCGTCGTTGAACGCTTCCGGCTGCTCCAGGTTGAGCATATGACCGGCGTCGGGGATGACCTCCTGGCGGGCGGTCGAGACGTTGGCGGCGAGGATCTCGGCGATGAGGCGGAAGTCGGGCAGGTCCAGCTCGCCGACGAGCACCAGGGTCGGCGCGCGGATCTCCGACAGGCGGTCGATGACCTGCCACTGCGGCTGGGGGTACTCGGTCTCGTCGAGGTAGTCCGCGGCGGGGTACGCCAGGACGATGGTCTTGAGGAATTCGAAGCGGTCGGGGAAGCGGCGGATGGCGTCGAACAGGGGATGCGGCAGCCAGACGCGCTCGAGGGCGGCTCGCGGCCCGTCGCTGCGGGCGACACGGACCAGCTCCTCGATGGCCTGGGCGAACTCGGGCGAGTAGTCGAAGCCGGGCACGGCGGAGTCGACGAGCACGAGGGAGGCGACGCGCTGGGGGTGGTCGACGGCGAACTGAAGGGCGATGCCGCCGCCCATGGAGAGGCCCACGAGGTGGGCGGGCGCGTCGATGTCCAGGCGGTCGAGGAGGTCGCGCAGGTCGAGGGAGTAGTTCTGGTAGGTGTAGCCGGTGGCGGGGGCCTCGCTGCGGCCATGGCCGCGCACGTCGTAGCGGATGACGCGATAGCCGGCGTCGACCAGGGGCGGGACCTGAGGGTCCCACATGCGGAGGTCGAGGGTGTGGCCGTGGACGAGCACCACCGGCGGGCCGCGGTCGGTGTCCTCGTAGAAGGTGGCGATGTCGTTAGTCGAGACGTGAGGCATGGCGATAGGCTTGCATTATCGTATCGGTGACGACAATTTGCAACCCCTGGAGCTTGGCCTAGCGATCGATGATGTGATCGCGGACGGCCAGGGGCGGCCGCGGCGGCAGGCGCAGGCTCTCCCTGGGGTAGCCGAGGGCAATGAGGGCCTGCGGCTGGAAATCGGAGGGCAGGTCGAGTGCGAGGCAGACGGCGTCGGGGCAGAAGAGGGGCGCGGAGACCCAGTGGCTGGCGAGGCCGCGGGCGTGGGCGGCCAGCATCAGGTTTTCCATGGCAGCGCCGAGGCTCTGGGCAAACATGAGCTCCTCTGCTCGCTGGCGGCGCTGGTCGGGCCAGGCGCGCTGGGCATGGCCTACGACGGCGGTGAGGATGAGGACGGGGGCGGCAGCGAGGCGATCTCGCGAGCGGGCCAGGAGGCGGCGGATGCGCGCCTCGGGCACGCCGTCGCGCTGGAGATCCTGGCGCCAGCGCTCGCCCATGGCGTTCGTGAGGGCAGCCCTGGCGTCGGCGGAGAGGATGACGAACCGCCAGGGGCGGCTGTGATGGGGGGCAGGGGCGAGGCAGGCGGCGGCGATGACCTCCTCGACCAGGGCTGGCTGCACCGGGCGAGGGCTGAACTGGCGCACGGATCGGCGGGCGGCGAGGGCGGCGTCGAGCGTCATCGCAGACATGTCGGAGGGTATCCTGAAAGCAAGCCGCTCATGGTGAGCTTGTCGAACCAGGAGCGGGCGTTCGCTCGTCCTTCGACGGGCTCAGGATGAGCGGATGGGGGGGCAGGGATGCGAGGAGCTCGCGGCTCCTGGTGCCGTTCGGTTCGGCCAGAATCGCTGCCAGGTCGTTCGGGCGGTCGATGTCGAAGGCCAGGGAAGGGAGCGGCAGCACGGTGAGGGGCAGGCCGCGGGCCCTGGCCTCGCGCTGGTGGGCGGCCGAGCTGCGGTGGCCGAAGCGGAAGGGGATGGTGCCGGGCGGTCGCAGGGCGAGGGCGTTGGTGCCGCCGCTTCGCGAAGGGCAGAGGACGATCGACGGGTTGGCGTGAGAGGCGTCAAGGATGGCCTGTATGTCGGCGGTGGTGGCCAGGGGCACGTCGACGGGGAGGACGAGGAGGCTGCTGGCACCCTGGCCGGAGAGCACGTCCGAGGCGAAGGTGAGGGCGGCGTTCAGGCCCTTCGACACGCTCAGGGGCGGCTCGCGGATGGCCTGAGCGCCGAACCGGCGGGCGAAGGCGAGCACATCGGCGTCGGGGCTGACGACAGCGGTGGTGGCGACGGCGGGCACGCCGGCCAGCAGGCGGAGGACGTCCTCGAGCATGGCCAGCACGAGGGCGTGGCGGTGGTCGTCGGAGAGGACGGGTCGCAGGCGGCTCTTCGAGTGGCGCAGGGCTTTGACCGGCACGAGGGCGGCGATCATGTCGCTTTCCTTCGTATCGCTTCGACCACGCGGCGGGCGAGGGCGGCTTTCTCGGCCATCCCCTTCATTATCGTATCGGTGACCACTACGTCCAAGCCCAGGGCCTCGATGCGGGCGCGATCGGCGGCGTCGGCGTTGTCGATGACCAGGCAATCGAGGAAGTCCTGGTAGAGCCAGCCTATCTGCCAGGCGCTGACCTCCATGCGCAGGCCCTTCATCATCTTGGCGGCCGGGCCCTTGATGACGGCGCCGCCGACGATGGGGCTGACGGCGATGACGCGGGCCTTGGTCTGGCGGAGGGCGCCGCGGACGCCGGGCAGGGCGAGGATGGGGCCGATGCTGACGATAGGGTTGCTGGGGGCGATGATGACGCCCTCGGCGGCGGTGATAGCGTCGATGACGCCGGGGGCGGGCTTCGCGTCCTGGATGCCGGCGAGCTTGATGCCGCGGAAGGCGTCGCGGGCGCGGCGCTTCACCAGGTACTCCTGGAAGTCGATCAGGCCGTCGGGGGTCTCGACGCGCGTGCGGAGGGGGTCGTCGGTCATGGGCAGGATGGTGACGTCGAGGCCGAAGGCGCGGGCGATCTCGGCGGTGGCCTGCGAGAGGGTGTGGCCCCGGCGGAGGAGGTGGGTGCGATGGATGTGGGTGGCGAGGTCGCGGTCGCCGAGGGAGAACCAGGTGTCGTGGCCGAAGCGGGCGAGGGCGTCGAGGGTGTGGAAAGTGTCGGCGGCGAGGCCCCAGCCGGTCTCGGGGTTGACGAGGCCTCCTCCAGAGGCGGATCCGCCTTCGGCGGAGGCGAGGTGGTAGATGACGATGTCGATGTCGGGGGACACGTGGAGGCCGAACATCTCGAGGTCGTCGCCGGTGTTGGAGACGATGGTGACGTTCTGCTGAGGCACGACCTGGACGAGGCCCTGGAGGAAGCGGGCGGCGCCGACGCCGCCGGAGAGGACGGTGATCAACCTAGCCCCCTTCGTGTACAGTGCTAAGCTTGACGAGGGTTTGAGGACTTCAGTTCCTTGCGTGCGGCCAGGGCCATCAATTGAAGCGTCCGCAAGGTGTCGTCCGTGAAGTAGGTCTTGTGGGTTCCAGCACTGGCAGCCAC
>JAUWYP010000038.1 GCA_030615765.1 Dehalococcoidia bacterium | reverse complement strand
CGGAGGCGATGCTGTTCAACGCCAAGGCCATCAACCGGCTGGGCCGGGTGGACGACGGTAACACCACCTCCGACTTCGACCCTGACGAGGTCCGCCGCAGCTTCAGCGTCAACCTGTCGATCCTGCCCTGCGAGTGGCAGGAGAACAAGCTCAACATCCTCGACACCCCCGGCTACGCCGACTTTGTGGGCGAGGTGAAGTGCGGCGTGCGAGCCGCCGACGCCGCCGTCATCGTGATCTGCGGCGCCTCCGGCGTGCAGGTCGGCACCGAGTACGCCTGGGCCTACGCCGACGAACAGAACCTTCCCCGTCTGGTGTTCATCAGCCGCATGGAGCGGGAGAACGCCGACTTTCACCAGACCCTGTCTCAGCTCCAAGGGATGTACGGCCAGAAGTGCGTGGCCTTCCAGCTACCGCTGGGCGCCCAGGCTGACTTCAAGGGCGTGGTGGACCTTCTCACCATGAAGGCCTATGTGGGCGAGAAGGGCGAGGCCCAGGAGGTGCCCGAGGAACTCGTGGAGCAGGCGACCAGCCTGCGGGAAAAGCTGCTGGAAGCGGCCGCTGAGACCGACGATGCCCTCATCACCAAGTACCTGGAGGGCGAAGAGCTCAGCGAGGAGGAGCTGCGCCAGGGCCTGAGGGCGGGGGTTGGCCGCGGGTCCCTCGTTCCGGTGCTCACGGGCTCGGCCACCAAGAACGTGGCGGTGACCCTGCTCATGGATGCCCTCTGCAGCTACCTGCCCTCGCCGGCGGATATGGCAGTGGTGGTGCAGGACGGTGAGTCCATCCAGGCCGACGCCAAGGGCCCCCTGGCCGCCCTGGTGTTCAAGACAACGGCCGACCCCTACGTCGGTCGGCTCACCTACTTCCGCGTCTATTCCGGCACCCTCAAAGCCGATTCGCAGGCCTGGAACGCCAACAAGGGCAGTGCCGAGCGCATCGGGCCCCTGTATCTCATCCGAGGCAAGAGCCAGGAGCAGGTGAGCCAGGTGGTGGCCGGTGACCTCGGCGCCGTGGCAAAGCTGACCGAGATCAGCACCGGCGATACACTGACCACCCGCGAGAAGTCCATCATCCTGCCGGGCATCTCCTTCCCGGAGCCAGCCTTCAGCGGTGCCGTCCATCCCAAGAGCAAGGCCGACCTGGACAAGATGGGTAGCGCCCTCTCACGCATCGCCGAGGAGGACCCCACCCTGCGGGTCTCCCGTAGCAAGGACACCAGCGAGACGATCATATCCGGCCTGGGCGATTCCCACGTAGAGGTGGCGGTAGAGAAGATACGCCGCAAGTTCGGCGTGGACCTGGAGATGACCACCCCCAAGGTGCCCTATAAAGAGACCATCACCGCCACTTCCTCGGCGGAGTACACCCACAAGAAGCAGACCGGCGGCCACGGCCAGTACGCCCGCGTAGCCATCGAGCTGGAGCCCTTGCCCCGCGGCAGTGGCTTCGAGTTCACGAACCGCATTGTCGGGGGCGTGGTGCCCCGGCAGTATATATCGTCGGTGGAGAAGGGCGTGGTGGAGGCCCTGCAGGAGGGCGTGCTCGCCCGCTATCCCCTCACCGATATGAAGGCGACCCTGTTCGACGGCAAGCACCACCCGGTGGACTCTTCAGACATCGCCTTCAAGATCGCCGCCGCCGCTACCATCAAGAAGGCAGCCCAGGAGGGTCATCCGGTGCTCCTGGAGCCGATAATGAACCTGCAGGTCGCGGTGCCCGAAGCCAACACGGGGGATGTTACCAGCGACCTCAACGGCAAGCGGGCCAAGGTGATGGGGATGACGCCCGAGGGCACCCGGACGATAATCGAGGCCCAGGCCCCCATGGCCGAGGTACAGCACTATGCCGCCGACCTACGCTCGATGACTCAGGGTCGGGGCAGCTACTCTATGCAGTTTAGCCACTACGAAGAGGTCCCCGCTCACGTCGTCCAGCGGATCATCGAGCAGACCCAAAAGGAGAAATCCTAGGGGACACCCCTAGGACCCCGGCAGAGGGGTGCTGCCCCTCTGCATTCCCCGGGGCGAGCGGCTACGGTTGCTTGTCGGCGTCCACGATGCGCAAGAAGCGCCGCTTGCCGACCCGCAAGACCATTCCGTCGCGTAGCTCGACGACGTCTGTTGTGGCGACTTTGCCGTCTATCTCAACAGCGCCCTGCTTAATGAGGCGTCTGGCCTCGGATCTGCTTGGAACCGCGCCCAGATCGGCTAGCAAACGCGCCAGGCCAGTGCGGCCATGGCTGTCCGTTACCTCTCCCAAATCCACCTGGTGCACCTCGGGCTCCTCCGGCAGCTCCCGCTCCCGGAACACCCGCGTGAACTCCTCCTCCGCCGCCTGGGCCGCCTCGTCGCTGTGGAACTGGGTCACGATCTCCCGCGCCAGGCGCATCTTCAGCTCCATCGGGTTCAGCGAGCGCGTGCGCAGGGCCTCGCCTATCTCCGCCACCTCCTTGTCGGGCACGTCGGTCACCAGCTCGTAGTAGTCCATCATCACGTCATCGGGCAGCGACATAACCTTGCCGTACATCTCCTCCGGCGGGTCCTCCAGGGCGATGTAGTTGCCCAGGCTCTTGCTCATCTTCATCGTGCCGTCGGTGCCCACCAGCAGGGGCACCAGGAAGCACTGCTGCGGCCGCTGCCCCATCATCTCCTGGAGGTCGCGGGCCACCAGTAGGTTGAACTTCTGGTCGGTGCCGCCGAACTCCACGTCGGCCTCGATGGCCACCGAGTCGTACCCCTGGAGCAGGGGGTAGAGGAACTCGTGGAGGCCGATCGGCTTGTGGGCGGCGAACCGCTCAGAGTACTCCTGCCGCTGGAGCATCTGGGCCACCGTGAAACGAGCGGCCAGGCGCACCACTGCCTCCAGGTCAAACTTGTCGAACCACTCGCTCTGCCAGCGGATCTCGGTGCGCTCCCTGTCCACCACCATGAAGAACTGGCGCAGGTAGGTCTCGGCGTTGGCTTTGACCTCCTCGGCGGTGAGCATGGGGCGTGTCTGCGACTGGCCGCTGGGGTCGCCGATGCGAGCCGTCCAGTCGCCGACGATGACCACCACCTGGTGGCCGAGCTCCTGGAGCTGGCGTAGCTTGCGCAGGCCCACGGCGTGCCCTAGGGTGAGGTCGGGGGCGCTGGGGTCGAAGCCCATCTTGAGGCGAAGGCAGCGGCCGGAGCTAAGGGCCGCTACGAACTCGTCCTCAGGGATGGTCTCCGCCACGGCGCGGCGGAGGATCCAGCGCAGCTCGTCGTCCTTGGGAACCCTGACAGTAGCCTTGCTCATGATAGGTAGGCCCTAGCGGCGGCGATGTCCTTTTCGATCTGCTCCTTGAGAGCGTCCACGTTAGGAAAACGCATCTCCCCCCGCAGGCGGTGCAAGAGCTCGATGCGCAGCTCCTGGCCGTGCAGCTCGCCCTCGAAGTCCAGGATGTAGGTCTCAACGGTCGTCTTGTCCTCGCCTCCGCCAGAGGCGGGTCCGCCTTTGGCGGAGAAGGTGGGGCGCAGGCCGATGTTGGTCACGGCGGGGTAGGCGCGCCCGCCCAGGTAGGCGCGGGTGACGTAGACGCCGAAGGCGGGCAGGGCCCGGTCGAGGCCGAGGGCGATGTTGGCGGTAGGGAAGCCCAGCGACTTGCCTCGCTCCGCGCCGCGAACGATGGGGCCTCGCAGAGAGAACGGACGGCCCATCAGGCTGGCCACCGTCTCCATGTCGCCTCGGGCCAGGGCCAGGCGTGTGGCAGAGGAGCCTACCTTCTCCCCGCTGGCCGCCAGGAGAGCTACCTCCTCCACGGCGAAGTCCATCTCACGACCTATGACCTCGAGAGCCTTGGCATCCGCCTCGCGGCCACGCCCCAGGGCGAAATCGCTGCCCACCACCAGCAGCTTCATCCTAAGCCCCTCCACCAGCAGCGACACGAACTCGCGGGCGGAGAGCTGGGCCAGCTCGGAGGTAAAGGAGAGGATGGCCACGCTATCCACTCCCAGCTCTCGCAGAAGCTCGATGCGCTCCTCCAGGCCGCATAGATATGTGAGGGCGGTCTGGGGCTGAACCACGAGGCGAGGATGGGGATGAAAGGTGACCACCATGGTGGCCAGGCCTTCCTGGCGCCCTCGCTCCAGCAGCCGGTCGATGAGATAGCGATGGCCTCGATGCACGCCATCGAACACGCCGATCGCCACGGCGGCGTCGCGCCCGAGGGCAGCCCGGCTGAGCTCCTCTTGCGCCAGGATCGGGCTCTCACTCATGGAGAAAACGCGTCCCCTCTGGCCATCTGAATCGCCGCTCGCGGCCTCGCCTTGGCTACGGCTGCCTGGCGCCTTTCCTGCTGGGCCAGCGAAGCCACCATCGCCTACTTCTGCGAAAAAGGGAGGGCCGAAACCCTCCCGCTTCCCCAAACCGACTCGCGCTGGCGATACTATCACAGCCTCTCAGGAGGGTCAAGGCGTGCGATAGGGGGATATGACCCGCGCCGTCTCCCCGCAGATGGCACCTTCTTGCTCTAAAGGCGTCGTTCCTGTAGCATCTTTCTTGGATTTCTGCGCCAACAGGAGGTTTGCCTTGCCCATCTACGAGTACCAGTGCGGCGAATGCCAACATCAATACGAGAAGAGGGAAGGATTCGACGCCCCGGTGGAGCAGGCATGCCCCGTGTGCGGCGGGCTGGCGCGACGGCTTCTCCATGTGCCGGGCATTGTGTTCAAAGGGCCCGGCTTCTACGTTACCGACAACCGCAAGAATCACGAGTGGGAGTCCGCTGAGAAAGAGGCCAAAGAGGAGAAGGCGTCGCCTGAAGAGACATCAGAGGTTTCCACCAAGAAGTAGGCGGCGGTGCGAGCGGTCATCCAGCGGGTCAGCCATGCTTCGGTGACAGTGGCCGAGGAGCGGCTGGCGGAGATAGGGCAAGGGTTAGTGGTGCTGCTGGGAGTGGCTGCGGGGGACACCGCCGAGGACGCCCACAGGCTAGCCAGAAAGACGGCCGAACTGCGCATCTTCTCCGATGCCGAAGGCCGTTTCAATTTGTCCCTCCTGGATGTGGGCGGTGCGGCCCTGGTGGTGAGCCAGTTCACCCTTTTGGCCGACACTCGCAGGGGGAGGCGGCCCAGCTTCACCCGCGCGGCGGCGCCAGAGGAGGCTGAGCCCCTGGTAGAGGCGTTTGCGGCTGCTCTGCGGGAGACAGGCGTCGAGGTGGGAATGGGTCGCTTTGGGGCTCGCATGCTGGTGGAGATCCACAATCAGGGGCCGGTGACCATCCTTCTCGATAGCGAGGAGTTGGAGCGTCCCCGAAGAGGCTAGACGGGCGTTTTCCTCCAGGCATATACTGGCCTTGATTTGACTTCTTTCAAGCTTTCGCGACTTTTCCTTCTGAGCCTTCTGGTGCTGGAGCTTCTGGCTCTGGTAAGCCTGGGGTCGCTCCGGCTAGAGAGGCTTGTCAGCGGGGGCGAGGACGCCTCGGCGACTTTGGCGCCGGGCATCAGCGTGTCTCGGGTGGCGCCCAATGCCGTGGCCGCGCTCGCCGGGTCAGACTTGTATCTGCAGCCCTTCCTGCGGCTGCTGGAGGAGAGGGCAGAACAGCCGACGCCGGAGCCTGCTCCCCCGCCGCCAACGCTGGAGGAGCTCGGGGCGCTGGAGCTGGCGACGGCTACCCCGCCTGCGGGCGTTGCCTTTGACGAGGACGAACGCTGGATCGCCGTCAACCTGACCACCCAGCGGGCGACGGCCTTCGTCGGCGCTCAGCCGGTGCGGGTTGCCCTGGTGACGACGGGGATGCCCGACTGGGAGACGCCGACCGGCGACTTCCGCGTCTATCAGCGGGTGGAAAATGAGACCATGGACTCCGAGGGTCTTGGCATCCCTGTAGACTCACCCGATGGCTGGTATGTGGACAATGTCCTGTACACGCAGTACATCTTCAGCGGCATTACGCTGCACTATAACTACTGGCGTCCTCAAAGCTACTTCGGCAACATTCCCTCCAGCCACGGCTGCGTGGGCCTGGGCTATAGCGACGCCAAGTTCTTGTGGGACTTCGCCGACATCGGCACGCGGGTGGTAGTGTACGAGTGAGGCCGGTGACTGGCGGTGTCGGCCAGCGGTTAATTAGGCTCGGCAGCGGCCAGGCTACTCATAGGTCGCTCAAAAGCCGCTCGTCCTGAGCCTGTCGAAGGGCGAGCGTAGCCCCACTCATGGTTCGACGGGGCTCACCATGAGCGGGAGCCCCATGATGAGGGGCGTAGAGAACAGCGGTTATGATGCCGCCACTTGCAGGCTCATGTCCAGGGCTCTGGCCGAGTGGGTGATGGCCCCCACGGAGATGTAGTCGACGCCCGTCTCCGCCACCCGTCGCACGTTGTGCAGGCTTATCCCGCCCGAGGCCTCGAGGACGGCTCGGCCCCGCGCCGTCTCTACCACCCGCCGCATGTCTTCGGAGGGCATGTTGTCCAGCAGGAGCTCCCTTGCTCCTGCCTCCAGGGCCTGGCGCGCTTCATCGACAGTGGTGACTTCGATCTGCACCCTCATCCCTGCTGGCGCTTGCTCGCCGGCCCGGCGCAGGGCCTCGGCGATGCCCAGCCCGCGGGCGCGTAGGGCGGCCAGGTGGTTGTCCTTGATGAGGACGGCGTCGGCCAGGGTGAGACGGTGGCTCTGGCCGCCGCCCACCCGCACGGCGTACCTCTCCAGCGTGCGCAGGCCGGGGGTGGTCTTGCGGGTATCGCGGATGCCCACGGGCAGGCTGGCGATGGCTGCCACCAGACGGGCGGTGGCGGTGGCCACGCCCGAGAGATGGGTCAGGTAGTTGAGAGCTACCCGCTCGCCGCGCAGGATGGCGGCCAGGGGCCCCTCGATGCAGGCTACCTCCTGCCCCGGCGACAGACGGCTTCCTTCGGCGGCCAGCGGCTGCCATTGGAGCGAAGGGTCGACCGCTTTGAACACCGCTTCGGCCATAGGCAGGCCGGCCAGCACCCCTTCCTCCCCGGCGATGATGACGCCTCTCCCCTTCTGCTCTGGCGGCACCAGGGCAGTAGTGGTCACGTCCTGCCAGGCCTGGTCCTCTTTGAGGGCGTTTCTTGCCAGGCGGCGCAGGTGGGCCTGGGGGAGCTTGGGGATGGCTTGCCTAGGCATGGCGACGAAAGACGATATGGCGGTGCCAGGCCTGGGATCGCTCAGGGAAATCGGAGCGGTAGTGCGCCCCGCGGCTCTCTTCACGCATGAGCGCTCCCTCTGTCACCAGGCGGGCGCAGAGAAGCAGGTTGGCCAGCTCGTGCGAAGGGCGATCGGTGGGTTCGCCGAAAGAGGCCTGCCAGGCAGAGGTGACGGCCTTGGCCTCGGCCAGCGAACGGCCGTCGCGGACGATGCCCACCTTGTCCCACATGAGCGATTGCAGCGCGCCCAGGTCCAGGGGAGGGACATCGGCTGGACTGGGCTGGCTGAGGGAGACGGCCTCAGCGCTGGCCTCGTTCACTTTGAGTTCCTTGAGAAGGCTTCGCTGGATCACCCGCTTGGCGAAGACGATGGTCTCCAGGAGGGAGTTGCTGGCCAGGCGGTTGGCTCCGTGAACGCCGGTGCAGGCAGCCTCGCCGCAGGCGTAGAGGCCGCGGATATTGGTCTCGCCCCAGGTGTTGGTGCGCACGCCGCCCATCGTGTAGTGGGCGGCCGGCGATACGGGGATGCGGTCGGTGGTGATGTCCAGGCCGTGGTCGAGGCAGAAGCGGTAGATCTGGGGGAAGCGAGATGTCACCCTGGACGGCGGCAGGTGGGTCACATCGAGATAGACGTGGTCGGTGCCGGCCTTGGTCATCTCCGTCAAGATAGCTCGTGCTACTACGTCGCGCGGGGCGAGCTCGGCCGCCGGATCATATTCGGTCATGAAGACCCGCCCTTGCGCATTGCGGAGGAATGCCCCTTCTCCTCGCACCGCCTCGGAGATAAGGAAGGGCTGGACGCCGGGCATCCGCAGGGCGGTGGGATGGAACTGGAAGAACTCCAGGTCCATCACCTCGGCGCCCGCCCGGTAGGCCAGGGCGATGCCGTCGCCGGTGGTCACCGTAGGATTGGTACTGACCTTGTATAGCTGGCCGGCGCCGCCGGTGGCCAGGATGAGAACACGACAGGAGAAGTCCAGCGGGGTGTTGGTGCGGCAGTCGAGGGCCTCAACCCCTTCGATGGCGTCGTTCGTCACCCGCAGCCTGGCCGCTAGACAGTGCTCGAGAACGGTGATGCGGGACAGCCTGGCTACGCCGGTGAGGGTGAGCTCGATGTGGGCGCCGGTGGCGTCGCCGCCGGCATGGAGGATGCGGGGCAGGCTGTGGGCGCCCTCTCGCCCCAGGGTTATCTCCCCGTCCAGGGTGTCGAAGGGGACGCCGAAGCCTACCAGGTCGGCAATGCGGTCGGCAGCCTCCTCGGTGAGGATGCGGGCGGCCTCGCTGTCCACCAGGCCAGCGCCAGCACGGATGGTGTCCTCCAGGTGGAGCTGAGCCGAGTCGCCCTCGCCGATGGGGGCGGCGATGCCTCCCTGGGCATAGCGAGTGTTGCACTCGTCGATGGAGCTCTTGGTCAGGACGAGGACGCTGCCGTGCTCGCGGGCCTTGAGGGCAGCGTAGAGGCCGGCGATGCCGGAGCCAACGATGACGTAGTCGAACTGCTGTGCAGGAGTGCTCATGGGCTAACCTCTATGAGATCCACGAAAGAGGCTTTACCTACGTCCACCAGGCCCTTATCGGTGAGCTTGAGTTCGGGGATGACCGGCAGGGCCAGGAAGGAGAGAACGGCGAAGGGAGCGGGCACGCTAGCCCCCAGCGAGGCGGCGGCCCCTTCCACTGCCTCCAGCTGGGCCGCTACCGTCTCCAGCGGCTCCGGCGACATGAGGCCGGCCAGGGGCAGCGCCAGGGAAGCCAGCGCTCGCCCTTCGGCGACGGCCGTCAGGCCGCCCTGCATCCGCTCAACCTCCCGGACGGCGACGTACATGTCGCGATCGTTGGTGCCCACCACGATCACATTGTGCGAATCGTGGGCGACGGAGGAGGCCAGGGCCCCTCGCTTGAGGCCGAAGCCTCTCACCAGCCCCAGGCCGACGTTGCCCGTCGCCCGGTGGCGCTCGATCACCGCCAGCTTCAGGATATCGCGCTCGCTGTCGGCGACAACGCGGCCGTCTTCCACTCTTACCTCTTCCATCAGCTTCTTGGTGACGATCTGGCCGGGCACGATCCCGATGACGGGTAGGCGGCGCTCGGACGTCCTGAGGGCGAAGGCGTCCTCGCCGAAGGGCGCGATGTGGAAGGTGCGCATGAGCCGTCGGGGGGCGGCGAGGGCGGTGGGGAAGAGGGCGCGTCCGTCGCTGGCCACCAGGCGGCCGCCGTAGTACACCTGCCGCGGCTGGAGGTCCGACAGGTCGTCGGCCACGATGAGGTTGGCTACGTACCCCGGCGCGATGGCCCCGCGGTCGCTCAGGCCGAAGTAGGTGGCGGGATTGATGGTGGCTAGCTGGATGGCCCGAATCGGACTGAGGCCGAGGCGGATCGCCTTGCGCACTACGGCGTCGATGTCGCCGTCGTAGAGGAGGTCCTTGCAGGAGCGGTCGTCGACTACCAGCAGGCAGCGGGGGTAGGTATCGTCGGTCACCAGGGGTAGGAGCTCCTCCAGGTTCTTCTCGCTGGTGCCCTCGCGGATCATCAGGTGCATGCCCCGCCGCAGCTTGGCGCGGCCCTCCTCCAGGCTGGTGGACTCGTGGTCGGAGCGGGGGCCGGCGGCCAGGTAGGCGTTCAGGCCCTTGCCGCTGAGGCCGGGGGCGTGGCCGTCGATGGGCCTGCCCTTGGCAGCGCGGACCTTGTCCAGGCAGTGGGGGTCGCCGGATACGATGCCGGGGAAGTTCATCACCTCGCCCAGGCCGAGGGTGCTCTGCCAGCGCAGGGCGGAGGCGATGTCGCGCGGCTCCAGGGAGGCGCCGGCCGTCTCCAGATCCGTGGCGGGCACGCAGGAGGGCGCCATGAGGAAGACGTCCAGGGGCAGGCGGGCGGCGTCTCTGAACAGGCGGCGCAGGGCCCACAGGCCGGCCACGTTGGCCAGCTCGTGGAGGTCGGTGACGACGGAGGTGGTGCCGCGAGCCAGCACCGCCCGCGCGTACTGGCCGATGCTGAGCATGGAGCTCTCGATGTGGGTGTGGCCGTTGATGAAGCCGGGCAGAAGGTAGGCACCGCGAAGGTCCACCACCTCTCGCGCCTCATACCCACGGCCGATGCCGGCGATCCGGCCCTCGAAAAGAACAACATCGCCCTCCTCGATCTCCGAGGTGAAGACGTTGACGATGCGCCCGTTGGCCAGCAGCGTATCGCCGGGGGCGTCCCCACGGGCGACGGCGATGATCTGCTCTAGGCTTGCGCTACTCATTCTCTATCACGTAGATGTCCGGCAGCTCACGATGCTGCTCGGCGTAGTCGATGCCGTAGCCCACCACGAAGCCCTCGGGCACGGGAAAGCCCAGGTACTCGATGACCGTGCCCGCCGCTAGCACCCGCTCGCGGGCCAGGAGGGCGCACACCCGCAGGCTGGCCGGCTGGTGGCTGGCCAGGTGGTCGCGCAGGTGCTGGAGGGTGAGGCCGCTGTCGATGATATCGTCCACCAGGATGACGTGGCGGCCGGCGATGTCGGTGGTGACGTCCTTGAGGACGGTGATCTGGCCCTTGCTGGTCTTGGCCATGCCGTAGCTCGATGCCGCTATGAAGTCCACCTCCAGGGGCAGGCCAGCCTGGCGTATCAGGTCGGCCAGGAAGACGAAGGCCCCCTTGAGCACGCAGACGAACACGGGGCGCTGGCCGGAGTAGTCGGCCCGGATGTGGGCCGCCATCTCCTTGACGCGCCGCCGAATCTGGCCGCGAGAGATGATGCGCCGGAGAGGACTTTTTCCCATTGCTGCCACCACCCTCATTGTAGGCGGCGGCAGAGGAGGGGGCAAACGGCCTACACAGCCGCCAGCATGCGGTCGAGGGCGATCTTGGCGTAGCGGGCCGTCTCTGCGTCCACCTGCACCCGGTTGAGCACCTGGCCCTCCACCAGCTTCTCGAGCACCCAGCACAGATAGGCCGGGTGGATGCGATACATGGTGGAGCAGGGGCAAACCACTGGGTCCAGGCAGAACACCAGCTTGTCGGGGTTCTCGCGGGCCAGGCGGGTGACCAGGTTTATCTCCGTGCCCACCGCCCACTTGCTCCCCGCGGGCGCCTCGGCGATGGTGCGGGCGATGAACTCGGTCGAGCCGTCGGAGTCGGCCGCCTGTACCACCTCCAGCGTGCACTCAGGGTGAACGATCACCTGAATGTCGGGGTGCTTCTTGCGGGCTGCTCGTATCTGCTCTACCGTGAAGCGCTGGTGAACGCCGCAGTACCCGTTCCAGAGGATGATGCGGGCTCGCTGAAGCTCCTCGGGGGTGTTGCCGCCCAGGCTGCCCGCTGGCAGGGTGTAGTCCCAGACCGCCGTCTCCTCCAGGGGGATGCCCAGCTTGACGGCGGTGTTGCGGCCCAGGTGCTGGTCGGGGAAGAAAAGGACCCGCTCGGCTCGCTGGAGGGCCCACTTGGTCACCATGCGGGCGTTGGAGGAGGTGCAGACGATGCCGTCGTGGCGGCCGCAGAAGGCCTTGAGGCTGGCCGCCGAGTTGATGTAGGTGATGGGCAGGATGCCCTTGATGTCCGCCTCGGCCAGCTCCTGCCAGCAGGCGTAGACGTCGTCGGGTGCGGCCATGTCGGCCAGGGAGCAGCCGGCGGCCATGTTGGGCAGCATCACTATCTGGTGATCGCCCGAAAGGATATCCGCGGCTTCGGCCATGAAGTGGACGCCACAGAAGACGATGTACTCCTTCTCCCGCTTCTGGGCGGCCCAGCGAGCCAGCTTGAAGGAATCGCCGCGGTAATCGGCGAACTGAATGATGTCCTCTCGCTGGTAATGGTGGCCGAGGATGACCAGCTTATCGCTCAGCTTGGCCTTGGCCGCCTGCACCCGCCGCACCATCTCGTCGGCGGTGATGGTTCGGTACTCGGAGGGGATGTCCTGCTGCCAGGAGGCGAAGGCCTCCTCCTCGGTCAGGGGCACCGTCTCCAGGGGGCGGTCAGTGGTGCACTCCATGGCCTCCGCGAGCCGCATCTCCTCACTGGTTGGCTTCGTCATTCCTCCACCTCTAGTTTACCAGCCTGCCCTGGAGAGACCAGGCGCTGGTCTTCTCTACACGTACGTTCACCAGCTCGCCGGGACGCGCCTGGCCGGAGAAGTGGACGATCTTGTCGCTGCGAGTGCGCCCGTTGAGCTTGCCGCCCTTCTCGCCCTCGATCAGCACCTCCTGCAGCGTGCCCTGAAGGCGAGCGTTGATGTCGGCGGCGATGCCCTCCTGCAGCTCCTCGATGATGTGCAGGCGGTCCATCTTCACCTGCTGGGGCACGTCGTCGGCCAGGGTGCGCCAGGCGATAGTGCCCGGCCGCGGCGAGTAGGCGGCCACGTGCACCTTGTCGAAGCGCAGCTCCGCCAGCAGGTCGTAGGTGCGGCGGAACTGCTCGTCGGTCTCGCTGCAGAAGCCGACGATGACGTCGGTGCTGATGGCGGCGGCGGGCAGCCAGCGGCGGATCTTGTCGACTACGTCCCGGTATTCGCTCAGGGTGTAGCCGCGACGCATGCGGGCCAGAATCGTGTCGTCGCCCGATTGGACGGGGATGTTGAAGTACTCGCACACCTTGGGCAGCTCGGCCACCGCCCGGATGATGTCGTCGGTCATGTCCTTGGGGTACGAGGTGAGGAAGCGGATACGCTCCAGGCCCTCGATGTCGTGGATGGCGCGGAAGAGATTGGCCAGGCTGGGCCTGTCGGGCAGGTCATGACCGTAGGCCTCCACCGTCTGGCCCAGAAGGGTGACCTCCTTCACGCCGCGGGCGACCAGCACCTCCACCTCGTGGACGACCTCGCCGATGGGGCGGCTGCGCTCGCGGCCGCGGCGGTAAGGGACGATGCAGAAGGTGCAGAACTTGTTGCAGCCGTGGATGACCGGCACGTAGGCCGTGGGGCCAGGGGCCTCCGGGAAGGTCTCCGGCCACAACTCCCCGCCTGTGTCCTCCTGGGGCATGACAGCCGCCAGGACGTCGCTGAAGGCCTGGGGGCGGGCGAAGACGTCGACGAAGGGGAAGCGCTGCCGCAGGCCGTCCGCTCGCAGGCCGACCATGCAGCCCATCACGGCGATCTTTGGGTGGCGGCCGTTGGAACGCTCTTTCAGGCGCCGCAGCGCTCCCAGCTTGCTGACGCCTCGCTGCTCGGCCTTCTGGCGAACGACGCAGGTGTTAACGACAACGAGATCGGCCTCCTCGGGCCGGGGCGTGTCCTCCCAGCCCAGGCACTGAAGGCCGGCCGCCAGCTTGGCCGAGTCGGCTTCGTTCATCTGGCAGCCCACGGTCCAGATATGATATCGCGGCATGGCCAATCGGTAAGAACAAGCCCCGTTTGGGGCTAACGGCCTCTCCTGGGAACCACCACTCGGCGATTGCCTACAACAGGCGTTCGAGGTTCGTAAACTCCTCGTTGGCGTGGTTGTGGATTGCCTGCATATGGCGCTCTTTCAGGAAGAGGGGTATCAGTATCAGATTGAAAAGCCTTCCTAGCAGGGGAAGATCGCTTCCTGCGACTATCTGGTGGGTTACCAGGGTGCCCTCCGGGATCGACTCGAAGCCAG
>JAUWYP010000006.1 GCA_030615765.1 Dehalococcoidia bacterium | reverse complement strand
AGCCAGGCGCTTGAAATCAGAAACGGGTTGCTAAGTGGTGATAACTTTACGGCGCTGGCCGAGGAGTTCGCCCAAAACTACTATTCTAAAAATGTAAATCAAGGTGACTTCGGCTGGCACCCGGAGGCCATACTTAATAATCAACTGGGTTCCCTCGTACCCGTTGATTATGCCTTCGGTGCGAAAGCAGGCGCGTTGAGCGACCCCCTGTACGATGAAGATATGTATAAGCAAGTGGGCTACTGGCTGATTAGGGTTAATAATATACCGGAAGGGGGTTCGGCAAATGTATCAGCCGTCTTCTTAAGCAGCGAGGATGAGGCAAAGGAGATAAAAGCGAGGCTGGAAGCCGGGGAAGACCTCGGGCCCATCGCCGATGAATATTCCGATTACAGTCCTTCCCGCGATAAGCACGGGGAACTGGGTACGATAATGCCGGGAGAAATCAGCGATATCTTCGATGAGTATGTTTTCGACCTGGGGGTGGAGTTGGGGACGTGGAGTGAGCCCATCCGTGACGAAACCTACTGGAGTAAAGGCGGCTACTGGCTGGTAAAAGTGGTCGATAAGGATGACGATAGAAAGCTCAGCGATGAGGACCGGACTTATCTCATAGGACAGCTCTTTGACAACTGGGTTGCCGTGGTGATGGCTGACCCTGATAACATCGTTGACCAGAGCTACTTGACTGAGGAATTAAATCAATGGGCGATAAACAGGGTGTTGAAGGACATGCAAGAAGCGGGGGGTTAACAGAAATGGATAAAAAAAATATCGGAGTCGGGCTGATGGGGTTGGGGGTGGTTGCCGGACAGGTGGCCAGGGTTTTGACGGACAAGGCGGACGAGCTGGCGGAGAAGGTTGGTTGCCCCCTGGTCCTGCGGAAGGTCAAGGTCTTGCCGCAGGATTTATCACGCCCGCAGGCAAAACAGATGCCTTCCAGGCTCTTCACTACCGATGACGAGGAGTTCTTCCGGGAGCCCGGTATTGATATCGTCGTCGAGGCCATAGGTGGTGAAAGCCCGGCACTGGACTACCTTAAAAGGGCAATCTCGGACGGTAAACACGTGGTGACTTCCAACAAAGAGCTTATTGCCAAGCACGGTATGGAGCTGCTGGCCCTGGCCCGGCAGCATGGCGTGGGGCTGCAGTATGAAGCCAGTGTCGGCGGGGGTATCCCGTTGATTGCCCCGTTCAAGCATGACCTGGTGGCTAATAATATCAGCGGTATCTTCGCCATCATCAACGGCACCACCAATTATATCCTCACCATGATGGCCAGGGAGGGCATGGACTTTGCCTCGGCCCTCAAGCAGGCGCAGGAGCTGGGCTATGCCGAGGCTAACCCGGAAAACGACGTCGAAGGGATAGACGCCAACTATAAGCTGGCCATCCTGGCTTCGCTGGCCTTTCAGACTCAGGTACGCCCGCAGGATATTTACCGTGAAGGCATTTCACGACTCAGCAGTCGGGATTTCCGCTATGCCCGGGAGCTGGGTTTCGCCATCAAGCTGCTGGCCATAGCCAAGCAGAGTGACGATTCCATCGAAGCCAGGGTACACCCGGTATTCATTCCGGCCGACTCCTTTCTGGCCAAGGTCGATGGTGTTTATAACTGCGTTCAGGTTGTAGGCGACCTGGTAGGCAAGGTGCTCTTCGTGGGTGAGGGCGCCGGCGCCAATCCCACCAGCAGCGCCGTCGTCGCCGATGTCGTTTCCTCGGCGCGGAAGATTGTCCTGGGAATCGGCAGTATCTCCACGTGGAAAGCGGTGTCGGGCAAGAGCATCAAGACCATGGATGAAATTGAAACGCAGTATTACGTCAGGTTGAACGCCGCCGACCGGTCCGGTGTCCTGGCGCAGATTGCCACCGTGTTCGGCAACAATAATATAAGCATTTCCTCGGCGATACAGCCGGAGTCGGATAGCCAGACACAGACGGCGGAAATAGTGATTATGACCCACCCCGCCCGGGAGAAGGCCATGCAGAAAGCGTTACTTGAGCTGGAGCGACTCGAGGTGGTCAGGGAAATAAGCAATTTCATACGGGTCGAGGAAATAGAGGGCGGTTAGCGATGAAAAAGGGAGTTTTGCTTCAATATAAAAAATATCTGCCCGTAACCGGCAAAACACCTCTCTTTACCATCGGGGAGGGGGATACCCCGCTGGTCAGGTGCGACAGGCTGGCCAGGAAATACGGCTGCGGCGAGCTTTATTTCAAGCTGGAAGGGTGCCACCCCACCGGCTCCTTCAAGGACAGGGGCATGGTAATGGCCGTCGCCAGGGCGGTGGAAGACGGCAGCAGAGCTATCATCTGCGCTTCCACCGGTAATACCAGCGCCTCCGCGGCCGCTTTCGCGGCTTACTGCGGGCTCGACTGCGTAATCGTCATACCCGGAGGTAATATCGCCATGGGCAAGCTGGCGCAGGCCGTTGTTCATGGCGCCAAAATAGTCGCTATCGACGGCAACTTCGACCGGGCGCTCAATATCGTGCTCGGTCTGACCGAAAAGCACCCGGTAACGCTGGTGAATTCCCTCAATCCCTACCGCATCGAGGGACAGAAGACGGCCGCCTTCGAGATTGTTGACGCCCTCGGCGACGCCCCGGGCTATCTCTTTCTGCCGGTAGGGAATGCCGGCAATATTACCGCTTACTGGAAGGGCTTTGTGGAGTATTACGGGGCGGGTAAAGCGACCAAAAAGCCGAAGATGTACGGTTTCCAGGCCGAGGGGGCGGCACCGATTGTCCGCGGCCATGCCATCGAGAAGCCGGAGACGGTGGCTACGGCAATCCGTATCGGTAATCCGGCCAGCTGGCAGAAGGCTGTGGCCGCCCGTGACGAGTCCGGCGGTATCATCGACATGGTCAGTGACGAGGAAATCCTCGCCGCCCAGAGAATCATGGCATCGGAGGCCGGGATTTTCGGAGAGCCGGCTTCGGCGGCATCACTGGCGGGTTTAATAAAACTGACGGGCCAGGGGCGTGACTTCTCGCGGGAGGTTATCGTCTGCGTGGTCACCGGTAGCGGACTCAAGGATACGGAGACGGCCCTGAAGGAAGCCCCGCCGTTCCTGGAGCTTCCGGCGGACCTGGCGGCGGTGGAGAAAGCACTGGGCTGGGGATAGTTAACGACGGCAAGGAGGCGGAGTATGTTTGACGAGGCCAGAATTAAAAAATCGGTACTGGATATTATCGAAGCCATCGGGGAAAACCCTTCACGTGAAGGGCTGAGAGATACTCCCCAGCGCGTGGCGGAGATGTATGCCGAGCTTTTTATGGGTGTCGAAAAGGACCCCAAGGATGACCTGGAGGTGGGGTTTGAGCTGGGTCACCGGGAGATGGTGATTTTAAAGGATATTCCGTTTTATTCCATGTGCGAGCACCACCTCCTGCCGTTTTACGGCGTCGCCCACGTGGGCTATATCCCTAATGATGAGGGGCGGATCGTGGGCATCAGCAAGCTGGCGCGCGTGGTGGAGACGATTGCCCGTCGTCCGCAGGTCCAGGAACGGATGACCACCGAGATTGCCGATGCCGTTGCCGAGGGAATTAAGGCGGTCGGGGTGGCGGTGGTTGTTCAGGCGGAGCACCTGTGCATGGTCATGCGGGGCATCAAGAAACCGGGGAGCAACGTTATTACCTCGGCTATCCGCGGCTCTTTCCACAGCAACCCGGCCAGCCGCGCCGAGTTCTTCTCGCTGATTCAGAGTAAGTAAGTCTAAATATCCAGGTTGGCGTACTTGGCGTGCGCCTGGATAAAGGCCCTGCGCGGCGGGACCTCGCCGCCCATCAGCATCTGGAAAACCTCGTCGGCCTTGGTGGCGTCGTCCACATTCACTTCAAGGATGGTGCGATTGTTCGGGTCCATAGTGGTCTCCCAGAGCTGTTCCGCCGTCATTTCGCCCAGACCCTTGTAGCGCTGGAGCTCGGTCTTTCGCGAGGTGATGCTCTTCAGCGCGTCGTCCTTCTCCTGCTCGGAGTAGACCCATTTCACCTCGCTGCCCGCCTTGATGCGGTAGAGAGGCGGCTGGGCGATGTAAAGGTGGCCGGCGTGGATGAGATCCTGCATGTGGCGGAAGAAGAACGTCAGGAGCAGCGTGCGGATGTGCGAGCCATCGACGTCGGCGTCGGTCATGATAATGACTCGATGGTAGCGCAGGCGCGACAGGTCGAACTGCTCGTCGATGTTGGTCCCCAGGGCCTTGATGATCGCCGCGATCTCAGCGTGGCCGAAGATCTTGTCCTGGCGAGCCTTCTCCACGTTCAGGATCTTGCCCCGCAACGGCAGGATGGCCTGGAAGCGGCGGTCGCGCCCCTGCTTGGCCGAGCCGCCCGCCGAGTCCCCCTCCACGATGTACAGCTCACAGTGCCGAGGGTCGCGCTCCGAGCAGTCGGCCAGCTTGCCGGGGAGCATGGTGCCCTCCAGCAAGCCCTTGCGGATCACCAGGTCACGGGCCTTGCGCGCGGCCTCGCGAGCGTGGGCGGCGGTGATGCACTTCTCGATGATCCGCCGCGCCTCGGGGGGATGCTCCTCCAGATAGCGGCTGAGCTCCTCGCCCACCAGCGACTCCACCTGGCCCTTCACCTCGGCATTGCCCAGGCGGGTCTTCGTTTGCCCCTCGAACTGCGGCTCAGGCAGCTTCACACTGATCACTGCCGCCAGGCCCTCCCGCACGTCATCGCCGGAGAGGTTGGCGTCATTTTCCTTGAGCAACTTCTGCTTGCGCGCGTAGTCGTTGAGGACGCGAGTAAGAGCGCTGCGAAACCCGGTCAGGTGACTGCCCCCGTCGGTGGTGTTGATGCAATTGGCGAAGCTGAAGGTGGACTCGGACAGGCCGTCGTTGTACTGGATGGCCGCCTCGACGATGGTACCGTTGAGGGTGCCCTCCACGTATATCGGCTGGGGGGGAACGACGTGGCGGTCCTTGTTGAGGCGGCGCACAAAGCTGGCTATGCCCCCCTCGAAGTGGAAGTTCACCTCTTGGTCCTGCCGCTCGTCGACGAAGCGGACCCACACGCCCTTGGTCAGATAGGACATCTCCCGAAAGCGTTGGACCAGGGTGGCGAAATCGTAGTCCAGCGCCGGGAAGACCTTGGGGTCTGGCAGGAAGCAGGTGGTGGTTCCATCGCCATGCCCGTGCCCTTCTCCCCGCACTTTGCGCATGGGGCCTTGGGCCACGCCCCGCTGGTAGTCCTGCCGGTACACCGTGCCATCGCGGCGCACCTCCACCCACATCTCTGACGAGAGAGCGTTGACTACGGCGGCGCCTACCCCGTGCAAGCCACCGGACACCTTGTACGCCTCGTGATCGAACTTACCGCCGGCGTGGAGAAGGGTCATCACCGTCTCCAGGGCCGACTTGCGCGTGCGCGCGTGCGTGTCGATGGGGATGCCACGACCGTTGTCGCTGACAGTTACGTGCCCATCACGGTGGATGGCGATGTCGATGCGATCGCAGAAGCCAGCCATGGCCTCATCGATGCTGTTGTCCACGATTTCGTAGATGAGGTGATGGAGACCACGCTGGTCGGTGCTTCCGATGTACATGCTGGGGCGGCGTCGCACCGCCTCCAGCCCTTCCAGCACCTGGATGTCGCGCGCCGTATATCGGTTAGGCTGTCGGGCCATTTGTCCAGAGTATACCAGATATGGCGCTATTGGGGAAGGGCCGCCCCTAGAAGCGGAAAGCGATAGCACAGGCCCTGTGGCCGCTGTCCTGAAGAGCCAGCAGGTGCTACGCTTCCGTCAGTAGCTCAGATGACCGCTAAGGACGCCAAGTCGCCGCTAGGTTCTGCTCCGCCCGTCGCCAGGGACTCCGTCGTGCCCGGAGTGGAGAGAAACGTCTTCCGTCTGGGCATAGTGAGCTTCTTCACCGACATCAGCACCGAGATGATCTACCCCCTGGTTCCCATCTTCCTCACCGAGACGCTGGGGGTGCCGCGCACTATCCTCGGCGCCATCGAAGGCCTGGCCGAGAGCACAACCAGCATGTTCAGGGTGATCTCCGGCTGGCTTTCCGACAAGTTGGGCAAGCGAAAGCCCTTCATGCTAGTCGGCTACAGCCTCTCGGCCGTGGCGAAGGTCTTCTTGGCCGTGGCCTTCCACTGGCCTATGGTGCTGTTCGCCCGCGTGGGGGACCGATTGGGCAAGGGCCTGCGGACGTCCCCCCGCGATGCTCTCATAGCTCAGTGGACGCCTCCCTCTGTTCGAGGCCGCGGCTTCGGCTTTCATCGGGCGGCCGATACAGCCGGGGCGGTAGTAGGCCCCCTGGTCGCACTGGCCTTGCTCGCTCTCATCGGCGAGAACTTCCGCCCGATCTTTGCCCTCGCCCTTGTGCCTGCCGTGTTGGCGGTTGTCGTACTGCGGGGCGTTAGCGACAGGGCTCCCGCCCCAGACGAGCGCGAGTCGCAGCCGCGCCTGCAACTCAGGGGCTTCGGTAGAGGCTACTATGTCTTCCTGGGCATAAGCCTGCTTTTCGCCTTGGGCAACTCGAGCGACGTATTCATCATCCTGCGGGCCCGCAACCTCGGGCTGGGCGTCAGCGAGGCGGTTCTGGCCTATGCCCTCTACAACGTCGTTTACGCCCTCCTGTCGATGCCGGCCGGAATCGCCTCCGATCGGGTCGGAAGGCGGCGCGTCATTGCTGGTGGCTTCGCTATCTTTGCTGTTGTCTACTTCGGCTTCGCCGTTGTCGATGCCGGAGCCTACGTTTGGCTCCTGTTTGCCGTATACGGAAGCTACATGGCGTTGACCGAGGGCGTGGGAAGAGCCCTGGTGACCGACTTCGTTGGAGCCCAGTGGCGGGGCACCGCCCTGGGCCTCTACCAGGGCGCCATGGGGCTGATGATCCTCCTATCCAGCGTCCTCGCCGGTGTCCTCTGGGACCAGGTGGGAGCCTCGGCCCCCTTCTTCCTGGGCGGCAGCACCGCGGCCCTGGCCTTCCTGCTGGCCGTGTTCCTTCTGCCGCGGCACCCGTTGCCTGGTCAGCCTTGACCAGCGACGGAGTTCCCCTGAGACTGTACTGAGCTGGAGGACGGTGCGATGCTGGAACCGGTCGTTGTGAAGCCCATTGGGGTGGTGCGCAGCTCCGTGAGGGAACCACGCAGGGAGGGCTGGGAAAGCCTGGAGTCCACGATCGTCGTGCAGGACAGGTGGGCGAGCGCCCTGGATGGCCTCGAGGGCTTCTCTCATATCATCGTCATCTATTGGATGCACCTGGTCTCGGAGGAGCCTCGAGAGACGACGACGCATGTCCACCCCCGCGGCGACCCTCGGATTCCCCTTCAGGGAGTGTTCGCCACCCGCAGCCCGGTTCGGCCCAACCCCATCGGCCTGAGGGTGGTGGCTCTCCTGGAGCGGAGGGGCAACGTGCTGCGGGTGCGGGGCCTGGATGCGATTGACGGCACGCCGGTGCTGGACCTGAAGCCCTATCTCTTCTATTACGATGGCGTGCCCGAGTCTACCGTTGCGGACTGGGTCCAGAAGGCAACCAAGGGCCCCGAGGAGGGACAGCTCCAGGAGAGCTAGCCAGCCGTGGCCAAGCCCATCGCCGAGAAGCTTCCCGAGATATACTGGCGCCTCTACGCCGCCTACGGCCCTCAGCACTGGTGGCCCGGGGATTCGCCCTTCGAGGTCGTCGTTGGGGCTATCCTCACCCAGTCGTCCGCCTGGGTAAACGTGGAGAAAGCCATCGAGAACCTCAAGGCGGCGGGGATCCTCTCGCCGGAAGGCCTCCTGAAGGTCGGCCTCGATGAGCTGGCCCGGCTGATTCATCCCGCCGGTTACTACAACGCCAAGGCCCGCAAGGTCAAGGCCTTCCTGGAGATGCTCTTCGACAGGCACGGCGGCGACCTGGATGCCCTGTTTGCCTTGCCCCTGCCGCAGCTCCGACAGCAGCTTCTTGCTACCCACGGCATCGGCCAGGAGACGGCCGATTCCATCATCCTCTATGCGGCCGAGAAGCCCAGCTTCGTCATCGACGCCTACACCCGCCGCGTCTTCCCCCGCCTGGGCCTGGAGCCGACCAGCGACAGCTATGCCTCCTGGCAGGCGATGTTCAGCCAGGCCCTGCCGCCCGACGTGCAGTTGTTCAACGAATACCATGCCCTCATCGACCGCCACGCCAAGACCGTCTGCCGCAAGGCGCCGCTCTGCCCTCAGTGCTGCCTGCGGGAGGTCTGTCGGCTGGCGATGGGCGCCACTGCGCGTTGACACCCCTTTCGGGCGGCACTATGCTGGTGGCGGGGTGGCGGTATGGACCTGGGCATCGTTGGCCTTCCCCTTTGCGGCAAGACCACCGTCTTCAACGCCCTCACCCATGGCCACGCCGAGACCGGTGGCTACAGGGCGGGCGTGGAGACGCACATCGGCGTGGTGAAGGTGCCCGACGAGCGCCTGAGCAAGCTCGCCGCCCAGTTTCAGTCCAAGAAGGCCACCCCGGCCGAGGTGCGCTACATTGACCTGCCTGCCATGAGTGCTACCGCCAGCCGCGGCGGCGGCCCCTCCAGCCAGGTCCTTTCCGCCCTCTCCGCCAGCGACGGCCTCCTCCACGTCGTCCGCACCTTCCAGCGAGACGATGTGCCTCATCCCCAGGGAAGCATCGACCCTCACCGGGACATCGCCGCCATGGACGTCGAGCTCGCCCTGGCTGACCTTGCCGTCGTGGAGAAGCGCCTGGAGCGGCTCGCGCCCGTGGTGCGCGCGTCCAAGCCGGGCGAGCGAGAGGCCGGCGAGCGGGAGATGGAGCTCCTGCGGCGGGTCAAGGCCTCCCTGGAGGAGGAGAAGCCCCTGCGGGGGCAAACCCTGACAGCCGAGGAGGAGAAGGCCCTGCGCGACTACGCTCTCCTCACCCTGAAGCCCATTCTGCTCGTAGTCAACGTGGGCGAGGAGGACGCTTCGAAGATTGCGGACATCGAGAGCGAATTCGCCACTCGCTACGCCGGTGAGGGCACGCGGGTGGTCGCCCTCTGTGGCCAGCTGGAGATGGAGCTGGCTGAGCTTTCCGAGGAGGAGGCCTGGGAGTTTCGCCAGGACATGGGCCTGACCGACGCCGGTGTGCAGCGCGTCCTTCAGCAGACCTTCGACCTGATGGGCCTCATCACCTTCTACACCGTGGTCGGCGACGAGTGCCGCGCCTGGACCGTGCCGCGGGGGACCCCCGCCCAGCAGGCGGCCGGCAAGATCCACTCCGACATGGAGAAGGGGTTCATTCGGGCCGAGGCCATCGGCTGGGAGGAGATCCTGGGCTGCGGCTCCCTGGCCGAGGCTCGCAAACGCGGCACCCTCCGCACCGAGGGCAAGGGCTACGTCGTGCAGGACGGCGATGTCCTGCACATTCTGCACAGCTGATCGCGGCGCTCTCGAGAAGCGGCGCAGGTTCATGGCCCCATCGAGCATTATTCGACAGGAGGTACTCTCAGATGCCAGCCAAGGCGATCTACGAGAAGCGGAACCACGTCTTCTACATCACTATCAGCCGGCCGCGGGTTCTCAACTGCGTTGACAGCGAGACAGCGGCTCTCCTGGCCAACGCCTGGCGCACCTTCCGCGACGACGATGATGCCTTCGTGGCGGTGATCACCGGTGCTGGCGACAAGGCCTTCTGCACTGGCGCTGACCTCAAGCAGGCAGCCGAGGGGTGGCTGGACATCACCGAGGATCGATTTCGGGTGCAGCTCCAGAATCTGGAAGGCTTCCTTGGCTACACCCTGGGCCTGGACATATACAAGCCGATGATCGCGGTCATCAACGGCTACTGCCTGGCCGGCGGCCTGGAGATCGCCTGCATGTGCGACATTCGCCTCGCCGCTGACCACGCCCAGTTCGGCATCTTGAATCGACGCTGGAATATCGGCCTGGGCGACGGCGGCACTCAGCGCCTGTGGCGGATCGTCGGCCTCGGCCGCGCCCTGGAGCTGATCATCACCGGCCGCCTGATCGACGTCCAGGAGGCTCTCCGCATTGGCCTGGTGAACGAGGTCGTGCCCAAGGATCAGCTCATGGCCCGCGCCAGCCAGCTGGCGGAGCAGATCTGCCAGCTCCCGCAGGGGGCCATCCGCAGCGACAAGGAGGCCCTGATTCGAGGGATCGGCCGCCCGCTGGAGGAAGGGCTCCAGATCGAGGCGGAGACGTTTCGCACCCTCGCCTTCCGCGGCGACTCACCGACCGAGGGCGCCAGCTCTTTCATCGAGAAGCGGCGGCCCCAGTGGAAGCGGCACGGGCTGTAGGGCCAAGAGGGAGGCCGGCGAAGAACCACCCCGCCCCCATCGCCAGCCACGTCCTGCCGCTGAGCGAGGCGCCCCGCGGCTATCAGCTCATGGCCGCTCGTGAGGACGAGGCGCTCAAGGTGCTGCTCAAGCCGTAGGCAGGGGGTATCTGGATCTCCCGCATTGACAGAGGTCGGGGATTCTGTTATCCTTGTCTACACCCCTACCCCCTGGGTGTGGGTTATGCTATAATAGAGGCAGTCGGGACTGAGCAGGAGGTGAGCCCCGTGAAGCATGAGGTGCGCGAAGACGTGCTCAAGCGCCTGAACTACATCGACGGCCACCTGGCCGGCGTGCGGCGCATGATCGAGGAGGACAAGTACTGCCCTGAGATCCTGAAGCAGACCTTCGCCGTTCGCCGCGCCATCGAGAAGATGGAGGCCATCGTCCTCGAGGGCCATCTGCACACCTGCGTCATCGATGGCATCAAGAACGGCCGCGAGGAGCAGGTCGTCCAGGAACTGGAGGAGCTCTACACCCTGGCCAACCGTTGAGCGAGGTCGGCTCAGAGGGTGAGGGGTTGGAGATGGCTGAGGACAAGACAGAAGAGAAGCAGCAGTTGACCATTCCTATCGAGGGCATGACCTGCGCCTCCTGCGTGCGGCGGGTAGAGCGTGCCCTCAAGAAGGTGCCCGGCGTCAGCGAAGCGACGGTCAACCTGGCCACCGAGCGGGCGACCGTGAAGTTCCTGCCCGGCCAGGTGGCCATCGCAGACCTGCGGCGGGCGGTGGACGATGCCGGCTATCGTCTGCGCGAGGTGGCGGAGGAGGAGCGGGACGCTGAGGCCGAGGCGCGGGAGAGGGAGCAGCGCACCCTCCTGACCAAACTGCTCTTCGCGGGCGCTATTGGCGGTCTCCTCATGCTGGGCGCCCAGCACCAGCACATCCCTCTCCTGGCCGATATCCCCGTTCGCTGGATCAACGTCGTCTCCTTCCTGCTAGCCACTCCGGTGCAGTTCTGGGCCGGCTGGCAGTTCTATCTGGGCACTTGGAAGACCGCCAAGCACTTCACCGCCGACATGAATACCCTCATCGCCGTGGGCACCAGCGCCGCCTACGGCTACAGCATCGCCGCCACCTTTGGGCCCGGGCTGTTCGAGGCGGCGGCCATCGAGACCAGCGTCTACTTCGAGACCTCCGCCCTCATCATCGCCCTCATCCTGCTGGGCCGCTGGCTGGAGGCTCGCGCCAAGAGCCGGACCTCGGCGGCCATCAAGCGCCTCATGGGCCTGCGGGCCAAGACCGCACGCGTTGTCCGCGACGGCCGGGAGCAGGACATCCCCATCGAGCAGGTGGCTCCCGGCGATGTCGTGGTCGTGCGCCCGGGCGAGAAGATCCCCGTCGACGGCATCGTCCTCGAGGGCCGCTCCGCGGTGGACGAGTCGATGATCAGCGGCGAGAGCATCCCGCTGGAGAAGGGCCCCGGCGACGAGGTGATCGGCGCCACCATCAACAAGGTGGGCTCCTTCCGCTTCCGCGCCACCAAGGTGGGCAAGGAGACCGTCCTCGCCCAGATCATCCGCCTGGTGGAGGAGGCCCAGGGCTCCAAGGCGCCCATCCAGCGCCTCGCCGACGTGGTCGCTTCCTACTTCGTGCCCGCGGTCATGGTGGTGGCGGCCCTCACCTTCGTTGTCTGGCTCATTGTTGGCCCATCGCCTGCGTTGACCTACGCCCTCCTGAGCGCCGTGGCTGTGCTCATTATCGCCTGCCCCTGCGCCCTCGGCCTGGCCACCCCCACGGCCATCATGGTCGGCACCGGCAAGGGGGCGGAGAGCGGTGTCCTCATACGCGGCGCCGAGGCCCTGGAGACGGCTCATCGGGTGCAGGCGGCCGTCATGGACAAGACCGGCACCATCACCGAGGGCAGGCCGCGGGTGACCGACGTGCTGGCCGGCGATGGCCAGCCGGACGAGGTGCTGCGTCTGGCCGCCAGCGCCGAACGGGGCTCGGAGCACCCCCTCGGGGAGGCGATCGTAACGGCGGCCCAGGAGAAGGGTCTGGCCCTGGCCGAGGCCCAGGACTTCGTGGCCGTGCCCGGCCTAGGCGTTCAGGCCCAGGTGGGCGGGCGCCAGGTTCTCCTGGGCAACCTTAGTTTGATGGAGCAGCGGGCCGCCAAGCTGAACGGCCTGGCGGCGACCGCCGAGGAGTTGCTGGCCCAGGGCAAGACAGCGATGTTCGTGGCCGCCGACGGCCAGGTCCTGGGCGTGATCGCTGTGGCCGATACAGTCAAGGAGAGCGCCCAGGAGGCCATCGCCAACCTCAAGGCGATGGGCATCGAGGTGATCATGCTCACCGGCGACCATCACCGCACGGCTGAGGCCATTGCCCGCCAGGTGGGCGTCGACCGCGTGCTGGCGGAGGTTCTGCCCGAGGACAAGGCCAAGCAGGTGCGCGATCTCCAGCGCGAGGGCAGGGTGGTGGCCATGGTCGGCGACGGCATCAACGACGCCCCCGCTCTGGTTCAAGCCGACGTAGGCATCGCCATCGGCAGCGGCACCGACGTGGCCATGGAGGCCTCGGACATCACCCTCATCCGCGGCGACCTGCGCGGCGTGGCAACCGCCATCGCCCTCAGCAAGAAGACCATCCAGATCATCCGCCAGAACCTGTTCTGGGCCTTCTTCTACAACGTCGCCCTCATTCCCATTGCGGCTGGCATTCTGTATCCTTTGTTCTCGAGGACAGGCGTGCCGGGCGGTCTCGAGCCCTTCTTCGGCGAGTTCGGCTTCCTGAACCCGATCCTGGCGGCGGTGGCCATGGCCTTCAGCTCGCTAACAGTGATGGCCAATTCCCTCCGCCTGCGCCGATTCAAGGCGACAGCCTGAACTCGACTGGTGAGGAGACTACCGTGGGCAACTCTCCGGAGACGACTCAGGGGCAGCACTGGAGGCCGACCAAGCTGACGCAGCGTCGCTACAACCGCCAGGCGGCCTTGTACGACCTGCAGGGTGCCCTGCTGGAACGGCTCGCCATCGGGCGCTGGCGGCGCATCCTCTGGTCGAAGGTGGAGGCCGGTCGCGTCTTGGAGGTGGGCGTGGGGACAGGGACTAATGTGGCCTACCATCCGTCCGACGCTGCGGTCGTGGCGATAGACCTGAGCCCGAAGCTCTTGGCGCGGGCTGCAAACAAGGCTCGCAAGAACGGAAAGCCGGTGGAGCTTGGTCTCATGGATGCCCAGCGTCTGGCCTTCCCCGATAACGCCTTCGACTCCGCCGCCGCAACCTTTGTCTTTTGCTCGGTGCCCGACCCCATCGCTGGCCTCAGGGAGGTGCGGCGAGTGCTCAAGCCGGGCGGGCGCCTTATCCTTCTCGAGCACGTTCGCCTGGGCAACCGTCTCCTCGGCTGGCTCATGGACCTCTTGAACCCGCTCATGGTGCGCGTGTCGGGGGCCAACATCAACCGCGACACTGTGGCCAACGTGGAAAAGGCGGGCTTTCAGGTGCTGGCGGTCGACAGTTTCTTCGGTGGCCTGGTGAAGCTCGTCGAGGCACGCAAGGGGACCCAGTGAGCGTGGTCTTAGGCCTGCGCACGGCGGCAGCAGTGACGACGGCCAAGGCGGTGGCCGCCCTCAGCCGTCGCCTGGGGTTCGGTGGTGGCACCGCTCTCCCCGGCTTGGTGGCCGACGCCCTCGCGCCAGGGCTGGCGAGTCGCTTGGCGGCCCAGCTGGGCCATGGCTGCATCCTCATCACCGGCACCAACGGCAAGACGACCAGCGCTCGCCTGGTCAGGAACATCGCTCAGGCGGCTGGCTACCGCCCGGTTCACAACCACAGCGGCTCCAACCTTATGCGGGGCATCACCGCCTGCCTCATCGAGGCTACGGATGTCCGCGGCCGATTACCCCAGCCCGAGCGATGCCTGGGCGTCTTCGAGGTGGACGAGGCGACGCTGCCAGAGGCAGCCGCTGCGCTCTCTCCCCGTGTGGTCGCCTTCACCAACCTCTTCCGCGATCAGCTCGACCGCTACGGCGAGGTGGACAGCGTGGCCGCCCTCTGGCGGCGGGCGCTGGCTGCCTTCCCTCCTTCCACCACCGTCGTCCTCAACGCTGACGACCCCGCTGTAGCCAGCCTGGCCGATGCCTGCCGCGGGCCCGTCTTGTTCTACGCCGTGGGCGACACCTCCTGCGCCGTGGAGCAGATCGAGCACGCCGCCGATGCCCGCTGGTGCCCCGCCTGCGGCCGGGAGTACAGCTACAGCGCTGTGTTCTACGGACATGTGGGGCACTGGGTCTGCCCCGGCTGCGGCAGAACGCGGCCGGCCGCCGACGTTGAGGCCACCGCGGTGGAACAAAGCCCTGGCCATCCCCTGGGCCTATCCCTATCCACCCCGTCGGGGCAGTTCGACCTGTCGTTGCCTCTCATGGGCCTGTACAACGCCTACAACGCCCTGGCGGCGGTGAGCGTCGGCATTGCTCTCGACGTGCCTGCGGAGGCCATCCAGAGCGGCGTCGCTTCCTTCACCGCTGCCTTCGGCCGCCAGGAGAGGATGACCGTCCGCGGGCGCGACGTGCAGACCATCCTGGCCAAGAACCCCGCCGGCCTCAACCAGGTGCTGCGGGCGATCAGCGCCGAGAAGGGGCCGAAGAACCTGCTGTTCCTGCTCAATGATGACATCGCCGATGGGCGGGACGTCTCCTGGATTTGGGACGTGGACTTCGAGATGCTGGCCGGCCAGGGGGTTCTGGTGCTGGCTTCCGGCCGGCGGGCGGCCGACATGGCCCTCCGCCTGAAATACGCCGATATCGACGCCAATCCCCCCATCGAAGAGGATACGGAGGCCGCCCTGGAGGCGGCCCTGGCGCTCACGCCGGAGGGCGAGCGGCTGTACGTGATTCCCACCTACACCGCCATGCTTCAGGTGCGCAAGCTCCTTGCCCGCTGGAGCCAGCGTCCGCCTTTCTGGGAGGAGGCCTGAGGCCGTGGAAGCCGCTCTCCGCCTCGCTCATCTCTACCCCAAGCTGATGAACCTCTATGGCGACCGCGGCAATATCCTCTGCCTGCGCCGCCGCTGCCAGCAGCGAGACATCGCCCTGGCGGTGGACGAGCTGGAGCTGGGCGAGGCTCTCGATCCGGCCGCCTATGACCTGATCTTCATCGGCGGTGCCCAGGACCGCGAGCAGCGGCGGGTAGCGGCGGACCTGCTGGGAACCAAGGCCGAGGCCCTGCACCGGGCGGTGGAGCAGGGCGTCGTGCTCCTGGCGGTCTGCGGCGGCTATCAGCTTCTGGGGCGCCACTATCGCCCTGCCGCTGGCGAGGAGCTGGCGGGCGTGGGCATCTTCGACGCCTGGACGGTCCACCCCGGCCCGACGGCCAGGCGTTTCATTGGCAACGTGGTCGTGCGCTGGCAAGGCGCAACGCTGGTCGGCTTCGAGAACCACGGCGGCCGCACCTACCTGGGGCCAAGCGCTCGCCCATTAGCGACGGTTATCGCTGGCTTCGGCAACAACGGCCGCGATGGCAGCGAGGGGGTGGTGCAGGGAGAGAACGCCTTCGGCACCTACCTGCACGGCTCGCTCCTGCCGAAGAACCCCCGCTTCGCTGATCATCTCATCGCCCAGGCTCTCAGGCGCAGGTACGGCGAGGTCGAGCTGTCGCCCCTGGACGATGCCCTGGAGGAGCGGGCCCATGCTGAGGCGGTTCGCCTGGCAACCAAGAAGTCGATCTTTCTGAGGAGGTGAGATTGTGGAGGAGGTAACTCTCACGGCACCCGATATCTCCTGCGACCACTGTATCGCCGCTATCCGCAACGCTCTGTCCAAGCTGGCGGGGGTGCAGTTTGTTGGCGGCAACCCCCAGACGAAACAGGTGACAATTCGGTATGATCCCTCTGTGGTGGAGCTGACGGCCATCGAGAAGGCCATGGAGGAGGAAGGCTATCCGCTGGCTAGCTAACCTGGCTGGTCTGGGCCTAGTGGTGCTGGCGGCCGCTGCGGCTGTCGCCCTGGGCATAGTCTTCACGTCCTCGTCCGAGGACGCTGACACCGAGATTCGCATTGCCCGCCCGAAGCCGAGTTCTACTATCGAGGGCAGCTCCTCGTTGTCTCCCACCCCCACCGCCGAGCCTGCGGCGCCTCCCATTCTGGAGGCCGTGATTCACGGCTTCCGCTTCCCTATCGATGGCGCCTGCCTCCCCTCCAGGGAGGATTTCATGCCCAACGCTCCCCGCGAGTACCGCTGGGGCATTCATGAGGGGATCGATTTCTACGATGGCTACAACTGCGTGTCCATTCCCCGCGGGACGCCGGTGCTGGCCGCCAAGACAGGGGTAGTCATCCGCGCCGACCACGACTATCAGGACATCACGGCTGAGGAGATGGACGCCTTGCTGACGCTTGCCCAACAGCAAGGCTATACTGATCCCGCCGCCCTGGATCGCCTACGCGGTCAGCAGGTGTGGCTCGACCACGGCAACGGCATCGTTACCCGCTATGCCCACCTGCTGGGCGTGGAGGCGGCGATTGAAGAGGGCGTGGTGGTGGAGGCAGGGCAGGTTTTGGGCTACGTGGGCAACTCCGGAACGCCGGAAGGCATCAGCGACCCCAACCTCGAGAACCATCTGCACTTCGAGATCCGGGTCGGCCCCGGCTATCTGGGGCAAGGTCTCTCCCCCGCCCAGACGCGCCGCCTGTGCGAGAAGGCATTCTCCCCCTAGACCTCCCTGACGACTGATTGGGTTCCCCGTCTGGCCGTCATTCAGGCCGCCTATCTCGGCTTTGGGGCTGACTCCAGCTGCGTGATCTAGCCTGTGGAAATGTGGTATACAGGGAGGTGCTGGCCCTCGCCGACACGATGCCCGGCCCGCACGTGCTGATCAGCGATGGCGGTGGTCGGCTCCTTCTGGACGAGACGCTGGTGCTTATCGACCTCATCGAATCGGCTTACGGGGTGACGGTGGCCATCCCCGCCGATGGCCGCCTGGCTCGGCTCGGGGCAAAGCCCGATTCGATGGAAGGAGAGGAGCAGGATGGAAGCTCTTAGCGCCGTGATGCCTATGGCGATCAACATCGGCATCGACCCCGAGATCTTCGAGATCGGTGGCCTGGAGATCACCTGGCATGGGCTGTTCACTGCCCTGGGAGTGGTCGTTGGGGTCGTGATGGCCGGCTTCCTGGCCCGCCGTGCCGGCATCGACGAGGACACTGTCTACAACATGGCCCTGGCCCTCGTCGTCGGCGGCATCATCGGCGCCCGTGCCATGTACGTGCTGGAGCACTTCGGTGACTTCGATGATGACCCGGCCGAGATTTTCGCCATCCAGACCGGCGGCATCTCCATCTACGGCGCCCTCATCGGTGGCACCCTGGGGGCGGTGGCCTACGCCGCCTGGCGCCGTCTGCCACGCTGGGGCATGATGGCCGACGTGGCCGCCATAGGGGCCATCCTGGGCATGGCCGTGGGCCGTGTCGGCTGCCTGATCAATGGCGATATCTTCGGCAAGACCACCGACTGGCCCATCGGTCTCGTCTACACCCACTCCGATAGCCCCAGCTGGCCCCGGTACTCCGCGCTCGACCTGGCCCAGCACCCCGTTACTGTCTACGAGATACTGGGCGACCTGGTCATCTTTGCCCTGCTTCTCTTCGTCCTGCGGCGGTTCTTCAAGCGCGACGGCATGATCTTCTTCTCCTGGGCCTTCCTCTACGCTGCCATGCGCTTTGGCGTCAGTTTCCTGCGCGGAACCGAGATCGGCGGTGGCCCGGAGATGGCCGGCGTTTGGGTCGGCGACGATCTCGTCGCTGGTGGCCTGCGCGTCGCTCAGCTCATCGCCCTGGCGATAATGGTTGTGACGCCCCTTGCCGCCGTCTACGTCCTCACCCGCCGCGGGCCTGCCCGTGCCGAGCGACGTCGCCTGGCCCGCGCCGAGCCCCCCGCCGAGCCCCCCGCCGTGGAGCAAGAGTCGGACAGCGACTGAGCGACGCCGCCAGCCTCGCGCGGCCCTAGCTCAGCCACCGCCTCCGCGCGTACCACCCGCCCGCGGTCACGCACGGAGCCCGCCGTCAATCGTCCCTCGGGCTGGTATAATGCTGAACGTACCCGCCGCGTGCCCTTTCTGAAGCAAACGTTGTTCTGTATAGACGGGAAGCCACACCATGGCCTGGGATAACTAGATCGATATGTTCTACCGCGACCTCGCCTCGTTCGACTTCAGGGTCGTCGAGACGGACAAGCTATCGCCGCAAGACCTCCAGGAGGTCCTCTCTCTCTTCGAGATGAACTATCGCCAGGCTAATCGCGTCTATCTGGAGAAGTCGCTCCGGACCCTGCGCTACCTCGCCCTGGCCGAGCACGCGGGGGTGCCGGCCGGCTTCGCTCTCGGCGAATGCTGCGTCATGGACCTGCCGCGCCTGCCCGGTCAGGTCGTCAACCTCGCCGGGACCTGCTGCATCATGCCGCAATTCCGGCGGCGAGGCCTCTTCAGGGAGCTAGAGCGCCTCACCATGGTGGCCGCCCAGTTGCCGCCGCATTCACGCCGCCTCACCTGCGGCCGCATGGCTCATCCCGTCGGCGTGCGAGGGTTTGGCCGTCACCCGGCGGTGGTCCCTGAGCCAGAGCTACGGCCGACACCCTGGCAGCAGGAGGTAGGCCAGGCCATCGCCGCTGCCTACGGCAGTCACGCATTCGACCCGGAGACGTTCGTCTGCATCGGCTCGGGCCAGCCCATCGGCTACCCGATCATCGAGTTCGAGGTGGAACCGTGGGAGTGGGAGGTGTTCCGGCAGGTCAACCGCGATCGGGGCGATGCCCTGCTGACCATGGCCTGGATACCGGACCCCCCGCCGGAGTGGTAGCCGCTGCCTTGACTTTGCACCGGACGGTGCATATACTACCAATGGTATCGCCTCTTTAGGGCGAGCCAATTTTTCGTTTGCCCTGCGCTCTGCCCGAGTGGCGCAATGGTAGCGCAACCGATTTGTAATCGGTAGGTTGGGGGTTCGAATCCCCCCTTGGGCTCCAGTGATGATGTATGATAGTGGCGGGGTGGGTGAGTGGTTAAAACCGGCAGGCTGTAAACCTGTTGCCTGAAACGGCTACGGAGGTTCGAATCCTCCCCCCGCCACCAGGAAAGCGTGAATACAAGGGAGGGCTGGAGGCGATAGGCCTGGCCTCTATCGGGAACAAGCCTGCCCACATAGCTCAGTAGGTAGAGCACGCCCTTGGTAAGGGCGAGGTCGCCGGTTCGAATCCGGCTGTGGGCTCCAATCGCTAAGGAGGTATGTTGGCATGGCCAAGAAGAAGTTCGAGAGGACCAAACCCCACGTAAACGTGGGCACCATCGGCCACATCGATCATGGCAAGACCACCTTAACCTCCGCCATAACCAAGGCCCTCGCTCTCAAAGGCCTAGCCGAATACACTGACTTCTGGAGCATCGACAAGGCGCCCGAGGAGAGGGCGCGCGGCATCACCATCGCCGTCGCCCACATCGAGTACCAGACCGAGAAGCGCCACTACGCCCACATCGACTGTCCCGGCCACCGCGACTACATCAAGAACATGATCACCGGCGCTGCTCAGATGGACGGGGCCATCCTGGTGGTGGCGGCCAACGACGGCGCCATGCCCCAGACCCGAGAGCACGTGCTGCTCGCTCGCCAGGTGGAAGTGCCGGCCATGGTCGTCTTTCTCAACAAGACAGACATGATGGAAGACCCCGAGCTGCTGGACCTCATCGAGATGGAGGTGCGGGAGCTTCTCAACGGCTACGGCTTCCCGGGAGATGAGATGCCCATCGTGCGGGGTAGTGCCCTTAAGGCCATGGAGAGCGAAAGCACCGACACCAACGCCCCGGAGTTCAAGTGCATCTGGGAGATCCTCGACGCCGTAGATGACTACATCCCTACCCCCGAGCGGCCGCGCGACAAGCCCTTCCTAATGCCCGTCGAGGATGTGTTTGGCATCAAGGGGCGGGGTACGGTGGCCACCGGCCGCATCGAGCGGGGGGTGATCAAGCCGGGCGAGCCGGTAGAGATCGTGGGCATTCGCGATACCCGTGAGACCGTGTGTACCAGCGTGGAGATGTTCCGTAAGATCCTGGACAGCGGCGAGGCCGGAGATAACGTAGGCTGCCTCCTGCGGGGCATGGAGCGAGACGAGGTGGAGAGGGGGATGGTTCTGGCCGCTCCCGCCTCCATCAAGCCCCACACCAAGTTTGAAGGGGAGGTGTACATCCTCTCCAAGGAAGAAGGCGGCCGCCACACTCCTTTCTTCCCCGGCTACCGGCCTCAGTTCTACATCCGAACCACCGACGTCACCGGCGTCGTCACCCTGCCGGAGAATGTAGAGATGGTGATGCCCGGGGACAACGTGAAGCTATCCATAGAGCTCATCCAGCCGGTGGCCCTGGAGGAAGGGGTGCGCTTCGCCATCCGCGAGGGCGGCAACACGGTAGGCGCGGGCGTTCTTACCAAGGTACTGGGGTAGAGGGGAGGCTTTTCTCTACTTCATGGCCAAGAAAGAAGAACGGGTGGTAATCCATCTGGCCTGCACAGACTGCCGCTCGCGCAACTACACGACGACCAAGAACCGCCGCAACGATCCCGACCGGCTGGAGTTTCGCAAGTTCTGCCCTCGCTGTCGCGGCCATCGTCTGCACCGGGAGGTACGCTAGCGCAGGCGAGCCTGTCTGCTGCTAGGTAGGACGTGGGGGAGAGAGTGCTGGAATGAGTCGCGAGATGAGGCGCCACCCGATGGTCCCCAAGGGCCCCAAGCGGGGCCGAGCTGCCATGCCCCGCGCGGCAGCACGGCCGGCTCCCGGCAGGGCCAAGGGAGGAGTTCTCTCCTGGCGTCCTCGCTGGATCACTGATATCATCACGGAGTTGCGCAAAGTGGTGTGGCCCAGCCGTCAGGACACTGTCCACCTGACCGTGGTCGTGCTGGTAGTGGCCGCTATCATCGGCGCTGCCCTCGGCGGTCTCGATCTGGGCTTTGCCTGGCTGGTGGAGCACATTCTCTTGCGATAGGTGGTGGAGTAAGTGGCAGCACGGAGGAAGAAAACCCCGGCGGTCAAGGAGGCCGCTCCTGCCCAGGAGTCTGCGGCAGAGGCTCCTGCCGTTGAGGAAGAGCAGGCTCAGGAAGAAGAGCAGCGGCCCGACGACGGCCGTCGCTGGTACGTTATCCACACCTACTCCGGCTACGAGGACAAGGTCAAGACCAACCTGGAGCACCGCGTCCGGAACATGGACGTAGCGGACCTCATCTTTGAGGTTGTCGTCCCCTGCGTCGACGAGATCGAGATCCGCGATGGCCAGCGGCGCACCGTCCCCCGAAAGATCTTCCCCGGCTATGTGCTCGTGCAGATGATAGAGCTGAAGCAGGAGGATGACACCTCGGCTTCCAGTGACGAGCGGGTGCGCTCCAGTCGTGCCTGGTATGTCGTGCGCAACACCCCGGGTGTCACCGGCTTCGTCGGCTCTGGACATCATCCCACGCCCCTCGACGAGACCGAGGTCAGCTCCATCCTTCGACAGATGAGGGCCGAGGAGCCCAGGATCAAGGTGGGCTTCGCCCTGGGTCAGAGCGTGCGCATCACCGACGGCCCCTTCATCGACTTCATCGGCACCGTGGACGATCTCAACCTGGAGAAGGGCAAGGTGAAGGTTCTGGTCTCTTTCTTCGGGCGGGAGACGCCGGTAGAGCTGGACTTCCTCCAGGTGGAGAGGCTGTAGCTTGGCTAAGAAGATTCGCGCCGTCCTCAAGATCCAGCTCGAGGCTGGCAAGGCCACCCCCGCCCCGCCGGTGGGCCCGGCCTTGGGTCAGCACGGGGCCAACATCATGGCCTTCTGCAAGGACTACAACGAGCGCACTGCCTCCCAGGCGGGAACCATCGTCCCGGCCGAGATCACCATCTACGAGGACCGCTCGCACACTTTCATTCTGAAGACACCGCCTACCTCCGAGCTGATCAAGCAGGCGCTGGGGCTGGAAAAGGGGAGTCCCGCCCAGAAGAGCGAGAAGGTGGGAGAGCTCCCCCGCCAGAAGCTGCGCGAGATCGCCGAGATCAAGCTGAAGGACCTGAACAGCGACGACATCGGGGCCGCCATGCGCATGGTGGAGGGCACCGCTCGCAGCATGGGCGTAGAGGTGGTGGAGACGGCAGGTTAGCCATGCCCAAGCACGGCAAGAAGTTTCGCGAAGCCCTGACGAAGATAGACCGCGGCCAGCGCTACCACCCCCGCGAGGCGGTCAAGCTGGCCAAGGAGACTTCCTTCGCCAAGTTCGATGAGACGGTCGAGTTGCACCTGCGCACCGCCCTCGACCCCCGCCACGCCGAGCAGCAGTTGCGCGGCACGGTCGTATTGCCCCACGGCCTGGGCAAGGAGGTGAAGGTGGTGGTGTTCGTCGAGGGGGAAGGGGCCAAGCTGGCGGAGGAGGCGGGCGCCGATTACGTCGGCAGCGACGACCTGGTGAAGAAGGTCGAGGGCGGCTGGACCGACTTCGATGTGGCCCTGGCTACCAAGGAGGCGATGAGCAAGGTCACTCGCCTCGGCCGCATCCTCGGCCCCCGCGGGCTCATGCCCAACCCTCGCGCCGGCACGGTGGTGGAGCCCGAGCACCTGCCCAAGGCCGTCCGCGACGCCAAGGCGGGTCGGGTCGAGTTCCGCCTCGACCGCACCGCCCTCGTGCACGTGCCCGTGGGCAAGGTGAGCCTGGACGAGGAGCAGCTTCTGGAGAATATGGCCACCCTGGTGGAAGCCATCGTCAAATCCAGGCCGCCAGGGGCCAAGGGCCAGTACATCAAGAGCGCGACCCTGACCACGACCATGGGTCCAGGGATAAAGATGGACCTCCAGCCCACTCTATCCCTAACCACCAGCTAGGGTCTATAATCGAATAGAGCGATTGCTGCCACAGACAGCGGGCGGGCCGAAGGCCCTTAAACGTCCCGGACGATGCCCGCCGAGGCAAGCGGGGAGTATCGCGGCCTGAAAGCGCGATACGGCCCGCGAAAGGGAGAAAGGAAAGCCCTTGCCTTGCTGTGGCAGGGGCTTTAAAGTTTAAGGCTGTTAAGGAGCGATCATGCCCACACCCAAGAAGGAGCAGATGGTAGAGGAGCTGCGAGAGCGCATCGCCCGCATCACCATCGCCGTGGGGGCCGACTATCGCGGCCTCACCGTGCCGGAGATGGTCCAGCTGCGGCGAAAGATGCGCAGCGCCGGCGTCGAGCTGAAGGTGGTGAAGAACACCCTCACCCGCCTGGCCGCCGAGCGAGCAGGCAGGCCTGTCCTCAACGAGCTGATCGAGGGCCCCACTGCCCTCGCCTTCGGCTACGGCGACATCATGGACGTCGCCCGTGCCTTCAGCGAGTACCTGCCCAAAGCCCCCGCTTCCTTCTCCGTCCGCGGCTTCTACCTGGAGGGGCAGATCCTGCCCGCCCGCGAGCTCCTCGAGCTGGCAAAGCTGCCGCCTAAGGAGGTGTTCCTGGCCCAGGTCGCCGGCCAGTTGCAGTCGCCCCTGGCAACTCTGGCCGCGCTGCTAGAGGCGCCTCTGACCACGTTCGTGGGCCTGATGCAGGCAACCCAGCAGGAACTTGTGGCGCTCCTAGAGACCCGCGCCCGCCAGATGGAGACGGCCTAGCATGGCTCTGTCAAGGCAATTATTCGTTAGGTAATGGAGGGAGGAAAAGGACATGGCTGAACGAGTAGATCAGGTGCTGGACATCATCAAGGAGATGACCATCCTCGAGCTGCGCGACCTGAACAAGCGGCTCCAGGATGAGTTCGGCATCACCGCCACTGCCCCCGTGGCCACGGCAGCCCCCGCCGCTGCTGCGGCTGCTGCCGGAGCTCCCGCCGCTGCGCCAGAGGCCGAGGAGGAGAAGACCGAGTGGACGGTTACTCTCAAGGACTTTGGCGCCAACAAGATCAACGTCATCAAGGCCATCCGTCAGGTTACAACCCTCGGCCTCAAGGAGGCCAAAGACCTGGTGGAGGGCGCCCCGGCCGCCGTCAAGGAGGGCATACCCAAGAGCGAGGCCGAAACCGTCGTGAAAAAGCTGGAGGAGGCGGGCGCTACGGTCGAAATGCAGTAGAATAGATGAAGCTCAGGAGTCACGCGTCAAGGGTTCGCGATCCGTGATCCCTGAGCCATGACTCAATCATGACCTGCTACGTTTGCGGCAAAGAGGCCACCCATCGTTGCCCCCGTTGTGCCAAGCTCTACTGCGACGAGCACGGCGATGAGCTCTGTGCTGCCTGTCAGGACCCGGCCAGCGCCATCCCCTCGGGCGCTGTCTTCCGTGGCTCCCTCCTCGCTCTTCTGGTGGCCTGTGTCCTCGCCCTCTGGCTCCTCATACAGCCGCCCGGTCTGCCCGGAGGGGAGCCCGGCGAGGAGGCTGTCCTTCCTCTGCCGACAATCACCCCGGTCTCTGTGGTCAGCCCTACGCCCACCCCTCTGGCGACGCCCACGGCGACACCCACGGCCACTCCTTCGCTCACTCCCGAGGCCACTCCCTCGCCGACGCTCAGCCCCACTCCCGAACCCACCCCCACCCCCCCAACGCCCACCCCTACTCCCGAACCACCTCCCTTCACCGAATACGAGGTGCAGCCCGGCGACACCCTATCCGCCATTGCCCAGGCCTTCGGCACCACCATCGACGAGCTCGTCCGCATCAACGGTCTCGCAAGCCAAGACGTGATCATCGACGTGGGCCAGAAGCTTCTGGTACCTACCCCGTAGGGCGAGGTGCCGTGAAAGTGACCAAGGCCATGAACTCGCCCGAGGCCGCGGAATATCGCCCGACCATTCGCGACCTGCCCGCCTCCGAGCGCCCCCGCGAGCGGCTGCGCGAGCGAGGTGCCGCCGCCCTTAGCAGTGCCGAGCTCTTGGCCATCATCCTGCGCACTGGCACTCACTCCGAGAACGTCCTCGCTCTGGCCGGTCGTGCCCTCGCCCGCTTCGGCGGCCTGGCCGGCCTGGCCAGGGCCAGCTTCGGCGAGCTCTGCGGCGAGCGCGGCCTGGGCGAGGCCAAGACGGCCCAGGTAAAGGCCGCCCTTGAGCTGGGCCGCCGCCTGCTCTCCACCCAGCCCGAGGAGCGAGCGACGGTGCAGTCGCCCCAGGACGTGGCCAACCTGGTCATGGCCGAGATGGACCTCCTCGACCAGGAGCACCTGCGCGTGCTCCTGCTGAACACCAAGAACCAGGTGCTGGCCATGCCCGAGGTCTACAAGGGCAACGTCAACTCCACCCTGGTGCGGGTAGGCGAGCTCTTCCGAGAAGCCATCCGCGAGGGCTGCCCTGCCCTCATCGTCGTGCACAACCACCCCTCCGGCGACCCTACGCCCAGCCGCGACGATGTGGAGATGACCCGCCAGATGGTGGAGGCTGGCCAACTCCTCGGCATCGACGTCCTCGATCACGTCGTCATCGGCCGCCAGAGCTTCGTCAGCCTGCGCGAGCGCGGTCTTGGCTTTCCCAAGGCCTAGCCTGAATGGAGACCGCTTATGCCTGAGTACCCCATCATCGACGCCCACGTCCACACCTTCCCTCGGCCGGAGATCGGCTGGCAGGCGCAGTCGGGCGCAGGGTTCAGCGGCCACGCCGGTACCATCGAGGAGCTTGTCGCCCTCATGCGTGAGGGCAACATCGCCAAGGCGGTGATGGTGAACATGACGCCCGTCTTCGAGATGCGCGAGGCCGCCCTCGCCAAGCTCCCGCCCGACCTGTCGCTAGGCGAGCGCACGGACGCCGAGGAGCGGATCCGCCTGGACCTCATCGGCCGCCTGCAGCGGCGTAACGCCTGGACCTGCACCGTGGCCCGCGAAAACCCCGGCCTCGTGCCCTACATCAGCCTCGACCCCAGCATGGACGGCGTCACCATGGTTCGGGAGATAAGCGACCGCGTCAAGGAGGGGGCCAAGGGCATCAAGCTCCATCCGGTCAACCAGCGCTTCTTCCCCAGCGACGGCCGCCTCTACCCCGGCTATCAGAAGATCGAGGAGCTGGGCCTGCCGATTATCAGCCACTCGGGCACCGCCGCCCTGATCGGAGACCCCGAGCAGCACGCCCGCCCCGCTAACTTCGTCGAGGTCCTGCGCAACTTCCCCGGCCTCACCCTTGTCCTTGCCCACATGGCCCACGGCTATCTGGACGAGGCGGTGGAGGTCATGCAGACTTATCCCAACGTCTACCTCGACTCCAGTGCTGTCATCGAGGGGACGATGCCCTCCCACATGCTGCCCGACGAGGAGGCGGTGGCGACCATCCGCCGCGTCGGCTGCGATCGCGTCCTCTTCGGCTCCGACTGGCCCTGGTTCCACCCCATCAAGGACGCCCAGCGCATCGATAGCCTGCCCCTCACCGCTGAGGAGAAACGCCTCCTCTTCTACGAGAACGTCCAGCGCGTCCTCAGCCTCTAGCGACCTGCGCTGGCCCCGCTGTTGACATAGAGGCATTCGTGGGCGATAATCCCCGTGCCGATGGGGTCGCTGCGCAAGACCTTTGGTATTGTCAATGAGGGTGGATTCCAATGGGTGAGCGAAGCAACATAGAGCAAGCCTGGAGACAGCTCAGTACTGAAATCGGTGCCGCCTTTGCTCGGGGCAAATCGCTGGACGATATGACAGTGGTGGCAGAGGCGAAACAATGGATCATCAAGCTCCGTACCGAGGTGCGGGAGACGAAGGGTTATTCTAGTAGCAAGCAGCGCTCCAGCTGGATGGAGGCTCACTACGTGAGCAAGGACGGGTTTCAGTTTGAAATCTATCGGAGGGGCCCGTTCAGTAACCTGTGGCTCAAGCTCTGGCGGATGAAGAATCTTGAGGTCGGCTACCCCGAGTTCGACCATGCCTTCATCGTCAAGGCCAACGACCAATCCAAAGTCCGGGCATTGGTTGCGAACCCGAGAATCCGCCACATGATTCAGTCCCAGCCGTCTATCCATCTCAAGGTCCGCGAGGACAAGCCGGACGCACGCCTTGCTCAGCGAGTCCACCTGTTATACTGCCCCGTGGGCGGCCGGCTCATCACAGACGTCGAGCGGCTCAAATCCCTCCTCCGCCTATTTGAGGAGACACTGAGTCAACTATGCCATATGGGTTCAGCCTCCGCTGGCGGGCCAGTGGCATGGGACCTAAGACCCCTTGACGAGCTGCGGAAGCTAGACCCCCAAGCAGCGGAGCGCATAGCGGATGCAGTCGAATCGGGCAGGGCCAGCATCGCGGACGTGGAGGCGCTTGTGGCCAAGGCGCGGCAGCGGCTCGTGGCCGAGAGTCGCCTGCCGCGGCGCGGAGCGCCGCCCCGTGAGGGGGGTTAGAGGCAGATGCGTCCCATGACCCCCTGTAGCACGAAAGGAGGACCAAAATGCCGTTCTTTTTCAGCGTCGTCACTGAGTATCGCCGCTTGGTGCACTTCCGCCTGGGCAGGTACATCGGCCTGAAGGGCCCCGGTTTCATCTTCCCGCTCTGGCCCATCATTGATCAGGTACAAGTGGTGGACCTGCGCGAGATCTATCTCGATGTGCCACCCCAGACGTGCATCACCAAGGACAACGCCCCCGTGTCCGTGGACATGCTCGTCTACATGCGGGTGGTCAACCCTGAAGAGACCGTCCTGAAGGTTCAGAACTTCGTCGGGGCCGCCCGCGGCATGGCCATCACCACCCTCAGGGCGGTCGTCGGTGACATCGTCCTGGACGACGTCCTGGCCAAGCGCGACCAGATCAACCAGGTCATGCAGGCCAAGCTGGACGAGGTGACCGACCGCTGGGGCGTCAAGGTCACGGCGGTGGAGATCCGCGAGATCCTGCCCCCGCGCGATATCCAGGAGGCCATGAGCCGTCAGATGTCGGCCGAGCGCAACCGGCGAGCCGCGGTCCTCGAGGCCGACGGCCAGCGAGAGGCGGCGATCAAGGTGGCCGAGGGCCAGAAGCAGTCCGCTATCCTCAAAGCCGAGGGCGACAGGCAGTCCGACATCCTGCGCGCCGAGGGCGAAAGGCAGGCCGAAATCCTGCGCGCCGAGGGCTTCAGCCTCGCCCTGGACAAGATCTTCGCCGTGGCCAAGAACATCGACGCGAACACCCTCAGCCTCCAGTACTTCGAGACCTTGAAGTCCATCGGCGAGAGTCCCTCCACCAAGTACGTCTTCCCCCTGGAGTTCACCAACTTCCTGCGGCCCTTCGCCTCCATGGTCGGCGGCCAGGAGAAGAAGGAGGGACAAGGGTAGAGCTCGGCGCGGTAGAGGAGGGGGGATTGGAGCGATGGGCGCGCTCGGTAGAAGCGGGCTGCTTTGTGTCGTGAGCTTGTCGGTGGTGGCCGCCTGCACGGCGGGGGACGGAACGCCACCAACCACCACCTCAGCGCCGGCCGTCGCCAGCCCGACGGCCGCACCTACGGCGGTTGAGGCCCTTCCCTCAGCGACTCCAGTCTGGGCCGGGGCCACGCCTGGCGTATTCACTGTCCCTGCTGATGGGAGCAGCTCACCCATGAAGCTGGCAGACGACGGGTTCGTCGCGGGCTGGTCCCCCGAGGGAGCCTTCATCGCGTTTACCAGGCTTCAGGAAGACCAGACGGGCTGTCCGACAATTCCTGCCGGCTGCTTTCAGACGATCTTCGTCGTCAGAGCGGACGGCACGAGGGAACCGACCGAGCTCGCGGACGGCAGCGCACCGACCTGGGCTCCCACGACAGATCGCCTGCTCTTCTACACGTTGACAAGAGGAGAGGCTGCAGCGCGGGGCACGGATACCTACCCGGTAATCGTGGGCCGGGACGTCTACGTAGCAGATCTGGCAAGCAGGCGCACCGTGGCGCTGGCCAGAAATCAGTCGGGCGAGCCGGTGTCTGCGGGGGATAGGCCTAGCTGGTCTCCTGACGGCAATCAGGTTCTGTTCGGCTGGGGCGAGCGCGACAGACACAGTCTCTACGTGATAGAGGCTGACGGAGCGGAGCCACCGGTGAAGATAGCCAACGGGTCGACCTTCGAGGCGAACTGGGCGCCGGACAGCCAGCGCATCGTCTATTCTTGGGAAGGCGAGATCTACACGGTGAGCGCAGACGGTAGCAGCCCGCCAAGGCGGCTGGCCGCCGGCCACCAGCCATACTGGTCGCCCACCGGCTCGCGCATCGCCTTCGGTGCCAGGACGGATGCTGGTGGGGAGGTCTGGCTGCTGGACCCTGAGACCGGTGAAGGCACTAAGCTGGCGGAGGGCTGGCTCCTTTCGGCCTCGCCGGCCTCTGTCTGGTCGCCCGACGGAACTCGTGTGATTTATTCGGCGGAACGCTCGATATTTGTTGTAGCAGCGGACGCCAGCAGTCCACCAGTCAAGATAGCGGAGGGTAGCCACCCAACGTGGTCGCCCGATGGCACGCGGATCGCTTTCCTGAAGAGGGCGGAGAGGGAAGGAGGCGGCCCTGGCTTGGCGAAGCTCTTCGTGATCAACGCAGACGGTACGAACCCGACGATGGTAGCAGATGAGCTTCTTCCCTGCTTCAACCACGCCTGGTCGCCGGATGGCCAGCGGCTGGCCTTCTCATCGGTGATATGCGCCCTGCTATGACCTGGCGCTTCGTCGATAGCGGCTCGGCCAGCGGCGCCCGCCAGATGGCCGTAGACGATGCCCTTCTCACCCTCTGCGGCCGGGGCCGCTCGCCGCTCACCGTCCGCCTGTTCGGCTTCCGGCCTCCCTGCCTCTCGCTCGGCCGTTTTCAGCCTGCCCCGCCCGAGACCTGCCGCGAGCCTGCTCTGGAGGTAGTGAGGCGGCCCACCGGCGGCCGGGCTGTCCTCCACCGCGGCGACATCTGCTACAGTGTCGTTGCCCCCGCCGACCATCCCCTGGTGGCGGGAAGCATCCACCGGTCGTACGGCAAGATCGCCCGCGCCCTGGCCGAGGCCCTGGCCATTCTCGGCCTGCCCCCGCTACAAGAGGCCGCCGCCCAGAGCCGCTTGCCCGCCGCCGACTGGTGCTTCGAGGCAATGGCGCCCCATGAGCTGGCCCTTGACGGTGCCAAGCTGGTAGGGAGCGCTCAGTTGCGGCGCGACGGCATCCTCCTTCAGCAGGGGAGCATCCGCCTGACGCCCTCTGGCGGGCAGCCCTCGGGGGCGACATCCCTGGAGGAAGCACTGGGGCGCAGGGTATCCCACCGCGAGATGGTCGCGGCTCTGGTGGAGGGCTTCGGCCGTGCCTGGGGCGTCCAATTTCGCCGCGGCCGCTTGACTGTCGAAGAGGAGCAGCTAGCCCAGCGGCTGGAGCGGGAGAGATACGCCAACCCCGCCTGGACGTGGCGGGCCGAGACGAGCAGCTAGTCCAGAAGCGCCTGCGCCTCCGCCTGCACGATGCGATAGACCTCGGCCAGCGGTCTGCCGCTGGCCTCCGCCAGCCGCCGGCAGACCTCGTACTCGGGCGCCGCTTGCGGTGGCTCCCCGGGCAGGCGCTTCACTTTCACCACCGCTGGCCCCAGGCTGGACTCGAACTCCAGCACCTCCCGCTCCGCCTCCTGGCGTCGTACCTCCCGCAGCCGCACCCCCAGGGTGGACGTCTCCCGCAGGAGCAGCGAGACGATGGCGCCCTCCGCCTCCACTGGGCAGAGCACGGAAAGGATGACCCCAGGCCGCCCCTTCTTCATCTGGATGGGCGTGAGCCAGACGTCGGCCGCGCCGCTGGCAAACAGCCGCTCCTGCACGTAGCCCAGGATCTCCGGGCTCATGTCGTCGATGTTGGTCTCCGCCAGGAGCATGAGCGGCCCGGCCTCCTCCACAGCCGTGCCCAGCCACAGGCGCAGCACGTTCGGCCAGCCAGCGATATCGCGGCTGCCGGCGCCGTAGCCCACGCACTCCACCTTCATGGCCGGACGCTGGAAGCGGGCGAGGGTGGTGATGATCGCAGCACCGGTGGGGGTCAGGAGTTCCTGGTTCTCTCCGGCTTGCTGGGCAACAGTCGGAGCCCCCGCCGAGGCTACAAGCTCCAGGGTGGCCGGCGCAGGCACGGGCAGAGCGTCTCCTGCGCTCTGCGTCCTGCCCCCGCCCAGGGCCAGAGCTGAGGCGAACAGCTCTTCCACCCGCAGCAGGCGCAGGCCGGCCACAGCCCCCATCACGTCCACGATGGCATCCACCGCTCCCACCTCGTGGAGGTGCGCCTCCGCCAGAGGCAAGCCGTGTACCTTGGCCTCCGCCTCGGCCAGGCGGCGGAAGATGGCTGCTCCCTTCTCCCTATCGGTCGGGGGGAGAGAGCTGCCGTCAATGACGCTCAGGATATCGGCCAGCCTTCTTGGCGGTTGCTTCTTGGCCACCGCCACCCTGACCTGGGTGGCGGCCAGACCCGCCCGCTGCACCTTGCGAGCGCTCAGCCGGTAGCCCGTCAGTGGCAGCTTGGCGAGTTCCGCTCTCAGGCTCGCCAGGGAAAGGCCTGCATCCACCATGGCGCCCAGGATCATGTCGCCGCTGGCGCCGGAGAAACAGTCTAGATAGCCAACCCTAGCCATCGTTCGAGGCTCATAAGAGGACGGCAAGGCCTTCCCCTAGGGGAGGGCATCCATCAGGTGCTGGGCCTGCGCCCGAGCGAGCTGCTGCATGAAGTCGCTGCTTCCCCAGTCCATGACGACCCAAGCGACCATAAGGCTGCCTCGGGCCCGCCCGTGCCTGAAGATGGCAATATCGTTGGCGAATTCCTGCTCCTCCGTCCCCTCACCGACCGCGGCCCTGGCCGTGATGCGGAACCAAAGCATCTCGTCCACCAGCGGAGGACTGGCCATCGCCTCCTCCTCCACTCCCCAGGCACCGTCGAACAGAGCAGCCCAGTCGGTGGTGCGCGCCGTCTGCTCTGCATCGGCGAACGAGGCGCTGGCACCCTCCTCGCTGTCGTAAAGGCTGGCCGTGCTGTTGACCAGGATGAGCCCCACCTGCTCCAGGACCTCCGGGTTCGCCTGATAGGTGACGTCGTAGCCCAGAATCCGCCCCCACTCCTCCAGCATAGCCAGCCGCTCCTCGCGGTCCTCGCTGGCGACGGCCGACTCCTCATTGCTCACGAAACGTTCTTCCGCCAGAATGACGCCTGACGGTAGATCCTCCAGCGCGAGCACCATCCGCTGGAGCTGATCCTCCACCTCAGCGGCTGTAGGAGTGCCCGTCTCTTCGCCGCCGCCGCAGGCCATGACAGCAGCAAGGAGGAAGGCTATCAGAACTGTCAGGCCACCCATCACCAGCCGAAGCTTTCGCATCACGCTACGCCTCCCTTCGCTTCTGCCAGGCCAGGCGGTTGATCATCGCCGCCAGGTAGCCGGCGCCGAAGCCGTTGTCGATGTTGACCACCGCCACGCCGGGAACACAGCTATTGAGCATAGCCAGCAAGGGAGCCAGGCCCTGGAAGCTCGCTCCATAGCCCATCGATGTGGGCACGGCGATGACCGGCGCCGCCACCAGACCGGCCACCACGCTGGGCAGCGCCCCCTCCATGCCCGCCACTGCCACCACCACTTTCGACTCCTGAAGGACGGCCAGATGATCCAGCAGGCGGTGCAGCCCGGCTACTCCCACGTCGTATATGCGCTCCGCCTGGCTGCCCACAAGCTCCGCAGTGATTGCCGCCTCGTCGGCCACCGCCAGATCGGACGTGCCGGCGCAGACGATGGCCACGCCGGTCAGCAGCGGCTCGTCGCGCCGATTCACGGTGATCGCTCGCGCGGTGGAGTGATAGATGGCGTCGGGGATGCTTTCCTTGACGGCAGCGTAGGAGGAAGCCTCCACTCGCGTCACCAGCAGGCGGTCGCCCTCGCTCAGAAGCCTCTCGGCGATGGCCACGATCTGCTCGTCGGTCTTCCCCTGGCCGAGGATCACCTCCGGGAAACCCCTGCGCAGCGCCCGATGATGGTCCACCTCGGCGAAGCCCAGGTCCTCGTAGGGGAAACGCCGAAGACGTTCCAGCGTTTCATCAATGGACAGGGTTCCTGCTTGAAGGGAGGTAAGTAGTTCTCGCAACCTGGTGTCGTCGATGCTCCACCTCCTGCCCGCCTGCCGCAAGCAGAACGGATCATAGCATCGGCTCCAGCTTGCGTAAACCTGACCGTCGTCCCATAATGGCGCGAGGATGAAGCCGAAGACGACGGCCAGACGCTTGGCCAGCGATAGGTGGGAGCGCGTATTTTGGATCTCGTGGCTGCTGGCAGCCCTGGGCTTCGTCGTCATGGCCGCTTTCGCTGCCGCTGCCGACTACTTCCCGGCCGACCTTTGGCTGGCCCATCGCTTCCAGGATGTCGACGCCGCCGCCTTCAGCGAAGCCCTGGACGCGGCCAGCCGACTGGCCGAGATGCCTCTGGTGGTGGTCGGTGCCCTTGGCGCCGCTTTGGGGCTGGGGCTGTTGGCCAGGCACCTCGGAGCGACATGGCTGGTGGCGGCCCTGGTGGTGTCCTTGTCGAACAGAGGCGTTAAGTTCTTGGTGGACAGGCCGCGGCCAACCGATGACCTGGTCGAGGTGAGTGAGAAGACATCGAGCGCGGCCTTCCCCAGCGGCCACGTCACCGCCGCCGTCCTGGTGTACGGCTTCATCTTCTACCTGGCCAGCTTCCTGATCCCCGCTGGGCTCTTGCGCTTTCTGGTGCAGGCATCCTGCGTCGTCGTTATCGTGCTGACAGCGTTGCAGAGAGTGCACGCAGGTGTCCACTGGCCCAGCGATGTTCTGGGAGGCTTGCTGTTCGGCAGCCTTCTCCTGGCGCTTCTGATCTGGGGTCATCGCCGTTTCCACTCCCTGGCGGCGGGCACATAGCTTTTGGCTAGAGCAGGCAAAGAACAATGAACTGGCTGGACGCGGCCATCGTGATCGTCATCGCCTGGTTCACCTTCGCCGCCTTCAGGGTCGGTATCATCCGCGAGGTGGTGACCGTCATCGCCTTCGTGGTGGGGGTACTGGCCGCCGGTTTCTACTACGACGACCTTGCCGAGAATGTGCTCCTGTTCATCGACGACGACACGGCCGCCAACGTCACGGCCTTCATCGTGCTGTTCGGTGCGGTGGCCGTCAGCGGCCAGTTGGCTGCCACTCTGCTGAAGCAAATGGCGGGCTTCCTTAGCCTGGGCTGGATCGACCACCTGGCGGGGGCTGCCTTCGGGCTTCTCAAGGGCCTCATCCTGGTCGAGGTGTTCCTTATCCTGTTCACCACCTTCCCCTGCCTTGGCCTGGGCGGCGCTATCCGAGGCTCGGCTATCGCCCCCCTTTTCCTGGACGGCGTCCCTGCCCTGCTGAAGCTGCTGCCCGGCGAGTTCAATAGCGCTGTGGAGGCCTTTTAGCCTCAGCCAGAGTGGGTTTCCCCTAGCTCAGGCGTTCAAGCTCTCTTGGTTCTTCACGAAGCACACCAGTCGGCGCGACGCTATCGTCAGATAGCAAAAGTGGTGCAGGGCTTGACAAATCATGTATAATACTACAAATCCTAGGCATCTTAGCATTGCCTGTCTGCTGGCAGGGGGACCCGTCTGGAGCTGGTAGCGAGCCGCTAAGGTGCCTGTTGACGGTGGAGGTTTGTTATTAAACGTAGGCCCATGTCCCGTCGGCAGGACGTTCCTGATGCGACGGACCGAAGCAACTTGGACAAGATAGGCGCCCTTACCCTTACAAGAAGCAGAAACCGAAGATACTATCTCCACTCCATAGTACTAGTCACCGTCATCGCTGCCACCCTTCTGGCGGTCTGGTCTGGCTCACGAGCTATCATCCAGGATGACTTCGCCGCCGACGTGTCACCTTCCCCATCGAAGCATGTAAGCCCCACCTCCTTCAGAGACGGCTACCTGCGCGCCACTGTTCTCCTCACTACCGACACGGGGCTCGGCCCTATCGATGTGCTGGCGGCCAGTTCATCGCCCCAGATCCCTCCAGTCGAAGAGCCCGTGCAGACTACAGAGACGCCCGAAGCCGTGGCGGCAGCAACCCTTGAGCTGGAGCCCGCCTACTTCACCTACGTCGTCCAGGAGGGTGACACGGCAGCCACCATCGCTGCTCGCTTTGGCATCGAGCTTGAGTCCCTTCTCTGGAACAACTCTGAGCTGCGAACCGACCCCGACCTTCTTCTCATCGGTGAGGAACTGACTGTCCCCGCCAGGGACGGCATTCTCTACACCGTCATGCTGGGCGATACCCTGCTCGACGTCGCTGATATCTATCAGACGGACGTGGAGAGCATCGTCGGCCTAGGCGCCAACGAGATCGGCGACGCCGATAGCGTTCGGGAGGGAGTCGTCCTGTTGCTGCCTGGGGCAGTGCCACCGCCGCCTCCGCCGCCAGCAGTGACCCCCGAACCCTTCTTCGCCGCCGCTGCTCCACAGGAGGCCTCTCCTGGCGACGTCTTTTCGCCGACTCCCCCCGCTCCGTCAGCCGTGGTCAGCGGCTTCATCTGGCCGCTGGTGGGTCCCATCGGCGACTACTTCGGCGCGCCCAGAGGCGGTGGCACCTACCACCAGGGCCTCGATATCGGTGCCCCCACCGGTACTCCTATCGTAGCGGCGGCTCCCGGCCAGGTAGTGCTGGCATCCGCGGGCTATGGCTACGGTAACTATGTGGTCATCCGCCACGACAACGGCTACGAGACGCTCTACGCTCACTTCTCCCAGATATACGTGGGCCAAGGGCAGTGGGTGGCTCAGGGCGAGACCATCGGCACAGTGGGCTCTACCGGCTGGAGCACTGGCCCTCACCTCCACTTCGAGGTAAGGGTGGGCGGCGCCGCCATCGATCCCCTGTACTATCTGCCTTAGAGGCTAGGACAACCCCTCGGCCGTCTCGTCTAGCGCTTGTAGTCGAGCACTATCACCTGCGTCTCGCCGGGCAGGTTGCTACGATTAAACGAGACCTTGGGTAGCGGTTCCACCTGGCGCAGGCCCATCTCCGTCAGGAAGCGCTGAAGGGGGTTCAGAGGGGCTGTTGAATGGGCCGTCTTGTAGTGCATCGGGATCACTACCGCCGGTTCTAGCAGGCCCACCACCTCGGCGGCTGTGTGAACGTCGATGGTGTTCGTCGCCCCCACAGGAACAAGCAGCACATCCGCCCCGCTCATGTCCTCCACCTGCTCCGTCGTGGGCAGATGGCCCAGGTCCCCCAGGTGACAGAGGCGAATGTTGTCCATCTCGATCATATAGGCGGTGTTCTTGCTTCGCGGGGAGCCCTTCTGCCCGCCGTGGTAGGTGGCGATGCCAGTAATGAAGACACCCGCTACCTCATACTCGCCACGGGCTGTGATGACGACCGGCGTGCCGGTCACCGCTTTGAGGTAGTTGTGGCCAGGGTGGTCGTGGCTTACGGTGACGATGTCAGCCGTGAGTTTGCCGATAGAGTGGCCCGTGGCAGGGGAACAAGGGTCAGTGATGACCACAGCCTCGCGACTGCGCAGGCGAAAGCAGGAATGACCGAGCCAGGTAATGTCCATCAGGGGACGGCGCTACTCAACCTCCTCTTCGACCGAGGAACTCGCCTCTAGGGTGGTGGGGAAGGGAAACTATTCCGGAGGCGGTTCGCCTTCCTCCTCTTTGGCGCCGCGCCGGCGCCACCACATGAGCGCTGCGAAGGCCCCGCCTACGGCGGTGACCAAGGCTATCAGCTTGCGCAAAGGGTGTCCCCCGCCGCGCTCCTCCTCGCCTCCAGGGGTCTCCTCTTCTGCCATTGTAGTCATCTCCTTCCCGCTTTCGTAGGCCTCAACCAGCACCCACCTGACTCCCGTCAAGCAGGTGCGCGGGGAGTATAGCAAAAGCGTAGGCAGACGGTCAACACTTGACACGCTTTCCAGGCCGATGCTAAAGTGGAATAGGAGTTAGCACTCTCGACCTTAGAGTGCTAACTCCTATTGGGGGCTAGATGTGCTGAGCGATAGAAGGGCGTGCATTCTCCAGTCCGTCGTCAGGGAATACATTGACAGCGCCACCCCTGTCGGTTCGGGCACGATAGTGCGCAAGTACGGCCTCAAGGCTTCCCCGGCCACTATCCGCAGCGAGATGGTGCGCCTGGAGGAGGAGGGCTATCTTACTCAGCCTTACACCTCGGCCGGGCGAATCCCCTCCGATAGGGGCTATCGCCACTATGTGGAGAGCCTGATGGAGGAGGAGGAGCTGTCGGACGAGAGCAAGCGCACCATCCGCCACCAGTTCTATCAGGTGGGGCCAGCCCTCGAGGCCTGGGCCGAGCTGGCGGCGGCCATCCTCGCCCGCTCGGTGGAGAATCTGGCCCTGGTCACCGCCCCTCACCCTGCCCACGCCCGCCTGCGCCGCTTGGAGCTGGTGAAGGCGGGCGATGTCCTCGCCCTCCTTATCGTTGTCCTTCAGGAGGGGCATCCGCGTGAGGACACCCTCGCCCTGGATCGAAGCGTCTCCCAGGACGAGCTGACCCGAACGGCCCAAAGGCTCACCTGGCTGTTTACCGGCCTGTCGGCAGGACAGATGCAGCAGCAAACGGTCGAGCTATCCCCCTTCGAGGACAAGGTCACCCAGGCTACCATTCGTGTCCTCCAGGTAGAGGACGAGTCCAGCTACGAGCCCGCCTACCTGGACGGCCTGCGCAACGTCCTGAGCCAGCCCGAGTTCTCCCAGCCGCAGACCATGCTCGACTTCCTCGATGTCCTCGACGAGCGCAGCCTGCCCAGGCTTATCCCCTTCCACTGGGTCGTTCCCGGCGACGTCACCGTCATCATCGGCGCCGAGAACCCTGAGGACGCCATGCGCCACTGCAGCCTGGTAGTCGCTCGCTACGGGCGGCCGGGTGGCATGACGGGCGCCCTGGGGGTGCTGGGGCCAACTCGCCTCCCTTATCAGCGGGCCACCTCCATGGTGCGCTACATGGGCTCGCTCCTCGGCGAGCTGGTGAATCTATACTACTCTTAGGAGGCTTTCGGCATAGACCATGGATGACGAGCAAGAGAAGGAGAACGACGGCGAGGGCGCCCCGGGCGGAGACCCGCAGGCGGAGGCCCCGGCCGAGCCGGACACCCTGGAAGCCGCCAGGGCTCTGCTGGAGGAGGAAAAGGAGAAGGCCCAGCGGCTTCTCGCCAACTGGCAGCGGGCCGAGGCCGATTTCGTCAACTACAAGCGGCGGGTCGAGCAGGAGCGCAACGAAGCGAAGCGCCTGGCCAACGCTGCCCTCATCATCAACATCCTGCCCGTTCTCGACGACCTGGAGCGGGCCCTGACCAGCCTGAACATCCAGCTGGTCGGCCTCACCTGGTTCGATGGCATCCGCCTCATCTACCGCAAGCTCCAGCTCGTGCTGGAGAGCGCCGGCGTGAGCATGATCGAGGCCGAGGGCCAGCCCTTCGACCCTCGCTTCCACGAGGCCGTCATGTACGGCGAGGGTGAGGAGGGCAAGGTGGTGGCCGAGGTGCAGCGCGGCTACAAGCTGGACGACCGCGTCCTCCGCCCGGCCATGGTCGTCGTCGGCAAAGGCAAAGAGAAGAAGGAAGAGAAGCCCACGGAAGGCGAAAGCAAGGAGGGAGAGGGATCGTAGCTGCAGGGCTTCTCCGCTATGCGGAGTCCGCAAGGCGGACAGCCCTGCCCCGACCACCCCAGCAGACCTAAAGGTCTGCAGCTACGAGGATGACAAGGGAAACCGATGAGGATAGGAAAGAGCGGAGGCATGAGTCATGCCTAAAGTAATCGGAATCGACTTGGGAACTACCAACAGCTGTGTGGCCGTCATGGAGGGCGGTGAGCCCGTAGTCATCCCCAACGCTGAGGGAGGCCGCATCACGCCTTCGGTCGTGGCCATGAGCAAGAGCGGCGAGCGCCTCACCGGCCAGGTCGCCAAGCGCCAGGCCATCACCAACCCCGACAACACCATCTTCAGCATCAAGCGCCTCATGGGCCGCCGCTTCGAGGAGCCCGAGGTGCAAGGGGACGTCAAGGTCCTGCCCTATAAGCTCGACGCCGCCGACAACGGCGATGCCCGCGTCTCGATGGGCGACCGCTCCTACTCGCCGGCGGAGATCTCGGCGATGATCCTCCAGAAGCTGAAGACCGACGCCGAGGCCTATCTCGGCGACAGCGTGAGCGAGGCGGTGATCACCGTTCCCGCCTACTTCAACGACAGCCAGCGCCAGGCCACCAAGGCCGCCGGCGAGATCGCCGGCCTCAACGTCCTGCGCATCATCAACGAGCCCACGGCAGCCTCCCTCGCCTACGGCATGGACAAGAAGGAGGAGAAGACCATCGCCGTCTACGACCTCGGTGGCGGCACCTTCGACATCTCCATCCTGGAGATCGGCGAGGGTACCTTCGAGGTCAAGTCCACCAACGGCGATACCCACCTCGGCGGCGATGACTTCGACCAGCGGATCATCGAGTGGCTCTGCGAGGAGTTCAAGCGCGATCAGGGCATCGACCTCAAGCAGGACCGCATGGCCCTTCAGCGCCTCAAGGAGGCGGGCGAGAAGGCCAAGGTGGAGCTGTCCACCGTCATGCAGAGCGAGATCAACCTGCCCTTCGTCACCGCCGACGCCAGCGGCCCCAAGCACATGAACATCGTCCTCACGCGCGCCAAGCTCGAGCAGCTTGTCGGCGACCTGGTGGAGCAGACCGTCGGGCCCTGCCGCCAGGCCCTCGAGGACGCCGGCGTCACCGCCGCCCAGATCGGCGAGGTGATCCTCGTCGGCGGCCAGACCCGCATGCCCCTCGTGCAGGAGACGGTGAAGAAGTTCTTCGGTCGCGAGACCCACAAGGGCGTCAACCCCGACGAGGTGGTGGCCATCGGCGCCGCCATCCAGGCCGGTGTGCTCAAGGGCGAGGTGCGCGACGTCCTTCTCCTGGACGTGACGCCCCTCACTCTGGGCATCGAGACGCTGGGCGGCGTCGCCACGCCCGTCATCCCCCGCAACACCACCATCCCCACCGCCAAGAGCCAGGTCTTCACCACCGCCGCCGACAACCAGCCCAGCGTCGAGGTTCACGTCTTCCAGGGTGACCGCGCTATGGCTGCCGACAACAAGTCGTTGGGCCGCTTCCTTCTCGACGGCCTCCTGCCGGCGCCCCGCGGTATGCCTCAGGTCGAGGTAAGCTTCGACATCGATGCTAACGGCATCCTCAACGTCAGCGCCCGCGACAAGGGCACCGGCCGCGAGCAGAAGATCACCATCGTCGCTGGCTCTGGCCTGTCCAAGGAAGAGATCGAGAAGATGAAGCAGGAGGCGGAGACCTACGCCGAGGAGGATCGCCGCCGCCGCGAGGAGATCGAGCTGCGCAACCAGGCCGACAGCATGGCCTACAACGCCGACAAGACCCTCCGCGAGCTCGGCGACAAGATCCCGGACGACATGCGCACCGCGGTCGAGGCCAAGGTAAAGGAGCTGCGCGACGCCCTCCAGGGCACCGATATGGAGGCCATCCGCCTCGCCGTAGGTGCCCTATCCGAGGCTATGCAGAGGATGGGTGCCCACGTCTACGGCCAGGCAGGGCCTCCGCCGCCGGAGGGCGGCGAGCCGCCCGGCCCTGAGGGCGAGGGCCCCGCCGACGAGGGCACCGTCGAGGGCGAGTTCCGGGAGGTGTGAACGGCAGCACCAAGGCCGAGGTCTGCAGGAGCGGCGGTCTCGGCCTTTTTCTTTCGCACTTGCGTCGCTCCGCCACGTAGGCGCAACGGGACGGATTGTGAGATAATTCGCCAGGACAACACAAAGGGGGCCGGCGGATGACTCAGCTAATAGCGGCAATCTGCGAAGGCGGCAAGAAGGTCGTAACCGTCTCGGACAGGATGGTCTCCACTGCCGACATGACCTTGGCATTCGAGCCGGAGGAGAGCAAAGCACAGCCAATAGCGCACAAGGCCGTTGTGCTGGTAGCCGGGACCATGCATGAGCCGGACCTAATAAGGGACGCAAGGGAAAAGACCAGGGGGAAAGAGAGGATCAGAGAAATAGCTGATGGCCTGAAGGAGATATATCAGGATCTAAGAACCAGCCGCATCGAAGACGAAGTGCTGCGACCCTGTGCGGGCATCAGCACCATCGCCGAATACCACGAGAAGCAAAGGACCCTGCACGACGCCGTCGTCATGGAACTCAACGAGCGCATTAGGGGATATCAGCTAGGTTTGATGCTATTGCTAGCGGGTGTTGACGAGCAGGGCCACGTTATCTTGATAGCTGATCCAGGCATCTGGCGGAGCTACGACAACATGGCATACTGTTGTGCCGGCATGGGAGAGAGACACGCCGACAACGTCTTTGCTTGGTACAGGTACACCCAGCACATCCCGCTCAACGACGCCTTGTATATAGCATTCGAGGCGAAGAAGAAGGCAGAGATGGCAGGCGGCGTCGGGCGAGCCACTGACATATTGCTGATAGGTCACGATGGCATCAAGAGCGTAAAGCAAGAGACCGTCAGCGCCCTAGAAGAGGTCTATAATGAGCGCGAAAACCGAAGCCAGCGAAGAGGCTTCGACAAGACCATCACAGATCTTGAGATTCAAACTGACTCAGTGGCGGCTCCGTGAGCTGCGGCTCTCGCTGCTTCAGGAGAAATATAGGCTGCTCCAGCAAAAGATGGGCTTTAGGAGCAAGCGTAGCGCTCCCTAAGACAGAACCACCATCTGACCGCCTACTCACCAAAGCGGACTTCCACGGGGTCGGAGCCTGTCACAAACGGCCCTCGGCCTTTTTCTTCTCCTGCGATACTTGCCGCTTGACACCCTCCATCTGTTAGAATGAAGATGTATCACTATGGCCACGACCAAGCGCGACTACTACGACATTCTCGGCGTTCCCCGCAACGCCAGCACGGAAGAGATCAAGAAGGCCTTCCGCCGCCTCGCTATGCAGTACCACCCCGACCGCAACAAGCACGCCGGCGCCGAGGACCGCTTCAAGCAGATAAACGAGGCCTACGAGGTCCTCTCCGACCCTGAGCGTCGCCTGTCCTACGACCGCTTCGGCCACGACGGCCTGCAGGGCTTCGACCTCGGCCGCCCCTTCGATGGCTTCGACATGGGCGGCTTCGGCGACATCTTCGACGCCTTCTTCGGCGGCACAGGCACCCGCTTGCGCAGACAGCCGCGGCGCGGCAACGATCACCACTCTCGCCTCATCATCGCCTTCGAGGAGGCCGCCTTCGGCTGCCAGAAGCAGATCGAGGTCACCCGCACCGAGCTCTGCCCTCGCTGCGGCGGCCAGGGGAACGAGCCCGGCAGCCAGCTGGCCCGCTGTCCCGCCTGCGACGGCACCGGCGAGGTCAGGCGTGTCCAGCGCAGCCTCTTCGGTCAGTTTGTCAACGTCGCCGCCTGCCAGCAGTGTGGCGGCGAAGGCCGCATCATCACCGAGCCCTGCAAGGACTGTCGCGGCAGCGGCCGCCAGCGCCATCGCCGTCGCCTGGAGGTCAAGATTCCCGCCGGCGTCAACGACGGCTCCCAGATGCGTCTCACGCGCGAGGGCGACGCCGGCCTGAACGGCGGCCCGGCCGGCAATCTGTACATAGACATCCGTGTAGCGCCCCACGAGCTGTTCCAGCGGGACAACAGCGATATCATCCTCGACCTCGGCATCAACATCGCTCAGGCCGCCCTCGGTGTGCAGCTCCAGGTTCCCACCCTCGATGGGCCCCACAATCTCAAGATCCCGCCCGGCAGCCAGAGCGGCCGCGTCTTCGTCCTCAAGGGCAAGGGCGTGCCCCGCCTGCGCGGTCAAGGCCGCGGCGACGAGCTGGTGCGCGTCCGGGTCATCGTTCCCACCAACCTCACCCCTGAGCAAAAGCGTCTGCTAAAGGATTTGGACGATACCCTGAAGGCGTCCGCAGACTCCCAGGACGACAAAGGCCTCCTGGGCAAGATCAAGGACGCCTTCGGCTAGGCCCCTCTGAACGACAACGCCTGCTCTTGGCTGTCCCATCATGCCCTCGCGAAAGCAATCGCCCGCCCGCTGGCTCGAGCTGAGCGTCGAAGTAGCCCCCGACGCTGAGGAGGCCGTGGCCGACGTGCTCCACCGCCACGTCCACGCCGGCGTCAGTATTGAGGGGGGCAAAACGTCGGTGGTGGTCAAGGGCTATCTCCCCGCCGACGGTGACCTCGCCCGTCGCCGCCGAGCCCTGCGCCGCCAGTTGGCTCCCCTCATCTCGTCGTCGGCGCTGCGTACCCGCTGGCTGAGCGAAGAAGATTGGGCTCACGTCTGGAAGAAGTTCTTCCCCGTTCTGCGGGTCAGCCCCCGCTTGGTAGTCTGCCCCACATGGCGCTCCTACCGCCCGCGCCGGGGCGAGGCGGTCATCCGGCTCGACCCCGGCATGGCCTTCGGCACCGGCCAGCACCCCACGACGCTGATGTGCCTGCGGGCCCTGGAGGAGCTTCTGCGGCCGGGAATGGACGTCCTCGACCTGGGCACCGGCTCCGGCATCCTGGCCCTGGCCGCCGCCCGCTTGGGCGCGACCTCCGTTCTGGCCCTTGACATCGACCCCCAGGCGGCGGTGGTGGCCCGAGAGAATGTGTGCCTGAATCACCTGGAGGCGGTGGTGCGGGTCGAGGAGGGTGGCCTGGACGAGGCGCCGAGTGCCGCCTTCGACCTGGCGATGGCCAACATCAGCGCGGCGGTCATCGTGGAGGTGGCTGCGGCCTTGGCCGCGGTGCTGCGGCCGGCCGGCGTGCTCATCGTCGCTGGCTTCAGCGCTGAATCAGCGGATCGAGTATCCAGCGCCCTGACCGGCACCGGCCTCGCAGTGGAGCGGGCGCTGGCCGACGGCGACTGGCGGACGCACGTGGCGCGCAAGGTCTAACCCTGGGGCCGGGCCCGACGACAAGCTGGGCAGAAGGAGCGGGGCCGTGGCTGTACATTCGGTGCTCCGCGCTGCAACTGCTGAACAGCATGGAGCTTGTCCTCTTACACTGTGCCATCGGAGGTTGCGGGTAATTCTTCACCCTCGTCTTCTGCTTCTTCCTCAGGTTCCGCATACCATCCTGTGGGCTCGTTATTCTTAATTGCCTTCCTGACGAGCTCATAGGACTTCCTCACGATTGATAGGATGTTCTCAACATCTTGCTCGTGCCTCAGGTGTATTCTTCCCCATTTTGCGCCGCCCTTTTCATATCCAAAGCTCTTGACCCCATCTAGCTCTTCTCCCCTCGTGAATAGGGTCAACTTCAGCCCGCCCTTTTGAAAATCCAGATATATGAAAACTCGTTCCGGTGAGTAATATGTGACGCCCGGAACACGCACGACTTTGCGCCAGATTTCATCCGATATTTCCTTCACCTTCTCGTCGAATTTATGGAATAACCGTTCAACTTCCTCGGGGAAGTGCTTAAGGTGATCTTCAACTCCAGGTCTGCCCTTCTCCGTCGCCTTGTCCGGTCGTTCGATGGGCTTATTGGGTAGCGACTTGATAACTGCTCTCAGCTCTATCACTTCTAATGGACATTCAGGCCAGTCATGTTCCCAGCAGACTATAACGTCGCAATGGCTGGGGTTATGGTTGTGCTGTTTGAAATGGAAGCTCTTGTATTCAAACTCGATGCTTACCTTCTCCCATCCCCTACCGGTGAATCTTCTCCCTACGCAATCTGGGAACCCAGGTTTGATTTCCTCGATGTACATATTTAGGTCTTCGGTGACCTTGCCAAATAAGAAAATCACCCCATTTTCGTTAGTCGGACTATAGACCAACCCACGAAAGTTTATTAGGTCTCCAACAATGCTCTTATCTTTCATTTGTTCACCACCTCGCGTATTCCATCATACTCCAAAGCGACCGGCCCACGGCTATACCGTTACAGCCCCCTACGGCCCTATCTCCGCTTGCGTCCAGGGCAGAGGGTCTACGCGCACCCCGTGCACCACTATCTCCCAGTGCAGGTGGGGCCCCGTGGCCAGGCCCGTTCCTCCCACGGTGCCGATCACCTCCCCCTGAGCCACCTCCTGGCCCTCCACGACCAGCACCTGCGACAGGTGGTGGTAGCCGCTGAACACCGAGGCCCCGTGGTCGATGATCACGCTGCCGCCCCGCAGGTGCAGCTCGTCGGCCAGGGCCACCCGGCCGCTGTTGGACGCCACCACCGCCGCGCCCTGCCCGGCCAGGATGTCGAGGCCTGTGTGGTGGCTGAATGGCCCGCCGTTGAAGCTGCGACGCATCCCGAAGGTGTCCCCCTGCGGCCCGATAGCCGGCAGGACGAATAGCCCCGACCACAGGCGCTCGGGCGTGACGACAGCGTAGATGGAAGCTAGAAGCTCGCGTTCCTCTTGGATGGCCGCGGGGTCGGTCAAGAGTTGCGTCTGCTCCGGCTCCAGTTGAATCAGTTCTTCGGGGAAGGCAGCCGCCACCACCGTCAGGACCACGATCGGCAGGTTCATCAGCCCATCTTCGATCACCTGAACCTCGTGCTGGCCGGGCACGAAGTCGGCGGCCACTCCTATCACCGCCCACCAGATGGCGCCCGTCCAGAGCATCGGGAACTGTAGGCCCCCGAAGCTTGTGGTGGCGCTACTAGCAGCCTCGCCATTCCGCATGCTAACCGTGAATACCTCGCCCTGCCTTACGGTCGATGGTGAGAGCTCCACCCTGGCCGAATCGGCGACTGCTGGGGGCTCAGGCGTGGGCGAGGGAGACGGCTGGGGTGAGGGAGTAGGTGAGGGCGTCGGCGAAGGCGTGGGGGCTGCCGTCGCGGTAGGGCTGGCCGGCGGCGATGGGGCAGCGGCGGTGGCAGTAGCGGCGACCGTGCCTGTCAGCAGAGGCTCGACCTCAATACCCGCCGGCTCGCTATTGCCGCTCTGGCAGGCTAGCAGCGCGACGGCGGCTGTCAGGGCGGCGAGCGCTAGTATCCTCCCGAAGGTAGCCATGTCGACGCGATCTTACCGCAAGGGTATCGCTACGTGCATCCCGCGTCATCGCTCGCTTTGGTCGCCTGGAACGGGCCTGGTATAATCGGCAAGCAGGAACATCTCGGGCTGGGCTTGCTACAGCATCCTGACGATTGGAGGATGGAATGAAGTTTTGCATCATCGAGACCGCCTTGGGCTGGTTGGGCCTTGTCCTATCTCCCGCCGGCCTGCGAGCGGTCACCTTGTCTCGCCGCGATAGAGAGGCGGCTCTCAGCCAGGTTCTCGCCCTGGGCGCCCGCGAGGAGGCCCGCGACGACGAGGCGGGCGACCTGCCCGAGCGCCTGCGCCGCTACGCTCGCGGCCAGCCCGTCGTCTTCCCCGATGCCTTGGACCTCTCCGCCGCTACCCCCTTCCAGCGAGCCGTCTGGCAGGCGGCTCAGGAGATTCCCTACGGCCAGACGCGTAGCTATGGCTGGCTGGCAGCCAGGGTGGGCAAGCCGCGGGCGGCCCGGGCGGTAGGCCAGGCGATGGCGGCCAACCCCTGGCCCCTTATTGTTCCCTGCCATCGAGTGGTATCATCTAACGGAAGTCTGGGCGGCTATGGCGGTGGCCTGGACATGAAGGAGCGACTGCTGATCCTGGAAGGAGCGATCAATGGTTAGGAGATGGTTTCTTTTCCTTTTCCTATTTGTCTCCCTCGCGGCTCTTGTCGCTGGCTGCGGCGAAGAAGAGGAGGAAGGCACACCAGCGGCCACAGCCACGCCTACCCCTTCCGAGGCAGCCTTCACCCATGGCGTGGCCAGCGGTGATGTCACCGACACCGGCGTCATCCTCTGGACCAGGGTAGACGCGGAGGCAGAGCTCACCGCTGAGGTGGCCTCCGACGGACAGTTCGAGCAGGTGGTCGCCAGCGAGAGGCTGCAGGCCAAGGCAGAGAACGACTTCGTGGTCAAGGCGGACATCGAAGGCCTGGACCCCGACGCGAGCTACTTCTATCGCTTCCTATCCCCCGACGGCACCGCCAGCCCCATCGGCACCTTCCGGACCGCCCCGGCCGAGGATGTTGTCAGCGACGTCGTCTTCGCCTACTCCGCCGATTCGGCCTCGTACCTCCAGCCCTTTACCCTTCTGTCTACGGTGCGTGAGGATGCCCCCGACTTCTTCGTTTACCTGGGCGATACGGTCATTGCTGACCCCCCCGAGGTAGAGGGCTTGCCGACAGCTACCACCCTGCCGGAATACCGCCAGCTCTACAAGGACAATCGAGAGGATGAGCACCTGGCCGGGCTGATGGCCGCTACCTCCACCTACGCCATCTGGGACGACCACGAGGTCGTCAACGACTTCGCCGGTGAGACCGTCGACCCCGATATGCTGGCCGCCGGCCGCCAGGCCTTCTTCGAGTACAATCCCATCCGCCAGAGCCCGGATGACCCCAACCGCCTGTACCGAAGCTTCCGCTGGGGGAAGGACGTGGAGCTCTTTATCCTGGACGAGCGCCAGTACCGCAGCGCCGAGTTCTTCTGCTATGACGAGGAGGGCGAGGAGGAGCAGTTCCCCACCCGCATCGGCGACGTGGCCTGCCTGGAAGGCCTCCGCGACCCCTCGCGCACCATTCTGGGCACGGAGCAGAAAGAGTGGCTCAAGCAGGCGCTCCTGAACTCCGATGCCAAGTTCAAGTTCATTATCAACGAGGTGCCCATCAGCGAGTTCATCCTCCTCCCTTACGACCGCTGGGAAGGCTACCCCGCCGAGCGAGAGGAGCTGCTCAATTTCATTACCGACAACGGCATCGAGAACGTCATCTTCCTGACCACCGACCTCCACGGCACTATTGTCAACACCCTGGAGAACGGCTGCATGGAGATAATCATAGGGCCGATAGCCAGGGAGACCATTGGCGAGGAGTTGGAAGCCATGGAGGTCTCGATCGAGTTGCTGGAGGGACTCCTCCCCGGTATCACGGACGAGTTCTACAATCTGGACATCTACAACTACGGCCTGGTGAAGGTGCTGACCAGCGAGACCCCCGCCAAGGTAGTCATCGAGATCAAGGACGGCGACGGCAACCTCCTGCACACCCTGGAGATACCGGAGGAGTAAGGCCGTAGCCTACAGCAGCACTGCCCCCTCGTCTCCCAGCACAGCGCTGAGGCGTTGGCTCAGCTCCTCGCAGGCGCGCGTCCTCGGTAGCTCCAGCTCCACCTCGTCGCCGTCCTGCTGGCGGATGGTCAGCACCACCTCGTCTTCCCCCTCGAACTCCTCCAGCGCGCTCATCACCGCCCGCAGGCGCTCCTGATCGCCCTCGCTGTCATCCGTTTCCCTGAGGGTGACGCGCAGGGCGCGTGCGGCGTTGGCTCTCTGGCGGGCGACAGGAGGGTCAGCGGCAGAATCGCCGTTGTCCGGCCCTGGGTTGGCTTCTTCCTGGTAGGCGGTGGCCTTCTGCACGCTCAGCTGCAGGCGGTCGTTGCGGGTGCGAACGCGCACGTTCAGAATAACGATGTTTCCTTCGGCCCACAGGTCGCGCGTCTGGTCGTAGACATCCGGCCAGACGGTGACCTCCACGCTCCCCGAGAGGTCCTCGATCTCAGCGGCCAGGAAGAGGCGGCCGGCGCGGGTGAGGATCTGGCGAGTGGACGTGACAATGCCGGCGATCACCAGCTCCCGTCCGACCATCTCCGCCGAGACCTCGCTGCACATGGCGGTGACCCGCTTGCTCAGGGCCGCAGCCGCCCGGCTGAGCGGGTGCTCAGAGACGTAGACGCCCAGAAGCTCCTTCTCCCAGGCGAGCTCGCTGGCCAGGGCCCCCTCCGACTCGCCTGCCTCCGGGCTCGGGCCGGAGACGCTCTCCCCGAAGACGTCGAACAGCGTCGCCTGGCCCGACTCCCGCACCTTCTGCGCCCTCTGCGCTATGCTGATGGAGCGGTCCAGGTTCGCCAGCAGCGTGCCCCGCACGCCAAGGCAGTCGAAGGCGCCGGCCTTGATCATGCTCTCCAGCGCCCGCTTGTTGAGATAGCGGCAGTTGACCCGCTGGCAGAAGTCCTCCATTGAGGCGAAGGGCTGACCCTCGTCGCGGGCCTCGATGATCCCCTCCACGATGCCTGTCCCCACGTTCTTGATGTTCGCCAGGCCGAAGCGGATAGCCAGGCTCCCGTCCTCCTGTTCCTCCAGCGCGAAGCTGACGCGGCTGTGGTTCACGTCGGGCGGCAGAACGCTAATGCCCAGGCGAGCGCACTCGGGGTAGGCCTCGGCCACCCGCTGAGCCGCGCCCGTCGGGTGGTGCCCCGCCAGCATGAGGACGGCGGTCATGTACTCGGCAGGGTAGTTCGCCTTGAGGTATGCCGTCTGGTAGGCGATGTTGGCGTAGCAGACGGCGTGGGCCTTGTTGAAGGCGTAGCCGGCGAACGGCTCGATCAAGTCGAAGACCTGGTCAGCCTGGGCTCCGCTGTACCCGTTGGCCCTGGCCCCGGCCATAAAGCGCTCCCTTTCCGCGGCCATCACGGCAGAGATCTTCTTGCCCATCGCCTTGCGCATGACGTCGGCCTCGCCCAGGGTGTAGCCGGCGAACTTCTGGGCGATAAGCAGAACCTGATCCTGGTAGACGATTACGCCGTACGTCTCGTCCAGGATGTCTGCCAGGTCAGGATGCGGATAGCGGATATCCTCCAGCCTGTGCTTGGCCCGAGTGTAGGTGGGAATGTGCTGCATGGGCCCCGGCCGGTACAGAGCGACCATCGCCGCCAGGTCCCTGATCGCCGTGGGCTTCAGCTCCTGGATGTAGCGGCGCATGCCGCTGCTCTCCAGCTGGAACACCCCGAACGTCTGCCCCTCCCACAGCGTCGCGTACGTCTTGGCGTCGCCGTCGGGCAGTGCCTGCAGATCGATCTCCACCCCGCGCGTCTCACGTATGATGTCCACCGCCTTGCCCAGAATCGTGAGGTTGGCCAGGCCCAGGAAGTCCATCTTCAGCAGGCCGATGTCCGCCACCGCCTCCATGGCGTACTGAGTAGTGGGGATCGGTGTGCCATCGTCCTCCTTGCCGGCGGACAGGGCATGGGCCGGCCGCTGCAGGGGGAGGAAGTGGACCAGCGGCTCGGGAGCGATGACTACGCCGGCGGCGTGGGTGCTGGCGTGCCGGGCGACGCCCTCCAGTTCCTTGGCAGTGTCCACCAGCCGCTGCACCTGTTCGTCCGCCTCGTAGATGCTGCTCAGCTCGTTGTTGCCCGCCAGCGCGCGGTCGATGGTCATGTTGAGGACGCTGGGCACCAGGCGCGCCACCCGGTCCACGTCGGCGTAGGTCATCCCCAGCGCCCGGCCGACATCGCGGATCGCCGCCTTGGCCCCCATGGTGCCGAAGGTGATGATCTGGGCCACCCGGTCGTAGCCATACTTCTGGGCGGCATACCGTATCACCTCGTCGCGGCGGTCCTCGGCGAAGTCCAGGTCGACGTCGGGCAGCTCCCGTCGTTCCACGTTCAGGAACCGCTCGAACACCAGGCGGTACGCCAGGGGGTCGATGTCGGTCACCCCCAGGCAATAGAGGATGATACTGCCGGCGGCCGAGCCGCGCACGGCCATGAGGATGCCCTGCGCCCTGGCGAACTGAGCGAAGTCGTGCACCACCAGGATGTAGTGGCTGAAGCCCGTCTGCTGCACCACCGACAGCTCATACTCCAGCCGACGGCGCGGTTCTTCCGAGCCGTTCGGATAGCGACGGCCCAGGCCCTCGTGGCAAAGCTGGGCCAGATAGTCGTCTGCCGACATGCCCTGGGGGACGTCGGCCTCGGGCAGGTGCAGATGTCCGAACTCCAGCTCCAGGTCACACATCTCGGCGATCCGCCAGCTGTTCTCGATGGCCTCCGGCACGTCCCCGAAGAGCTGGCGCATCTCCTCCTCGGACTTCAGGTAGTAGGAGTCGGCGTCGCCGGCTAGGCGCATCCGCCGCTCGTCCAGGATCGAGGTGTTGGTGCCGATGCAGAGCAAGATGTCCTGAGTAGGGGCATCCTCGCGAAGAACGAAGTGGACATCGTTGGTGGCCACCAGCGGCAGGCCCGTCTCCCGCGAGAGGCGCACCAGCTTCTCGTTAAGATTGGTCACCTCGGGGATGTTGTGGTCCTGAAGCTCTAGGTAGAACTCGCCGAAGACCTCTCGATACCATTGGGCCGCCCCGACCGCCTCCTCCCAGTGGCCGTCGGCCAGCAGGCGCAGCACCTCGCCGCTCTGGCAGCCGGAGAGGGCGATGAGTCCCTCGTGGTGTTGCTGAAGCAACTCCTTGTCCACGCGCGGCCGGTAGTAGTGGCCCTCCAGGTGGGCCTTGGTCGCCAGCGCCAGCAGGTTGCGGTAGCCCTGCAGGTCCCTGGCGAGAAGGGTGATGTGATAGGGATGCCTGTCCTTGGCCTCGCGCGAGTGGCGCGACCCCTGGGCCAGGTAAGCCTCGACGCCGATGATCGGTTTCAGGCCGCGCGCTTTGGCCTCCTTGTAGAAGGGCACGGCCCCGTAGAGTATGCCGTGGTCGGTTAGGGCGATGGCCTCTTGCCCCAGCTCCTGGGCTCGTTCCATCAGCTGAGGGATGCGGGCCAGGCCGTCCAGAAGGCTGTATTCGGTGTGAAGGTGAAGGTGAGTAAACATTTGTTCCTTTGCGACGCGCAAAGGGTATTATAGCAGCCGCAAGCGGGCGGTGTGCACAGCTTATGTTAAAATCTCCAGGAATTTTTGGTCCCGTGCCGAGGCCGGAGGCGTGAGCCAGCGCTTGCCCCCTTGCCTTCACTTCCGCGGATCCTGTGGCCGGTCCGCCTATATCTCCAGCGGCAGCCCGAATGCCCCTTGTGATGGTATACTCGACGCTTGGCGAGCAGCGGCCCCAAGGTTATAGTTCCGTCAGAACGCTGTCAACCAGCAGGAGGAAAGCCCCATGGCTGAGGTAAAGTTCGGTGTCTTCCTCTGGCCGATGCCCCTCGAGCAGGCTCAGCGCGTGGAGGAATTGGGCTTCGATTCCCTCTGGGTTAGCGAGCACATGCTTTTCTTTGTCCCCACCTTCGACGCTATCACCGTGCTCGCTGCCTTCGCCGCCCGCACCCAGCGCATCCTCCTGGGCTCGGCCGTCCTCCTCTTGCCGCTCAGGCATCCCACCGTAGTGGCCAAGGAGGTCGCCAGCCTGGACATCATCTCCAACGGCCGCATCATCCTCGGCGTTGGTGTCGGCGGCGAATTCCCTCGCGAGTTCGTGGCCTGCGGCGTACCCGTGAAGGAGCGGGGCAGGCGAACCGACGAGGCCATCGAGGTGATGCGCAGGCTGTGGAGCGAATCGGGCGTCAACCACGAGGGGCGGTTCTTCCGCCTGGAGGACGCCAACATGCAGCCCAAGCCCGTCCAGAAGCCCGGCCCGCCCATCTGGATAGCCGGGCGCTCGGAGGCGGCCATCAAGCGGGCGGCCAGGTTGGGCGATGGCTACATGCCCTATCTGTTCAGCCCGGAGCGCTATCGCGACAGCCTCGAGAAGGTCTCAGCCTTCGCCCAACAGCGCGGGCGCGACCCGACCAGCATCGAGGCCGGCCTCTACCAGTTCATCTGCCTGGCCGATACGTACGAGGAGGCCCGCCAGCGCGCCAACCAGGACCTCAGCCTGCGCTACAACCAGCCCTTCGACCGCATCGTCGACCGCTACTGCGTTCTGGGCACACCCGACCAGTGCGCCGAGCGGCTCGGCCAGTACGTGGAGGCAGGCGTTCGCCACTTTATCCTCGTGCCCATCGCCCCGCCGGCCGAGCTGCCCACTCACCTGGAGGTCTACGCCCGCGAGGTGCTGCCTAGGGTGCGAGCGACCCCAAATTGACGCTCATCTGGCGGTAGGGTATGCTTTTTATGAAGGGTTTGATCTGACAACGACGAGAGGAGACTCATGGCGAAGATAACTGTCGAGGCCGTCCAGGAGGTGCTGGACGAGATCCGCCCGGCTCTTCAGGCCGACGGCGGCAACGTCGAGTTGGTGGAGATTACCGAGGACGGCATCGTCAAGCTGGAGATGGTAGGCGCCTGTGCCGGCTGCCCCATGGCCACCATGACTCTCAGGGCGGGCATCGAGCGCATACTCTTCGAGCGCATCCCCGATCTTGTCGGCGTGGAGGCCTTCAGCGCGGGCCAGCGCGTGGGCGACATGCAGTCCTTCTAGGGGAACGACCGTTAGAAGCAAGCAACAGGACAAAGGCAAGAGGGGTGCCAAACCGGCACCCCTCTTCGCTTCCTCTGCAGCCAGGCGGCCTAGTCTGGCTCCTCCAGCTCGAACGCCTTGTGGAGAGCGCGCACGGCCTCGGTCACCTTCGACTCGTCGATGATGCAGGTGATCCGGATCTCGCTCGTCGTGATCAGCTCGATGTTGATGCCCTCGTCGAACAGCGTGCGGAACATCGTCGCCGCATAGCCGGGCCCGCTCTGCATCCCCGCTCCCACGATGCTCACCTTGGCCAGATGGAGGTCGTACACTACTTCGCTGGCGTTGATCTTCCGGCCCAGCGACTCCACTAGTTTCATCGCCTTATCCAGGTCGTTGCGGGCCACGGTGAACGTCAGGTCGGTGATGTTCTCCACGCTGGCGTTCTGGACGATGGTGTCCACGCTTATGCCCGCGTCCGACAGCGGCCCGAACAGGCCGGCGGCGATCCCCGGCCGGTCGGGCACGCCGCGCACCGTCACCTTCGCCACGTCCGAATCGGAGGCGATGCCGCTTACCTTGTTTCGCTGCTCTACCATCTCTGTCCCTCCGTGAATGAGAGTCCCCGGCACGTCGCGGGTGCTGGATGCCACCAGAATGGGCATGTTGTACACCTTGCCCAGCTCCACCGCCCGGTTGTGCATCACCCTGGCGCCGTAGGTGGCCAGCTCCAGCATCTCCTCGTAGTTTATCTCCTTCAGCTTGCGCGCATTCGGCTCGACGCGGGGGTCGGTGGTGTAGATGCCGTCCACGTCGCTGTAGATCTCGCATTTGTCTGCCTTCAGGCCCACCGCCAGCGCCACGCCCGTTGTGTCCGAGCCGCCACGCCCCAGGGTCGTGATGTCCATCTCCTCGCAGATCCCCTGGAACCCGGCCACGATCACGATCTTCCCTTCCTTCAGCTCCTTGTGGATGCGCTCAGGGTCGATCGAGAGGATGCGAGCGCGGCCGTACCGCGCCTCCGTGCCGATGCCCGCCTGCGCCCCCGACAGGCTGATCGCCGGATAGCCCATCGATCGCAGCGCCATGGCCATCAGGCTGCTCGATACCGTCTCGCCGGTGGACACGAGCACGTCCATCTCGCGGTCCTCCGGCTCGTCGCTCATCTGGTACGCCAGGTCGATGAGCTGGTCTGTGGTCTTGCCCATCGCCGAGACGACTACCACCAGGTCGTCGCCCTTGTCGCGCCGAGCGCCCACCCGCCGCGCCACGTTCTTGATCTTCTCGGCATCCGCTATGGAGGTGCCGCCGTACTTCTGAACAATGATAGCCATCGCTTTCCCTCAACCCTCCTCCACTACTTGCGCTCCCGCATTGCTGGGAGCCGTGACGATCGTGTGGCCGCTCGTGTCCTCCCCGGCCGCGGCCTCGGCCATCGCCTGGGCGATGGCCTCCTCGTTCCGCGACGCCAGCGCGAGGACGGTCGACCCGCCGCCCGACAGGAACACGCCGAGGGCTCCCGCCTGGCGGGCCGCCTGGAAGATCGCCTCCATCGCCGGGAAGACCTTCGCCCGCGCCGGCTGGTGCAGTCGATCGCGAGTGGCCACGTCCAGCAGGTCCACCCTCCCCGAGGCCAGCGCCGCCACCAGTAGGGCCGCGTGGCCAATATTATAGACCGCATCCTCCCGCGAGAGGAAGTCGGGCAGCACCTGGCGGCTCTCCTGCGTGGGCATCTCCATGTCCGGCACGAACAGGACGGCCCTCAGGCCCGCGGGTGCGGCCAGCCCGGCGTGAAACACGCTCTCGCCTTCGTGCACCGCCACCTGAAGCCCGCCGAACAGTACGGGCGCCATGTTGTCGGCGTGGCCCTCCAGCTCAGCCCCCAGCGCCAGGATCTCCTCGCGCTCCAGCGCCTCGCCCAGGAGAGCGTTCGCCGCCAGCAGCCCCGCCGCTCGCGCTACGGCGCTGGCCCCCAGGCCGCGAGCCACCGGTATCTCTTGCCTGAACTCCGCGGTCAGACCCGCCGGTGACTCCTTGCCGAGGTGCGCGAACAGCCGCTCGGCTGCCTCCACCACCATCCCCCCCAGCGGCGGACCCGGCGGGGGCAGTGGCTCGTCGGACGCGCTGACCACCACCTCCGCCCACAGGTCAAGCGCCATCCCCAGGCAGTCGAACCCGGGGCCCAGGTTGGCGGTCGTAGCGGGAGCGCGGACGCTGATCCTTCTCGCTGGCATGGCTGGTCACGATTCTAGCATCGCCACCAGCCACGCTCAAGGAGACATGGCCCGCTCATGGTGAGCCTGTCGAACCATGAGCCCCGGTCCTTCGACAAGCTCAGGATGAGCGGGATGCTGTACGTCACAAGGAGGGGCCGCGCTTGTAATTGGTCCATAGTTGGTGGATTGGGTGTATGGAAAGGTTTCAACAAGCTGGGGGATTCATCCCCCAGTACCGGGCGCCTGCCAGCCCTACCCCAGCCGCGGCCTCCTAGCGCACCACGCGCCCTGGGCTCGCCGCGTGGGCTCTAGGAGCAGGTGTCGAAGATCCTGCCGTAATACCCAATGATCACGTCGCTGATCTCCAGTTGGCCGTTCATGTTGAAGTCGGACCGCCGGTCGTAGTTCTCCGGCACTAGGATCTTGCCGTAGAAGGCCACGATGACGTCCGCGACGAGGATTTGCGTGTCCATGTTGATGTCCGGCGGCCAGGCGTCGTCGCTGGGATCGTCGGCGCAGGCGTCCAGGGGGTCCGTGCCAACGTACTCTTCGACGGCGGTGGTGAAGCCGTCGCAGTCCTCGTCCCCGGCGGGCGTATACCACGGCGTGGCCGTCGTCGGGCAGTTGTCGCAGGCGTCGCCCCATGAATCCCCGTCGGCATTGGCCTGGCCCGGGTTGTAGTCGTCCGGGCAGTTGTCGCTTGCGTCGGGGATCTCATCGCAGTCGGCGTCCAGCGGCGAGCACGTGGCATACAGGATGTCGGCGTCCGTGTAGATGGTGCCGCCCAGGCTGTCCCAGGACTCCCAGACCGCCACCCAATGGCCCGCACCGTCGGTTCCCAGTCGAGGCAATTCGTCAAGCCCCGAGTCAGTGGTAGCGTTCGTATTGAGGGCGGCGGGCCAGGTCCAGTTGGCGCCGTTGTCCGTCGAGCGGGAGACGAGGATGTCGCGGTCCGTCCCGATGGTGCCCCCGAGGTCATCAAAGGAATTCCAGACAGTCACCCACTTGCCCGCGCGGTCGGTCGTCACTTCAGCCAAACTGTCGATGCCCGAGTCGCTGCTGGCGTTCGTATTGAGGGCGGCGGGATCCGTCCACGTGGTCCCGTTGTCGGTGGAGCGCGCCACCAGGATGTCGGAGTCCGTCCCGATGTCGCCCAGGTCCTCCCAGGAACCCCACACCGCCACCCAGTGGCCCGCGCCATCGCTCGTGATGTCAGGCTCGATGTCAGCCTCCGAGTCGGTGGCGGCGTTGGTGTTGAGGGCGGCGGGGGCCGTCCAGGTGGCGCCGTTGTCGGTCGAGCGGGCCACCAGGATGTCGTAGTCCGTGCCGATGAACGCCTCCAGGTTCGGATCGAACAGGTTCTCAACGGAGCGCCAGACCGCCAGCCAGTTGCCGCCGCCGTCGGTCGCCACTTGGGCGAAACTGTCGCCGCCCGAGTCGGTGGCGGCGTTGGTGTTGAGGGCGGCGGGAGCCGTCCAGGTGGCCCCGTTGTCCGTCGAGCGGGCCACCAGGATATCGCCGTCCGTTCCGATGAACGCCTCAAGGTTGGGATCGAACAGGTTCTCAGTGGAGGTCCAGATGGCCACCCAGTTGCCCCCGCCGTCCGTCGTCACTTGCGGGTGATGGTCCCCTCTGGAATCGGTGGCGGCGTTGGTGTTGAGGGCGGCGGGGGCCGTCCAGCTGGCTCCATTGTCAGTGGAGCGGGAGACCAGAATGTCGTAGTCTGTCTCGAGGCCGCTCCCCAGGTTCGGCTCATCGGAATACCAGACCGCCAGCCAGTTGCCCCCGCCGTCGGTCGCCACCTGAGGCTCACTGTCATGCCCTGAGTCGGAGGCGGCGTTCGTATTGAGCGCGGCCGGAGCGGTCCAGGTGGCCCCGTTGTCGATGGAGCGGGCCACCAGGATGTCGCGGTCCGTCCCGATGCCGCCGCCCACGTTCCACCAGGTGGAATCCCAGACCGCCAGCCAGTTGCCGGCGCCGTCGGTCGTCACTTGGGGGTGCCTATCCTCCCCCGAGTCGGTGGCGGCGGCGGTGTTCAGGGCGGCGGGGTAGGTCCAAGCGTAGGCGGGTGTCCCTCCCTCCGCCAGCACCGCCAGCGCCAGCACCACCGCCAGCAGCAGCCCTAGCCTTACGTACGTGCGCATCGCGGCACCCCCTGAGTGCTTATGCCAGGCCGGACAGCGTCATTATGGTAATAGCGCTCACCGCAAATGTCAACAGGGGAAGTACCGCATAGAACCGGGAGCCAGAGAATTAAGCGCTGCGGGCGGACAGCCGTAGGGGGCCTATCCGAGAAGCAGCGGCTCCAGACGCCGCCAGATCGTGCGCGTTATCTCTTCAGGGGGGATCGTGCCGTCTACCACCAGGAAGCGCTCCGGCTCCTCGCCCGCCATCGCCAGGTAGCCCTGGCGCACCCGCTCGTGGAACTCCGCCCCCTCCTGCCCGATGCGGTCCGGGGCGTTCTCGCCCTGCTTGCGCGCCAGGCCCGTCTCCACCGGCACGTCCAGGAGCACTGTCAGGTCGGGCACCAGGCCCTGGGTGGCGATGCGGTTAGCCAGCCGCACGTCGTCCAGGCTCAGCCCCCGCCCGTAGCCCTGGTAGGCGATGCTGGAGTCGTCGAAGCGGTCGCAGATGACCACCTCCCCTCGCTCCAGCGCCGGCCGGATCACCTCCGCCACGTGCTGGGCGCGCGCCGCCACGAACAGGAACAGCTCGCTGCGGGCGTTCAGCTCCAGCGAGGGGTCGCTCAGAAGCTCCCGCACCCGCTGCCCCAGCGGGCAGCCGGCGGGCTCGCGGGTGACGGTGACGCTGAATCCTTTCGCTTCGAGGAGCGCCTTGAGGGCCTGCGCCTGGCTGGACTTGCCGGCGCCTTCGCCCCCTTCCAGGCTGATGAACAGGCCCCGTTTCGCTGAGGTCATAGAAGGGCTACTCGCCTCTGCCCGGCAGGATGCGCACCCGTCGCTGCGGCTCCTGCCCCAGGCTGCGCGAGCTCAGGTTGTAGCGCTGGGCCAGCATGTGCTGCAGGCGGCGAATGTAGGCGTTCTGAGGCGATAGCTCCGCCGACCGCCTGCCCTTCATGATGTCGCCGATCGCCTCCTCCGCCTCCTGAAGGGCGGACAGGACCGGGTCCTGCCCTCGCTCGCCGCGCATGGAGACGATACACTGCTCCATCTGGAGCACGGTGTTGCTCTTGATAACGTAGATGGGAACGCCCCGCTCCTCCGCGTCGCGCAGGAGCTGCGGCTTGCGCCGATAGTAGTTGCGAAGGGTGATCAGCGCATCAGCGTCGCCCAGCTGATCGACGATGGTGGCCGCCATGCCCATCTGGCGGATGGCCTGCTCCAGTCGCCGACGCGAGACGCCAAAGGGGTAGATATGCCTCTCGCGACCGGCGACGACCGGGCCGCGCTCCTCCAGCGCCCGCTTCTGTCGCGCCTGCGCTGGCAAGGCCACCACCTGCATCTGGCCTTCCTTGGTCAGCTCTCGAATCTCGGCGGCCACTTCGTAGCCCCTCAGGATGGCGTCCACCGTCTCGGTCACGTTGCCATGTACGGACACCCTCTCCCAGTTCTGGATCTCCACCACCACGTCGAAGGTAGGCGGCGCCTTGCGCTCCAGGATCGACTTCTGGGTGCCGCGACGCCGCGCCTCCTCGTCTCCCAGGGTCACCGACTGGATGCCCCCGATGAGGTCGCACAGCGTGGGGTTCATGATCAGGTTCTCCAGCGTGTTGCCGTGCGCAGTGCCCACCAGTTGCACCCCCCGCTCGGCGATTGTGCGAGCGGCCGCTGCCTCCAGGTCGGTGCCGATCTCATCGATGACGATGACCTCCGGCATGTGGTTCTCCACCGCCTCGATCATCACCGCGTGCTGCATCGTCGGCGTCGCCACCTGCATCCGCCGGGCGCTCCCGATGCCCGGGTGGGGGATGTCGCCGTCGCCGGCGATCTCGTTCGAGGTGTCCACCACCACCACCCGCTTGTTCAGATCGTCTGCCAGGAAGCGGGCCACCTCCCGCAGCATGGTCGTCTTGCCCACGCCCGGTCGCCCCAGAAGCAGGGTGCTCTGGCCCGATTTCACCAGGTCCTCGATGATGCGGATCGTCCCGAAGACGGCCCGCCCGACGCGGCAGGTGAGGCCTACGATGCGCCCATGCCGGTTGAGGATGGCCGATATGCGATGGAGGGTCCGCTCGATGCCGGCCCGATTGTCGCCGGTGAACTCGCCGATCCGGGACACGACGTGCTCCAGGTCGGCCTGGGTCACCTCCCGTTCGCTGAGGATTACCTCCTGCTCGGGGTACCGCGCCTCCGGCAGGCGGCCCAGGTCGAGCACCACCTCCAGCAGCTCGAAATTGTCCGGCCGCTCCCGCAGCGGGTCGCGAACGTGCGGCGGCAGCACATCGAGCATGGCGTCCAGGTCGTCGGTTATTCTTAGCGTGTTCATTCTATTAGCTCACTGGATAGGCCTGCTGAACCCCCTCCGCTACCGGGACGGCCTCCTCCACCGGTCGAGCCAGGCGGTTCACCAAGACCACGTACTCGCCCACTGCCCTGAAGCCCATCTCCTCCAGGCGGTGGGCCACCGCCTTCTGGTATTCGGGCACCAGACAAAGGATGGGCCGCCTGTCGGCAAGATGGTTGAGAGCGGCAGCCAGCAGGTAGTCTAGCGGAACATCCTGCCTTCGCTGGGTCAGCAGGCTGAAGCGGCCCGCCCGATTGCGCTTGGAGAGGCGCAACAAGGCACTGGGGCCCTCTGTCCCCATCGCTATCATGTGCTGCCAGCGGCCCTTCTCCTGGACGGCCACCCACTCGCGCAGGGTGGGGGCCTCGTTGCGGCGCACGGCCGCCGGCACAGCGGCATTGTATAGCTGAAACAGAGGCAGAGCGTCGGCCAAGGTACGCTCTCGCAGGGGCAGCTTCGCCGGCTCCAGGCCCTGCGGCGCCCTATCGATGGCCAGGAGGCGCTCCTTCAGGTAGGGGAAGAAGCCAGCCTGACGAATCGTCCCCAGCAGCGGGCTGTCGGCCTTCAGCCTGACGAAGACCTTCTCCACGCCGGCTCGTCCCAGTCCCTGGGTCAACTGCTCCACGAGCGTCAAGCACAGGGTTTCGTCTCCCCGGCCGGCGATAAGGTAGTCCACCTCCCACGCGCTGGAACTACAGCGCGGCCGCACCGACGCCAGAGCGCAGGCCCTCAGCCCGCGAGCGGCTATCCAGCTATGACGGCGGTCGGCCAGTGGCAGCCACTCCTTCAGGGTGCACTCCATCAGACGGAACCCAGCTTCCTCCAGGCCCAGGCGCTCCCACGTCTGGGCCTCATTGCGGTAGGCGGGGCCAAAGGGAGGCTTGCCCCTCGCCCAGAGCGAGGCCAGCAGCACCACATCGGCCGGCCGCAGAGGCCTGATAGCGACGGCAGGGCTAGGCTTGGACATCCTTGTGCGCTCGCACCATATCGATGAAGTAGCGGTGAAAACGGTCGTCTTCCGTCAGCTCGGGATGAAAAGCGGTGGCCAGCGCGTTGGCCTGGCGCACCGCAACCGCCTTTCCATTCTCCAGCTTGGCCAGCACCTCCACTCCATCGTTCACCTCCTCCACAATGGGAGCCCGTATGAAGACGGCGTGGAAGGCCTGCTGACCCAGGGCGGGAACGGCCAGGTCGGCCTCGAAGCTGTCCACCTGCCGCCCGAAGGCGTTGCGCCGCACGGCGATGGCCAGGGCGTCCAGGGTGGGCCACTCCAGCTCGCTCGCCCGCTGCGCCAGGACGATCATGCCGGCGCAGGTGCCCCAGACGGGGAAGCCATTTTGGGCCCGCTCTCGCAGTGGCTCCAGGAGGTCGAACTCGGAGATGAGCCACGCGATCGTGGTGCTCTCGCCGCCGGGGATCACCAGCCCGTCGAGGCCGCTAAGCTCCTGCGGCTGGCGCACCTCGCGCGCATCGATGCCCAGTCGCTGAAAGATGTCGACATGCTCAGCGAAGTCACCCTGCAGCGCCAGGACGCCAATGCGGGTCATGGCAATCCTATGTCCGCTCCTTCGGCCAATCTTGCTAGTTCCTCCCGAGTGATGCCGGCCTGTCGCAGTATCGTGGAAAGCGTTTTCGGGTGGAGGTTGGCTTGGCCGGTCGGCACCGTCACGTGCCGAGTTCCGCCCCTGAAGACTCCCCGCAATCTGACGTGACTTCCTCGCTGTCGTACCGGTTCGATACCGACTCTAGACAGAGCGCGAATCACCTCATCACTTGAGTATCGCCGGGGCACGGATGGTCATCTCCCGGACAATCGGCGTGGACTCCACCGGAATGAGCTCCCCCTCCAGTTCTTCCCGCGTCATGTCTTCGATGTGCAGTTCTACGGCCTCTTGGATCATCTCCATCGCGTGCCGTTCGCTCTTTCCCTGCGAGGCGATGTCATACTCCAGACACCAGGCCACCCACTGGTCACCGTCCTGCCACAGCACCACGTGTACCTTCTGTTGTCTCATCCCTACCACCCTCTCGCAGCCAGCCGCTCCTCGTCCGGCATGGACCGCACGTCCAGGCCGCGCATCGGCTCTCCCAGCCCGCGCGATACCTCAGCGACGATCTCGGGGTCGTTGTAGTTTGTAACCGCTTTAACGATGGCCCTGCCCCGCTGTTCGGGGTCGTCCGACTTGAAGATGCCGGAGCCCACGAACACGCCCTCGGCTCCTAGCTGCATCATCAGGGCAGCGTCGGCGGGCGTGGCCACGCCGCCGGCGGCGTAGTTGACCACCGGCAGGCTGCCCGTCTCGTGCACCTCCTTCACCACCTCGTACGGCGCCCCCAGCGCCTTGGCCTCGGCCATCAGTTCGTCTTCACGCATAGAGTGCAGCCTGCGGATGCCGTCCGTCACCGCCCGCATGTGCCGCACCGCCTCCACGATGTTGCCCGTGCCCGCCTCCCCCTTGGTGCGGATCATCGCCGCCCCCTCGCCGATGCGCCTCAGCGCCTCGCCCAGGTCGCGGCAGCCGCACACGAAGGGCACCTTGAAGGGCCACTTATCGATGTGATGGGCCTCGTCGGCGGGGGTCAGCACCTCCGATTCGTCGATGAAGTCCACCCCCATGGCCTGCAGCACCTGCGCCTCCGCGAAGTGCCCGATGCGGCACTTGGCCATCACCGGGATGGTGACCGTCTCCATGATCGCCGCGATCACCCCCGGGTCGGCCATGCGCGCCACCCCGCCGGCGGCGCGGATGTCGGCCGGCACGCGCTCCAGGGCCATGACCGCGCACGCCCCCGCCTCCTCCGCGATGCGAGCGTGCTCCGGCGTCACCACGTCCATGATAACGCCGCCCTTGAGCATCTGGGCCAGCCCCTTCTTAACGACGTACGTGCCCTTTTCCACAGCCATCGTGCCCTCATTGTACTATTCGGCGGTGCAGATAGGCAAGACGGACCCGCCGCATGTCTTGACACCGCCCTTCGTTGCCTGTTCCCCGTTCGTTAAGCCAAGCGGCTGAAGTTTCCTGCACGGAAAGCGCCGGAGGGGTTGACAGCCCAGTTATCCTGAGTATACTATTTGCGGTTATGTTTAGACCTTCGTGGATCAAGGAGTCATCGACATGAAGACTCTGCGGATAGTTCTTATAGCACTAGTGGCGCTGGCGGCGGGTCTGGTGGCCTCCGCCAACGCGCAAACGCTTCTACTTACCCTGGACACCCCCAACCCGCAGGCGAACGCCTGGTTCGGCAGTTCGCTGGCGATGGGCGACGTGAACGGCGACGGCAAGGCAGACATCGCCGTGGGCACGGGCGGCGAGGATGTGGGCGGCAACACCGACCAGGGGCGGGTCTACGCCTTCTCCGGTGCCGACGGCTCTCTCCTTTTCACCCTGGACACTCCCAACCCCCAGGCGGACGCCTACTTCGGCTTTGCGGTGGCGGTGGGTGATGTGGACGGCGACGGCAAGGGAGACATCGCCGTCGGGGCCCCCCTTGAGGATGTGGGCGGCAACGCTGGCCAGGGGCGGGCCTACGTCTTTTCCGGGGCGCCTCCCCACTCCCTCCTTTTCACGCTGGACACCCCCAACCCGCAGGCGTGGGCCCACTTCGGCTATTCGGTGGCGGTGGGCGACGTGAACGGCGACGGGAAGGTAGACATCGCCGTGGCGGCGCCCGACGAGGATGTGGGCGGCAACGAGGACCAGGGGCGGGCCTACGTCTTCTCCGGCACCGACGGCTCGCTCCTTTTCGCCCTGGACACTTCCAACGCCCAGGTGTACGCCTACTTCGGCAGCTCGCTGGCGGTGGGCGATGTTAACGACGATGGCAGGGCAGACATCGCCGTGGGGGCGCCGGAGGATGTGGGCGGCAACGAGGATCAGGGGCGGGCCTACGTCTTCTCCGGGGCCGACGGCTCGCTCCTTTTCACCCTGGACAGCCCCAGCCCGCAGGCGCACGCTTACTTCGGCGGCTCGCTGGCGATGGGCGACGTGAACGGGGACGGCAAGGCAGACATCGCCGTGGGGGCGTACGGCGAGGATGTGGGCGGCAACGAGGACCAGGGGCGGGCCTACGTCTTCTCCGGTGCCGACGGCTCGCTCCTTTTCACCCTGGATACCCCCACCCCGCAGGCTCACGCCGCCTTCGGCTTCTCGGTGGCGATGGGGGACGTGAACGGCGACGGCAAGGCAGACATCGCCGTGGGGGCGTACGGCGAGGATGTGGGCGGCAACGTCGACCAGGGGCGGGCCTACGCCTTCTCCGGGTCTGACGGCTCGCTCCTTTTTACCCTGAACACCCCCAACCCCCAGGCGAACGCCTACTTCGGCCTGTCGGTCGCGGTGGGTGACGTGGACGGCGACGGTAAGGGAGAGATCGTCGTCGGGGCACCCAACGAGGATGTGGGCGGCAACGCCAACCAGGGGCGGGCCTACGTCTTCTCGTGTGCCGGCCTCTCGCCAGCTCTCACCCTGGACACCCCCAACCCTCAGGCCGATGCCTGGTTCGGCTGGTCGGTGGCGCTGGGTGACGTGGACGGCGATGGCAAGGCAGACATCGCCGTGGGGGCGCCCGACGAGGACGTGGGCGTCAACGCCGACCAGGGGCGGGTCTACGTCTTCTCCGGCGCCGACGGCTCGCTGCTTTTCACCCTGGACACGCGCAACCCGCAGGCGGAGGGCCGGTTCGGGGAGACGCTGGCCGTGGGGGACTTCTTTGGCGACGGCAAGGCAGAGATCGTCGTGGGGGCGCCCTACGAGGATGTGGGCGCCAACCCGAACCAGGGGCGGGCCTACCTCGTCCTCTTCCTCGACGAGCCGCTGGTCCTTTGGCTGGACAGCCCCAACCCCCAGGAGAGCGGCGACTTCGGCTCCTCGGTGGCGGTGGGTGACGTGAACGGCGATGGCATGGCAGAGATCGTCGTGGGAGCGGAAGGCGAGGCCGGCACCGGGCGGGCCTACGTCTTCTCCGGCAGTTCTCTCCTTCTCACCCTGCCCCCCCCAACCCGCTAGCGGAGGAATTCGGCGACTCGGTGGCGGTGGGTGACGTGAACGGCGATGGCAAGGCAGACATCGCCGTGGGAGCGGAGGAGGAGGATGTGGGTGCCAACCCCAACCAGGGGCGGGCCTACGTCTTCTCCGGGGCCGACGGTTCCCTGCTTCTCACCCTCGACACCCCCAACCCGCAGTACAGCGCCCGCTTCGGCCGGGGGGTGGCGGTGGGCGAGGTCAACGGCGATGGCAAGGCAGACATCGCCGTGGGGGCGTACTGGGAGGATGTGGACAGCGGCTGGGACCAGGGGCGGGCCTACGTCTTCTCCGGCGCCAACGGCTCCCTGCTTTTCACCCTGGACACTCCCAATCCCCACGCGCAGGCCTGGTTCGGCTGGACGCTGGCGGTAGAGGACCTGAACGGCGACGGCAAGGGAGACATCGTCGTGGGGAGCGGTGGGGAGGATGTGGGCGGCACCAGCGGCGTGGGGCGGGTCTACGTCTTCTCCGGGGCCAACGGCTCCCTCCTTTTCGCCCTCGACACCCCCAATCCGCAGACCGAGAGCTACTTCGGCGAGTCGGTGGCGGTGGGTGACGTGAACGGCGAGGGGAAGCCAGACATCGCCGTGGGGGCGCCCGGCGAGGATGTGGGCGGCAACGACAAGCAGGGGCGGGCCTACGTCTTCTTGGCTGACGTCGACGGCGACGGCGTCCCAGATGCGGAAGACAACTGCCCGGACGTCTACAACCCTGACCAGGAGAACGCCGACGGCGACGAGTGGGGCGACGCCTGCGACAACTGCCCGACGACGGCCACGTCGTGGCACGTGCCTGCAGGCGACGACGACTGCGATGGGTTCACGACGACGGTGGAAAACTATGTCGGCACCGACCCTCTGGACGCCTGCCCCGATGACATCAACGACGACGCCTGGCCGCCGGACATGAACAACGACGCCAACGTAAAGATCGCGGACGTCATCCTGGCCTTCTACGGCAAGGTCCTGGTGCCGGAGACGTATGACCGGCGGTCCGACTTCAACGCCGACGGCGAGCTGGGCATCAGCGACGTCATCATTGGGTATTACGGCAGGATGTTCGCCTCCTGCACCCCCTAGAGCCGAGGCGGCCCGCCGCAGGGGTTGACAGTCCAGTTATTCCGAGTATGCTATTTGCGCTTATGTCTAGACCTTGGTGGATCGAGGAGGAGCCGATATGAAAGCACATGGCATTCTTGGCCTGATCTTGCTCGTTGCAGTCCTGGCGCTCATCGGCGGGGCGCCCCAGGCCGGGGCTGCGTGGGACACCGACAACGACGGGTTCAGCGACGACATCGAGGCCTACCTGGGCACCGACCCCAACTCGGGCTGCGGTCTCAACGCCTGGCCCCTGGACATGGACGACAGCACCCGGCTGGACCTCATCGACATGCTCTACTACAAGGGCAACATCGGCCTCCTGTACGCGGACCCCGGATGGAGCCCCGCCGTACAGCGCCTGGACCTTAACGGTGACGGTGCCATCAGCGTGGTCTCCGACGTGGTCCAGTTCTACCGGGCGATGTTCATGCAGAGCTGCAATGGTGGCACCCCTCCCCCGCCTACATGGGAGGTGGGCACGACTGTCACCATGGGCATCGATCCCGTGACCACGGGTAACGATGCCGACACCCTGGGAGACGTGGAAGCGTGCGTGCGGGTCAATGTGCTCGGGGGGGACTTGGGCGACGGTAACGCTGACTACACGATCGATGTCTACGTGACCGGCGACCCTCTGCCTCCGGCGCCCATGGGCTACGACGCCTGGCTGATCTACGACCCCGGCCGGGTGGACCCGGTAACCTGGGATGACCTGATCAAGCTCCCCGGCGTCGGCGCCGGCAGCTTTACCCAGAAGATGCCGTCTCGCTTGAACGCCGCAGCCGCGTACACCAACTGGCAGACCGGCATTGCCGGCGAGGGGACGATCGTCAGGATCGACCTGGACGCCATTTCGGCCGGCCCTGCCTGTTTCGCTTGGGGCTTTACAAAGGCGTACGCGTCTCAGAAGCTCCACCCCACAGTTGGCAGGGTGGCCATGATAGCCATCAACGAGGACTGCCCAACCCAGGACTCGGACGGAGACGGCGTGTTCGACATCTGCGACAACTGCCCCGACGACTACAATCCCAGCCAGAGGGACTTCGACGGGGATGGCTGGGCCGACGCCTGCGACAACTGCCCCGACGACTCCAACTCCGGCCAGGAGAACTGCGACGGCGACGACTGGGGCGACGTCTGCGATGACGACGACGACAACGACGGCTACTCGGACGACGACGAGACGGGCAAGGGGTCAGATCCGCTCGATCTCGACAGCACCCCCGAGCACTGCGATGGGGTGGACAACGACGACGACGGCGAGACGGACGAGGGCTACGACCGCAACCCCGCCAACGGCACCCCCGACTGTCAGGAGATCGCCGGCCCCGACATGGACGGCGACACCTACACCGACATAGAGGAGCAGTACATGACCACCGACGAGCTGGCGGACTGTGTCACAGACTACGGCACGGACGCCTGGCCGCCGGACATCGGCATGGACGGCCAGATACAAGTCGGGGACATCATCAAGGGCTTCTACGGCAAGATCCTGGTGCCCGAGAAATACGACCGGCGGGCCGACTTCAACGCCAGCGGCCAGCTGCTTATCGGCGACGTGATCAGGGGGTATTTGGGGAAGATCTTCGACACCTGCAACTAGAGCCCACGCGGCCAGCCGCGGGCGCCACGCCCGCCCCAGGAGTTGACGGGACGGTCGGCGGGTGTACACTGTTTGCGTTGCTGGGTAGAGGTTTGACGAACAGAGGGTAGCTTCCATGAACACCTTGCGCATGGTTTTTCTGGCAGTGGTAGCCCTGGCGGTTGTCCTCATGGGTACCGCCATCAGCGCGTCCCCCGACCCGCCTCCGGACAAGACGGTCGTCGGCATCGACGCCGGCCCCAGCGGCAACACCGCCACCTCCCTGGGCAACATCGACCGCTGTATCGAGGTGAGCAGCGGCCAGACCTTCGACATTGACGTGTTCGTGGACGCCATCCCTGAGGAACGAGACCTTGCTGGCTTCAATTACCTCCTGAACTACGACCCGAGCAAGCTCCAAGTGAACGCCTGCAACCACGATATGCTTCTGGCGTCCGAGCCGGGCGGCGATCTGGTCGATCTCAGCGACGAGGTCTGCAAGACAGGCTCGCCGGACACCGACGGTACGCTGCTTGTAGGAGCGGCTGACTTGGGCGCGGCCCCCGAGCCCGGCGGCTCGCTGGGGGTGCTCGGCCGCTATCAGCTCCAGGCGGTCGGCTCCGGCATCACCGTTCTCACCCTGTCGGCGGTAGGTGGAACTATCGTGTTTGATAGCTCGCCGGCTTTCATTCCGGTCGACGAGATCCACGACGCCAACTGGACACCTGTGCATGGCATCGTAGCCATCGATGAGCCCTGTCCGGGCCCCGATTGGACGCCCACGCCGACACCTACGCCCACGCCCACGCCTACGCCCACGCCTACGCCCACGCCGACACCTACACCCACGCCCACGCCCACGCCGACACCCACACCTACGCCCACGCCTACACCGACGCCGACACCTACGCCTACCCCGACACCCACCCCGACGCCTACGCCTGCCATCGAGACTGTCGGCATCGATGCCGGCCCCAGCGGCAACACCGCCACCTCCCTAGGCAACATCGACCGCTGTGTCGGGGTGAGCAGCGGCCAGACCTTCGACATCGACGTCTTCGTGGACGCCATCCCTGAGGAACGAGACCTTGCTGGTTTCAACTACGTCCTGAACTACGACCCGAGCAAGCTCCAAGTGAACGCCTGCAACCACGATATGCTTCTGGCGTCCGAGCCGGGCGGCAATCTGATCGATCTCGGCGATGAGGTCTGCAAGACAGGCTCGCCGGACACTGACGGTATGCTGCAGGTAGCGGTGGCTGACTTGGGCATGGCCCCCGAGCCCGGCGGCTCACTGGGGGTGCTGGGCCGCTATCGGTTCGAAGCGGTTGGTTCCGGTACCAGCGTTGTCACCCTGTCGGCGGTAGGTGGAACTATCGTGTTTGATAGTTCGGGCACTTTCGTTCCGGTCGACGAGATCCACGACGGCAACTGGACGCCTCAGTATGGCGTCATAGCGGTGGATGCCGACATGGACGGCGACGGCGTCAACGATTGCGAGGACCCTGACACCGATGGCGACGGCTTCAGCGACACCGCCGAGCAGTACATGACCACCGACGAGCTGGCGGACTGTCCCACAGACTACGGGACGGATGCCTGGCCGCCGGACATCGACATGAGCACTGACATCGCCGTCGCGGATGTCATCAAGGGCTTCCTGGGCAAGGTCCTAGTGGCAGAGAAATACGACCGGCGGGTCGACTTCAACGCCGACGGCGGGCTCGCCACCGCTGACGTCATCATTGGGTATTACGGCAGGATCTTCCAGGAGTGCGACTAGAGCCCACGCAGCGAGCCCCGGGCGCCTGGCCCGCCGCGGGGGTTGACAGCCCAGTTATCCTGAGTATATTATTTGCGGTTATGTTTAGACCCTCCGTGATCAGGGAGAAGCCGATATGAAGGCTTTGCGGATAGTTCTTATAGCACTAGTGGCGCTGGCGGCGGGCGTCGTGGCCTCCGCTAATGCGCAAACGCTGTTATTCACCCTGGACACCCCCAACCCGCTGGTGTGGGGTGGCGACTTCGGCATGTCGGTGGCGGTGGGCGACGTGAACGCCGACGGGAAGGCAGACATCGCCGTAGGGGCCTATGAGGAGGATGTGGGCGACAACCGGTACCAGGGGCGGGCCTACATCTTTTCGGGCGCTGACGGCTCGCTGCTTTTCACCCTGGACAGTCCCAATCCGCAGAGGCAGGGTTACTTCGGCCGGTCGGTGGCGGTGGGCGACGTGGACGGCGATGGCAAGGGAGACATCGCTGTGGGGGCGCACTACGAGGATGTGGATGGCAACGAGCAGCAGGGCCGGGCCTACGTATTTTCGGGGGCGGACGGCTCGCTCCTATTCACCCTGGACACCCCCAACCCGCAACCCGCAGGCAACCCGCAGGAGTGGGGCCTCTTTGGCCAGGGAGTGGCGGTCGGTGAGGTGAACGGCGACGGCAAGGCAGACATCGCCGTGGGGGCCGGTGCGGAGGGAGGGGCCTACGTCTTTTCGGGGGCCGACGGCTCCCTGCTTTTCAGCCTCTATGGTTTCCACGAGTCGCTGGCGATCGGCGAGGTGAACGGCGACGGCAAGGGAGACATCGTTGTGGGCAAGATCCACTTGTCGGTGTACGTCTTTTCCGGAGCCGACGGCTCGCTCCTTTTGACCCTAGACAACCCCAACCCGCCGGAGCCCGGCTTCGGCAACTCGGTCGCCGTGGGCGACGTGAACGGCGACGGGAAGGCAGACATCGCCGTAGGGGCCTACGTGCAGGATGTGGGCGGCAACGACGCCCAGGGGCGGGCCTACGTCTTCTCGGGGGCCGACGGCTCGCTCCTCTTCACCTTGGACACCCCCAACCCGCAGGTGTGGGCCCTGTTCGGCTCGTCAGTCGCGCTGGGCGATGTCAACGGCGACGGCGACGCGGACGTCGCTGTGGGGGCACACAGGGAGGACCCGGTGTGCAACCGCTTCCAGGGGAGGGCCTACGTCTTCTCTGGCGCCGACGGCTCGCTCCTTTTCACCGTGGACACCCCCAGCCGCCAGCGCTACGCCCGCTTCGGCGAGTCGGTGGCCGTGGGCCACGTCAACGGCGACGGCAAGGCAGACATCGTCGTGGGGGCACGCGGCGACAACGCTGGCAAGGGGCGGGCCTACGTCTTTTTGTCCGGTCCTCCGTCCGATGAGGACGGCGATGGCATCCCCGACGCCAGCGACAACTGCCCCACCATCTATAACCCCGACCAGACGGACTCCGACGGTGAAGGCCTGGGCGATGCCTGTGACCCGTGCCCCGACGAGGTCGACTGCGACGGCGACGGCCCGAGCGATGCCTGCGACAACTGTCCGCTAGTCGCCACGGCCTGGTTTGTGCCTCCCGGCGACGATGACTGCGACGGGTTCACCACCCCCCACGAAGAGTACATCGGCACCGACCCGCTGGACGCCTGCCCCGATGACATCAACCACGCCGCCTGGCCGCCGGACATGAACAACGACACCCAGATAACCATCTCGGACGTCATCAAGGGCTTCTACGGCAAGATCCTGGTGCCCGAGAAATACGACCGGCGGTCCGACTTGGGGGCCGACGGCTGGCTGAGCATCAGAGACGTCCTCATTGGCTATTACGGCAGGATGTTCGCCTCCTGCACCCCCTAGAGCCGAGGCGGCCAGCCGCAGCCGCCTGGTACGCCGGGAGGCGCTGGCACGCCCATCGCGGCAAGAGGCGCAGGCCTCGCAGATATGCTAACATTGGCCGCGCAAGGGCATGGAGATAACCCCTCGCGTCCATAGCATACCTGCGCCCCAGGCCTTCTACGCTGGCCCGCAGGCCCCCAACGTCTACCTCGTGGTCGACGCCGGTCACGGCGCCCTCATCGATGCCGGCTACCCCGACGAGGCCTCCGTTAAGCCACGCCTCGAATACCTCCATGGTATGGCCGGCCCTTCGGCAGGCTCAGGGCAGGCCCTCAAGCTATCGCACATCCTCGTCACCCATCACCACATTGATCACTGCGGCGGCGCCCACGCCCTCCGCCAGGCCACCGGCGCCCCCATCTGCCTGCACCCCACGGAGGCGCGCCTCCTGAGCGAATGGCGGGCGGCTGCCTCCCAGAACGCGGATATCCCCGCCGAGCCGCAGACGATGGACGAGCGCCTTCGCGCCTGGCGCCGTGCCACTGCTCAGACCACCCCCGATTGCCTCCTGCAGGGCGGCGACACGCTCCAGGTGGGCGGCGTCACCATCGAGGCCATCGATACGCCCGGCCACACCCTCGGCTCCATCTCCCTCTACCTCCGGGAGGAGGGTGTGCTGTTCACCGGCGACACCGTCCTCGGTCTGGGCACGGTGGCCATCTTCCCGCCGCCCCACGGCGACATGGCCCTCTACATGCAGTCGCTCGAGCGGCTCCAGACCTACGACGCCACCTTGCTCTGCCCCGGCCACGGCCCACCCGTGCGGGACGTCGCCCGCAAGCTCCAGGAGCTCATCGACCACCGCCACGAGCGCGAAAGCCAGATCCTCACCGCCGTCGGCCAGGGACGCGGCCGGCTCGAAACAATGCTGGCCGACATCTACCCCGAGCTGGACAGGCGACTCCTGGGCATGGCCCGCGTTCAGCTCCTGGCCCACCTCCACAAGCTTCAGAGCGAGGGGAAGATCGCCCGCCGCGACGAGACCACCGGCACCCTCTACGTCCTTCCCTAGACTCGGCCGCGCCGTGTTGCACTCTAGGTGAGGGACAGAGGGTCGGACCGCCTCTCCCGCTCATCCTGAGCTTGTCGAAGGAGGAGCGGCGGCTCATGGTTCGACAGGCTCACCATATTGCCTAGACTCGGCCGCGCCGTCAAACGTATAATGCCCTCAGATTCGGGGGATTCTTTCCTTGGCCAAGAAGAGATCATCCATCGAGCTGCCCCTGGCGGGCATCCTGCCGCTCACCGCGGCGGTGAACGACGAGGGCCATCTGACCATCGCTGGCTGCGACGCCGTCCAGCTGGCCCGCGAGTTCGGCACGCCCCTCTACGTCTTCGACGAGGAGACCCTGCGCCACAAGTGCCGCCAGTTCCGCTCCGAGTTCTGCAGCCGCCACGCCGATAGCGGCGTCAGCTACGCTGCCAAGGCCTACCTGGGACGGGCCCTCGCCGCCCTCCTGGCCGAGGAGGAGATGGATCTGGAAGTGGTCTCCGGCGGCGAGCTGGCCATCGCCCGCTCCGTCGACTTCCCGCCCCAGGCCATCTACTTCCACGGCAACAACAAGTCGGAGCAGGAGCTCCGCGAGGCCCTGGACTATGGCATCGGCCGCGTGGTGGTCGACAACCCGTACGAGCTGGACCTGCTGAACCGGGTGGCCACGGCCGCGGGTAAGCGTCAGCCCATCCTCCTGCGCCTGTCGCCCAACGTCGACCCCCATACCCACCGCCACACCACTACCGGCGTCCTCGACAGCAAGTTCGGCTTCCCTATCGTCACCGGCCAGGCGGAGGCGGCAGTGAAGCAGGCCCTGAGCCTGCCCGCCGTGGAGCTGGTCGGGCTGCACTTCCACCTCGGCTCGCCCATCCCTCAGGTGGAGCCCTATCAGGAAGCCGTCGACGTGGCGATGGCCTTCGCCGCCCAGATGGGCGAGCGCCACGGCTTCCGCCTCGCGGAGCTTAGCCCCGGCGGCGGCTTCGCCATCCAATACCTGGAGGACGTCCCCGCGCCGTCGATGGCCGAGTACGCGGCGGCCATCGTCTCCGCCCTGGTGGAGGCCTGCCGGGCCTACTCCCTGCCCCTGCCCAGGCTGGTGGTGGAGCCGGGGCGGGCCATCGTCGCTCAGGCCTGCGTCGCCCTGTACACGGTCGGCGCCAGGAAGGAGATCCCGCGCGTGCGTACCTACGTGGCGGTGGACGGCGGCATGGGCGATAACATTCGCCCCGCCCTCTACAGCGCTCGCTATTCGGCCCTGGTCGCCAACAAGGTAGGCGAGGCAGAAGGGGAGCGGGTGACCATCGCCGGCAAGTTCTGCGAGTCGGGCGATGTCCTCGTTCGCGATGTCGACCTGCCCCGCCTGGAAGCGGGCGACCTGCTGGCGGTGGCCGCTGCTGGCGCCTACTGCCTGCCCCTGGCCAGCAACTACAACGCATTTCTCCGCCCGGCCATCGTCATGGTCAACGACGGCGCCGCTCGCCTGATCCGCCGCCGCGAGACCTACGAAGACCTGATGCGCTGCGACGTGTATCCCCTGGAGAGCTAGGCGACTCCCGTGTGGCAGACGCTCGGACAGGACAGGGCGGTGGCTGCCCTTCAGCGAGGCCTGGCCCAGGGCAGGCGGGCCCACGCCTACCTCCTCGTCGGGCCGCCCCAGGTGGGCAAGGGTACCCTCGCCCTGGAGCTCGCCCAGGCCCTCAACTGTGAGGGGCCCGAGCCGCCCTGCCAGGAGTGCTCCCCCTGCCGCCGCATCGCCGCCGGCATCCACGCCGACGTCCAGGTGGTGGGCGTAGAGGCGACCGATGGCGGCATCCACAAGGACATCAGCATCGACCAGATACGGGAACTGGGACGGGTGGTGAGCCTGAGGCCCTTCGAGGGGCGCTGCCGCGTCATCATCATCGACCCCGCCGATGCCATGAACGAGGCGGCCCAGAACGCCTTCCTCAAAACCCTGGAGGAGCCACCCCCCGACGTCCTCTTTGTCCTCATCACCTCGCGCCCGCAGGCCTTGCGAGCCACCATACTCTCCCGCTGCCAGCGGCTGGACCTTTCGCCCCTGCCTTTGCCCCAGCTGGAAGAGGCCTTGCGCCAGCGCTGGTCGGTGGCTCCCCGCCAGGCTCAGCTCCTGGCCCGCCTGTCGCGGGGTCGCCTGGGCTGGGCCATTGCCGCTCATCAGGATGAGGAGATGATGCGGGTCCGCCACGAGGCCCTCACGGATATCCGCGCCCTCCCCGAGCGTACCATCCAGGAGCGATTCGGCTACGCCTCCGACGTGGCCGGCCGCTTCTCGCGTGACCGGACGACCGTCCTGGCTGTCCTCGACCTCTGGCGGGACTGGTGGCGGGATGTCTTGCTGGCGTCCAGCGGCTGTCAGGACGTCATCACCAACCTCGACCTGGGGGATATCCTGAAGGCGGAGGCCTCCCGCTACGACCCCGCCCAGGTGGTCGTCTTCCTGCGTTCGTTGGCTGCCACCAAGCGCCGCCTGGAGGAGAACGTCAACCCCCGCCTCGCCCTGGAGGTCCTGATGCTCGACCTGCCCGCACCTCCCTAGGCTCGTCCCTTGACACACCCCTGCGCGCGTGATAGAAACGGGGAGATATAGCGATTTGCCAAGCAATGGAAGGAGATTGACCATGAAATGGCTGCGCTCTGGAACAGCAGTGGTGGCACTGGTGGCGGTGGTGGCAGCCTTTACGATTGGCCTGGGCACCTGGCAGGGCTGGCTCGCCCAGGCGGCGCCGGACGTCGTCTACGTCAACGACAACCTTCTCCCCGATGTGGAGGGGTGCAACGCTCCTGACGCCAGCACGATTGCCGACGGCATAACGGCGGCGGATCCAGACGACACGGTGATCGTGTGCGAGGGGATCTACGATGGCAACGTCACCGTCAACAAGGACCGCCTGACGATCGAGGGCCGCGCCGAGGCCGGCCGCGCCGAGGTCGTGATCGAGGGTGCCAGCGACGGTTTCATTGTCACTGCCGATGAGGTGACCGTCCGGCACATGCGGTTCGATGGCATCGATGGCACCGACATCGGCATTCACGTCACCGGCGACGAGGCCACCGTCCAGGACGTGGAGGCCGTGAACTGGCTCGACGGGATCTTCCTCGACGCCTCCACCGGCAGCGTGGTGGAGGATAGCGAGGTAGATGACAATGACGTTGGAATCATGGCCATAGGCGGCGGCAACAACGTCATACGTGACAATGTGGCAGGGGCCGCCAATACCAGTGGCGTGGTCATCGAGGATGAAGACGTGGACCTGGTAGCGGGCAATGACCTATCGGGCGCCCTCGAGGCTCTTTACCTCAACGCCACCGCCGTCCTCAACGTCCGGGTCGTAGGCAACACCATCCATGCCGCCAGCGAGGGCATCTACATCGATGAGATACCCTCAGCCGAGTCGCTGATAGTCATCGGCGGCCGCCTCGAGGATGGCAACACGTTCGTCGGTACCCCTGACGGCGTAGCGGATTTCTTCGTGGAGATGTCATGCGGCGCTGGCCCTCCGGACACCGAGGTCACAGTCAACGCCACCTGGAACTACTGGGAAGGCACCACCACCAGGGCGGATATCGCCGCCCTGATCTATGATGATGAGGACGACAACGAGTGCGCCAACGTCCACGGCGCCGTCGTCTTCCACCCCTGGGCTACAGAGCCTCCTCCCACGCCTACCCCCAGCCCCACCCCCACCCCCAGCCCCACCCCCACGCCCGTCACTCGCACCTTCGACCTGCCGATGGGCTGGAACAACTTCGTCTGGACCGGTGCTACTGGTACGGACCCGGCCACGGTCCTGAGCTGTATTGACGGCAACTACGTTATCGCCTACCGCTACGTGGCCCTTAACCAGTCGTTCCAGCGCTACGTGCCCGCCAGTCCTGACCCTCCGCTCTCCAACATGACCAACCTCAACAAGTACGACAACCTGCTGGTGCTGGTCACCACCGCCGCCGGCGTGCAGTGTCAGGACATGCCCGTCGACCCTTAGGCAACAAATGACGACCGTCAGGTATAGCAGAGGGCGGCTTAGCCGCCCTCTGCTCTTCGGCCCAATGCCCAGGTTGTGTTGCGGTTGACTTTTGCTGCTAATATAATTGACTCGCTCTTAGGGTAGGTCTATTCGGCTGTGGTTGGGAGGGGCGGAAAGACTTGGCATGACGCTCAAAAATATTCTGGTGCCGGTCGATGGCTCGGACGCCAGCATGGAGGCCGTCTTCCTGGCTTGTACAACGGCCAAGCGCAACAAGGGGAAGGTCTACGTCGTCTATGTTGTAGAGGTGCACCGCTCTCTACCCCTGGATGCCGACCTGAGGCCTGAGGCTATCAAGGGAGAAGAAGTGCTGAACCGTGCCGAGCAGCGCGCCGAGGAAGTGGACTTCCAGGTGGAAGGAGAGCTTCTCCAGGCGCGAGACGCTGCCCACGCCATCGTCGATGAGGCCATCGAGCGGGCCGTGGACGGCATCATCCTGGGCGTGGGATACAAGCGATCTCTAGCAGAAGGAGCGGGCTTGGCCTGGCCGCGGGGGGGCAAGCCGGCGTCGCTCCCCGGGGAGTTCCGCCTGGGCAAGGTCACTCAGTACGTCCTGGAGAACGCCCCCGGCGAGGTATGGCTTATCCGCCTGCCCATGGCTGAGTGAGATGAAGACTGTCATCATGGGCTGCGGTCGCGTGGGTGCCGAGCTGGCCACCCTCCTCGACCGTGAAGGCCAAGAGGTCACCATCCTGGACATCGACCCCGATGCCTTTGGCCAGCTTCCCTCCGACTTCAAAGGGAGCTGCGTGGTCGGCAACGGCATCGACCAGGATGTCCTCCGGCGCATAGGCCTGGCCGACGCCGACGCCTTTGTCGCCGTGACGCCGGGCGACAACCGCAACGTCATGGCCAGCCAGATAGCCAAGCACATCTTCGGCGTCCCCAGGGTCGTCTGCCGCATCTTCGACCCCATCCGCGAGGAGCTCTACCACAGCCTGGGGCTGGAGACCATCAGTCCCACCAGGGAAGTGGCGCGACTGTTGAAGCAGGCTCTGGAGAGGGAGCCGGCGGAAACGCCGACGGGCGAGGACTAGTCATGTATATCATCATCGTGGGCGGTGGCAAGGCAGGCTACTATCTCGCCAAGCAATTGGTGGAGGACGGCCACGAGGTGCTGGTCATCGAGAAGGACGCTGCCAAGTGCCAGAAGATCGCCGACGAGTTGGGCGATATCGTCCTGCGCGGCGACGGTTGCGAGGGTATCACCCTGGAGAGAGCCGGGACCGGCCGCGCCGACCTGTTCATCGCCCTCACCGGCGACGACGAGGACAATTTGGTCGCCTGTCAGGTCGCCAAGAGCAAGTTCAACGTCCGCCGCACCGTCGCCCGCATCAACAACCCCAAGAACGAGGCCGTATTCAAGAAGCTGGGTATCGACACCACCGTCAGCCCCACCGCCCTTGTCCTTGCTAACATCGAACAGGAGCTTCCCTCCCATCCCCTCATTCCCCTGCTGACCATCAAGGGCGGCGGCCTGGAGATAGTGGAGGTCAAGGTGCCGCTCCACTCGGCTATGGTCGGCAAGCGTATTGGCGAGCTGCTCCTGCCCCAGCAGTGCCTCATCACCGTCATCATCGACGAGGAAGGAGTGCCTCGTATCCCCACCAGCGACACACTGGTTCGCGCTGGCGACGAGGTGGTGGCAGTCTGCCGCCGCGAGAGTGAGGACGCCTTGAGGGCTGTCTTCACCACCCCCGCTAAAGAGACGGAATGAGCACCAAACGCATCGCCTTTCTGGGGCCGTCGGGTACCTTCAGCGAAGAGGCGGCCCTCCGCCACGACCCCAAGGCCCAGCTTCTGCCCTTTGCCAGCGTGGCCGCTGTCGCTGCCGCCGTCGACTCGGGCATGGCCGAGGAGGGCGTGGTGGCCATCGAGAACAGCATCGAGGGTTCAGTCACCGACACCCTCGACATCCTCATCCACGAGTCGCGTCTCTCCATCAGGCGGGAGCTGGTCCTGCCCGTCGACCATTGCCTTCTGGTGCGCCCCGGCATGCAGGCCGCCGACGTCAACGTGCTCCTGTCTCACCCCCAGGCCCTGGGCCAGTGTCGGCGTTTCGTAGAGCGCTGCTTCCCCAAGGCGGAGATAGTGGCTGCCTTGTCCACGGCGGCGGCCGTCGAGGAGATGATGGCCCGCGAGAACGCCGCCGCTATCGCCACCCGCCGTGCCGCCGAGCTCTACGCCGCCGAGGTCCTGGCCCACGACATCCAGGACCGCTCCGATAACCTCACCCGCTTCGTGGTCCTGGCTGAGACCGACCATCCCCCCACGGGGAACGACAAGACCTCCCTCGCCTTTTCCTTCGCCGATGACCGGCCGGGGCTGCTGGTCAGCGCGCTGCAGGAGTTCTCCGACCGCGGCATCAATCTCACCAAGGTGGAATCCCGGCCCACCAAGGAGCGCCTGGGCGAGTACATCTTCCTGCTGGACCTGGCCGGCCATCGCAGCGACGGGGCGGTGGCTGAGGTCTTGAAGGCGGTCGAGGACCAGGCCTCCTTCTTCCGTATCTTTGGTTCTTACCCGCGCTATGTGGAGGGTGTCTAGTCCCCATGCCCGAGCTGCCTGACCTCGAGGCCTACCGCGAGTTCTTCAATCGCCGCCTGCCCGGCGTCGGCATCGAGGCCGTGACGGTGAGAATTCCCATCGTGATACGCGTCCCCAAGGACGACTTCATCGCCACCCTCACCGGCAACGTTTTCGGCGAGGTGGAACGACGGGGCAAGTTTGTCCTCTTCTCCCTGAGGAGCGGGGACTACCTCGCCATACACCCCATGCTCACCGGTCGCTTCCAGTACCGCCTGCCCCAGGAGAAGCGCCGGCCCAAGACCTGCTTCGTGCTGGCTCTCAGCAATGGCCACGAGCTGCGCTACTTTGACGAAAGGCGGATGGGCAAGGTCTACCTGGTGAAGCAAGGCGACTTCGCTTCGCTCCCTCTCTTCGCGGACTTGGGCCCCGAGCCCCTATCGGAGCAATTTACGGAGGAGACCTTTCGAGAGCAGCTCAGGCACTTCCGTGGCCAGATCAAGAGTGTGATCCGCAACGACAGCCTGGTAGCCGCCATCGGCAACGCCTACGCCGACGAGATCCTGTTCGCCGCCGACATCCACCCCTACCGCAAGCGGACAGAGCTACCGCCGGAAGCCGAGGGTCGCCTCTATCAGGCCATCCGCTCTGTGCTCGGCCAAGCAGCGGCCATCGTTACCGAGCGCGTGGAGAGCGAGGGCCTGCCGGTAGACGAGTACCGAGACCACCTCAAGGTGCACCGCCGCGGCGGCCAGCCCTGCCCCAAGTGCGGCTCCCCCATCACCGAGATCACCGCCAACCAGCGCATCACCAGCTTCTGCCGCCACTGCCAGAAATAGCGCCGCGGCGGCCCGATTGCAACATAGAATCGCTTCTGCTATGATGCGCCTATGACCGGCACGGCCGTATTGATTCTCAATCAGAATTACGAGCCGCTCAACGTCTGCAATGCTCGCCGCGCCTTCGTCTTGGTGGACCGAGGCAAAGCCGAGGTATTGGAGAACGGGCGGGGCTACCTGCGTAGCCCCACCTTCGTGTTTGAAATCCCCTCCGTTATTCGCCTCGGCTACCTAATCCGACGACCTCGGCCGCAGGGACGACTCTGCCGCCGCGACGTCTTCCTGCGTGACCGCCACACATGCCAGTACTGCGGGCGCCATACGCGAGACCTCACCCTCGACCACGTCATCCCCCGCAATCGCGGCGGCCAGCACGACTGGCAGAACGTGGTCGCCGCCTGCAAGAGCTGCAACCACCGCAAGGCCGGTCGCACCCCTCACGAAGCACACATGCACCTCATCCGCCAGCCCGTTCGCCCCTCCTTCAACCCCTACCGCCCCTTCTACCACTACCTGGACGAGCAGGTGGAGTGGCGCAAGTTCATCCCCGGCTGGCAGCCCGACTCAGGCTTCTGCTAGTCCCCCGAAAATCCCCAAGGACTATTTTCGCTCCATCGTGAGCAGACGCACGCCCCTTATCTGGCGGAAGGTAGCCCCCTCGCTCAGGCAGCGCAGGGCCAGATCGGCGTCGATCACTCGCGTCCCCGCGATCACGTCCACGCCGTAGTCGAACAGAACCGGCGACAGCGGCGTGCTCGGCCCGAGAACCATCACCAGGGTCTCGGGCCGGCACAGGCTTAGCAGTCGCTCCACCGTCTGGTTGATGAAGGCGCTGCCGGTGATCGCCGCGATGTCCACCTGCGGCAGGATGGCCTCGGCCTCCTCAGCCCCCACGTCGCCCGGCTGGGGACGGAGCTCGATCACCCACAGTCGCCCGGCCGCCTTCTGGAGCGCGGGCACGAACGGAAAGTGGCCGACCAGGCCCACCTTCTTGCCCCGGCCCCGCTCGACCAGCAGCTCGCCCGCGTTGAGTTCCACACAGCGCGCCTCATCCACGTCGAGCAGCGAGTTGATCGCCGCCAGGCCGATGCCTGCCTCCAGTCTGCTGTCCGAGTGCGCCAGCCCCGTCAGCTCGAGGGCGCTCCTCCCCGCTAGCCTCCCGGCCTCCCCCACATAGATGGCGCCGTGCTCGTGGTCGCCGGGTCCCACGGTCGAGGCCAGACCGCATCCTCGACTCAGCACGGCTGTCCAGAAGGGGCTGACCCGCACCTCCCGCACCGGCGCATCTTCCCCGAGGGTAGCTATCACATCATCTAGGATCTTCACGCCGCTCCCTCCCCAGCGCTGACTCTTGCTATTTGGTCAGTGCAGGCGCTCCCTGAGGTCGGGCAGGTTGCCCTCCAGGTATCGCAGGGCGGCCTCACGGATGTCGCCCACGTCGGTGACGATGGGCCGAATGCCGTAGCCCTTGAGGCTCTCGTAGGCCCCCTGGCCCATGCCCCCGGCAATGAGCAGGTCGCAGTCAGCGATCGTCTCCGCCATCCTCTGATGCTTGGGCTGCGAGCCAGCGTCGCAGCCGTGCCTCTCGCTGCGGGCCAGCCTGGGGTGCCCCTGGGTGGCAAAGGTGTGGTGACCGGCCTTGGGGCGCGTCTCGCTGTCGACGATCCTGCCCTCTTCGACCGTGAGGACCACATAGTAGGGTGCCCTGCCGAAGTGCTGGCTGACGTTGATTCCGTCCTCGGATACAGCTGCGATCTTCATTCCGCTGCTCCTATCCTCATCCTTAAGACCAGGCCGGCGAGAAGCTCCGCCGTTTCCGGGCAGATTTCTTACTCGCTCGGCTTCTCCAGCTCGCTGATGCGGCGCTCGATCCCTTCCAGATAGCTCCTGACGGACTCCGCCTCCTCTTTGAGGAAAGCGGCCTCGTCCTCAACAGTTGGAGCCGCGGTTGGCGCAGCTCCCCAAGGGCCGGGCCAGTAGGGGCCAGCGCCGTACTCGGGGCCAGCGGCGTACGCGGGGCCAGCGGCGTACGCGGGGCCGCCACCGTACCCCCAGCCAGCGCCGCCCCATCCCCGGCCGCCACCTCTCATCCAGCCGGGAAGACCGGTAATATGGTACATCCAGCGGTATCCTCTGCCCATCTTGCGCTACCTCCTCCTAAGATTCGTCAATTCGCTCTTTATCGGCAACGCTCGCCGCGCATGCGCGTGCCGCACCGGGGGCAGGAAACCGAAGTGCAAGGTACGCCTTTCCGGTGCGGCTCGCTGTGCCCGCACTTGGGGCAGCGGCAGATCATCGACCCGCCGAGCCCGTGGCCCAGGGGAGCGCCCCTTGTGCCTCTTCGGATAGACATCGCTATGCCTCCTCGCATTGCTACTTGCGGCCTTTGCCCCGCTGCCTGCGGCGACGGCCGCCGCGGCCCGGCCCTGTCTGATCGCCGGGGGCTGGCTCCGCCTGGCCGCCAGTCCTTCTGGCCACGCTTCGCCCCTCCAGCCACCTTCTCGCCACCCCAGTGAGCGCGTCCACGGCCAGGGGAGCGGCCACTGCCAAAGTGGAGACTATCGCTGGCCGCGCCCGGCTCAGCGCGGACTGCCTTGTAACCTGCACCGGTTGCGCCTGCTCCGGCACCATCGGCGCCGCTTCCACCTCGTAGATGGCGCTCTCGGGGCAGACCGTCACGCACTCGGTGCAGCTATTGCAGAGCTCCTGGTTGATGATGGCCTTGTCCTCCTGGAGGACGATGGCCCCCTCCTCGGGGCATACTTCCAGGCAATCGCCACAGCCCGTGCACTTGTCCTCATCGATGAAGATCATCGGCCTCCTCCTTGCCGGTGGCCTCGGCCACCCTCATGTCCCCAGCCGCGGCCCCTCAAGGCGGGGCCAGCGGGCTGGACCGGAAGCACGCTTGGGCTATCACAGCGCGGGCAGGCCAGGGGAAGCCTCGACACCACTGCCTCGAAAGGCACCCGCCACTCGTGGCCGTCCCGACGACACCTGAAACGTTGGCTGGCTAGGGCGAAGTTGCCGCCTTCGATGCGAACGGCCTTGCCATTGATGAGGGCATCGGCAACCTTCTGGCGGGCCGATTCCAGCACCCGATGGAAGGTGGGGCGCGAGATGCGCATCCTTTCAGCGCACTCCTCCTGCTGTAGCCCCTCCAGGTCCTTGAGGCGAATGGCCTCCAGTTCCTCGACGCTCAGGGCCACGCCCTCCAGAAGCCGGGCAGGCACCCCCGCCGGCTTGAAGTAGGTCACCTGCGGCATGAAAGCCACGCGTCGCCACTTGGTTGGTCTCGGCATACGACTAGCGCTCAGGGTTGGTTATGGACATATGTTCACAACAATACTAGCGTACATGTCGCGGCTAGTCAAGGGGCACGCTAACCGCGGCCGTTGATCGTAAGGCGCATCCGTCATTACAATTGCGGCGGGCGACGTTCTAGGAGCTGCTGCTCTGTTCCGTCTTTTCGCTTTTCTGCCCTGGAGGGTAACCCCCTTGTACGAAAAGACCACTCTGGCCAACGGCCTGCGCATTGTCACTGCCCCTATGCCTCACACCTATTCGGTGGCCATCGCCATCTACATCGGGGCGGGCTCCCGCTATGAGCGCAAGCAGGAGGCCGGCCTGTCCCACTTCGTAGAGCATCTCTGCTTCAAGGGCAGCCAGAAGCGCCCCACCTCCAAGGACATCTCCGAGGCCATCGACAGGGTGGGCGGCATCCTCAACGGCGCCACCGACCGCGAGCTCACCGTCTACTATTGCAAGGTAGCCGCGCCTCACCTTCCCCTGGCCCTCGACGTCCTGGTGGACATGATACGCTCCCCTCGCTTCGACCCCCAGGAGATGGAGAAGGAGCGCCGGGTGATCCTCGAGGAGCTGGCCATGATCGCCGATACCCCTAGCCAGCTTGTGGACCTGGTCATCGACCAGGCCCTCTGGGCCGACCAGCCCCTGGGCTGGGACGTGGCCGGCACTGAGGAGTCGGTTAAGGCCATCGCCCGCCAGGCGGCCTTCGACTACCGTGCCCACCAGTACGTGCCCAACAACATGGTGGTCAGCGTCGCCGGCAACTTCGACCACCGCCGGGTCGTGGACCAGGTGGACGCCTTCTGGAGCGACTGCCCGCCTGGCTCCCCCGCCTCCTGGTCCCCGGCGACGGACGGCCAGGGCCCTCGCTGCGCCCTGCGCTACAAGAAGACCGAGCAGGCCCACCTCTGCCTCGCCGTACGAGGCCTGTCCCTACAGCACCCCGACCGCCATGCCCTTGCCCTCCTGTCGTTGATCCTCGGCGAGGGGATGAGCAGTCGTCTCTTCCTCGAGCTGCGAGAGAGGCAGGGCCTGGTCTACGACGTCCACAGCTACGTCAGCCACTTCCTAGACAGCGGCGCCTTCACCGTCTACGCCGGCGTCGACCCCGCCAGGACGGTCGATGCCATCAAGGTCATCCTTGGCGAGCTGGTGCGCCTGCGCGATGGCGTTGAGGAGGAGGAGTTGGTCAAGGTCAAGGAGCTCGCCAAGGGCCGCCTGCTCCTGCGCCTGGAGGACACCCGCAACGTCGCCGGCTGGCTGGGGGGCCAGGAGTTCCTGCTGGGCGAGGTGCGCACCCCCGATCAGGTCATCCAGCTCCTGGAGGCGGTGACCGTGCAGGACGTGCAGCGGGTCGCGCGGGGCCTTCTGGTCGACGACCAGTTGCACATGGC